>NZ_DKST01000013.1:59444-310468 GCF_002472835.1 Sphingobacterium sp. UBA7249 | reverse complement strand
TAGTATAGTGCGGAATATGCAGTAATGCAGGGGTTGTATGTCTAAGGTGCGGCATAACTAGGCCGACACTGAGAAAATGGGTTAAACGATTTAAAGAATCTGGTATTGATGGTCTAAGTGAACTTAGTAGAAGACCACATAAAATCCACCATAGAATAACAAAAGAGGACGAACAGAGAATTTTGGAGTTAAGGACAAACCGCAATTTAGGGCATCGTAGTATTGCTAGTGAGATGAAACGTTTATATGGGGTCTCAATCTCAACGGCAACTGTTCATAAGATTCTTAAAAAGAATAATAAACAGTATTTAAAACTTAAGCGATACTACCGTAAAAGACAAACGCGCTATAACCGACCAATACCGGGTGATCGCGTACAAATGGACGTTTGTAAAATAGCTCCAGGCATTTATCAATATACAGCGATAGATGATTGTAGCAGATTTAAAGTACTTCAATTATTTCCAAGGCGTACCGCTACCAACACTCTGAAATTTCTTGATACAGTGCTGGAACAGATGCCATTTGGGATACAGCGCATTCAAACTGATAGAGGAAAAGAGTTTTTTGCTTATTCCGTTCAAGATAGATTAATGGAATGGGGTATTAAATTTCGGCCTATTAAACCAGGCTCTCCACATCTCAATGGAAAGGTAGAAAGAACACAGCGAACCGATCTTGATGAATTTTATTCCACAGTTGATATCAAAGGTCCCGACCTACCAAACCTACTATCACAATGGCAATTTTATTATAATTGGCTTAGATCCCATAGTTCTCTAATGGGTCGTACCCCAATTCAAGTGATTAATGCTTTATCAAATAAAACTCCATTATGGGAGGAAGTCGATGATATGTATGACCCAAGCAGAGAGCGAATTAGGGATCAAAATTATTGGATTGACTGTCAGTTAAATAAGTGAAACGATGTGTGTAAATCCCACAAGTTACTTATTGTGTGTCTGTTATTTCAGACAAAAAAGTCATTTTTTGATTGAAATAACAATCAAGGAAATCCCGAATTTCGATAGCATTTAGGGAGTGTAACACCAACTGTGTCATTGGATTAAAATCTTAAAAACCTCTTTCTAATTTGAGCCTATCCCCAAATCTGATATATAGATTCTCCCTGTTCTTTCATTGGCATTTTTTTAGTTATTATCAACAATCTCTATACTATCGTCAATAGCTCTACGCAAAGCGTCGAAATAAGTAGGTAACAACTTGAACAGGCGAGTAGTCTTTAAAGCCAAATCTGTTAATATTTCTTTAGATATATTTAAACTCAAGCAACGTGTAAAGATGTTTCGCGCCTCGATTTCAAGTATTTGTTCATTATAAATTGGGTTTGTTGCCATCTTTTTAAGAAAATCAAGAATAATTGAGTTACATCCCTTTGCATTAAGCATGTAGAATACTTCTAGGTTCCTTATACAAAATTCATATACATGAGTTTTTTCTAAATGATTTTTTTCTATGTAGCAATTGTATAAATCACTTGAATAAAAATTTATACCTATATATCTATTCTGAATCAAATGACTAAATATCTCTTTTCTTTTTTCAGTATAGAAAGTTACTAAAAAATGGTCTGTTGAAATTTGCCTATTTGACATATTAAGATGTTGAGTATATACCAAATCATCACTTAACAGGATATGATTTGGTCTGTTGGCCAAAAGAGAGGTCTCTATCAGTAGGTTCATGCCCTTCTCATATTGGTTTTGCTTGTGAAGTTCTAGTGAATAGTTTACTTTTTCTAGAGGGATTTCAACTTTACATGTGCTCGTGAACCAATTGTGTACTTCAGTTAGGAATTTGATTCTGTTGATAGTGAAGTTTTCTGGTTTATAAAACGGTATGATACCGTCTCCTCTTATATCTACTGATAAATTCGACGTATTTGTTTTGGTCTTGTAAATTAATGATTCAATATGATCAATTAAGGATTGTCCGACGATAAATTTTTGCTTAAATTCGATATTACTAGATTTCGTTAATTCGAATAATAATAATCCAGATGTGAAGTCTAAAACTAACGAGGTGTTCTCAATATCTAATTTTCTGATATCTAACTTTTGAGGGTTGACCATAAAGCCATTCGAGTCTTTCGATATCAATGTATAGTAGGTTGCTATTTGATCTTCGTCAAAGTTTGCAGCAACAATTCCAAAAAAAGGTGATTGGTATTGGAAATACTCCTCTAAGTTTTTTTTTAATTTTATTTTGTTAAGGTCGTTTTTAATACCAAAGGTGGTGATTAACTCATGTTTGAAAGAGTCAATGTCTCCTGCTTTGAAATTTATCACCTCTACAGGATAATCCGAAGCAGGATTTTTGAACTCTTCTTGGATTTCAAGCAGAAGATTGACGTATTTATTTATGATACGCTCAATATTGATACTTACAATCTTTCCTGATAATTTTTTGATAATTGTGAATGAATCGCCCTTCTTTTTATTAATAAGTGATTGTGTCAAATCATCAGTAGCCTCCACGTTAGAAATGAATTTAGTTTGCGATGTACCATTTACTCGGAACTTTACAAAGCACTCAGGGTGGACAGTCTGATACTCGTGAAAAATAGGATTGTCATGGTATATCGTAGATATTTGAAAGAAATGCCATCTTGCTTTTATGTTTGTTTTTTCATTAGCATATCGATATAATAAATCAAAACCCTCATTAAAATGTTTATTTCGAATTAATAAGTCACTAACGAAAATCGCATTTTCAAGATATTCGAAATTGAAATTCACAATATCATCAACTATATTGGCCAAGTTGACATAATCCTTGGTTTGGGAAAGGCTGTCTATATATGATGTGAAAAAATACTCGTTATTTGGTAGAGTATTCAGGGCAAATTTATTTATTTCTTTAATTTTGTCCCATTTTTTTAAATGTGTGTATAACATTATTTCCATAGAGAGAAATTGTGGATTGGGCTCAAAATTTTCTCTCCATAAACGTAATAACCTTGGTAACTTTTCTTGATGTTCAGTTCTTAAATCATTGATTGCATATATTAAAATTTTTAATGCACCCAGATCTGGTTTTTCAATATCATTGATTTGAGGTAATACAAATTCTACGGATTCTTGATAATAATTGTTATTATACAGCAATATAGCGATGAAGATATTTAAATAATCATAATCAGCCAAATATTCCTTAAGGGTTAGTATATTTTCAAGTTTTACTTTTTCTTCGTTTGAATAAGTTTCCGTCAATAATAACAATAATTCCCTGAAATGTTCGGTGCTGCATTCTTTTGAATGTATTACGGATAGTAATTCTTCTTTAGAGTAGATCTTTTGTTTTACTATAGATTCTAAAAAAGCACAAATATTAGCGACATTGTTTTTGTCGATGCCCTGTATTGAGCTTAAATATTTTTCTGCCACTCTTTTAGCTGTTTCAAAATTAGGTTGACAAAATAGTTTTAGCGACAATAATATTTCATCTTCGTCATATTCCTCTATTAATTTCAGCGCAGCGTCTACATCTCCTCTCTTTTGCAAAGAGTTCGCAATAAAAAGAGCAAACATTTTGTCTGGCTTCTCAACTTCTTTATAAGTTTTAATTAGTTCATTGACACTGACTTGATTAAAATACATTTCACTCTTAAGCCAAGTATAGGTTAAGCATAGTTGGTTAAACGATGGTCCTAATTCTGATTGAAATTTAACAGCGTTCAATTTTTCCAAAATATCATACAAATGCTTCGATTGATCGGTTACTTCTGTTTGTCTAACAAAGTCAATGTGCACTGTATTGACAAATCTAGAAAAGTATATGTTTGCTAGAAAGATTAGATCATTTAAATTATCATATGTTACTTCGTTCGGAATATCGTATTGGATATTATTGAAGAGAAACTCTATTTCTTTTATTTTATAAGTGTTGTGATAAATCAGGTAGTTATATATGTTTCTTTTATATCGGAAATCCTCTCGTATAAGGAGAGGGGTTTGCTGTATGTATTCCTCTACTTTATCTGCATTTATTGCTTTAATCGCCCAAGCATAAGGATTAAATGGATCGATTAGTTCAAGCTGGTTTAATAAAGTTTTAAAAGTATTATCGTTTTGTTTGAAATATACCCAACAAGCAATTTCGATATTCTTTATATCATCATTATTTAATAAGTATGCTTTAATATAGCATTCTTTCGCTAAATCATTTTCATCGATATGGTCGTGGCAAATTGCCTTAACAAACTCTACTCTTGAAAGGATTAATTTGCTACTTGCTTTTATATTGGATTTAATACGGATTTCTAATTTTTTGAGTTTCTTTAATCCAGTAGAGAAGCGTAAAAGCTTGATTTCCTCATAGATGTCATCTACCTGTGTTTCGTATTCTCGTTTTAGTAATCCTATCTCATCAATATTTATCGCTTTGAGTTCATCTCTAAGTATTTTGACTTGATCGTAAGTCTGAAAAATTATCTCTTTATAATGGGTGTCAATTTCTATTTTCTTGAATTCAGCATCACTATTCAAATTTTTTATGAGAATTGCGTAAAATGATGAAATTTCTTCTTCTGAAGGTTGTTGAATATTATCATTAGTTTTTAGTACACCGTTGATTTTGTGTATTATTTCCTGTTGTGACTCGTTTTTGAACAATCGTAATTTCAAAATATCTTCTAAAAGAATCTGAGAGTGATAAAATGGAAATTTTCCATCGACAACTGCTCTGTAATGTTTTTTTTCGAATTCAGTAATTGTTTCTTTAAGAATATCTTCTAATTTCTTCCTGCAAGTATCAGACTTACCTTTAAATATCTTACCCCATCCGAAACTAAGTCCATAATCAAATAAAGACGAGACAACTTTTCCTAAGATCATAATTAAAGAGGTGGAGATTTGATCCATAAAATAGTATAATTCATTAAATTATTTGAAATACGAAAGGTGATAAGATAGGTTCTTCTTTTAAAATGGCGTTACTTTTTAAGCTTCTGTTTCTATCTCGCTCTCAAGTCGGCTGCAATAGATTACTCTTTATATCTTTTTAAATCTATTGATCCAACGTTTGTTTTCATACAAAGTGGATCTGTTTATTCTACTTTCTGGATTACCTTTAAGTCCTTTGAGATGATCTTTGATCGTCTTGTATATTGTGTCAGGCATTTGTTGACTTATCGTGATTTTGTTGATTATATCTAATGGGATGTCAATTTCTAGAAAGGTGTCATTCATGTTGTTTGATACAGCGATTATTCTATACTCCTCTTCACACCTATAAGGCCACCTCTTTGTAAAGGGCATTTCCTCAATATCGATGATGCTATCTTTTTTTTCGATATCTCCAAGTTTTCTGTAAACTACTGCCTGATGTCTTAAATTCGGAATATTATCTAAAATTTCGAATAATGCTATCGCGTTGAATTCAATTACACATCCACTTGAACCTTGTGAAAATGCTTTCCAATTATGAATAGTTTCATCGGCATGGGACATGCATATCGCAAAAAGATTTCTAACTTTCTTTCTCTTTTTATACTCTAAAATAACTTCAGCATCATTTTTGTCTTCCCAAAGCTGTGGATTCAGTAGAGTTAACTTTTTGCGTTGTAATAGATCCAACAATATAGGAAGAGTTGTAAATCTATTTAGTCTCTTAATTGTCGGTTTTTTCATTATTAGGTTAATTGATTCTATTTTACTTTCAACCTTTTAACCTCTTCCGCCAAATCAGAAACCACTTTAGTCAAATCCAAAATTGCTTGAGTTTTAATGGCATCGTCCTGAACGAGTTTTCCCAAAAGTGCTTCTACTTTATCAATATTATTGTAAGTGATGTTTGGCTGGTTACTGAGCCCGAAGGAACTCTCACGAACATCAAATGTGTTATTGTTTTGAATATTGAAAATTGCTTTCTCTTCATTAAACGCCCGAATAAATTCGACAGTTACCCCTAAAGCATCTGCCAATTCCTGCAAAGTTGGTTCTGGAATAGTCCACATATTTTCGTATTCAGAAATACGTCTTTGATCAAGTTTACTCACACACTTTTGACCCAAGGCATCTTGTTTTAATCCCATTATTTCACGAATTCTTTTTACGTTTTTTCCTTCGTGTATTTTTTCTTCTTGGAATGCAATACTCATATTCTGACAAATTTAAATGTGTTCGGTATTTTACCGGTTCTTTACCATTTTTTTATAAGTAATTGGTTTTTTACTTTTGAAGTAAAGATACGATTATTTGCGGATTAAACCACGATTTTCAATACATCTGATAGTGTTTTAGGCGTAATAATTTGTCTTTAGTAGATTAAAACAATACATTTGCACCATCTCATACAGGTGGATGCACTTATGAGTCTTGGCTGTGAAACCTGAGAAATTTCAAATGGAACAAGGCGATAAGTGGAATCAAACGCCCGTCGGCAATGGCGTGGCGTCCGCTTACTCGTTCCACGGCTTCTCAGGGCCTCACAGCGGTAGGTTGGATGTCACGCCATTGCTGTTTCTAACATCTGCCAAAAGACTCGTTTTTATAAACAAACGAGTTATGAACAAAAAGCAACAATCAAAGAACATCATCACTGCCCCCGAGTAGCTCGGCGACCAAAGTCATACAATGACTTTTTTGCTGCTGAAGACGTATCGAACCAATTATATATTTGCAACTGTCATTTAACGTCTTGCGCTTCCCGCATTTACAACAATTTTTTTATTTGTGACCTAAGCTAGGCTTAGGAGCAAGAGGATACGTTTGTAAGTATCAGTAAAAAGAACCGTGTCAGCAGGTCACAGCCCTCAACACCTTTAAAAATGAACAGTTTTTACAAGGGTGGGAGAGAACTGCCTACTGGACAAGATTCCTCTTACTCAAACCAAATTAAATCCAAAAAATTATGGCCTCTGGCCTTTAAATTAGTAGTGCTTTTTAGGCTATATTTTACCAGCATATTTCCAGTACGGACAAAGCACTCCTTAAGCACAGATATAGTACTATTTACGCAAATGTTGCGTAAGCATATTTACAAAGGAAAAACGTGCTATCAAAGTGCTTTTCTGCTGCTATATACATACTTGATTATTGGAAGTAAGCTAACAACAGAAAAGTTGATACAGAAGTTTACAAGACCAAGGTTTTCTTCGGCTGGTCTTCGAAGGCTGTTCGACAGTTCTTCGAACCTGCTTCGAGACTGCGTCGCCCCTTCTTCGGGGTTGCTTCGGCTGCTGTTCGACTGCCCTTCGAGTGCGAGCCGAAGCCCACTCGAAGCGGAGCCGAAGCCGAGTCGAAGCGTAGCCGAACATGTCTCGAACGAGTCCCGAAGAAGACCCGAAACGGAGTCGAAGCCTGGCCGAAGAGCCAAAGTTGTTGCGATACCGATTCGATTACGTCTATATTTTACCTACATCTGCCAAGCACTTGCCAGATACTCTGACAGATCATACTGTAAGAGTACTGGTCGGGTGCTGACTAATGGAGCCGTACCACCTTCGGACTTTCTTTTGACCAATACCCTATCAACACCTTACTTTATTCTGCCTAGCCATTGGTTTTGCATTACTTTTCCTTTGGCTTTGTTCGGTAGCGCCCCGAGAAAAACCAACGTATCACCCGAACAGCACTCGAAGAGCGGACGAAGTTGGTCAGGAGTTGGTAGGTACTTAAGTGGTCTATTCCCTGCCACTAAAGGTATCATTGATTCACGGTTTAGCTACCGGGAGTGTACTGAGAGTGTACTGAAAAGGTACTGGAAAGGTACTAAAGAGCTACTAAAGAGGTACCGGGAGGCTACCAAACAGATACAGGCTTTCGGTAGCTTTCTGGTAAACTTCAGGTATAAGCTTGGAAGTGCATCGGAAATGCGTGCAAAAATGCGGAATACAGATATGGTAAGTGGAGGAGATGGATGCCGTTTGAAATCAGAGGGTTTACAGGTGTTCTGTGGCACTCGAGTGTATGGGAATGAGTATTTAGTTGTTCAAAAGAAAACAAGTGCTCAGAAGGCTTTAAAATACTTTTCAGTAGTTGCAGGTTACGGAAAGGGATATCGTATGTCTCTGACATGCCTGCTCTTAATGATAGTTTCTATGTTTAGTTTATCGGCTCAGACGCCCCGCAAGGACAGCGGGGCCGATGGGCTATCCGAGATTAAGCCGCTTGGAATAGGGGATACTATCCCTCAAAGCCTCTGGGACCTCAAAATGCCTGTTTACAATGACAGTAAAGGGAGATCATCAATTTCTCTGAGTGATTATCAGGATAATAAACTGATTATCGTAGATTTTTGGGCTACTTGGTGTACCAATTGTCTCGAAAGCTTTCCTAAATTGGATCAGCTGAAGGCTACTTTCAAAAATGAGTTTGACGTGCTGCTAGTCAACTGCAAACGAACGCGCGATGATCAGGCACGAATTGATAAGGTGCTCACAAAATATAAAAATTCTTATCAGCTCAATGTTCAGTTTCCGTATCTCATCGGAGATACTGTATTCAATGCTCTATTTCCTCATCGTGGACTACCGCATGTCGTGTGGATCGGAAACGACCGTGTCGTCAAAGCAATTACGTACACAACCGAGCTTCAGGAGGCCAATGTCCGCCAGATTTTGGATGGCAAGAAAGCGAATCTCTATATGAAGGACGATTTTAGGTATAAAGTCCAAGATAGTGTATCGTCGGATACGCTCAAATTATTCTCCTCTTACCTGAGCAAACGTAGGGAGGGGATCCGCGAAATGGGCGTCCAGATAAAAGAAAGAGGAAATGAAAAGGAATTTACGTTTCTTAATTCATCGATAGCCATGCGCATTTATGAATACTTGAGTGAATCGGGGCATCGTATAGACCGCAATCTCTGGGTATTTGAGAACAATGTAGGTAAGGAAATCCGTAGGAAACTCAAGACACCTCAGCGTTACATCGATGAATACTGTTATTTTTTGCGCTACCCGAAAGACCGCATAGATTTTGATCCGTACCGGAAAATGATCCATGATATTCAGGACAATTTTGGGGTTAGATGGGAAATCAGGAAAGAAGTGATCGATGTATGGCGTATTGACTCTACGCCGAAAGTCAGACAATTCAAAACCAAGGGCCAAATACCACTTGAAGCAATTGATGCCTTGAATAACAAGAAGTTTATTCAAAACTTGCCTCTCCGCAATAGTTTTCATGTATTGTCATGGTTGCTAAATAAACCTGTTCTGCTTGGCGATATTGAAAACATAAATGTTGATTTCGATCTGCCAGCGGATTTACTGGATCATAACGATGCACAGCTTTTGCATTTGTTTGAGCAGCTTGGAGCCAAGATAACTGTAGTGCCGCAGGAAGTGGAGTATGTTTATTTCTCAGCAGATAGGGGGATATAGGCATGAAAACATTCATATTAATAGTGTTATTCCTGATCATTTCAGGGGTAGCAAACTTTGCTATTGGACAAAACCTTAACTCTCAGGTAACGGGTCGGGTAATCAGTAGCGAAAATAAAAAGCCCATTGAAGGTGCCTCCATTATTCTCTTGGGAAAAAATAGCAAAACAAAATCCGATCAAGGGGGCCGATTTGTGATAGGAGTAAATCATGGTGACAGCGTATTGGTTAGCCATATTGGCTATCATAGTGAAACGATTTTATATAAATCGGGAACTTCAAGCCTGACCGTTGTGCTAGTACCTATGGCTAATGTATTGGATGAAGTGATGGTCAGTTCGGGCTACCAGCAGCTCCGCCCCAACGAAATGACAGGTTCCTTTCAGGTATTGGATAAAAAGACGCTCGACCAGCAGGTGGGGACCAACATGCTGGACCGTTTAAATAATCTGACACCGGGATTCCGAAAGGGGACTTTCGAATTTAAGCCCAATCGCAATGAAAAGCTTAATATTTCGATTCGGGGCCTTAGCACCATTGAGGCTTCTAAAGATCCTTTGATCGTACTCGATGGCTTTATTTATGAAGGAGATATCGATAATATCGATCCTAATAGCATTAATTCGGTTACTGTGCTCAAGGATGCCGCTGCCACTTCGATATGGGGTGCACGTGCTGGTAACGGTGTCATTGTGCTCACCAGTATCAACGGCGCCAATAAATTGCAAAAGACAACTGTCAATATTTCCCATACCATCACGACTAAACGCATAACGGATTATAGTAAATTATATCAGCCAGCTAATTTGGATTATATCTTGGCCGAACAGGAGCTTTTCAATGCGGGCTACTATGATGGGAGGATTGATCAGAGTCCATACCTTGCCTTGACGCCTACAGCCGAAGTTTTCCTGGCGCGGCGCAGGGGATTGATTTCGGTGCAGGACTCAATAGATAGGATTGCCAAACTATTGGCAATGGATGGTAAAGCGGCTTATAGAGATGCTTTTCTAAGTAATCCATTTTTACAACAGTCTTTTGCTAATATCGTTGGTGCTTCACCCGTGATAAGATATAACTTTGGTGTTGGTAATACCATGGATCTCTCTGAAAATAGGGCTAAAGACAATAAAATCAATCTTTACCTCAATAATTCATTTCACTGGAAGGACAAATTGGAGTTGAATCTCAATGTGAATTTTCTCACGCAGAAACAACGCAGTGGTACATCCGTATTTGATCAGTTTAAATATAGTGGCAAATATGTGCCTTTCTTCGAATTTATAAATTCGCAGGGTGAAGCATTGCCTTTTAATAAGGGCTACCGAGGCAATTATCTCAATGAACTGTATGGAGATAAACTGTTGGACTGGAATTATTACCCATTGCATGATTATGAGCTAGATCGTGCGACAACACGGAAAAATGAATTATATGCAGTCTTACAGGCTAAATATAATATCAAGCCTTACTTAACGGCAACCGTATCTTATCAATATCAGATCCAGCGAAAAGTAACGGAAAGGATCGCACAAGCGGAAAGTTATTATGCTCGGAATATGATCAATATTTTTTCCAGTATTGACCCGCAATCTGGTTTGGTATCACATCCGATTCCTATTGGAGGAATTTATGATCTTAACAATGGGGATATTAGTTCGTATACATGGAGAGGGCAACTGAATTTTAACCGATCATTCGGAGTTCATCATATCAATGGGATTTTAGGTGCAGAAATAAGAGAAGTATTATCAAAGGGTTCCACAAGTATTTCCTATGGTTATAGCGCTGATCCGATACGCACGAAAGTAGTGGATTACGCCAACTTCTATCCGACACTGCCTGCAGGCGGATTTTCCTCCATACAGGGAAATGTTTCGCTTATGAAATCCCTGAATCGTTTTGTGTCTCACTATGCAAATGTAGCGTATTTATTCAAGCAGCGCTACGGGTTCTCGGTCAGTATACGAAAGGATGGGGCTAACGTGTTCGGTGTAAATACCAATGATAAATTTAATCCATTTTGGTCGGTAGGCGCAAGCTGGCAGATCAGAAAGGAAAAGTTCGCTGACTGGAAGGCGGTAGATGCGCTGCAGCTGAGAGCCACCTACGGCTATAGCGGCAATATAGACCCTTCGCGAACTCCTCTTCCGGTTGCTGAAACGACCAGCGGACGATATACCAATTATCCTGCTTTTGTGATCAGCACCCTGAATGATCCATCTTTAAGGTGGGAAAAGGTGCGCACGTTAAATTTGGGACTGCAATTTGGACTTTTTAAAAGTAGAATCACGGGAAGCTTTGATTATTATGTGAAAAAGAGCACAGATCTCTATGGCAATTCATTAATTGATTATACAGTGTTTGGAAAGGCCAACACCACAGTAAAAAATAATGCTTCGATAGGAAGTCAGGGAGCTGAGTTGAACTTAACTGTCGAAGCCATCAGGACTCCGAGCTTTAGCTGGCGGCCTGCCGTGCTTCTAAGCTTGAATAAAAATAAAGTGCTGGAATATTACAATACCCAGTTTGGGCTCATCAATTTAGTTGGAAATGGCACGAGTACTATACCAATAGTTGGTAGGCCGCTCAATTCCATCGCTGCCTTTAATTGGGGCGGACTGGACGAACACGGTGATCCACAAGGATTCTTCGATGATGAGCTGTCGACCGATTATCAAAAAATCAGAAATTCAACAGTAGGGGAAACAGGCGATAATCAGACAATTGTATTTGTAGGATCTTCTGTCCCACAATTATTTGGAAATTTGATCAATACGTTTTCCTATAGGAATTTTGAGCTATCATTTAACCTTTCTTTTAAAGCGGATTACTATTTCAGTAAGCAAGCAACTACTAGTGGTAATTTTTATTTATATGGTAAAGCTTATTCAGATTACGATAAGAGATGGCAGTCCCCGGGAGACGAAAACTATACGCAAGTACCTCGGATAAAATATCCCATTGATGCGAATCGCGATGCTTTTTATCAGGAAAGTTCCGTCAATGTGCTGCAAGGGGATCATGTCCGTCTGGAATATATCAATCTCTCTTGGAGGAACCTGTGGCAGTTGGGTAGCAAAAAGTTAAATACCCGTTTGTTTTTCAATGCCAGTAATTTAGGGCTGATCTGGAAAAGAAATAAAGAAGGCATAGATCCTGAT
This sequence comes from Sphingobacterium sp. UBA7249, assembly GCF_002472835.1. Taxonomy (NCBI): domain Bacteria; kingdom Pseudomonadati; phylum Bacteroidota; class Sphingobacteriia; order Sphingobacteriales; family Sphingobacteriaceae; genus Sphingobacterium; species Sphingobacterium sp. UBA7249. Next base: position 297,955 of record NZ_DKST01000013.1, on the reverse strand, counting down.
TTTCCTGGGCGGTTAACACCTAATCCTACTTATGCCATAGGGCTTAATGTCAGTTTTTAAATAAATAAATTATGAATATAAATTATAATGTAATCGGGCTGTTGGTGACTTTACTGTTCTTGTTTACTTTGCTGTCGTGCAGTAAGTTTCTAGAAGAAAAATCAAATTTCTCGCTTCAAAGTCCAAATACACTTGAAAGTCTACAAGGAATATTGGATAATTCGATTGATATGAACATGAATGTTCCTGTATTTGGAGATATCCATTCGGATGACTATTTCTTCACTGAAAAGGAATTTAATGCGGTGGATGATCAGTCGCGGGGATTTTATACTTGGTCAGGTTTTCCCTACAATTATCCGGATGATTGGGCGTTGATGTACGTTCCGGTATATCAGGTTAACGTGGTACTGGATGCATTACCAAAGATCGAAGGTGTAAAAAGTGAAAAAGATAGAATAAAAGGAGCGGCACTCTTTTATCGGGCTTACCAGTATTTGCAAGGAATGTGGGTGTACGCCAAGCCATGGGATCCACAGACTTCCGACATCGATCTTGGAATCGTATTGCGGCAGACCTCGGACCAGTCGGTACCTTCGAAACGCAGTACGGTATCAGCCTGTTACCGGCAGATAATCGGAGATTTAGTAACAGCTGCAGGATTACTTCCTGAACTCGCTGAATCGCCTATGCGACCATCAAAAATAGCCTGCTATGGGGCATTGAGTAGAACCTATCTCTCTATTGGAAAGTATGATAGTGCGTTCTACTATGTGGATAAGGCCTTAGCGATTAAGAAAGACTTGATTGACTATAATGACTTTTCCGCTACAGATTTGTTGAAACCTTATCCTTTATCTCGGTTGAACAAAGAGACCGTTTTTTATGCCCAGTTGACAACATCCTACCCTAATCTACATCCCAGCTATGGTCTCGTGGATACAACGCTGTGCGCAAGCTATGGGAATAATGATATTCGGAAAGCGCTGTTCTTTAAAGCTAGAAATGGATTCCATAGTTTTAAGGGCAATTATACGTCCGCTTTCAACCTATTCGGCGGAATGGCCGTCGATGAGCTATTTTTAATACGGGCAGAAACTAATATCCGAAGGGGAAATGTTGACCGTGGTTTGGATGATCTGAACACGTTACTGATCAAGCGAATAAAAAAGGGAGAATTCATCCCATACGTCGGTCTTGACCAAGAGAGTGCCCTCAAGTTGATAAAGAAAGAAAGGCGGAAAGAGTTACTGATGCGCGGGCTGCGATGGATGGATATCAAACGTTATAATAAATATGATGGCGAAAACCTTAAGTTGATGCGGTATATGAATGGAACCAGGTATGAGTTGGAGCCGAATTCAAATCGGTATGCTTTACCTTTGCCGACAGATATTATTCTGCTGACTGGGATAGAACAAAATTCCTTTTAACATTTAATGGAATGCCCCCGGAAAAATCGATCCGGGGGCACTCTTGCAGTCTAAACATATTAAAACTGCATTCCTCACCTATAACTTATTGATTGGGGATATAGGTTGGCTACTAGGATCACTTGCCGCTGTATTTTTCGACGGAATGAATTGCGAACCAACTGCATTCGCATTCAGTGTAATCCTGCTCGGATTTAAAGAACGAGAACCAGGGGTACCCGTAAGATCGGAAGCGTCGGCCTCCATGGCACAGGCTGCATTATTTCCAGACCCGCAGTCCTCATCATTTGTTTTTTCAGTCCAAAGTGATTGATTTTGCACATCTGATGAAGAACTGGTGCTTCCGTGAAAATAAAGTGTCACAGGAGCTAAACTTTTTCCTGCATAAGCCTCAGCACCTTTAAATGCTGAGAATCCGATAATCATGGCTCCTCCTAATATCATGTAGCCATAATTGTTTAAAAATTTGGTTAGCATGTTGCTACCCTCCTTTCTGTACTGCAGGCCAGAAATTGATTAGTGAAAGTGCTGGCCTGCAACTTTTTGGTAAATAATTGTCGGTACAGTTCTGTATACCGATCGTATCCGTATGCCAGGCTGCCTACTATAGGCCTACTGACGTCGTTATGTGCTGGATAATAATAGAGACTGTCTGGTGCATACCACATATCTTTTGACTTTGTATAGTGGATGTTCCTGTGGCTGATGGCTCCCATTGCCACGAAGCCAATTAGAAATAGTGCGATGTTTGTTTTGCCGGTCAATGCGCACTCGCCATATTTGGCTATTCTCCGATGCAGTACCAATCCTATGATAGAAAGGCCAAGAATCAGGATATTTATCAATAGATGTGCAGTCCAGGAGATACCACTCAGAAAGCTCGTGCACATACAGGGTTTCTGTGCATAGACATTCAATACGCCTAATCCAATATAGATCGTAAAAACGATGATCAATAGGGTGGAGGCTCTCCATCCCCATGCACGTAGCCGGGCTACTGGCATGGCTAGCAATATCCCTACACCGATTTCCATCAGCGGAAGTAACCAAAAGAGTATCGGAGCCAGATAACTGATTACTGGCTGCTGCTCGAGGGCGATCCGAAATGCGCCCAGCTGCCAGATCTTGTCTATGCCTACATAGATCCAAAACAGGATCATTACCGCTCGAAGGATCTTATATATCATGCTGCTTGTTTTATTCGCTTCCATAGTTCTAATTATTTGTACTGTGTCATTTATTATTTTTCGTTTTTCTTTAAAAACAGGGCGCCGTACCTGCCCCTCCATTAGGTACAGCGGCCTGCCTGAGCGTCAGCATCTACTTTCTCGTACGCCTTAAATCAAAGGTAGCGCAGATAATAGCGCTTCGCAGGGGTAGTATTTCATGCTCATCATTCCTGCAAATAGGCTTTAAACAAGTTTCAGGAAAGGGAAGGGGGTACCATGGGTAAAATGCTTGCAAATATGCCGAAAGGGACTATGGGGGCAGGAAATTATCTTAGCCACTATTTATGGCAGTAGGATAAGGGGCAATTGCAGGGGTAGTGGGTGAATACCCCTACTTTTTATGATTTTTCTTTTTTTTACCTTTTTAAATCCGGGAATAGCTCGCGCAGTTCTGCCTGCATGTTGTTTAATGTCCGGAGAATACGCACGGCAGCAGCATACTCCACACTTTTATCCATTTTGGTCAGGGTATGTGGCGTCAGCAGGATACCTTCTTTGGTCTTGATGAGTTTTGAAAACTCCGCAGCGACCTCCTTTTTCTCAGACGAACGCGTAATATTGGCTTTTACGCACAAATGTAACCAGAGCTTGAGCTCCTTGCCATTGAAATTGCTGTGTATAAATTGTTCTTCATCTTTTTCTGATGATGTCTGCTGAGACTGGGATAGCTCCGTTTGCACATATTCGCACATCAGTTTAAGTAGACTACTACGGTTACTATCGTATGCAAAGTCCCGTATGCAGGAGAAATGTTTTGGAAACCGTAATAAATTTTCCATAAAAATGGGATCGGTCTGATAAAACTCTTTCCAACGATTGAAAAATCCCATATGGTTAAAATTGAAATTGATCATCAGGATCAAAAAGCGGCAATGCCAGTTTTTTCTCTGTCGGTTATCTTCGGCCAGTTGCGCTAGTGCATCCAGCAACTGTATCAGATATTCCTGATGGCGGTACTGGATATAAGGAATCTTGCCCTCCTCAAATAGGCTGTCGATGGCCGAATGGATTTCATGGAGATAGACCAGTGGAATATTCTTTTTCGCCAGCCGATCAAAAATAGCTGGTATGCGATTGTAGACATAGGTACTGATCTTGTCCCGGTAATGGCTGGGCAGGTTGGTCGTGGGATCGATATCATTTTTAAATAAAAATTCAATACGCTCCAGCAGTTCCTCCAATGAAGTTAACGCACTCCGGTCTTCAATACCTTTCTCAGTACAGAATGCCGTCAGCTTTTGGTGTAGCCAGAGCAACTGTATATGATATAAACGTACGGCATTGCTGGCTCTGTCTATATTGCCAGCCTCTCTGTGGGCATGTAGTGCTAACGGGAAATTGTCCGAACAAGCTACCGATATACTGTATAGCCTTGCTGGTATCTCGGTCGGATCGACACGATGTAATGTTTCGATCATCAGGGTGAGCTGGTATAGACTTACAATCATTGGTACCTCCTTTTGATATCTTTGTGGTACCAAGGCCAACCGTATACACCGGGATGCAGCTGGAGATTGAGCTTATCGCCTTCTTTTGCTTTTTCATAAAGTTTGGGATGTACGTCCATCGGTAGCTGATATTGTCGTCCTTCGTAAGAAAAAGAAAGTAGGAGCTCATGGATATCACAGCACAGAGGACATTTCTGAACGACAACAGCCGTAATCTGTACATTCTTGGCCTCCGCTGTATGCTGGCAATTATTGAGGATCAGAACCATGCGGATATACCAGGTACAGGCAATAAGCATAATGGGAAACTGGACGGTATATAGTTTTACGATATTCACATGCTTGAACAGTAGGATATTAGCCGCGGCACAACAGAGTAGCGCAGCAGGAAGGGCATGTATAAAAGCTGGTCCAAAGGGCTGTGAGCTGAGCAGTAGCTCATAGGGCATACGGTCAAATAGTGCAATGCTGCTGATCTGGATGCAGATAAAGAAAACAAAGAATAACTGGAGTACCACGCTTTGATTACGGATCTCTAAAAAAGGTATAAATAGTACAAGGACACCTATGCTATATACTCTTAATGGGAATGTTGGTGCAATGAATAGACCATATAAGGTAACGAGGACCGCTACACAGATCAGGATGTAATTGCGGGTGAACCGTTGTATCGTTGGCTTTGGGGTTTCCATACGCGTGGTTTTTAATATCAGTAAATTGCTGTATGCTAAAATTACCTATAAAGGGGCTTATTCTGCCTGAAGATCATCTTTATTTCAACAAGCACATGTTTTCTACATTAAAGCATGTCTTTTTGCAACGAAGGATATTATCTGTACAATAAAGTACTAAATTTTCCTGTTTTGGCGTATTTTATTGACTTGCAAAAATCGGGTATGGGGGTAGTATTTCTACTTTTATGGACTGATTATTAAAATATTGACTAAATTTATAATATAAAATTCCTATTTGAAAGAAATTTTTGCTGGATTAAAATCTAACCTATTTTTTATCTATGAGATCGGTAAGGGTTTTTGTCCTATATATAAACGTAGATTATGGAAAGTATCCAACAGGTCAAGTATTCAAAAGATACGGAGGTGCATGTGCATTATCCGGATTTTATATGGGTATGCATTGCCTCGGTCCTTTTCGGGGGGATTTGTTGGTATATTGGTCACATCGCTGCGCTATCGGACTGGTTTGAGGATAGTCCCTTGATCTTGAGTTATCTATTCTATGTGATGATCATTGCTGTTGCGCTCTTTTACACGCGCACGATGATCAAGCTATTGGACAAGCGAAAAAGCTGGCTGCATAATTTTGGTGATCGTTTGGGGGCACAGTTTTTCTTTTGCGTTTTGTTGCCTACGATATTTTTATTTGCAATCATAAGACCCGTTGCCCCGCCCAAAAGCGAGTGGATATGGCTACCGCTCCTGGTGATCTTGGGCGGGATGTTGTTTTTTAATATGGGCTATGCGATCTTTTTTTATTCGTCCGTGTATCACAAAAGGGAGACTTATGTCGGGGAACTGGAAAAGCGAGTGGAGCATCTGGAACAAAGATTATCAGCGCAGAAAGAGCCGCAATCGGCACACTTGTCCGACACTCAGCTGGATGAAGAAGAGCCTTCCAAAACAGATGAGCAAGAAAAAGAAGGGGATATGACCGAAGAAATAGACCTCGCACTGTTGAAAGGAATGGATACGCTTGAGGAGGAATTTTTGCTAAACAACAGATACCTGACCAAAAAGATTATGTACAATGAGCTAGGTATATTTTTGTTCGAGAAGACCAATAATACGCCGATCGTCAAATTATTTTTGAATAGCGATATGAATGAGGGAATAGGCTGTGAGCAACGTAGTCTGAACGAAATTGTGCGCGATACGCGCGGCTTTGTACAGAAAATAGACCGGCATCACGCGATCCCATTGGATATGATTAAGGCCTGTTATCAATTGAAGGGCGGCCGGCTTCGGATTATTTTGCACGTACCGTTTGGAGATACAGACAGTTTTGTGGTTTCGTCGACCATCTCGCGTAGGATAAAAGACTGGGTAATGCTTCAGGTGCCTATTGAAAAGGATAATAGTACAAATCAATAATATTAAAATATTGGCTATGGAAAACCTAAAAAGTAACACTTGGAAATGCCGTGCCACGGGTAAAGTAGCATTTCCGTCGTTGATCGAAGCAAAATGGAGGATGATCAATTTTAAATTTATGACACGCATCAGGAATAAAGACGGCAAGCGTGTCAAACATCGCATGGGCAAACCGGCTTGCAAAAGGGCTTACTACTGTAAATTTTGTAAAGGGTACCACATCACCAAATGGGATAAAGGTCATTTCAAAAACTACAAAAATGTAGTGATGACTTGGGATATTGCTTCCTACCCATCGATTTCTTTCTGATGGATTTTCTATAACTGGCGTATTTGGCCGGCATTTTAGATAGCTAAAGAGCAGTCTATTTCCATGACATAGACTGCTTTTTGATATTAGCTTTTATCCGAAAAAACAGCCATAACCATCATGGCTGATCTCAGTCAGCAGCTCCTGCAGATGATCACTTGATGGTATAGCTTCGTAAGCCTCCCATTTACTGGAGGCTCGTCGCCAATAAAGCTTCCATTGCTTGCTAGATTTTACATATTTTATTTTCGCAAATTCGATATGTAGTATGTGAGCTGGATTATTCCATTGCGGGCGTATCTCAAACAATAAGGCAGTCTGTCCATCCCAGCTGTATCCAAAATCCAACTTCTTTCGCACCTCATCATCCTTTGGTCTTCTGGATTCGATAAAATTCCGGAGCTGCACCTCCACTATGGAGATGATGTCTTTGTTGTCTGTCATTTTTTATTTTAATCGTCTAATGTGCTTTGAGTCTTAAAGATAATATTTCTGCCTTTAGAGACATAGGAATACGTGAATATTTTTCGGTTTACGGAAGCGGCAGTGGGCTGCCCCTAGTTCGAGAATATACCTCATAAAATATGTTGTAATAGTTTATTCAGAAGATATTTTGTTAAATTTGCGACATTATTTAATTTAATTTGAAAAGAGAACAAATATTAAAAGCGGGCCTTAAACTCTTCGTAACCCAAGGGTTGCATGCAGTTACCATTGCCCAGATAGCAGCCGAAGCAAACGTGGGTATCGGTACCGTATACCGAAACTTTAATAGCAAGGAAGAGATCGTACAGCAAATCTGGATAACGCAGAAATCCGAGGAGTCTGCGTATATTTTCAACAAGTATACACAACAGGGCAGTCTCCGTAGCCAGTTTGATTTTCTTTGGGAAAGGGTGATTCGTTATTTTCTTGAGCACCCCCTGGAGTTTCAGTTTTCTTATCAATTTGCAGCATCACCGATCTTAACAAAAGAGATTCATGAAGTCGCCATGATGGACTTTCTGAAATTTGACGAATTGTATGCGATGGGCCTGGAGCAGAATTTGTTCAAGCCGTTAACCGCCAGACGCCTGCGGTTATTTACCTTTAGTACGATCAACGGATGGCTCTTGTGGGCCCTGGATGAAAAGATGGACATCGATGATGCTACAATAGCGCTGTTTTTACAAATGTGCTGGGACTCCATAAAGGCATAAAATTTTTTTTGATTAAAACTGACGGAATATTCCGTCAGTTTTTGTAGCTTTAATTATATATAAAAGAAAAAAGATTATGGCACACAACGATTTAAAAGGGAAAGTAGTCCTGATTGCTGGAGGTGGTAAAAACCTTGGCGGTTTATTAAGCAGAGATTTTGCAGCAAAAGGAGCAAAGCTGGCTATTCATTTTAATAGTGAAAGCTCAAAAGCAGAAAGTGAAAAAACATTGGCTGAGGTAAAGGCCTTAGGTGCTGAAGCATTTTTATTTCAGGGAGACTTGACTCAGGTAGATAATATCACTAAGTTTTTTGATGAAACCATAAAGACTTTCGGTGGAATTGATATCGCTATCAACACCGTGGGTATGGTTTTGAAAAAGCCATTTGTGGAAACGACAGAGGCTGAATATGATACCATGTTCGGGATCAATTCAAAATCGGCGTATTTCTTCCTACAGGAAGCGGGCAAGAAAGTGAATGATCACGGTAAAATCTGTACGATTGTGACTTCCTTGCTGGCTGCATATACCGGATTGTATTCAACGTATGCAGGCGCTAAGGCTCCGGTAGAGCATTTTACAAGAGCGGCTTCCAAAGAATTTGGCAGTAGGGGCATCTCTGTGACGGCAGTAGCTCCGGGGCCGATGGATACACCTTTCTTTTACGGACAGGAGAGTGATGATGCAGTAGCCTACCACAAATCTGCGTCGGCATTGGGTGGACTGACAGATATCAAAGATATCGCGCCTTTGGTCGAGTTCTTGGTAACGGATGGTTGGTGGATCACCGGGCAGACTATTTTTGCCAACGGTGGGTATACCACACGATAGTAGTTGATCAGATAATGGATAATGGTAATTTTAAATAAAATCCGTTATCCATTATTACTTATTGCTCATTTTTCGGTAGTAAAAAGGAGAAGGTCGAGCCTTTACCGAGTTCACTTTCCACCTCAATTTTTGAGTCGTGATAGTTGAGGATTTCGGCAACGATATAGAGGCCGATGCCAAAACCTGAAATACTTGCAAGGGTGTCGTTTTCAACACGATAAAAGCGTTCAAATAATTTTTTCTGATCGGATTTGCTTATCCCGACGCCCTCATCACTGACATAGATCTTTAAATGATCGTCAAAATCCTCACAGCCTATTGTTACCTTCCCACCTTCGGGAGAGTATTTTATGGCATTACTGACCAGATTGTTCAGCACCTGACCAATTTTATCGCGATCTGCATAGACCATATGTGAATTGTCACAGACAAGTTGGATGTGGTGCTGCTCGGTCATAAAAGATGCTTCTTCCTTGATCTCTTGTAGGAGGCCGTCAAGTGGCACCATTTCTTTTCGGAGCTGTATTTTACTTTCTTCGATACGGGCCAAGCTCAGGAAGTCGCGAATCATTGCCGACATACGCCCCGTATGGCCTTCAATTTTCTGGGCCATTTTAGCTGCCAAATCATTTTCGCTTTTACGGCTCATTCTTTGCATGACCTGCGCGCAGAGTAAAATTGATGTAAGCGGTGTTTTCAATTCATGGCTGACCATGGAGATAAAGTCATTTTTCTTTTGCTCCTCTTGTACCTTGTATGTAATATCACGCGCAATCTTTGATATTCCGGTGATTTGGCCAGCTGTATTTTTTATTGGGGAAATCGTAAGCGATACATCGATCAATTTCCCACCCTTGGTCTTCCGTTTGGTTTCAAGATGCCGGATAGATTCGCCCGATCTCAATTGCTCTAAAATGAAGTCTTCCTCATGCCAGCGATCTTCGGGAATAACTTTTAAAATTGACTGGCCAATCATTTCTTGTGCCGAAAAACCAAATACCTGTTCTGCGGCATCATTCCAGCTCGTGACAATGCCTTCCAATGTTTTGCCGACAATGGCATCATAAGACGAATTGACGATGGCTACCAACTGGGCATTATTTTCCTCAGCTTCTTTTCTTTCGGTAACGTCCAGGATGGAACCAATTATTCTATTGAGCGTGGTGCTGCCTTCAAAATGAGCTGTTCCCCGAACTTCAATCCAGGAAGGCACAGTTTGTCCTGCTTTTAGTACCCTGCAGGTAAAACTGAAATTTTCATCGGCCGTGGCGTTTTGTAAATTGTGGAGCACCTGATCCACGATAACACGATCTTCAGGATAAATATGGTTCAAAATGGCATAGATACTATTTTCATCGAAGGTAAGCCCCAGCATTTGCTTTGCTTCTGGAGAAAAGTATATTTTTCCTGTTTCGAGCACCCAATCCCAGGTGCCTAGATCCGTTGCAGCTATGGCCATCCGTAACCGCTCTTCACTTTTTTTGAGGAGAAGTACAATTTTATTCTTTCGTCCTTCTTCGGCCACTCGTCGTTCCTCTTCTTCGATTAGCTTGGTAACGTCTTTCGTGAAACACCTGGAATAGATAAATTTGCCGTCGACCATTAAGGCATTTGAGCTGATATAGACATGCTTGATTGATCCATCCTTGCACTTAAGCCGGGCCGGAAAGTCACGCAGGGTCTCGTTATTTAATAGCCGCGTTAGTATTTCTTGTATTACGGATAGATCTGCATGGAAATCCCGGATTGGAAAGCCGATATATTCCTCTTTTCTATAGCCAAGTAAATCTAATTCGGCCTGATTGGCCCATATGATTATACCATTTCCATCAACACGGTGAAGGGGCACCGAACCATTTTCAATAAAATCGGATAGCTCGGCGATCTTTAGTTTTAGCGCATCTAGTTCGTTCTCCATTATGACAAAATCTCCATGTGTTATAAATCTAAAGTGAGTTAGAGGCTTTTTTAGTGGAATAAAGATAAGGATAATAAAGAAAATTTGAGCTATCTAACAAAATACAATTTGCAGTTTTTTGCCTGCTTTCAAAAAAAAAAACGTAGCGGGTCATATTAGTAAATTTGGTGGTATCTGCTTTTTCTTTTTTTCTGCGTTGAAGCAATAGTATAAATTTTATACCTCTTCGGAAAGGAAGTAATGTGGATTTAATTTGTAATGATTACATTTGGAAAACGGTCGTTTTAATTATTTACCAAAATTTTTTACCAACTTATGGGCTTGAATGTTATTGATAATGAAAAGCAAGTGATTATTGATTTAAAAAATGGAAGTTATGAAGCTTTTAATACCATCTATTATGCCAATCGCCAAGCCTTAGTTTACCATGCATTTAGATTTCTTAAATCGGAGGATCTGGTAGAGGAAGTGATCCAGGAGTTGTTTTCCAAATTGTGGGAAATAAAGGGAAAGTTGCAGGAAGATCGATCCATAAAACCATTGTTGACTAGGATCTTGAAAAATCTGATCATTGATTTTTTCAGAAAACTTAAATATGATGAAAGTGCCAAAGAAAAATTTATAATCCAGCTCGATCAATTCTATTCGCCCATCGAACTCGAAATTGCCGCCAAGGAGAAGAAAGAAATTTTAATGAATGCCTTGAGTAGGCTCCCGGCCTTACAACGTGAAATTTTTATCTTATTTAAATTGGAACAAAAGTCCTACAAGGAATTGGAAGAAATGTATGGGCTCACCAAGGCAGCGATCCACTCGTATATCTACCGTACCAATGTGTTTCTAAAATCGTATTTTCGTGACTTTGATAAAAATGATCTCATTCTGATTTTTCTTTGTCTGGATTTAATATCTTAATCACTTGTTTATTAGTTGCTTGTGTGTTTTGTTGATTTTTTAATAAAAAAGTTGAGCACTTTTTTGTTCCTGTCCGTATATATTACGACATAAGCAACAAAGCTGGAATGAATCAAAAGTTAAATGAAGCAGTAGATAGGCTGCTGTCAGGAAATATAAATAAAGATGAACTTGAACAGATCCTCAACGCGGTAGACCATCCGGATGAGCAGGATCAGTTAAAGGAATACATCGGACAGAAAATAGACGAACAGCTCCCTCACCATGCAGAAAACCGAATAGATCCCCTATTTTTAAATCGATTGGACGATCGGGTGTTGGTAATTCCAAGAATCAAAAAGATGCAGTCCAGGCCAAGAAGACTGGTTTATCGCAAATGGGTGGCTGCATTGATCATCTGTTGTGGTCTTTCCTATGTAGTGTATCAGCTGGATGTGTGGCATAAAATATGGCCTGGGGATCGTCAGGATATAACAGCGATCGCAGCTGCCACTCCGCAGTCTCGGCTAACCTGGGGTGAAGACCAGGTGGTTTCGCTCAATGCCTTGAAATTAGGGGATTCGGTGCCATTTCAGGGTGGACTGATCAGGCGTGCCGAAGCAGGGGTATTAACCTATGAGCGGGTTTCAAATAGATCCGAACAGGTAGAAATGCCGGTATCCATTTCGACAGGAATAGGAGACAGCTTTAAAATTGTATTGCCGGATGGAACAAAAGCCTGGTTGAATGCGCAGTCTACACTGGTATTTGCCTCCAACTTTGGCGAAAAATCTAGGACGGTCAAATCTGCGGGCGAAGTGTACTTTGAAGTTACCCCGGCAGCATTAGCCAATAACCAACCTTTCAGTGTACAGACGGATAAACAGACCATAACGGTGCTTGGAACCGCATTTAATGTAAAATCATATCCATCCCAGCCAATTGTTACCTCCCTTATAACCGGAAAAGTAAAATTGGATCTGGCCGGTCGTATGGTCGTACTTAAACCGGGTGACCAGGCAGTATTTGATCAGAAAAATCATAAAATTGACGTGCAGGATTTCGATCAGGCTACGGTGATTGACTGGAAGTCCGGTTATTTTATTTTTAAAGATACGCCCATCAGGGACGTTATAGCCAAATTGTCTAATTGGTATGGATTTCAGGTCAAAGAACTACCTAAACTGTCTGACGATATGTTGATAAACGCTAAAATTCGCCGGGATATTGATGTTAATAGTGTACTCAAAAGTATCGAAAAGATTGCGGCATGTAGCTTCTATATAGATGCGGATAAGGTACTTCGTCAACGTTACTAATTTTATTTTTACCACTTATTAAAAAATATGCCTATGAAAGATTACCAAATGTATTAATTTTTTAAAACGATTTAGCCTTGCGCTAAATTTATGAAATTCCAAAAACCTATTAACCCTAATTTATAAACCAAAACATGAATGTTTTAAAACAACAGCAATATTTAAAGCACAGGAATAGGCGTTTTTCAAATAAAGTGATCGGATCTGCCGTACTGGCCTTGAGTACGCTGCAGCTGATGGCCACCACTGTCGCCCAGACCATCTCCATTCATAAGGAGAAAGCAACAATCAATGAAATTTTGGAGGATATCCAAAGGCAGACCAATTACAGTTTTATTTATAATCCAAAGGATTTTAAAACGTTTGATAAAAAGAATGTACATTACCATAAAGCGGAGCTGCCACTTGTTCTCAATCAGCTTTTAGATAAGCAGGATATCGGATTTGAGATAAAATCAAACTTGATCACTTTATTTCCGCTCAAGGAACCCAAAAAGTCCAACTGGACTCAGCAGGATACAGTAACTATCCGTGGGCGTGTGACGGATGAATTTAACAACCCCATTGAAGCGGTATCTGTGGCGCTCAAAGGAACAAGTAAACAGACGAGTACAAACAAACAGGGGGAGTACTTTATGGATCTCCCCGCACTTCGTGGTGTCTTGACCTTTACCTATGTTGGGCATAAGGCTCAAGAAATACAGTTAGGTGCTCGGAAGCGGATTGATGTGACACTTGTCCAAGATTCGTCCAAATTGGAGGAGGTTGTAGTCGTCGGATTCGGTACGCAAAAAAAATTGACGACCATCGGTGCACAGTCTTCCATAACCCCCTCAGATCTCAAACAGCCCGTTGGCAATCTTTCCAATTTGATAGCAGGACGTGTAGCCGGTGTGATCGGTGTACAGCGTAGCGGCGAGCCTGGTTATGATGCCTCTAATATTTACATCAGAGGGATATCGACCTTTACAGGAAGTAGCCCGCTGATCTTGGTGGATGGGGTAGAACGCTCGCTCAATAACCTAGATCCAGAGGATATCGCTAATTTTACGATCCTCAAAGATGCCTCAGCAACCGCAGTATATGGTGTGAGAGGAGCGAATGGTGTCATCCTCATCGAAACAAAAAAAGGCGTGATCGGCGCACCAAAAGTAAATATTCAATATAACCAAGGGCTAACACAGTTTACGAAAGTCCCGCAATTCGCTGATGGTGTTACCTACCTAAAAATGGCCAATGAAGCTTACGCGAATACCAACCCGGGAAGGATGCCCCTTTATTCGGATGAAAAAATTCAGAATACGGCCAATGGCATCGACCCTGATCTGAACCCAAACGTAAATTGGTTAAATGAGATGTTTAATGATTTTGGGCAAAATCGAAGAGCCAACATGAACATCAATGGTGGATCTGAACGCACCAAATATTATGTGTCTTTCGGGTATTTCGATGAAAATGGATTGTACAAAACGGATGAGCTGGCGCAATATAATTCCAAAATAAAATTTACACGGTTTAATTTCACAAGTAATTTGTCCATGACCATCTTTAAAAATACCAAGGTAGACTTTGGTGCGATGGGCTATGTGACAAATGGTAATTATCCAGGAGTAAGCGCTAGCACCATATGGGACGCAGCCTATATTATGCCACCTACAGTTATCCCGGTTAAATATTCAAATGGTTACATCGCTATGCCTAGGGGTGAAGTGCGCAACCCTTATGATCTCTTAACACAAAGTGGTTATGTAAACAATATCACCAGCCAATTATGGTCCAACATCAAGATCACTCAACCCATGGATTTCTTGTTGAACGGCTTAAGCGCTTATGCGATGTTTTCTTTCGACAATAATAATACACATCAGATTTCGCGTACAAAAACGGTCGACACGTATTTTGCAACCCATCGTGACGCGGATGATAAATTGGTTTTTGAACAGACACGTATTGGTTCGAGCTATCTGGGATATAATCGTGCCAATGGTGGTAATAGGCAATTTTACCTGGAAGGTGGAGTCAACTATAACAAAGATTTTGGCAAACACAATGTTACAGGTATGATGATCTATAACCAGCGGGATTATGTGGATGCCTTTGCAGGTGATTTTATCTCTTCTATTCCTTTTCGCCTGCAAGGTATCGCGGCACGTGGTACCTGGGCATATGACGACCGCTATCTTGCAGAGGTCAACCTGGGGTATAATGGCGCGGAAAACTTTAAGGCTGGTAGCCGATTTGGCCTGTTTCCTTCCTATGGCATTGGATGGATCGTTTCGGGTGAGAAATTTTTTGATCCAATCAAGCAAACCGTTAACTTTTTCAAGCTAAGAGCTTCTTATGGTAAGGTAGGAAATAGTAATATCGGCGGTCGTCGGTTTGGCTATTTGGCGACGGTAACGGGCACCAATGGCTATTCTTTTGGCCAAACTACCGACAATTCCTACAACGGGCTTGATATCGGTGATTATCCGATTGATGTGACCTGGGAGGAAGCAAATAAGGCAAACTTTGGACTGGAAATGAAATTTTTAAATAATGCAATTTCACTCACTGCAGATTATTTCCTTGAAGACCGGACCGGAATTTTCCTGCAACGTGGCGATCTGCCTAACTATACCGGGATAAGAAACAGGCCTTACGGTAATTTGGGCGCAATATTTAACCGGGGGATTGATGGTACCTTGGAGCTTTCTAAAGCGCTGAGTAATGGTCTCTTTCTCCAATTTAGGGGCAACTTTGTCTGGAATAGAGCCATCATTAAAGAGGACTCTAATGCTCTTTGGCCTTATCCATGGCAACAACGAATCGGCCGTAAATTAGGCCAGCGTTTTGGAAAAACAGCTTTAGGGCTATTCCAGTCCGAAGAAGAGATTGCCAATAGCCCCAAACAAACGGGGAGCATTAAACCCGGTGATATTAAATATAAAGATTTCAACGGGGATGGCATCATCAATTCTTATGACGAAGGCCCTATTGGGTATGGATCAATGCCTGAAATTGTATATGGCTTCGGACCCTCTCTATCATTTAAAAATTGGTCTGTCGGTGCTTGGTTTAAAGGAATATCCAATGTGGATATAGCCACAAACGGAGAAGGGTTGCAGCCTTTTCAGAAAGAAGGCACCCGCGGAAATCTTTTTAGCAATATTGAAGATCGATGGACACCAGAAAAGAATCCAAGCAATCCAACCTATCCACGGCTAACTTATCCCTCTACAGTAAATAGTAACTATGAAAATAGTACCTGGTGGACAAAAAGCGGTGCTTTTATGCGTTTACAGAATGTCGAAATTAGCTATACTTTGAAAGATAAAGCCTGGATGAAAAAGATTGGCCTGGAAAACTTTAGAATCTATGGCATAGGCTATAACCTGGCCACATTTAGCAAATTTAAATTGTGGGATGTAGAATTGGGTGATGGAAAAGGAGCCATGTACCCACTGATCAAAACGTATAACATTGGTATTGATTGCCGTTTTTAATTTAATAAAATGAAAAAAATAATAATTTGTCTGATCTGTACTGCAACCCTGTTCCTAGTACATGCTTGCAAATCCTTTTTGGATCAAGTCCCGGATGACCGGCAAACCATTGAAGAAGTGTTCAGAAAAAAAAGGCCATCAGAGGAATATTTGGCCAATATCTATAGTTATGTGCCTGATGAAAGTGACCAGTGGAATGGACATCCTTGGATCGGTAATGTCGACGAAATTAATGTTGCATGGGCCAAATGGACCATATACCAGCTGAATGTAGGTAACTGGACTGCAGCAACAAGTCCCTTTTATAAATGGCAGAACTATTATAACGGAATCCGCTCAGCTACTTATTTCTTAAACCATATTGATGAAAATGAAGAAATATTAAATGTGGACGGTCAATGGTTAATTGATCAATATAAAGCTGAGGCTCGTTTTCTGCGCGCATTATATTACTTTCTCATCTTACGGCAGTATGGTCCTTGCGTGCTGATTGGCCCGGATGAACTGCCGGCGGATGCCCCGAATGCTGAACTTCAGTTGGCCAGGTCGCCGTTTGATGTATGTGTGTCTTACGTTGAAAAGGAATTTGCTGAAGCAGCTAAAGGTTTGCCTATCAACAATGCACATGAGCGTGACGCGGGAAGGGCCACAAAAGGTGCAGCACTCGCATATCGGGCCCGTTTGTTGCTTTATGCAGCTAGTCCACAATATAATGGCAATACAGAGCAGAGCGGATTTAGAAATCCAGATGGTACACCGCTCATCGCCCAAACTTTTGATAAGGCGAAATGGAAATTGGCAGCTGATGCAGCTAAGGAGGTGATCGACCTGAATGCTTATCAACTGTATGAGGATGCCAGCCGTGATCCATTGAAATCCTATAAAGGTATTTTCCTAAGTCCCTGGAACAGCGAAGTCATCTTTGCGCGTAAAAGTAACTCACTCTGGGACTGGGATTATAACTGTTCTCCTCGATCTGCAGGGGGCTGGAATGGTATTGCTCCCCTTCAGGAAATGGTAGACGATTATTTTATGAAAGACGGTCTCAAGATTAATGAGTCTGGTCTTTATAAAAATTCTGGCACCACGAATGGCGTACAAAATATGTACATCAATAGGGAGCCACGTTTCTATGCATCTATTTTATTTCAAGGTGCGAAATATAAAGGCGGTAATATTAAAGATTCGATTTCTGTGGAGCTCAACTACTCGGGCAAAGATGGAAAGAAAAATGGTGGGGAGGACTATTCGCATACGGGCTATCTCGTGCTCAAGGGAGTTTCGCCCGAAACAAATAGGCTGACAGGCGTCAGGGCAAGTCGACCTTTTATACTCATGCGTATGGCAGAAGTTTATCTGAACTATGCTGAAGCATTGGCCGAATATGGTGGAAATGAAACTGAAGCTGTGAAATATCTGAATTTGATCCGTAAGAGAGCAGGGATACCTGAATATGGGAGCTCGCAAGCACTTCCTATACCCACTGGACAATCGCTGCTTCAAAAAATAAGGGATGAACGTCGGATCGAATTGGCATTTGAAAGCCACCGTTGGTTTGATGTCAGACGATGGAAAATTGTACCGCAGGTGATGGGCGACCAGCATGGACTGAATGTCGATGCGGATGGAAATGATTTCTTTAAACAGACGGTCGTGGCCAATTATGCCTGGAAACCGGCTTATTATTGGTTTCCCTTGTCGCAATATGAAATGGATAGAGGGTTGAAATTGGTCCAAAATCCAGGTTGGTAGTAGGTTGTACTGAATGCATAAATTATGAAACTGATAAATTATTTGGCCTTTGGACTCTTAACCGTCCTCTCGGCCTGCGAAAAAATTGATATTCCTCGTGATAACGAAAGTGAATCCTTTAAAAAGGTGTATTTACCTGCTGCGGTAGATCTCAACCGTATGGATCTGGTCCACCTGGATTCGAGCTTTAACTTGACAATTGGAGCCAGTTATGCCGGCGGGCTGGACTATGCTCCCGCAGATATTCCGCTGGAATTTGAATTTTCCATGGATTCGGTAGAAGCGTATAACCTGGCCAATGGTACACAGTACAAAGCCTTGCCCTTAAGTACCCTGGATGCTCCTGTGCTCAAGACTATAATTTCAAAAGGAGCTGTGGCGTCTCCTGTTTTAACATTTGCTATCAATCCAACCAAGGGGATGGATCTCTTTGAAGATTACCTCTTGCCCATTACGCTAAAAGGTAATTTTTCGGATGGCATTGGAATTAATACGAACTTATCCACGGCATATTTTGTCATTCGGTCCAAATTGAATTTGGAAGACTTTCAAGATTTTGACCGTAGTGCCTGGAAAGTGATTGGCTTCTCTTCGCAAGAAGAAACTGGCGAAGGCTCCAATAATGGACGGGCCATCTTTATGTTAGATAATGATTATAGTACTTTTTGGCATACGCGGTGGAGTGGCGGCAATGCGCTCGGTCCGCATTATGTAGAGATCGATATGGGGGGCCAGTCCACTATTCATGGCCTCAGTGTAGTTGGCCGGACCGATGGGGGCCGGGGGCGGCCTGAGCGCGTCAAATTCGAAGTAAAAAATAGCGAAGGCGAAGATTGGACGCTTTTGGAAAGCAACTTACTACTGGAAAATACGCGGGACAATCAACGGCTATTTTTTAGGCGCTCGGTTGAAGCGCGCTATTTTAGAATGACAGTCGAAAAGACCTATGAAAATACCGAATTTACATTTTTGGCTGAATTGAATGTTTTTTAACCTAATCACTTTTCTTATGTGGAAAAATATAATCTTAGGCCTGTTTGTTTCGTCAATCGGCCTTAGCTGTTCAAAAAATGAAACGCAGCCTGAAGTGCCGGACGAGGTTAAGGAGCCGAGGCCGGTCAATACGGGCTTTATACCGCCCGAGACGATACAGGAAAATTGGAAAGAACATGTGCAGCTCATTAAAAGGGTGAACTATAACGATTCTGTGGCGATATATTACGACGATGACATGCCCCGCTCAGTCACTTGGATAGCGCCATTTACGCAAAAAGTATGGTCGTATATTGTGAAAAATTATGGGGATATGCATGGCAATTCCAAGGATCGTCTGCTCTACGGGATCTTCCACAAAAATAAATACGGCGGTGGCCATCCTTTTTTTTATGATAATGCAGACCATGGGTATCGAAACGGTATTGATATCGGCGCCTCCGGAAATGATGCCTGGGAGAAAGCTGAGGGCTGGAACATCGATATCATCTGCCACGAACTGATCCATTTGATTGAGTTTGTGTCCCATAATAAAAGCGGATCTCCTTCCAGGAAATGGTGGGGAGATAGCAAAATCGCTGAAATTATTAACTATGATATTTATATGGGCCTGGGTATGGAAGCTGAGGCACAGCGAATTTATCAGAATGACATCAATAAATCAGAAAATTTTCCTAGCCAAAATACCTTGTGGCTCAAAAACTGGTTTTTCCCGATTTATAACAATCATGGGAAAACTGCGGCCCTGACCGGTTATTTTAAACTGCTGGCTGATCATTTTCCTCAAAATGCCAAAGGACAATATGCACGTGATATGACTTTTGGCGAGTTTGTTCATTTTTGGAGTGCTGCAGCGAAAGCGAATTTAAAGAATCAGGCTATCCTCGCCTTTGGCTGGAATGCGCAATGGGAGCGGGAATGGAAGGAAGCACAGGTAATGTATCCGAACTTTGATTACGCTTATTAATAGTAGTTTGTTGGTTTAGTTTAGTTTAGTTAATTTAGTTGATCCCCTCCCGAGGGGGTCAACTTTTTAGTTTCTTTAAGAAAAATTTGTATTAGATGCATATCACCCTAACACATAGCTTTTCGGGGATGGCTAGAGTTCCCCACTTTTTAATGCTCCTGCTGCTGCAATTGTGCGTGGTAGGCCTGATCGATGCACAGGAGATCAACGAATCGGCGCTATATAAAATATTAAGCCCAACTGGCTTAGCCTGGGACAATAACAATTCGGTGGAAGACGATTCGCCGATCATCCTTCAAAAGGATAATAAGGGTGCTAAGAGTCAGCTCTGGCGGATAAAAAAATTACCCAACGGATATTACACGCTGACTAACCCTTATACTGATAAAAATGTGGATAATGGAAATAAGCAAGGTGGAAAGGGAAATCCAATCATCCAATGGGGCAGCAGTTCTTCAAATGCTAATCAGCAATGGCAATTTAAATTTACCGGTACTGGTGCCGTACATATCGTGCATAGTAATGGAATGAGCATTGGCATTGAGGGAGAGGATCAGCTGGGCAAGAAGCTTTATCAGCTACCTGGAAATTTTTTAGCCTGGAAGTTGGTCGAATCGGAAGTGAAATTACCTAAAGGCTATGTGCCACGTGGTAAAGAGGATTGGCAAAATGAAACCGTCTTTGAAATCAATAAAATGAAAGGCCATGCTTATTATATTCCTTATCCTAATGAGGAATTGCTGAAAGCGGATCCATTTTTTGATAAACCCTGGCTGGAAAGCAGGTCGCCAAATGTCATCTCCCTAAATGGCGTTTGGAAATTTAAATGGAGCAAACAACCTGAAGAGCGGCCGAAAGATTTTTATCAAGTGTCTTATCCAACGGCAGGCTGGGATGACCTTATTGTTCCTTCATGTTGGGAAATGAATGGCTATGGCACACCGATTTATACTAATATTACTTACCCTTTTGCCAACAGACCTCCGTTTATTCAGCCTGTAAAGGGATATACCAGTGAGCAGGAGCCCAATCCTGTGGGCGCTTACCGTCGTGAATTTGAAATCCCTATGGATTGGAAAAACCAAAAAACGATCTTGCATTTTGATGGTGTATATTCTGGGTTTTATGTATACGTCAATGGGAAAAAAGTAGGGTATAGTGAGGGGGCAAATAATGTTGCTGAATTTGATATTAGCCCGTTCCTACGACAAGGAAAAAATGTCCTGGCAGTGGAGGTGTATAAATGGACCGACGGTAGCTACCTGGAGGATCAGGATATGTTTAGATTTGGAGGAATTCATCGGGATGTGTTGCTATATAGTGTGCCTAAGAGTCATATCTTCGATTTTCAATACCGGACAGACTTTGTTGGCAGTGATTTTTCGCAGGCAACTTTACGGTTGGATGTCCAGCTTGCAAATGAACTGAAATCAAAAAAATCAGGCAAGCTTAAGGCCACATTGGTCGACCAAGAGGGGAAGCCTGTCGCAGAAATGGAAAAAGAGTTTAGGCTTAAAGGCAGGACTGATGCGCAGGTGGAATTTGCACTAGCGATCAACCGTCCCAAACTGTGGTCGGCCGAAACTCCAGACCTTTATAGCCTGATCTTAAGCTTACGGGACGAAAACGGTGAGGAGCGGCAGGCGATAAGTACAAAGGTGGGATTCCGTCAAATAACCATTCAAAATAAGCGGGTATATATTAATGGTCAGCAGGTGTTTTTTAAAGGCGTCAACCGCCACGATACACATCCTGAATTTGGTAAAACCATTCCGATAGATGCCATGATCAAAGATGTGTTGATGATGAAACAGCACAATATAAATACTTTACGGACCAGCCATTATCCCAACAATCCCAAGATGTATGCGCTACTGGATTATTATGGTTTATATACCATGGATGAGGCTGATGTCGAGAATCACGGTAATCACAGTTTATCGGACAAAGAAAGCTGGCGTCCAGCGTATCTGGCACGGGTAGAACGTATGGTTTTACGTGATCGTAACCACCCTAGTGTGATTTTTTGGTCGTTGGGTAATGAAAGTGGCAATGGGCAAAATTTTGAATTTATGTACCAAAAAGCTCGCGCGCTCGATATGCAGCAGCGCCCTATACATTATGAAGGTAAAAATGAAGTTGCCGACGTCGATTCCCATATGTACCCTTCCTTGGAGGGCATGAAACGTTTCGATCAACGATCCAGTGATAAACCTTATTTTTTATGTGAATATGACCATGCGATGGGCAATGCGATGGGCAATATGTATGAGTACTGGGAGTATATAGAAAAGGAATCGCAACGGATGATTGGCGGCTGTATCTGGGATTGGGCCGACCAAGCTCATATTAAAAAGGGGGAACCTAAAAACCACTTTTATTACGGTGGGGGCTTTGGCGAACGGCCTACAGATGGAGACTTTTCCAATAATGGATTGACTACACCAGATCGCCGCATTACAGCTAAATTGTTGGAGGTGAAAAAGATTTACCAATACGTGCAATTTTCAGCCGTTGACAAGGACCAACAATCCATTCGCCTCAAAAACAAGTATAATTTTCTGGATCTCGACCACTTTGTGCTAAAATGGAAACTGCTCCGTGATGGTTTACAAATTGAGCAGGGTAATGTCGCGCAACTGAAGCTAGCGCCAGGCAAGGATACCTTGTTGACAATACCTTATCATGTGTTGCCGACCAATGACGCGGAGTATCACCTTAACTTATATGTAGAACTTAAAGATGACAACAGATGGGGGAAAGCAGGGGATACGGTAGCTATGGAGCAGATTGCTTTGCAGGAAAGTAAACTTGATCTCCCTTCTATTGCCAACATGGCCAAGGAACTAAGTTTGCTAGAGGAGGATAAACAATTTTTTATCGGAGGTGAACATTTTAAATTAATCATCAATAAGTCGGATGGTACCTTAAGTTCAATGAATTATGGAGGAAATGAACTCGTGGCAGACAAGGCGGGCTTGGTTTTTAATTGGTACCGAAGTGTTAATAACGACAAATACACGTCGCAGGATTACTTTCCGACAACAGTTAAAGCCGAATTAGTCAGCAACAGATTTATAAAGGAACAGAATAGCTATGCCTTGGAATGGAATTGCCTGGCTAATATTCAAGGCGTTAAACCTGTATCAGTGCCTTATAACCTGAAATACAGCATTCATGGCAATGGTGCTATTGATGTTTCAGTAAGTTTTAAAATACCTGAACATGCTGAAATGATCCGAAGGTTGGGACTGCAATTACAGTTGCCAGAAACTTTTGGGGATATCCAGTATTTTGGAAGGGGTCCAAGGGAAAATTATGCCGACCGTAAAATTGCGAGCTTTGTTGGCCAATATAGGACTTCAGCCCTTGAAATGGAAGAGGAACACTACATACGCGCCCAGAGCATGGGTAATCGGGAGGAGATCAGGTGGGTTAAGCTGACTGACAGAGAGGGTAATGGGATTAAAATTCAATCCAAAGATCATCTAAGTTTTTCGGCGCTGCATTTTGATGATGCTGCAGTATGGAATGCGAAATATGATTTTAATATCCCCGCTATCCGCCAGAACAAAATCTTCCTAAATCTGGATTGTATTCAGCAGGGATTGGGAAATGCAAGCTGCGGTCCTTTACCGCTGCCACAATATATGTTACCGGTAAATAGGGATATACATTATACTTTCCGCATTGAACCAGTCGGTGAATAATAACCGTCGGTGATCAAGACGCATCTAAAATCCCTCAAAGGAAATAGCTTTTGAGGGATTTATTTTTTTTTGACCTTTCAGAAATATGCAATTGTTAGATCACTTTTTGCGGTTTGTACTTTGTCATCCTCGGCTGTTTTAATGTCGGCCTGTACAGGAAATAATCTGGAGCTGTTCACCATGTGCAGCGCCTGTTTTAAACCCTGCGGCAATTGTTGATCGCTTCCTTCAGCTGGTTGATAACTTCCGCCTGCATCATGGCATCCATGATCGCCAATTCTTCGATTATGCGTCAGAGGACTATTTGAAGAAATGATCTTGATATAAAGATACAGTTTGGCCTGCTACTGCCAGTACTGTCAAAAAAGAATTATTTTTTTTATCTTTTTTGGATTTATTATAATTGTACCTAGTATTCAAATGCATCGTAAAAGATGCAAATCTAAAATTTAACGATTATTATTATGTCATTCTTGGATCATGTACTCCAGCCACCATCTTATGGGTGGAGAGATAGAAATGGAGTACTTGTGAAACCAACTCGTGGAGAAATACTGCGTGAATTTTTTAACGATTAAACGTCTTTAAGAACCGCAAAAACTGGCTTCCCTTTTTCAGCTGGTTAAAGGTACTGTGCCTTATTCCTTTTTTTATTATTTTTCTTACACACTACTTTAGCTGGTGGACGCTACGGGCGACTTTTTGTACAGTATGATTATTATGGGTACTCATGCAACATACTGGGGTTACCTGGAAATTCCTACGAGCAATACAGCATATGGGGGTCATATGTAACGCCTCTGTACGCAGTATTATCATGGTTGCTGAAGTGGTCATTCTGGTATCTTGCATTTTACCTTATCGGAGGAAATGCGTTGGCCTGCAGTCTCTTTGGTGCCGCAGGGTTTTGGGCCATAGGGGTGCGGACCTTTAACTATGAAGGGCACGCTAAGGGGAAAGACAGGCAACGAGTAGGAATAGATTTCAGTATAAATGATAAATCTATCAATCAGCTCTGGCCCGGTATTGTTGCTGGAGAATGGAACAACAATCACCACCTTTTTCCCAAAAGCGCACGAAGCGGTTTCAGACCTCATCAGGTTGACCTTGCATGGTACTATATCAAACTGATGCATAAAATGGGGGCAGTGGCGGCCTATAGAGATGACAAAAAACGTTTTTATAAACAATATCATAATCCGTACCTCAAATCAAAAGGTGAGGTAGATAATATTACTTAGCCTTTGATCTAAATTCTATTATAAAAAAAGACTAGATCTTTCGTTTATCCCACCGCTATCTTGAATGTGTTAAAATGATGTATCCAACACATTTCAAGGTAGTGATTGGCAGATTGCCTGACTCAATTACGCCCTTTGTAATGAAAAACTATAATATGTACATTAAACATTTTGTTTTTCAATAATTTATACTTATTATTGTACTATAATCAGGCTTCTGCCATTGCTTCTTCTGAAACTTTTGAGTTTACTCTTTCTTCTCAGTCTTCGCCTTTTCAGCCGCTATTTTTGTCATCAACATATAAGGTTAAGTTCCTTTTTTCGAATTGATATTTTCAATACGATAAAAATACCAACTTCATTTTTTGTTTACAGATCGATTAATTGCTTTAATGATATAAGAATCACTATAGCAACGGCACATGCCAAAGAAGTTTTAATAAATACATAATTTTATAATATATACAATGCAACAAGGAACAGTAAAATTCTTTAATGACACCAAAGGTTTTGGTTTTATTACACCATCAAATGGAGGTCAAGATGTTTTCGTACATTCATCAGGTTTAATCAATGATATACGCGAAAACGACACTGTAACATTCGATTTAGAGAACGGTAAAAAGGGCATTAACGCAGTTAATGTGCGCGTAGCATAATTAAGTAGGAAGCCTCAAAACTTTCTTTAAGCTAAGTTCAGCAGATAGCATTTATGTTATCTGCTTTTTTTTTGGCAAATAGCTTACCACTACTACGATAATTTCCAGCTTATATTTTTAAATTTGCGAAAACATGATATTAGAAATCAAATACAGACCCGCATTAAAAAGTGACCTCAAGTTTCTGTTGAACCTCAGGAAACAGACGATGAATCCACATTTAAATGCTAGCGCCTTACCAGTCTCTGATGAAGCGCATTTACAAAGGATTGAATATCAATTTGAACACGCAACAATAATTGAAATAAATAAACGTGCTATAGGGCTAGTAAAAGTCCATAGACAAGCAAATAACATTGAACTGATACAAATTCAGGTGGCCCCCTCCTACCAAGGCAAAGGAATCGGTAGGAGAATTTTGAATGAGTTGATAAAGGAAGCTATTCATTCACAGAAAACCATCACATTAAGTGTCTTAAAAACCAATCAAGCTAAGAGCTTATATTTAAGCGTGGGTTTCAAAATTGTTGGTGAGAACGATCATTCCCATCTGATGTTGTTTGAAAACGATATCCGCGAGATGTATGTGTAAAATTATAAATCTTTTATACGCAAAATTATAATCCTCAGCTTTTAGTGGCGGTATTTGCTTTTTCTTCTTTTTTGGGCAAAAGCAGTAATAGCGAGCAAGGATAGAAGCCCTAGTCACCTTTGTCCACAGGAATTTAGCCTTAGGCATTTCTATTATCGATGCTCATCTCGCTCCGCAGAAAACCTTTACAAAAATGAGCAGAATTGAAATATTTCTCCTATAACATTCAATAGCTAATGAGAAGAAGGAATAAGGGCAGGCTTCTTGATTTAATGTTTGAATCAGCGCGTTAGATTTATTCAAATATCATTATTTTAATTTTAAAGGGTTAATTTTAAATACGTTGTAACAATAAGCTGTAATCTTTAAAACTTCTGTATTTAAATTGCTTGCATCCTTTTTAAAGTTTAAGTACATTTGCTTTAAGGATGCAAGGAAGATTCCATCAATATTTGTTCAGTGTATTATGCACAATACTTGTCAGTTTGGGCTGGTATTACGCATCGGCATCAAATGATCCTGCATCGGCCGACCGGAATGCAGTTGAGCACTACAACAGACAGGTAAAAACCGAGGCACAGGATGTAGATGTCATCCGTAAAGGTGGACACCACCGCCACGAAAAACTCCGCGCTTTTGTTGCGGAGAAAGACGGTGAAAACGACGAAACTGGAAGTGATTCGGATACCACTAATTTATTTGCGCTTGCCAAAGAGGATTTTGGAAATCTGAGCGCCTATATCCATCCTGCTTTTCACAATACGCGCACCGCAGTTTCGCTTGCCAGTGCGCAAAACCTCAGCCCACTAAAAAACGCCCTCTATATCCATTACAGTGTCTTCAGACTGTGATTTATAACTAATTTTTTTAAAAAAAATAGTACCCATGGCTTTCATTTAATTTGAAAGCAGGTCACATTCGTGTTCAATTTTTCAAAAATTATTATAAAAATATACAATCATGGTCATGAAAAGTTTCATGTATATAAGCCTGTGTTTTATTGTGCTGTCGACGAGCTGTCAGTCAGAGAAAAAAGAAAAGAAAGAAACTGCAGTTTTTAACGTTACAACGCCCCTCGTAAAAGATACCATTGTCAATAAAGACTATGTCGCCCAGATCCGTTCGATCAACCACATCGAATTGCGGGCTCAGGAAAAGGGATATATCCAGTCCATCTTTGTGGATGAAGGACAATTTGTACAAAAAGGACAACCGCTTTTTAAGATTATGCCCAACCTCTATGAGTCCGATGTCAATCGCGCCAAAGCGGAGGTTAAATATGCAGAGATCGAATACCAAAATACCAAAAATCTCTCCGAAAAAGATATCGTTGCGCCCCAGGAAACAGAAATGGCCAAAGCGAAATATGAAAAAGCCAAAGCCGAACTGGCGTCCATGAATACACACCTTAAATTTACAGATATCACCGCCCCATTTTCGGGTATCGTCGGTAAACTCCACGTACGAAAAGGCAGTCTGGTGGATGAGGGGGAGTTGATCACCGAACTCTCTGATAATAGTAAAATGTGGGTGTATTTTAATGTGCCGGAAGTAGAATACCTCAATCAGATGGAGGCAAAGAAGGATAACAGCCCGATGCATGTGCGTTTGAATATGGCCAACGGAAAGGAATTTGGCCAGGAGGGTATCGTAGAAACGATCGAATCGGACTTCAATAATGAAACGGGAAATATTGCTTACCGTGCGACTTTCCCCAACCCCAAAGGCCTATTGCGCTATGGGGAGACGGGCAATATTGTTATTACCTCTCCGTACGTGAATGCCATGATGATTCCGCAGAAAGCGACATTTGAGGAACTGGAAAAAAAATATGTGTATGTCATCACAAAAGATAATAAAGTAAAAGCAAGAGAAATACAGGTTGCTGCTGAGCTGCCTCATATCTATGTTGTCGCTTCGGGCTTGAGCAAGGATGAAAAAATTCTGCTGAATGGACTTCGCATGGTACAGGAAAATCAGACCATTGAATCGAAGTACCAGACCCCAGAGAAGGTCATGTCAAACTTAGATTTATATGCAGAGTAATTAAAAAGCAGCACTATGTTTAAAAAAGTAATTCATCGACCGGTATTTGCTATTGTCATATCGGTTGTCATCCTATTTATCGGTGGGCTGGCGATTAAGCAGCTTCCTACCGAACAATTTCCGAAGATCGCACCGACTACGGTAGCGGTTTCCATTGCCTATCCCGGCGCCAGTGCGGATGTGCTGGTCAAATCTTCGCTGATTACCTTAGAAAATGCCATCAACGGGGTGCAGGGCATGCGTTATATCGCCACAGATGCAACCAGCGCCGGCGAGGCCACCGTTAACGTTGTCTTTGATCCGGGAACCGATCCTAATGATGCGGTCGTACTGGTCAAAACAAGGGTGGATCAGGTGATGCCGCTCTTGCCCGAACTGGTCCAAAAGGAGGGAGTGATCGTCAATCCGATCCAGCCCAGTATGTTGATGTATGTCAACCTGTACAGCACCAGCAAAAGTATGGACGAAAAGTTTCTGTACAACTACGCCACGGTCAATATCATTCCTGAAATCAACCGGATCCATGGGATCGCCAAATCCCAGATCTTGGGGAGCCGGCGGTATGCCATGCGGATCTGGTTAAATCCTGACCGGATGCGTGCCTATAGCTTGTCGGTGGATGAGGTCATGAAAGCCATCGGAGAGCAAAGTATCATCGGCCGGCCGGGCCGATTGGGACAGAGCTCGGGTATTGCCGCTCAATCCCTGGAATATGTATTGACGTACAAAGGACAATATAATACCCCCGAAGAATATGAAAATATTATCGTCCGCGCAAATACGGAAGGTGAAAACATCAAACTGAAAGATGTGGGCAAAGTCGAACTGGGCAGTGAATTTTTTGATATCTATTCGAATCTGGATGGGCATCCCTCGGCTTCCATCGTACTCAAGCAAAATTATGGTAGTAATGCCAACGATGTCATCAAAGATGTGAAAGCGAAGCTGGCGGAGATGAAAGGCAACTTCCCTCCGGGCGTAGACTATAAAATCAGCTATGACGTATCGCAGTTTTTGGATGCCTCGATCGAACAGGTAATGCATACCCTGCGCGATGCCTTTATCCTGGTGGCTATTGTGGTCTTTATCTTCCTGGGGGACTGGCGTTCCACGTTAATCCCGATTATCGCGGTGCCGGTATCGTTGATCGGTACATTCTTTGTCATCCAATGGTTTGGCATGTCGATCAACCTGGTCACCCTGTTTGCACTGGTGCTGGCCATCGGGATTGTGGTGGATAATGCCATTGTCGTCATTGAAGCTGTGCATGCCAAGATGGAGGAGAGTGCGATCTCGCCTTACAAGGCCGTTAAGGAGGTAATGGCTGAAATCGCAGGTGCGATCATCGCCATTACGGCGGTCATGGTGGCGGTGTTTATCCCGATTTCTTTTATGACAGGCCCCGTAGGAACGTTCTACCGGCAGTTTTCCATTACCATGGCGAGCGCTATTGTGATCTCGGCCGTGGTGGCACTTACACTGACACCGGTGCTCGCAGCAATGCTGCTCAAAAATAACCATGGGAAACCCAAGAAATCAAATCTATTTACCAAAGCACTCGATGCTTTTAACCGTAGCTTTGACAAGGTAACGGGTTCTTATGCGTCCCTTCTCCGGAAAATCGCCAGCCGTAGAGTTGTCACCTGGGGGATCTTGGCTGTTTTCTGTGTGGGGACTTTCTTCATCAACAAAACACTTCCGGGTGGTTTTATACCGAGTGAGGATCAGGGAACGATCTATGCCATTATCCAGACGCCACCGGGATCGACGCTCGAACAAACCAATAAGCTTTCCCGCGAATTGCAGAAGATCTGTGAAGATGTGGATGGGGTAGAGTCGGTATCATCCCTTGCCGGCTATGAAATCATGACCGAAGGCCGTGGCTCAAATGCGGGAACTTGTTTGATCAACCTGAAGACCTGGAGTGAACGGGAGCACTCGGTCAAAGAAATCATGGAGGAACTTGAAGAAAAATCAAAAAACCTCGGGGCGACCGTAGAGTTTTTCGAACCGCCGGCTGTTCCCGGTTTCGGTTCTTCGGGTGGTTTCTCCATGCGCTTACTCGATTTGAATAGAACCACAGACTATCAGGATTTCGATAAGGTAAACAAAGCTTTCATTGCCGAACTTAAAAAACGCAAGGAGCTGACGGGGGTCTTCACCTTCTTTGCTGCGAATTATCCGCAATATGAATTGGTGTTCGACAATAATGCCGCCATGCAAAAAGGAGTCTCAATCGGTAAAGCCATGGACAACCTCAATATTCTGATCGGTAGTACCTACGAACAGGGCTTTATCCGCTTTGGCCAATTTTTCAAAGTGTATGTGCAGTCATCGCCCGAATTTAGAAGGCTGCCTTCGGATATCTTGAACCTGTATGTCAAAAATGACCATGATCAGATGGTGCCTTATTCGGCCTTCATGACCTTGAAAAAAACGCAGGGACCCAATGAGATCACCCGTTACAATATGTACAACTCTGCTGCGGTCCGCGGGCTTCCGGCTAATGGCTACACAACGGCCGATGCCATTCAGGCGATCAACGAGACTGCGCTTGCCACCTTACCGCACGGCTATAAAGTGGCCTGGGAGGGCTTGTCCTATGACGAGGCGCAGCGCGGAAATGAAGCGATTTATGTCTTCCTGGTCGTATTGGTCTTTGTCTACTTGGTGCTGGCCGCACAATACGAGAGTTTTATTATTCCCTTTGCGGTATTGTTGTCCTTACCGGTCGGGGTGTTTGGCTCATTTTTCCTCTTGAAAGCCATGGGCCTTGAGAACGACATCTATGCACAGGTCGGTTTGATCATGATTATTGGTCTACTGGGTAAAAATGCTGTACTGATCGTCGAATTCGCCGTCAAACGCCGCCAGGCTGGGGATACGATCCTGGAGGCGGCCATCGAGGGGTCACGGGCACGGTTCAGGCCGATTTTGATGACTTCGTTCGCCTTTATTGCCGGGCTTGTGCCGCTGGTCTTTGCGAGCGGTGCCGGAGCCATCGGGAACCATACCATCGGAGCTTCTGCATTGGGCGGTATGCTCGTCGGAACAATCTTTGGCGTAATCGTCATTCCGGGACTTTACTACATTTTTGCAAAATTGGCTGACGGAAGAAAGATGATCCAGGCCGAAGACGATTCACCTTTAAGCGAAGACATGATACATTATGAATAAGAATAGAATCTATCAATATACGGGTTTCGCGCTTTTCTTGCTTAGTTTTGCGGCCTGCAAACCCCTGGAAATACAACAACGTGCTGAAAATAGATCGGTACCCGAGCAGTATGGGACTGCTGCAAGCGACTCCACAAATACGGGAAAAATCAAGTGGAACAGTTATTTTAATGATCCGCACCTACAGGGACTGATCAGCCTGGCACTGGCCAACAACCAGGAGCTCCATATTATGCTTCAGGAAATCGAGATGGCCAAAAACGAGGTCAGTGCCAAAAAAGGGGAATATTTACCTTCGGTAGGCGTCAAGGTAGGTGCCGGTGTGGACAAAGTGAGCCGATACACCAATATTGGCGCGATGGAGAAGAATACGGAAATTGAACCGGGCCGGGAAATGCCCGAACCGCTGTTTGATTTTGGCGTCGGTGTACAGGCCAAGTGGGAAACGGATATCTGGGGCAAACTGCACAATGCTACCAAAGCACAGCTGCAACGCTATTTTGCCAGCGTCGAAGGGAAGAACTTTATGGTGACGCACCTGATCTCCGAAATTGCGGATGCGTATTATGAGCTCCTGGCCCTGGATAATGAGCTCCTGGTCATCAATGAGAACGTGAAAATCCAAAATGATGCTCTTACGGTAGTCAATGACCTGAAAAAGAATGCCCGCTCCAATAAGCTCGCAGTCAAAAGATTCGAGGCGCAGATCCTGAAAACACAGGGGATGCAATATGATATCAAACAGCAAATAACCGAAACAGAAAACAGGATCAATTACCTTGTGGGACGTTTTCCGCAGCCGGTACAACGGGATCATGAAGCGTTTGACAAGCTTGTTCCGCAGACTGTCTATACGGGCATCCCATCTGATCTGCTGGAAAATAGACCGGATATCAAACAGGCGGAATATGAGCTGGCGGCTTCCAAACTGGATATCAAATCGGCGAAAGCGCGATTTTATCCTTCGCTGGATATTGCGGCTGGCGTAGGCTTACAGGCTTTCGATCCGACCTATCTCATTAAGCCGGAATCTTTTCTGTCCTCACTTGTCGGCGACCTTACTGCCCCTTTGATCAACAAAAGGGCAATCAAAGCGGCGTATTACAATGCCAATGCACGGCAGGTGCAGGCGGTATACCATTATGAGCAAACCATATTAGCGGCTTATATCGAAGTGGCTAACCAGCTTTCCAAAATTAAAAACCTGGAGAATGGGCTGGCAATCAAGACCCGGGAGGTGGATGCGCTCAAAGAATCTATCGACATCTCCAATGATCTGTTTAAATATGCACGAGCGGATTATATGGAGGTGTTGCTGACGCAGCGCGATGCCTTGGAATCCAAATTTGAACTGGTGGAAAAGAAAGCCAATCAGCTCAAAGCAAGTGTCGCCATATATAGATCTCTTGGTGGCGGCTGGGATCGTCAATAATATAATTTTTGTTTTTTACTTGTTAGGGACTTATCGTATGGTAAGTCCCTTTTTTGTCTGACATTTAATCATCAAGACCAATGAAAGCTCCCTCGGCGGTAAATTTTAAATCCAGGTCATTGGACAAGTCGATTTGGTAACCATAAGGTTCTTTGTCAATCCCTTCGATAAACAGGGGAGCAGGGTATTGCTTAGTGACATAGTTCAATATGGGTGATGGAATTAATGCGTCGGGTAGTTTTTGATTATTCCCGTCGATATCGGTCCAGTTGCCATCTTTGTCCAGGTCAATCTCGATGCCGCTGGTCAACCTCACCTCATACAGGGTACCATCGGTATCGGGTATGTTTTTGCGGATGACGCGGGCGACAGCATGGCTTCCAAAATAGGATTCAATAGTTGCTTTGCCTGCCTGCGGCAATTCGGCATAGCTTGTTGTTGTTTCAATCGGATCGTCTTTGTCACATGCCATAAATGTCAATGCGCTGCCTGTCATCAGGATAGCAGCTAACCAGGTTAATTTTTTCATGTTTGCTATTTTACTAAGTTCTATTACATCTGTTGTTGACTTGTTTTTTGTCGTCCAGGCTGTCTTAAGCCTGGAAACAGAAAATGCTACAGGGTAAAGTTTCAGATAGATTCTGGAAACATTTGGGAAAGAAACTTGGAAGCTAAATAAATAAGCGGATAAATCTACAATTCGATTTGATTGAATTTATGGGTAACCACCTTTGCGTATTGTTCCTTATATTCCTCAGTTAAAAAGCTACAATCAATCCAAATGGGAATTTTATCGGCATGTTTTGAAAAGTCGCTGTAGATATTATTCCGAACTAAATCAGAAATTCCTAAACTTGAAGCTAATTGGTTAAAGTCAGATTGCTTAATCTTTCTTTTGCGACCTCCCAACGTTAAGGCCATATCGTCCTTGTCTTTCGGGAAGATCAAGTTCACATTTAGGAGATCATACGCAGGCGATAGTAAAATATTGTTATTATGATGAATTAATGAAAAGTTTTTTAGGTGCATGTCGTTATTACCAGTGAGGAAACTAAACAGCACTAATCTAAAGTATTTGATAGCATCTAGTCCGGAATTTGTAGTAAATTGTCTGATGATTTTCCCCACTCGCTCATAAGAGCTATTGTATTTTTGCTCTGTCAGTAGCTGCGATAATTGGCATAAATCTTCAATATGAATTTTCTTCCCCTTTTTTCGGTCAAATCGTTTTGTGATATATGCTAATTCTCCAGTAGCTGTTCGTATCAGTGAGTGCTCAGCAGTTTCTATTTTAAATAGCTTAGCCAAATGCATTGTTAAATCTTCTACTTCAGGCATAAAAAGAAAATCTGTAGATTGGGGCTTAAGGATATATTCTCCCCATAAGCCGACAAGTGTTAGTCGTTTACTACCCTTTTCCCCATTTAAACTAAGTGATATCTTGGGTTGCACGCCGGTTAACGCCAGTCTTTCATTTACAGTTATTTGAGCTAATTTATTTAATTTTTCCCTATCTAATTCCAGATAAGGAACTTGGGCTGTGCCAAAAAACTTTTTTGAGCATGCAATATGGTATTCCCCACTTTCAACTGGCTGGTAGCAAAATAAACAATTAAGCATGATCTTCCGCCTCCATCGGATAGACGGAAACGGCCCCAATGGTGTCCCGACATAGATTAATCAATAATTCAAAGCGGTCTCGGGGATTGAGTTTCCAATACTTTTCACCTATTTCCAATAACCATCCCTCTGGAATCAGACCGTCAAAAAAGGGAAAAAGCACATTGCTGTGGTACGCGTGTTCCGAAATCGGTAGGGTTAAACTGATAGGCTTAGGATCGGCTGTTCTGATATAATTTTGATCGTAGTTAAATGAATAACCACGATCGGTTTCAATTAGATATCCTGCTAATTGATCTTGAAAATATATTTTTGCTTCACGCGCCATTATGCTCTAATTTTATCCACTACGCCAACCTCTTTACCAAATAAAGCTAATACATCATTTACTTTATCTAACCGAAGTGTTTTTTTTCCTTGTTCAAGGTCACGGACAAAACGTAAACCTACCCCAGCATTAAATGCCAAATCTTCTTGAGTAAGCTTTAGTTCCTTTCGTTTTTGTTTTACAAATAATTGCAATGAATCCATATCTATACCTTTTCTGATATAAATATAAGTAAAAATAAATTATTTATACCACTTCGGGTATAGTATATTTGCTTTAGCTGTTTTTTATACCTTATCGGGGTTATTTTTGAAATCTTATCTGCCCTCAGCAAACTATTTTTGCCCTGTACTGTCTTCTAATAAAAAAGGTTATGGAAAAATCTTATATTCAAACGGTCGCCCGCTATGGCTTAGGTGCTTTTTTAATCGTGGCAGGAATCGGGCACCTGACCTTTGCCCGGAAGGAATTTCAGGCGCAGGTACCGGATTGGGTACCGATCTCTAAGGACGATACGGTGGTCTATTCCGGTTTTGCTGAAATTGCCCTGGGCACGGCGCTGCTATTGGCCAGGGGTAAACAGCGTGCTGCCGTGGGTAAAATTGCAGCGGCTTTTTTTGTTGCGGTGTTTCCGGGCAATATCGCGCAATATACTGAACACCGGGATGGTTTCGGACTGGACAGCGATGGGAAGCGCCTTGCCCGTTTATTTTTCCAGCCGGTATTGATCGCTTGGGCATTAAAGAGTACATGTAAAAGAAAATAGGTTACTTAAACTGATGGAAAATTTAGAAGTATGGATGCGTGGACCAATTGCTGGGATTCCGGATCTCTTGCAACCGGTGGCGCATGCCTTGTTGCAAGTAGGGGAGGATACCGTAAAATATACCCAGCAGCTATCGCCTGAGCAGCTTTGGGCGCGTCCCTGTGGCAATGCCAGTATCGGATTTCACCTGCTGCATATGAGCGGTGTGATCGACCGCATGTTTACTTATGCGGCAGGGCAATCGCTTTCCGCAGAACAGCTTGATTATCTCCGACGGGAAAGCATCGTGGATATGGAGTTGGATGTGGCTACTTTGGTCCAAAACTTACAGCTGCAGATCGAAAAGGCCTTACAAATCTTAGCTGCTGTTGATCCCGGCACGTTGACCGAGGAGCGTTTTCTGGGACGGAAGCGCATTCCAACAACGTTGATCGGCCTCCTGTTTCATGCTGCCGAACATGCACAACGCCATGTTGGGCAATTGCTGGTCACCGCGCGCTGCCTAAAATAACAGGTGGTAAGAACCGGCTTCGTAGGCCTCGGTTGGCTAGCTGAATATGGCCGTCATTCTTGAAAATAGATGTTCCAGATGTGGATTCGCACAGCAAGAAGGTACTTTCATGGTCGGCGGTCTGTCCAATGGATTAATTTGTAAATTCGTATACTTGTAAGATTCCGGCGGGAATTCGTACTAATATACTCCCGCATCAAATAAACTGAGTATATGCAGATACTATTGGTTGAAGACGATCGTCGTATAAGTAGCTTTGTGGTTAAAGGGCTCGAGGAACTGGGGCACCAGGTCATTTTGGCTGAATCAGCTGAAGCTGCACGGGAATGGACCAATGTGGAGTCCCTCGATATCGTGGTGCTGGATATTATGCTGCCCGGGATTGATGGGATCCAGTTTACGAAGATGCTGCGCTACCGCAAAAACCATATTCCAATTTTAATTATCAGTGCGTTGGGCGAAATAGATGATAAGGTGGAGGCACTGGATAGCGGTGCCGATGATTATCTCGTCAAACCTTTTTCGTTTAAGGAGCTGGTCAGCCGCATCAAAGCTTTGGTCCGTAGGGAAAACTATAAAATAACGGCAAATGAGGGGAGCATCGCAATTCGGGATCTGAAAGTGGATCTGGACCGCTACGAAGTCCATAAGGGGGACCAACCTGTCGATCTCTCGCCCAAAGAATTTAAGCTGTTTAAATTTCTGATCGAAAACCGCAATAAAACGCTTTCGCGTACAGCAATATTACAAGCCGTCTGGGGGATTGATTTTGATAATAACACAAATGTCGTGGACGTGTATGTTTCTTATCTGCGTGGTAAAATTGATGATGGAGCTGATATATCCCTGATCAAGACGGTCAAAGGGGTAGGGTATATGCTCAAAACGGACTGACCATGAATTTAAAGACAAGACTTACACTTTTTACTTCGTTGGTCTTCACGATCATTTTTGGGCTTGCAACGATGGTTATCTACTGGATATTTTATAACTCCTCCGAACGACATCTGATAAGCTCGCTTGAGAAAAATGCCAAGATAGCGGGAATCTATTACCTGGAGGCGGATGAACAGAGTCCGCTAAAGCATTTAGAGTCCAAAAACCAATATGAAAGTCTGGTCAAGCGGGCCATGGTGGCTGTCTATAATGCGGATGGTCAAGTAAAGTATGGGGGCATGCGAAATGACAGTCAAATCGATCAACATCTGCTGACCCAGTTGAAATCGGAGAAAACAATTTATTTTAAAACAGACGATAGCTTTT
The DNA here is from genome assembly GCF_002472835.1 of Sphingobacterium sp. UBA7249. Lineage (NCBI taxonomy): Bacteria > Pseudomonadati > Bacteroidota > Sphingobacteriia > Sphingobacteriales > Sphingobacteriaceae > Sphingobacterium > Sphingobacterium sp. UBA7249. The sequence continues at coordinate 260,720 of NZ_DKST01000013.1, read as the reverse complement.
ATTTTGGCTTGTATTACCCCGATAACCAGGGTGATTTTTTTGTGTTTGTCAAGGAGTCAAATGCGGATTTCGGCCATCAATTAAACCGCTTGTTGTTTACGCTTATTATGGTGTTTCTTGTAGCATTGATCAGTATTGTCTTGCTATCGGTCTGGCTGAGCAAATATGCATATCTCCCCATTCGCAAGGTGATTGCGGAAATTCGTCATAAGGATTTAAATACGATCCAGGAGCCCCTGACGGTCATAAAGACGAAGGATGAACTACAGGATCTGATCGAAAGTTATAATGCGCTCCTGCGCCGGATCAGTGAAAATATGATTATTCGAAAGAATTTTGTGAGCTATGTCTCCCATGAGTTTCGTACACCTTTGGCCGGGATTTTGGGGTCCATGGAGGTTTTTGGAGCAAAAGCACGCAGTCAGCAAGAGTATCAGGAGCTGGCGGCGACCATTACCGAACATGTAAATTTTCTAAATCACCTGATCGGCAATTTTCTGTTGCTGACAGAAGACCAGGCACTGAAACGTTCCATGGAGGTCTTTCGCATAGACGAAGTGGTGTGGGAACTGGTGCCTAAGTTTGCCAGAACATTTACCGTACCCTTGAAAGTAGATCTCCAGGTGGATGACCCGCAGTATTTTAATTTCCGCGGCAATCGGATGCTCATCACGCTGTCGATCTCCAACTTGGTTGAAAATGCGCTCAAATATGCGGATGGAAAGGAAGTACTGATGCAACTGGCCGCCCTCAATGGACGCTTATCCCTGCAGATCATCGATCATGGAATTGGTATCCCCGCAGCCGAGCTCGAGGCCGTGAAGCAGACCTTTTACCGTGGATCGAATGTCGGCAATGTAAAGGGGAGCGGCATAGGACTCTCTTTCGCACAGATTGTCTTTAAAGACCAGGGGGTAGACTTTGATATTCATTCAGATGATATGGGGACTACGGTATCGCTGCTCTTTCCAAAATTCTAATCCTTCTCTAATCTTTTCTAATCAAACTTTAATTTAGGCTAAAGTTGTCTGTAATCCCTCAGGCTTAGTTTTGTGGAAATACAAAATAAAGTGAGAAAAATAGGCATTGCATTCGTTATTCTTCTTGGCTTGAACTCCAAGCTATTTGCTCAGGAAGTGGCCGAAAACCGCTTGCAAAAATCGGAGATAGAACAGGTGTTCCTGGCACATAACCTAAGCTTAATGGCGCAGCGCTTTCAGCTAAAGCAGGCTGAGGCCACAGTATTGCAGGCGAAATTATGGCCCAACCCGAATATTTCAATTAGTGAGGTCAATCTCTGGAAAAACTCTTCCAGTGAATCCCTGCCTGCCCTGATCGGAAACTATGGGCGACACCAACAGGTGCAGCTCGAACTGGAGCAGACGATTGAACTGGCCGGCAAAAGGAAAAAGCGGGTACAGCTGCAACTCCTGGAAAAAGTGAATGCGCAACTTCGGTTTGAGGAATTGCTCCGGAATCTGAAATATGACCTCCGTAGCCAATGCCTGGAATTACAGGTGCTGCAAGAGAAAGAGCGGCTCTACGCCAATCAGGTCGATATTTTCCATAAGTTGGCACAATCGTACCAAAATCAATGGAAAGCAGGCAATGTCAGCGAAATGGACTTCCTCAGGATCCAGAGCGAGACTATCGCCTTTGGTAATAAATTGAATGAAATCCAGCAGGAGAAAATTGCAAAAATGAACGCTGTTGCACGCTATCTGGGAGCGAAAGGCAAGGCGCTTTCCATTGCGGATACATTAGGTAGCCCTGCTTTTATTGCAATCAGACAAAACGAATGGAAAATCATGGCGCTGGATAATCGCAGCGACTATAAAATCATCCACAATGAATTTAAGAAAGGCCAGGCCCAGCTGGATATAGCGAAGGCAGAACGGGTACCGGATCTACAGGTCTCCCTGAATTATGACCGGGGTGGTAACATTATGCGCGATTTTATGGGCGTGGGCGTCTCCATGGATCTGCCGCTGTTTAATAGGAATCAAGGAAACATCCGGGTCGCTACATTGGAACTGGAAAAAAATAAAGTTGAAATCGAGCAGTTCCGCATCGATATTGAGCGGGAGATCGATTTTCTTTCATCGCGTCTAAGCAATCTGGAAGCGAGTTTAAAAACTACGGACAATGGATTTGACGGTCAGCTGGATGTGGCTCTGGAACGGTATGTACGCAATTTTCAGCAACAGCGACTTACGATCGTTGAATTTATAGACTTTATCAATAATTATATGGAAAATAAAGAATCACTATTGGAACGAAGGGCTAAATACTTGCAGTACAAGGAAGAACTAACCTATTTAGTCGGAAAGGATATTAGCTGATGAAGGTTAATTTTTTATTGCCATTCATGGTTTTGTCTATTTGCTTCTTGCTGGGCTGCCAGTCAATGCAAAAGGAGGAGCAACAGACTGTAGGCACGACAGGTTTTTGCCTAAATGAGGATTTCAAACGCCATATTAAAATTGATTCGATCCAAAAGCGGGATGTGTCCGAACAGATTGCCCTCAATGGTGTAATCCAATACAACCAGGATGAACTCGCAGCTTTAAAGAGTCCAATTCAGGGCATGGTACAGACTGTCGCTGTCAATATGGGCGACTATGTCGAAAAGGGGCAGCTGTTGGTATCGCTCAAGGGGACATCGGTGAATGATCTGAGCAAGGAACTCCGTGAGCTGGAAAACAGTAAGCATCTGGCTGAAAGTAAAGTGAATAGTATGCGCAGCATGCTCCAGGATGGGATGGCTTCGCAGCGGGAGCTGGAAGAGCTGGAGAGTGAATTGAAGGCGGTGCAGATTGGGATCCAGCATGTGAAAGCCAATATGAAACTGCTGAACGGCTCATCGGAACATGGTGTTTTTTATATCCGCGCGCCCAAATCTGGTTATATCGTCGATAAAAAGGTGAGTCCGGGAATGACGGTAGGTGACGACACGGAATTATTGTCCATCAGCAACCTGAATGAGGTCTGGGTAACGGTAAATATTTATGCAAATAACTTGCCCTTCGTCAAAAATGGGGCGCATGTAAAGATCACAACCTTGGCTTATAAAGGCGAATATTTTGAAGGCTATATTGATCAGGTGGCCAACTTTTTTGATCCCGAAGAACGGGTGGTCAAAGCGCGTGTCAAGCTGCTCAACAAGGATTTAAGATTAAAACCGGGTATGAGCGTGGATGTATTGGTCGAGAAGGGAACCGCAGGGCAGAAGCAACACTTGCTGGCAATACCCAAAGATGCGGTTATCCTGCATAACAACCAGAATTATGTGGTGATCTATAGAAGCGACTGTGACCTGGCTGTAAAAGCTGTTGATATCGTTTCGGAAAACGAAACGTATGCTTTTGTCGAAACAGGGTTAGCGGCTGGAGACCGCGTGCTGACCGAAAATGAACTGATTGTATTTGATGAATTGATGAACAGATAGGGATGAAGAAAGTTGTACAAAATATCGTTTCATTTTCACTGAAACACTCTTTGCTGGTCCTGTTTTTTACGCTGGCCCTATTGTTCGGTGGAATTTACGCCTACCTGCATACACCGATTGAAGCTTTTCCGGACGTGACCAATACCCGCGTCCGGATCATTACGCAGTGGCCGGGGCGCAGTGCCGAAGAAATTGAGAAGTTTGTCACACTGCCGGTCACCAAGGAAATGAATACCATTCCGAAGAAGACCGACGTACGTTCCATCTCGCTTTTTGGGCTTTCTGTCGTAACGGTGCAGTTTGAGGAGGACGTGGAAGACTTCTATGCGCAGCAGTATGCGGGCAATAAGATGCGGTCCATTGATCTACCAGAGGGGGCCGAAAGTTCGATTGAACCGCCTTCGGGCGCTACAGGGGAAATCTTTCGCTATGTGGTCAAGAGCAATCTGCCCATTAAGGAGGTATCTGCCATTCAGGATTGGGTGATCGAACGGGAGCTGGTCGGGGTACCGGGGGTAGCGGATGTCGTGAGCTTTGGCGGTGAGGAAAAGATCTATGAAATCAAGATCAATCCAACGGAACTGGCCAATTATAACCTGTCTCCATTGGATGTATATGAGGCGGTATCGCGCTCAAATATCAATGTGGGTGGCGATGTAATACAAAAAGGAAATCAGGCCTATGTGGTACGTGGTGTGGGCTTGCTGGATAAAATAGAAGATATTGGCAATATTTTGATCAAAGTGGTGGGCAATACGCCCATCCTGGTCAAGCATGTGGCTGAGATCGAATTGGGGGCAAAACCACGGCTCGGACAGGTGGGACTCAATCAGGAGGATGATCTGGTACAGGGTATCGTCATTATGCTCCGGGGTGAAAACCCATCGGCGGTAGTGACACGGCTGAAAGAAAAAATTGCGGAACTGAACGGCCGTATTTTGCCTGAAAATGTCAGGATCGAACCGGTGATTGACCGCACAAAATTGGTGAACAACACGGTGCATACCGTGTCGAAAAACCTGATCGAGGGTGTTATCCTGGTGTCAATCATCGTCTTTATCTTTTTGAACAACTGGAAGACAACTTTTATTGTCGCTTCGGTGATTCCATTGGCTTTTCTGTTTGCAATTATCTTATTGAAGATTCAAGGGCTGCCGGCAAATCTGATTTCCATGGGGGCATTGGACTTTGGTTTGCTGCTCGAAGGGACGCTGGTCATCGTGGAGACTGTTTTTGTCTCCTTGGAACGGGAGGCCCACCGGCTCGGAACAGCGCGTTTCAACAAGGTATCCAAACTCGGTATCATCAAAAAAAGTGCAGGTTCGGTAGCGGGATATATCTTTTTTGCGCTATTGATCCTGATTGTCGCACTGACGCCGATTTTCTCTTTCCAAAAGGTGGAAGGGAAAATGTTTTCACCCTTGGCCTTTACCTTGGGCTACGCTTTATTGGGCTCCTTGATCCTGAGTCTGACCTACGTGCCAGCCATGTGTAAGTACCTGCTGAAGAAGAATATTAAAGAGGATGAAAATAAAATCACGAAAGTAAGCCGCAACGTTATTTTCAAAGGATTTAAAAAGGCTTTTGACCATCCGAAATGGACATTGGCAATTTTTGGATTGACCCTGATTGTTTGTATCGTGCGGTTTAGCCATTACGGTTCGGAATTCCTGCCCAAGCTCAACGAAGGTGCCATATACGTTCGTGCTACCTTACCCAATAGTGTCAACCTGGAGGAATCTGTTAAGTTGACAAAAACAATGAAAACAAAATTGATCGACCAATTTGATGAAATTGATTTTATTATGACGCAGACGGGCCGGCCCAATGACGGCACCGATCCCACTGGATTTTTCAATATTGAATTTAACATTGAGTTGAAACCTGAAGGGGCCTGGAAGCGGAAGATACCCAAGGAGAAATTGATCGCACAGATGCGGGATAGCCTGCAGACCTTTCCGGGGATCAATTTTGGTTTCAGCCAGCCGATCCAGGATAATGTGGAGGAGTATGTGGCCGGGGTGAAAAGCCCGCTGGTAATCAAGATTTTTGGTGAAAACCTGCAGGACCTGGAGAATAAAGCGAATAGTTTTGCGCAATCGCTCAAGAAGGTGGATGGCATCACGGATGTGAATGTATTTAAAAATATAGGCTTACCGGAACTACGGATTCAGCTGCACGATTCGAAGATGGCAAAATATGGTGTGTCCACCAAGGATGTTCAGTCGGTCATCGAGATGACCATAGGTGGGCAGTCTGTGACGCATTTTTACGACAATGAGCGGATCTTTGATGTGCGCCTACGCTTTCAGAAACAATATCGGGACAGCCCGGAAAAGATCGGAAACATCATTATTCCGACGATGAATGACCAGAAGGTGCCGCTGCGGGAAATTGCAACCATCGATTATCACACCGGGCCGGCATTTATCTATCGCGACGGAAATTCGCGTTACATCGGTGTTGGATTTAATATCGAGGGCCGGGATCTGGGGAGTACCATTGCGGATGCAAAAAAACAGATCGCAGCTGATGTTAAATTGCCCAAGTCCTACAAGGTTGTCTGGGCTGGTGAGTTCGAAAGTAAGGAGCGGGCCACCCGGCAGTTGATGAACGTGGTACCGGTGTCTCTGCTATTGATCTTGCTCTTGCTTTATGCCAATTTTGGTAATCTAAAAGATACCGCGATCTCCTCCCTGACGCTTGCGTTTGCATTTATCGGCGGGTTTGTCTCGCTATGGATTACGGGGACGACATTCGGCATTTCGGCGGGTATCGGTTTTATTATCCTCTTTGGCGTGGCCACGATCGACGGGATTGTTCTAATAGGTGTCATGAAAGAAAATCTGCTGCACAAAATGGGTTTGAAACCTGCTATTTATGAAGCCGTAAAAAGCCGGATCAGACCGATCTTAATGATTGCGTTAATGGGGGCCATGGGTTTATTGCCTGCGGCTTTGTCCAATGGCATGGGCTCAGAAATTCAGAAACCGCTGGCCATTATGATTGTCGGTGGATTGATTATCTGTATGATCCTTTCCTTCTCCATTCTGCCCATCGTATTCTACTTGGCTTACAAAAAGGAAAATAAAGATTAAGCACCCATTTTTTATTCATTATATACTTGACAAAGGTTGCGGCACGATTGTGCTGAGCAACCTTTGTTTTTGAATCGCTTTTCGTTCAACTGGCTTTTTGTGCAGATTTAAAACTTTTTTCAATGCACTGGCGTTCTGTGAATATCAATCACCCCTGATCAGGGGTACTCATAAAATTAGGTAAAATGACAAGCAGCACGCTATGTTTCCCAGACTAGCGTGCTTTTTGTGCAAACTATTTACAGCTAGTTTTTGTTCTAAAGTTGATCCATTTTTAAGATAAGCTTCACGATAGGAGGTCGGTTTTTTCCCGACCTTTTTGCGTTTGTAAAAGCCCCGATGCAGATCGGGAATATATGTTAGCCATCAGACAGGAATGACTTGCAATGAAAAATTTTGCATGGGAACAAACCAAATGCAGACAGCCGACGTTTCTTTTATAAACTCAGCTATGGGTTACTTTTCATTTTTAGGTTAATATGACAAAGCATCCTAGACCCCTAATCTAGGATGCTTTCATGATGTATTATAATATTCTTTTTTCTTAGAACAGGATCCTCGCATAGTTGGCTTATGCATGTTATGCAATCAATCGAATCCCGCTGCGCTATTTAACTCCGTATTTCTCTTCGCATAAAGATATAATAGGACCAGGCAAAACAGATCATCATGGCGGCCGTGAGCCCGCTTACCTGCGGCCAGACCATTAAGAAACTTTCCCGAAACGAGAGCGGTGAAGGAATGGCACCTACCATCTGTTCCATGGCAATAGGACCAAGGCTGCGCACCGAAGGCATCAGTAGGGTCGTCGTGGCGTCGGTATAAAGCTGGCTTGGTGATAGCCGAAGAAGGTTTAGGATCAGCTCATTGTAAGCCAGGTACTCCTGCTCTGAGATATAATTTGGATTCGGTAAGAACGGTCGGATCGCCAGATTGACCAGGATCGGAAAAAATACAGTGAAAAATAGCCAGATCCCAATTGCCGTGAGTGCCGAAGTGGCCGGCTGACGAAAGCGGATCGACAATAGAATGGCCAGGCTCAGCCAGAAAGCTACATACAGTACACTAATTAAAGTGAATCCGAAGATCCGAAGCAGCTCCTGTGGCTCGATCCGTACGCCGGTGCCGAGCAGACCACCTCCGATCATCAGGAGTACGAGTGCAACAAATAAGGTGCCCACGACAATCAGTGGGGCCAAAAACTTGGCAAACAGCAGATTGTCGCGGTAGATGGGCTGGGCCATCAGACGGGTGAGGGTACCATTGTTATACTCTGCATTGATGGCGTCAAAACCGAGTGCGATGCCCAGCAAAGGGGCCAGAAAATTCAGGAATACATGGAAAGGAGGAATCGAGTTGTCCGTTGTGGTCAGCAGCTTGAGGTACAGAAACGACTGGTCTGGATCACGCATATTGCTGACAGCGTCCTTCAGGCCTATGCTCGAAACGTATAAAGAAGCCCCAAAAGTGAGCACGATAAGCAGGATCAATATATTAAAACGCCAGCTGCGGATATGTGCGGCAATTTCTTTGCTGACCAATACCTGCATCGCGGCCGCGGGGTGGCTATTGATATCTTTTGAAGAAACCGTTGGATTTTTCATGTGCAGTGTTTGTTGTTATGCTATTCTCAAAATATGTATTATAGATATCGTCAAGCTTATAATCGTTACGGCTCACAGCGACGACATTGGCTCCGCTATTTACAAGCAGGCGCACAGCAGCAGCAGTGACATCGGCATCGGTTTGCAGCTCGATGGAATAGCCGGTTACGGTAAGCTTGCGGAATCCGGGCAGGGCTTTTAATGCTTCTTCAAAGCGTGTTGTATCGCCCAGGGGATCTTCCAGCGTGATCGCTGTGGTGACATCTTCCTGCTGCTGCAGGTTGTGGGCCAGGTGCTCGATCGATCCTTCGACCAGCAGCTTGCCGCCGACAAAGATGCCCACGCGGTCGCACACCCGTTGTACCTGGTGGAGATGGTGTGAAGAGAGCAGTACCGTGAGATTATGCTCTTTGCTGAGCCGCTTGATAAGTTCCAGAAATTCGTCGACACCTTTGGGGTCGATACCGAGGGTAGGCTCGTCCAGAATGGCAACTTCGGGTGTTTTGATCAGCACTTCGGCCAAACCTAGGCGCTGTTTCATCCCACGGGAAAAAGCACCTGTTTTTTTATGCATCTCCTGTTCGAGGCCCACGACATGCAGCATATCTTTGGCGCAGGCCTGTGCATAAGATTTTGTAAGCCCGTTTAACTCGGCAATAAAACAGAGGTTTTCCAATGCGGTCATTTCGGGATAGAAGCCCACACTGTCTGGCAGATAGCCCACTTTGCGTTTGACAGCTATCGGATTGCGGGTGGCATTATGGCCACAGACATAGGCCGTACCAGCCGTGGGTTCGGTCAGGCCAAGCATCATCAGAATGCTGGTCGTCTTGCCGGCACCATTGGGTCCGAGTAGGCCAAAGATTTCTCCGGGATAAATCTGCAGGTCCAACTTGTCTACGGCAGTTACTTTGCCATAGCTTTTCGTCAGACCCGTCAATTGAATGATAGGATCCTTCATAATGATAATCTTTTGTGTCCCCCTTATCTACGTCCGTATTTGCGGATGAGGTAATACACCAAACCAATGGCCAATACGATGACCAGCATGCCAATCCAACCCGATAACAGGGAGGTCTTGACGATCATGCGGAAGGAAATGTCAGCATTGCTGTTGGACGATTTGATCTCGAATTTGGCCGCATAGTCCCCTGCAATGGTTTTATCGGGAACCTTTAGGTTGACTTTAACGTCTACGGATTTGCCTGCTTCCAGCTGTTTGATCGTGCTGGGGTTGAAGGTGGCTTCCCATCTGCTGGGTAGCTGTGAACTGAGGTCCAATGTATTTAGGGGGAGTGTGCCTGTATTTTTAACTTTGAGCAGGATCTCCTTGCTGCCTCCGGATACTACTTCGTCGCTGAGCCTGCCGCTAGGCGTGGTCAGTTCAAGGGCATAAGAGCCTTTTACGACTGCCTCTAGAGCGAGCTGCAGGGTATCTGTGGGCGAGATAGCCCGGACAGGAATTTTATATTTACTCGGTTTTGCGGTAAGGGGGCAGCTGATTTCAATACTGATCTCCTGGGCTTTATTTGGCTGCATCTGTAGCGAAGTCACCAACGAACCCTCTACACGGTAGCTGATCTGCCAACCTTCGGGCAGCTGTGCATTGAGGCTGTAGTTGACCGTTTGTGCCGATCCATTTGTCAGGGTCGTGCTGTAACGAAAGGGCTCATTGCTGGGGGCTTCGATATTGATCAGCCTGGCCTCAAAATTGGATTTGAGGGGAGCAGCGGTTTGTCCCGATAAATAGAGACTGTTTGCCAGCACGATAAGTGCGATTAAAAATGGCCTGAAAGAAAAACGTCGTTCTGTGTTTGTAATTAGTAATTCTGTTAACATGATCCAATAACTAAAATTTATATTTAAATAGAATATTAGCTTTAAAAAATGTCGGTCTGGGTATCGCTACCTTCTTGAAAGCAAACCGCGCCCAAATTAAAAATCAATTTGATAAAAATCAAGAGTGAAATATAAAATGTATTGTAAAAAAAATGTTTTTCAAAGTTTATAAGGTGTTACAATGGTTGTAAGCTGATCGCTTGCTCCGCTGGGGAGCAGGTTAATGTTCAGTCAAAATTAACCGCCCTGAAAGTTTTCTTAATAATGATCTTCATGTTTTCTGCCAGCTCATCCAGTGTGCAATGAATTGATCTCAACTGTGTGTTTGATAAGCCTTGTTCACGAAGTAAAAGGTTGATGCGCAGTAACCGGTTGTCAGCAGGTTGGCTACCGCCAACTAATTCATCGAATAGTTCATGAACAATCTTTTCGCAGCTGCTCTGATCAAAATGAGCGATCGTCATGTAACGCTCCTGGCTGAACATCTGTATTTCAATATAATAATTTGACCGTTCCATAATACCAAGAATGAAAAATAGGTTAGCCTCCAATCGGAGGCTAACCCAGTTAAAGTTGCAATTTGGATCTTAAGATATCTCGATAAGCCGCGGTTCTTTTTGTTTGGCTTCTTCTTTTTTTGGTATGGTTAATCGTAGCATACCATTTTCATAACGCGCCTGAATGTTATCTTGATCGACGACATCTTTTTGAAGTTCAAAGCTACGTTGGAAAGATTGGTAGCTAAACTCGCGGCGTGTGTAGGTGTCTGTTTGCTCCTCATTTTTTTCTTCCTTAGCAGAAGAAATGGTCAACAGGTTGCCGTCAAGTGTTACCTTGAAATCGTCCTTTGCCATGCCTGGTGCTGCAACTTCAACTTCAAAGGTGTCTCCATTTTCCTTGATGTTGACCGCAGGGACAGTTGTGCTTGTTGACGAGTAATTTTTGTTGTCCCAGTTTAAAAGCTCACGGTTAAAATTATCAAACATGGGCGAAAAAAATGAAAAATTGTTCCAGTTTCTTTTTGCAAGTCTCATAGTAACCTCCTTTTAATGAAATAAAACAATAATTTAAATCTATCAGCCGGCCGACGCTATTAAATATATACAAAAAAAATACCGAACTGTAAAAACTGAAATTTTTGCACGAAAACTGCCAATTTTTACATGATAAATTGACAGAAAGCTAGAAAAATTCAGTGAACATGGTTATTTTCAGTTTTTTCAAAACGATTTTCAAATAGGTTTTGTTTTTACAATAATCCATATGATGGATAACTTAGTTATAAAAGGTCAGGGTGCTTAGATGTTCCTGACCTTTTCTTTTTTTTGAAGGAAACTATCCGCTATGATCTGTTGTTTATAAGGTAGAAAAATGATCGCGATAGGTCTACATGCTTTCAGACCTGTCTGGGGATCTAAGCATGTTGATTGATTAGATATTTAATTAAAAATTGATATATGAGAAGGGAACAGATCGAAGAATGGATAGCGCAAGGATATCATATCCTAGACCACAAAAAGCCGAAGGCCGTACAAGGAGATGTGTGGGAATATCTAAATAAATGTGACGGACATGGCAGCGATGTGTATGCCTTGTCGGAGCTGGCAAAATGGCCGGATCGTGAACTTGCAGAATTGGAACTGCGTAAATATGCAAAGGAGTACGGGCAATTGGGAGAGAAGCAATTTCTCCGCAATGAAGCTATTCGTACCAAAGATTTTGATAAATACGAAGCATTTTTAAGAATGTTTTATCCAGATCTCGTCGAAAAGGAGCTTGAGGAAGCTAACTTTTTGGCGCAACGGGTACAACGGCTCACCAAGGAAGAGATGGAACAATGGGTCGTGTCAAACAACATCAATGTGCTGTTGTCTGATTTGAATTGCCTCGAGGAAGGTGCTATCGTAACTGGGATGGTCATACCTTCTGAAGAAGTAGTCAGCTATACCGATGGTGGGTTGCAGGATACGATGGACTGCCACGTAACGCCCATGGAATTTTTTAGCCATACGGATCACGTTGCTTACTGGATAGATCCAAAAATAAAAGCCTAGCACCAGTGCCGGGCTTTTTCCTGTAAGGGGCTCTCGAATTATCTTTTCAGCTTAGCCGATGGAACGAGTCATCTTTCTGCGGATCTGGCTCGTCCTCCTGTATTTTGCGCTGACTTTTACCTTTAAGGTTTAGAGACTGGAAGTCAGCTATATTTTGCTGAACTCAGCGAATCGTAACTGGGCCGACACGGATATTAAAGCGGCCTTGCCTTGCGCAGAGTTATCCCTATCTTTAAGGCCAGAGAGATTATAAAAGCGAAAATGAATAGAAAAATACTAAGGTTGCTAGGTCTGCTGATGTTGATATGCGGTATGGGGAATAACTTATTTGCGCAGAAATTCTATCCAAGAAATTTCATTCTTCTATATACAGATGAAGGGATTCCGGAAAATAAAGTTGCTAAACTAAATGCGGCCTATCTGTTACCTACGGGATTCCAGCGGGTAAATGATAGCCTCTATATACATCCGCAGATGAAGGAGAGACTGTCGCTGTCCACCAGACAGCAGGACAATAAGAATGAACTGCTGCTGACTTACCTTACCGCTGCTGATCTTAGCGTTTTTAGAGCGCGCTTGCTCGATTATGAGCCTAAGCTTGAGCAGATCGATGCGAATACCTATCAAGCTACATTTAACAATCCGGTGGTTAAGTATATGATCGCCGGGGATACCGTCATTGACAATAAGCGGCTTCACACCATAAAATTCCTGCTGATCTATGATAAAGGACAAAAATTTCCTTTTTCTTCGGATAATTATACGTTTCCTGCTACGGAGACTTATCCGCTTCAGCGTACAACCTGGTATTTTACAGCTAAATACGAAAGATCGCCATCAAATTCGGAGTACAACGAGATGAGGCTGATATTTAGCAAAGAAAAGACGGCCTACAAAATTGAGTTTGTGGATGATATCAATTTTAAGATAACGTATACAGATTCGAAGAAAAAGGCACATGTGTATCAGGGCGAATATCAAAACTACAAATCTGACATCTCTTTTTTTAACCGTCAGGGTGGATGGTCGGACAAGGATAAAACGGGTAGGGCGCTTGCAACCCCGGGCGAACAGTATATGGGTAAGGAGTCATTTTATGAAGATCCGAAAAAGTTTACGGAGGCCGCAGGAACGGCCAGATACTTTCGGTTTATCTTTTCAAATAACTACCAATCCATTTATCATCCTGATTTAGGTCTGATGGAATTGAGTAAACGGGAAGCTAGGGAGCAGGAAGACATTTTAAGTATGCCTAGGCAGGAGAGGTAATATTGTATAAAATATGTATATTGAAGTCAATATTAATGTACATTATATAACCAAAATAGCAAATTATGAAAAGGATAGGTCTTTTAGTTTATGCCGCAGTAGCGGTATCCTGTCATCAGAATACAAGCACAGGGACCACTGAAACATCAGCGACTGCATCTGCGCCTACAAAGGAAGTAACGGTGAATTTAGATTGGCTCAACGGAAACTGGAAGCGGACAAATGATAATAAAGGAAAACAGACTTTTGAAAGCTGGAAAAAAATAAGCGCAACCGAATATGCCGGCTTTTCCTTTACATTGCAAAAAGGGGATACCATAAGCCAGGAGCAGATGTCATTGATTGCACCGAATGGAAAATGGAGCTTATTCGTTAAAACTCCGGATGAAAAAAGACCTATTGAATTTAAGCTGGCAACGCTTAAAAGCAACGAGTTTGTTTTTACAAATGATTCGATAGATTTTCCGAAACAAATCCAGTATTGGATCGAAAGTGGAAAACTGAAAGCAAAAGTTTCTAATAAGGACATGGAAATTCCCTTTGAATTTGAGAAAATTCAATAATTTAAATGGATTTTCATTAGGAATACGCCAAATATGCCAGGTGATTATATTTTTAAAATGAGAAAAGACAAAACCTGCTGTTTAATGTTTAACTGTATAAGTTTGGCATAATATCTGTTGCCATAGCGGCGTATATTAATATATTTAATTTTAAATCGAGAAAAGGACACGAACTAATGATGAAGAAGTTTTTTGCAGTTTTATTGCTTTGTATAGCGGTAGCATTTGTACAGGCTCAGTCAATGAAAATAACGCCGAAGGATTTTGTCGATGCTGCTGACGAGTCAAAGAATTATGTTGTCTTGAATTTTGAAGGTAGATCGCAGCAAGATTTGTATAAAGCTGCGCTAAAGTATGTAAATTCCTATTATAATAATCCTGAGAAAGTCACGACGAAAATCGAAGGCGAGCAAATTGTGATCGATGCGATGGAGCAGAAGGCTGTTTATACTACCTACCTGGGTTCAAAAACGTACTATAATTTTTATTATAAGATTACCTTGGATTTCAAAGATTCGAAAATAAGGTTCGCACCGAATTACAAATATTTTGAGTCGCCGGGCGGAGCTGAATATCCGTTGAACGGTACCAATAATTTCATGTCAAAAAATGCGCTATATGGTAGCAATGGCAAAGTGGCCCGAAAAAGCTTGCAGGAAGGATTAGATGCATTCATTAATAACTATATTGGTAATTTCTCCAAACATATCAATGATAGCAAGTCCAATGACAATTGGTAGAAAAAACCAGTCATCGCTGATAAAATACGCGTATGAATTCGGGTATGCTGAATGCCAACGATTTGGGCACTGATCGGGCTATGTACCAAATGCTTGTAGCTGAATTATACGATATGCCGCTGTTCCATAACGATGGTGGCGGCCTGCTGCAAGTTGACAACTTCACCGATGACAATAATCGCCGGATGCCCGAGACCATTCTCCCGACTAGCTCGCACAAGATCTTTTGCTTTACATAACACCTGCTTTTGTTGTGGTAGACTCGCGTGTTGTATAATGGCCGCGGGTGTATCTCCTTTGCCATAGAGCACATAAGTACGTGCAATCTCATCAAGTTTACGCATCCCCATATAAATCACCACAGTCGATTTGCTCTGGACAGCTAGTGGAAGGTCGGCTGATAGGCTGCCATCTTTTTTCATACCGGTCAATGCCCATACACCTTCGCTTACACCACGATGCGTGAGCGGGATGCTATTGAGACCCGCACCTTGCATGCTGCTAATTCCCGGAATATAGGTAACATTTATATTTTGGTCTCTCACAGTGAGCCATTCTTCAAAACCACGTCCAAAAAGATAGGGGTCACCGCCTTTCAAGCGTACCACATGCTCAAAATTTTGACAGTAGTAAAGAATAAGGTCATTTATTTCTTCTTGTGGTACGTATTTGCCATATGGATGCTTGCCAACATAACGTTTTATACAGTTTTTATTCGCTATACTTAGGATTTCCTCGTTGATTAAGTTGTCATATAGGATAACTTGCGCGTTTTCGATTGCTTTATACGCTTTAATGGTGAGCAATTCTGGGTCTCCTGGACCAGCTCCAACAATAAATAATGATTTTTCGGTTGATTTTTTCATGTTTTACCTGTATTTACTGTGTTTGTATATGTAAATGTATTAAAAATTATGATTAAAATCACAAAATGTTTAATTGTTTATAGTTTTCTAATGAAAAAACATGATAAAAATCATATTTTTGTTGATTATTTGATTTTTTATTTCATAAATTAGTGTTATGAAATCGTATAAATGATTTTTTAACAAAAAAATAGATGTTATGGAAAGAAAAATGATTGTAATTATCGGAAATGGCATGGTTGGTAATAAAATTTGTGAAAAATTAAAACAAAAATCTCCCGATATACAAATAACGGTGTTTGCAGAAGAGCCCATTCGTGCCTATGATCGCGTACATCTGACAGATTACTTTAAAATTTCATCGATTGATGAGCTTTTTCTTTCAAAAAATGATTGGTACGCTGAGAATAATATTAAAATTCATTTAAATGACCCCGTTGTTGATGTAGATTTAAGTAAAAAAGAGGTTTGTTCATTAAAGGGGCAAGTTATTCATTATGACTACCTCATCTTTGCAACAGGCTCGGCTGCTTTCGTACCACCAATTCCGGGGGTAGAAAAGCAAGGCGTATTTCTCTACCGGACCATTGAAGATCTAGAATTGATCAAAGCTTACGCGGCGAAAGCAAAAAAAGGGACGGTTATGGGAGGTGGGCTGCTGGGCTTGGAAGCAGCAAAAGCCCTCGTTGACTTAGGTATTGAAGAAACAGCAGTAATTGAATTTGCGCCGCGATTGATGCCCAGGCAGATCGATGCAAGCGCGAGCGCCCTTTTACAAGCTAAGTTGGCTGAATTGGGGTTAAGCTGCCTGTTACAAAAATCGACAAGCCAGCTAATCGGGGATGAACATCTTACCGGTATTGCTTTTAACGATGGTACGGTGCTCGAAACAGATATGCTGGTGATTTCTGCTGGTATCCGTCCGCGGGATGAGCTTGCAAAAAAAATTGGATTGGCAGTTGGAGAACGTGGCGGAATACTTGTCAATGCCCAGATGCAGAGCTCCGACCCCACGGTGTATGCTATCGGGGAATGTGCTCTGGTCAACGATATGATCTATGGTCTGGTTGCTCCAGGCTACGAAATGGCGGAAATTGCAGCTGCACACATCATCGGGGAAGAAAAGTCATTCAAAGGCTTTGATATGAGTACCAAATTAAAACTGATGGGGGTGGATGTGGCTAGCTTTGGAGACCCTTTTGTCAGCGAGCCTTATGCGCGGACGATCCTACTCGAAGATCGTAATAAAGGTATTTATAAGCGGTTGAATGTCAGTACGGACGGTACACGCCTGCTTGGTGGAATTCTCGTGGGCGAGGCTACCAGTTACAACATGCTCCTGCAAATGGTCAACAATAGTATGCCTTTGGCTGAGCATCCCGAACTGCTGCTGTTTGGCGAGCAGCGTGAGAGCAAATCGGCTTCTTCGGGATTGGAAGCCCTACCGGATCAGGCATTGATCTGCAGTTGTGAAGGAATTACCAAGGCGCAGATCTGTGATGCTGTGACCACACATAATTGCGAAAATGCGGAGGCTGTTAAAAAATGTACCAAAGCTGGTTCGGGATGTGGTGGTTGTGTACCTATGGTAAAAGATCTGGTCAACTATACCATGAAACAACAGGGGAAATATATCCGTAATACAATATGCGAGCATTTTGACCTGAGCCGTCAGGAGCTGTACGACCTGATCAAAATACACGAGCTAAAAAGCTACGACCATGTGCTGGATGCTTTGGGCAGGGGGCATGGTTGCGAGCTGTGTAAACCGCTGGTATCTTCATTGCTCGCTAGTCTCTGGAATGAAATGATCCTTGGTAAGGGAAATGATGTGGCACAGGATAGTAACGACCGTTACCTAGCCAATATACAGAAAGGCGGAACCTACTCTGTCGTTCCACGGATTCCGGGCGGTGAAATTACACCTGATAAATTAATCGTCATCGGTGAAGTGGCCAAAAAATATAATTTATATACAAAAATTACGGGAGGACAACGCATTGATTTGTTTGGTGCACACCTCAATGACCTCCCGTTTATCTGGGAGGAACTTATCGCAGCGGGTTTTGAGAGTGGGCATGCTTATGGAAAGGCGCTGCGTACCGTGAAAAGCTGCGTGGGTAGTACCTGGTGCCGGTTTGGTCTGCACGACAGTGTGTCTTTTGCCATCCGCATTGAGGAGCGCTATCGTGGACTGCGGGCTCCGCATAAGCTCAAGTCTGCTGTCAGTGGCTGTATCCGTGAGTGCGCCGAAGCACAGAGCAAGGACTTTGGTATCATCGCGACGGAAAAAGGCTGGAACCTCTATGTCTGTGGAAATGGTGGTAGCAAACCTCAGCATGCGCTGCTCTTGGCGGCCGATATTGATAGTGAAACCTGTATCCGGTATATTGACCGTTTTCTGATGTTCTATATCCGCACAGCAGACCCACTGACGCGTACTGCTCCTTGGCTTAATAAAATGGAAGGGGGGATCGACTATTTGCGGAATGTGGTGGTGGAGGATAGTCTCGGAATGGGAGAAGCTTGGGAACAGGATATGCAATTGCTTGTTGATAGCTACCGTTGTGAATGGAAGGCTGCAGTAGAAGATCCCAATATCCGTAAACGTTTTGTACATTTTGTCAATGCACCGGACGAAAAAGATGAAACCGTACAGTTCGACACGATGCGTGGACAGAAAAAAGCAGCCGACTGGAATCTAAAAACTATTTAAACATTATACAAAACCTTTTTAAAGAGAATCATATGGAAACGCAACTAGACACACAATGGCTTCAAGCCTGTAGAATAGAAGATGCTATCGAGAATGGCGGGGTTTGTCTCAAGCTAAACAATCAACAGGTCGCGCTATTTTATTTTGCACGCCGCAATGAGTGGTATGCTACCCAGAATGAATGTCCGCATAAACGGCAGATGATTTTGAGTAGGGGAATGTTGGGTTCGCTGGGGGATACGCCAAAGGTAGCTTGTCCATTCCATAAGAAAACCTTTGCACTGGATACAGGGGAATGTCTCTCCGGTGATGAATGTGCAATTAAGACTTACCCTGTTAAAGTTGAAAACGGGAACGTGTATATCGGAATGATCGCTTAAGGCTTTCGCAGCTATTTAAATGGAAAATTTTAACGTAAATAAATTATGGATTACATTAGCCCCAAAGAAGTAGCGGGAACAATGATGAATACCGCTGTCTATAAATCTTCCCTGCCGGTCCGGGATCTCCTGATCCGTGGTGCACTTGCCGGTGCCTTATTGGCGATATCGGTGACGTTGGCCTTATTGGCGACTTCACAGACGGGTTTGAGCCTGGTGGGTGCATTTGTCTTTCCGGTGGGATTTGTCATTATCGTCATCCTTGGATTGGAACTTGTGACGGGAAGTTTCTCCCTTGTGCCCTTGGCCTGGTTTGAAGGAAAAATTAGTTTTAGGGTGATGGCGAACAACCTGTTCTGGGTATTCTTGGGAAATCTCTTGGGAAGTGTCCTTTTTGCCCTGCTATTCTGGGCTGCAAGCACTGAAACCGGGCAGGTCAGCCAATTGGGTAATATTGAGCAGAGTCTGATCCTGATCAGTGAAAAGAAAACAATCGGCTATGGCGATCATGGGGCTGCGGGTTTATTTGCTGCTTTTGTCAAAGCGATTCTGTGTAATTGGATGGTCTGTATGGGGGTGGTGATGTCGATGACTTCCAAATCTACCTTGGGTAAGATTTTGGCTGCGGGCATTCCGATCTTTATATTCTTCGCGCTGGGCTATGAACATGCGGTGGTCAATATGTTTGTGATCCCTGCCGGAATGATGTTTGGTGCAAAAGTAAGCATCTCCGACTGGTGGCTTTATAATCAGCTTATCGTGACAGCTGGTAATATTGTTGGCGGTTTGTTGTTTACTGGAATGGCAATCTATTACACGTATAACAGAAAAGGACAAGTATCGACCTCGCAAAACTAAATAGTTATGGCTAAAATAAAACAAATCACAGCTGTGCTGATTCTGCATGTGCTCTCGTTGGCAGCCTACGGCCAGCAAAACCCCGTAAAAGCCAGTTTATTTGAGGGTATTTTAGTGGGGGGATATGCAGATCATGGTGCTTACATTAACTGTACAGGGCCTGCGGTGAAATATAATTTTGCGAAAAAGAGGGCTGTAATGCTCGGATTGCTACCTACGTTGAAATTAAAGGATGACAAGGTGGAGGAAGGGAAGCCAAAGAATTCTTGGATTACCCCGACGCTCGGGGTTGGTCTGACGCTGGTATCCGGACATATGGCCATCCAGTTGCCTGCTTTTTATAATGCAAAAACCAGTACTTCTGATGGGAAATGGAAATTGGGAATCGGCATGGGGTACAAATTTTAACGTTGACGTATAGATTGGGAAATATTTACGCTGGGGAGCACAAGATCATTTTTAAGTTGTTGGCTCCCCCTTTTTTATACTTCTTGTTCAGAAGCTAATCTGTTTAACTGCTTGAAATCTTTAATGAAAATTTTCTTTCCGTCGACCGTGATTGCTCCCATCGCTACAAGTTCGCCAAGCATACGATAAAAGGTCTCATAGGTAGTACCCACATAGGAGGCCAAGTCCTTCTTGCTTAGTGCAAGACCGATATAACCATCGCTAGCCCCCGCGCCAAAAATACGGTGAAGCAGCAGTAGGCTCCAGGCCAATCTGTTTTTAACGGATAGTTGGACAAGATTGCACATCTTCTGCTCCGAGAGCTGTAACTCGTCAGCATAAAAGAGCATGAGTTGATAGCTTAGCTCAGAGTTGATGCGTAGCGTTGACATAAAAAAGGGTAGATCAACAAAACAGAGTTGTGTTGGTTCCAATGCGGTTGCTGAAATTGGATAGACAGCTTGTTCGGATGAAACGCCGCGATGGCCGACAATATCACCTTCTTTTGCGAAACGGACAATGATATCCTTGTCGCCAAGGTTGCGGTGTACTTTGATAAGTCCAGATTGCACAAAATAAATGCCGTGGACAGCTTCTCCTTCAGCGATAAACTGCTCGCCTTTTTTTACCTTGATCTGTTTTCGATGCAGATCGATCTGGCCAAGCCAATCCTTTAAAACATAGCGACACATAAGGCAGGAGTGGTCACAGGTCGTTGCTTTTTTTGATTTCATCAATATTCGTTTCAGGTACTGAAGTGATTTTATCTGCCCAAAGGTATTATCTATTCACTTAAATTCCTATTTTGTCTGCTATAAAAACGGACGGTAAGGCAATTTTAAATTTGCCGCTCATGGAATCCCTTATTTTTTAACGCTTGATAAATTGATGGCTATTGCGGATCGAAATTAATCCAGGGTTTTTACCAACGAATTTTTGCTTATATTTGAGTTACGTTTGATCAATTATAATAGCCTAGTGAAAGCGAGACAACTTATTCTTCTATGCATTTTTGCATTAGCTTACTGTACACCGCTGCATGCGACCAAAGTAGATTCCTTATTAAACGTACTGGATAAAGCAATACATAATCGGACTGTCTATTTAGCTGCCAAGATTCACCGGATTGACTCTATCAAAGGTCTATTGAAAAGCCACCCGGCAGCCATGGAACGGTACGAGATCCAAAATCAGCTAATTTTTGAATATCAGACGTTAAACTGTGACTCTTCATTGGCTTATATAGACGGCAATATTGCGATAGCCAAACAGCTGAACGATAGGATGCTCATGACAGAAAGCCAAGCCAAGTTGGCTTTTGTTCTTTCCATCTCTGGATTGTTTACCCAGGCATGGGATGTACTGAAGCAAATCGATTATGATGGACTGCCTCAGCACCTTAAGGTTCTCTACCACTGGAGCAATATCCGTTATTATGAAAATTTGATCAAATATACTGACCACGATAATTACAATAGGGAATACGAAAGTGAAATTGCCAAATCCAGAAGCAGCCTTATGGGGCTGCTCGACCCAAACTCGGATATGTACCTCAAGGAGAAATCATTTAAGCTCAAAGCAGAGGGTATGTTCAAAGAGTCCGGGGATATCCAGCTGCATCTGTTCAAAAAGGAAAAAAGTGATACACATGGCTATGGGATGTCTGCGATGGGTATTGCGATGATCGCTAAAGAGCTGGGAAAAGCACAATTGGCCGAAGAATATCTTGTTATGGCTGCAATTACAGATGTCCGACTGGCGATTAAGGAAAACGAGTCATTATTGACCTTGGCGATTTACTTGAATAAAAAAGGCGATGTGAATAGAGCCTTTGCCTATATTCAGGCTGCTCTGGATGATGCCAACTATTACAATTCGCGCTTTCGCAATACTGTTATTGCACGTACACAACCTATTATTGAAGCGACCTATCTTGCCAAAATCGATCAACAGCGGAAAAATTTGCGCTTATATGCAATCGTAATCAGCATATTTGCCATTATTTTGATTCTCACACTGTATTTCCTATTTATGCAGATGAAGATCGTATCCCGTGCCCGAAAGAAGCTCAATATGACTAACGGGCAGCTGATCCTCGTCAACCATAAATTGGACGAGGCCAATCTTGTACGTGAACGGTATATCGGCTATTACCTCAACCAATGCGCGGTATATCTGGAGAAACTGGATGATTTTAGGAAAAATGTATACCGTAAAGTAAAAAGCCGCCAGCTGGATGACTTACAACAGCTGACTTCCTCCAATGAATCCCTGGAAAAATACGCGCAGGATCTTTACGCTGATTTTGACCGGACTTTTTTGGAGGTATATCCCAATTTTGTCGATGAATTTAACAACCTGCTCAGACCGGATGAACAGTACCAGCTGAAAAAGGATAAACTCAATACCGAACTCCGTATTTTTGCCCTGATTCGCCTTGGGATTTCTGATGTCAATCAGATTGCCATCTTTCTGCGCTATTCGATGCAAACCATCTATAATTATAAGAGCAAAGTAAAGAGTAAGGCTATCGATGATGCCCAGCATTTTGAAGAAAAAGTACGAAAATTGGGTGGAGTATCCACAAATCAATTCTAAATCATTTACCAAAATAGCTTGCTTGTTGTTTTGTAACTAATTGTCTGTTAGTTTATTGTTGTGTTTTCTTCGTTATAATCGTTTACTAAGAGCCCTACTTGCACATGCAAGTAGGGCTCTTGCGTTATACATTTGTTTTTAAGGAAATGCCGATAGAACCAATACCAATTTAATAAATCTATTTTTACGTTTTACCTATCGTCATCCTTGTACAACTTCAATCTTATGGGAAATTATTCTAGAAAAATCTTTTTGGCAGGATTTGCCGTTCTCGTGTCTTTGGGAACAGCTATCCGAACTGTTGCGCAACAAATTTCACCCTTTAAGGATGGCGACCGCGTAGTCTTTTTGGGAAATAGTATTACGGATGGTGGGCATTACCACGCTTATATCTGGCTGTATTACCTGACGCGTTTTCCTGAAATGAAATTGAAGATGTTCAACGCGGGGATCGGCGGGGATCGGGGGGTCGATATGCTCAGAAGGTTGGATGGCGATGTGTTCAGCAAGCAGCCTACTGTATTGATCACTACTTTCGGTATGAACGATTCAGGCTATTTTGAATATAACGGTGATCAGCCAGAGGTTTTTGCTGATGCCAAGGTAAAAGAGTCGTATAATGGGTATAAAGAAATGGAAAAACGATACAAAGGGCTGGTCGATACCCGTCTGGTATTGCTTGGAAGTACACCCTACGATGAAAACGTGGCCATCAAGGATAATAAACCATTTAAGAATAAAAATAAGGCAATGAAACGCATCGTCGATTTTCAGCGTGAATCGGCTAAAAGTAATGGCTGGGAATTCTATGATTTTAATCAGTCCATCAGCGCAATCAATGCGAATTTTCAGCAAAAGGATCCGACCTTCACCATATCTGGAAGCGACCGTGTACACCCAGATAATAACGGGCATATGGTCATGGCTTACTTATTTTTGAAAGCGCAGGGATTTGCCGGTCAGGGGGTAGCGACAGTGGGGATTGATGCGACAAAACAACGTGTGACAGAAGCAAAAAACTGTAGGGTTGACAATGTCAAAAAGACTGGAAATAACCTCAATTTTGATTATCTCGCAGCGGCACTGCCTTATCCCATGGATACAGTCGCTAGAGGCTGGGGAGCTAAATATAGCCAGCACGACGCGGTTAATATCGTGCCTTTTATGGAGGAAATGAATCAGGAAATCTTGCAGGTTAAGGGACTTAAAGGAAACTATACCTTATGGATAGACGATCAGGAAATCGGTGTGTGGTCGGCTGCAGATCTTGACAAAGGGATCAATCTGGCGAATCAGACGCGGACACCACAATATCAGCAGGCTTTGAAAGTGATGTATCTCAATGAAGAACGCTGGGAGATTGAACGCCGCTTCCGCGATCTGGCCTGGGTGCAGTATAATTTTTTTCTTCCCAAAGGACTTTTGAATGCAGACAATCGCAAGGCAATCGAGGTCATGGACCAACATGTCGCAACAGACGGTTGGCTGCGTGCAAAAAGAGAGCTCTATGCCAAAGCGATGTATCCTGAAGTACGTGCGGCCTGGCAGAGCCAGATTGATGATCTGCAGCAGCGGATGAACGAAGTAAATCAACCTGTTAAACGGTCTGTGCGTCTTGTACAGCTGAAAAAATAGTGGGATGGCAGGGTTGAAAAAAAGAGTAATCAGCTTGTTTTTTGCATTGGTATTGGCAGCTGGTCTGCGGGGGCAGCAGGCTTATTTTGTCGATGGCTACCACGGCGGGGTCTATGGCCATTATCCGCTCTGGGTAACGACATTTATGCTTGACCATCTGGAAGCACAACCAAGCTGGCAAATCGGACTTGAGATCGAACCGGAGACTTGGGAT
Source organism: Sphingobacterium sp. UBA7249 (assembly GCF_002472835.1). Lineage (NCBI taxonomy): Bacteria > Pseudomonadati > Bacteroidota > Sphingobacteriia > Sphingobacteriales > Sphingobacteriaceae > Sphingobacterium > Sphingobacterium sp. UBA7249. The sequence goes on along the minus strand of NZ_DKST01000013.1, from coordinate 236,391 downwards.
ACGGTCAAGGTAAAAGATCCTGCAGGTTATATGCGGTTTAAGCAATGGTCGAAAGATCCACGCCTGGATTTTACAAATCCGACTTATGCTCAACCTTATCTGTATAATATCTCCGGAGAAAGTATCATTCGCCAATTTGCTTATGGTATGGCAAAATACAATAAGCATTTTCCAGAAATCAATTTTACAACCTATGCTGTGGAAGAACCTTGTTTTACAAGCAGTCTACCCCAGATCCTCAAGCAATTCGGATTTCAGTATGCGGTACTTAAATCTCCAAATACCTGCTGGGGAGGCTATACAAGAGCACATGGTGGTCAATTTCTGAACTGGGAAGGGCCTGATGGTACAGCTATCCTTACTGTACCCCGCTATGCAAACGAGGCTTTTGAAAAAAACTCAACCTGGCAGACTACGGCCTGGGCCAATACAGTAGACTACTGGAAGAGCTGTTATGATGCTGGAATTACTAATCCGGTCGGTATGTGTTACCAGGATGCCGGATGGAAAAATGGTCCCTGGTTGGGAACGGGCGAAAAGGTGAAAAATAATGTACACTACACCACCTGGACAGCATATTTTCGATCGATCCCAGCTGGACAAGCTGTGCCAACCTGGAAAATGGGGCAAGAGGATATTCTGGTCAACTTAATGTGGGGTAGCCAAGTGCTGCAACGTATCGCTCAACAGGTGCGCCAGGCTGAAAACAGCATACTGCAAGCTGAGAAGATCGGAGCAATGGCTTTTATGGATCATGGCTTTGTGCCGGATGGTAAACGCCTTGACGAAGCCTGGCGGACGTTGATGATGGCACAGCACCACGATTCCTGGATTGTGCCTTACAATAAGTTGCATAAGGAGCAGACTTGGGCGCAGGCTATCGAAGAATGGACCGCCAATACGCTGACCATTGCGGATCAATTGATCCAGCAGGCAAATGCTTCTTATGCGACTTCTACGCGGAGTACAAATTCAGAATTGGGCTATATACGGGTTTATAATACGCTAGCCCGGCACCGAAAGGAATGGGTACAGGTGCGCTTACCTGCAGATGTGGATGATGTCACCGTATGGACTGGAAAGCAGCAGGTGCTACCCGCGCAATGCCATCAAACGGCTAGCGGTAAGGTCGTGGAATTTGAAGCGGAGGTGAACGGCTTTGGCTATGCTACGTATCAGCTTAAGGCGGCTCAACCTATTAAGCCGGGGCAATCTAAATCGAGTGAACCGAAAAGGATGGTCCGCTTTGATACTGAAGGCAATTGTATGATCGAAAATGAATTGTACAAAATTGTGCTGGACAAAAAGCAGGGTGGAACAATCAGGAGTCTGATTGCTAAATATGCAAATCATAAGGAATTTGCTGCACAAGATGGGGCTTATCGGATGGGAGAAATCGCTGGGCATTTTTATGAAGAGGGGAAATTTTATTCTTCAAAGGATAGCCCCGTAACGTTCGCTGTCGTACAGGATGATGGGTTGAAAACAACGGTTAAAATAACAGGGAATATCAATGGGCATCCTTTTGTTCAGTTGCTATCCCTGGTGGCAGGACAGCAACGCATCGATATGGATCTGACGATCGACTGGAAAGGCAATGTTGGAATCGGTGAATATAAGCAGCAACAGAAATGGACAGCTAATAGACGTGCTTTTACTGACGATCGCTTTAAATTGAAAGTCATGTTTCCATCAGCGATAAAACAAGGGAGAATAGCCAAAAATGCACCTTTTGATGTGACTGAAAGTGGCTTGGAGGATACCTTTTTTGGTCAGTGGGACCAGATTAAGAACAACGTTGTGTTGAACTGGGTAGATCTGTTTGACGAAAATAGCCAATATGGCCTCGCGGTACTGACGGACCATACAGGGTCGTATGTCCATGGTAAGGAGTTCCCTTTGAGTCTGACTGCACAATACTCGGGTTTGGGATTGTGGGGGATGGATTATAAGATTACTGGGCCATTACACATGCGCTATGCGTTGATACCTCATGAAAAAAAATGGAATATAGCGCGTATCACAGACCGAAGCAATGCATGGAACGAACCGCTATTGGCATCCTATCATCCCAATATCGAAGCCAGAGATCGGCAGTTGATCGCACTTTCGGATGATAATTTGGAGATATCGGCCTTGCAGTTGGACCATGGACAACTTGCCTTACGCCTGTTTAATACGGACAATAAACAGGCTTCATCAACTGTCACCATAAACTTTCCCGCGACTTCGCTACAGGAAGTTCAGCTGAATGGTGAGCACAAAGGGGATATTTCCTTTAGAAAGATGGCGGAGGATAGGAAAGCTTTTGTGGTGCAGCTGCCACAATTCGGAATCAGGACCTTTAAAGTCAATAAATAGAACCTTTAAAAAACGATAAATCAATATGAATAAATTATATGGACTGCTATCTTGTTTTGTTATCGCGCTAATCGTGTCTTCGACATCGTGTGCTAATCGCCGATATCATCCTGTTCCCAGTCCAGCAGACTATGTCAATCCATTTATTGGTGCCAGTACAAGTGTTGGTGCCGCAGGTACTTATCATGGTCTTGGAAAGACTTTTCCGGGGGCGACGACGCCTTATGGTATGGTGCAGGTGAGCCCCAACACGATCACAGGAGGGGATAATGGTTCGGGGTATAGTTACGAGCATCGCAGCATCGAAGGCTTTGCACTCACTCAGATGAGCGGAGTAGGCTGGTATGGCGATCTCGGAAATTTTCTGGTGATGCCCACCATTGGTAAGTTACATACCATTGCGGGTAAGGAGGATGGTACCTTGACCGGTTATCGATCTCCCTACAACAAGTCCAGTGAGATCGCTCAGGCTGGATATTATGCGGTTGATCTTGAACGGTATAATATCCGCGTGGAGGCTACCGCTGCACCACATAGCGGTATGCTTCGTTTTACCTTTCCGCAAAGTAAGGAATCACGTATTCAGATTGACCTGGCGCGTCGCGTCGGTGGCACAGCGATACAGCAATATGTCAGGAAAATAGACGACTATAGTATTCAGGGATGGATGCGTTGTACGCCTGAGGGGGGCGGCTGGGGTGATGGCGACGGTAAGGCGGATTATACGGTTTACTTTTATGCACGCTTCGATAAACCCTTAAAAAAATACGGTGTCTGGTCAGCAGAAATCCCTGATAACTGGAAGCGTAAGCGTGACGATGTACTGTCCATACCTTATCAAAGTCGGGTGGCCGAAGCGAAAGTGTGGCCTGGAAAAAATGAAATAGAAGGCAAACACCTCGGTGTATTCTCCGAATTTGAAACTAGTCAGGGCGAGCAGGTCAATCTACAGGTCGGAATTTCCTTTGTCGATATGCAGGGGGCCGAAAATAATCTTAAAAAAGAAATAGCAGGTAAGGATTTCAATCGTGTCCGTCGTGAAGCAAAAGAATTGTGGGATGCACAGCTTTCAAAAATCGCTGTCAACGGCGGTACAAAGGATCAAAAAACGATCTTTTACACCTCAATGTACCATACCATGATTGATCCGCGCATCTTTACGGATGTCGATGGACGTTATACGGGTGGTGACAACAAAATCCGCCGTAGTCAGGGCTTTACGAAACGGACAATTTTTAGCGGCTGGGATGTCTTCCGGTCGCAATTTCCACTACAGACTTTGATCAACCCCTCCTTGGTAAATGATGCGCTCAATTCATTGATCAGTCTGGCTGACGAGTCTGGAAAGGGGTATTTTGAACGTTGGGAATTGTTAAATGCGTATTCGGGCTGTATGATCGGCAATCCCGCGCTATCAGTATTGGCAGATGCCTATGTGAAGGGGATACGCAATTACGATGCATCCAAAGCATTAACTTACGCTATCAATACCTCCAAAAAGTTTGGCAATGATTCGTTAGGCTACACCCCGGGGGCATTGAGTATTTCGAATACGCTGGAATATGCTTATACCGACTGGTGTATTGCACAGCTTGCAAAAGAATTGAACAAGACTGATATGGAACAAGTGTATTTGGCCAAAAGTCAAGCTTACCGAAAGATATTTGATCCGGAAAAAGGCTGGTTCAGACCCCGGAAAAGTGACGGATCATGGGAAGAATGGCCCGAGAATGCACGCACTAAAGAGTGGTATGGTACCATTGAAAGTAACCCATATCAACAGGGCTGGTTTGTGCCCCATGATATTTCGGGCATGATCGAGTTGATGGGTGGGAAAGAAAAAACCTTAGCGGACCTAACAGATTTTTTTGAGAAAACGCCTGAGAATATGCTCTGGAACGACTATTATAATCATGCCAATGAGCCGGTGCACTTAGTCCCATTTTTGTTCAACCACCTGAATGCAGCTTATCTAACCCAAAAATGGACCCGTTACATCTGCGACAAAGCATATAGTAATGCTGTAGAGGGGATCGTGGGAAACGAGGATGTAGGGCAGATGTCGGCCTGGTATGTGCTGGCCGCGTCGGGAATACATCCCTCTTGTCCGGGATCAACACGTTTTGAAATAACAAGCCCAATATTCCAAGAATTGTCTTTTCAGCTGGATCCTAATTATTTCTCGGGTAAAAGGTTTCGAATTGTCGCTCACGATAATTCGATGGATAACAGGTATATCCAGCGGGCAAACCTGAATGGAAAGCCCTACGCTAAAAATTATATTGACTTTAAGGATATGGTGGCTGGGGCAACTTTGGAACTCTATATGGGGCCTCAACCAAATAAAGAATGGGGGAACGAATGAAAATGAGACTAATCTATCTAACGTTATTGCTACAATGGACGCTCGCTGGGTATGGTCAGGTATCTGAGCTGTCGCTCAATAGTGATAATCCAGCGATTCGTTGGGAAATAAAACCGCAGTCGGATCTACCTTATTCGGGGCAGGAAATAGCACAACCCAATTTTCGGATCAAAGACCCCGTACGCGGTATTGTCCCGGGGGTCGTCTTCACGGCCTATGTGGATCAGGGACTTGTACCGGATCCCAATTTTGCAGACAACATCTACCGTGTGGATGAACAGTTATTCAACCGTCCGTTCTGGTACCGTACAACTTTCCGCCTGCCCACACAATATAGAAAGGGGCAGCGTGTATGGATTCATTTTGACAATACCAATCGCTATGCCGATTTTTTCTGCAATGGCGTGAAACTATCGGGCACAGCTGGCTCTACCAAAGATGTTAGTGGGCATATGTTGCGCAGCAAATTTGATATCACAGATCTCGTGCGTGTGGGGGAGGACAATGCAATTGCGGTGTTGATTACCGATGCCGACCAGAAAAAAACACGTACGGCGAAAGAACCTTTTGGCGTAACGGCGAGCCCAACGTATCTGGCTGCAGCTGGCTGGGACTGGATGCCTTATGTGCCGGGACGGTTGGCTGGGATTACTGGCAATGTATCGTTGCGGTTTGTTGGCGACGTCAGTATGGATGACCCTTGGATGCGGTCCGACCTGGAAAGCAATGAGTTTGCCTACCTGGACTTTTCAACCGATCTAAGAAATGCGGGTGATCAACCCAAAGAAATAACGCTGGAAGGGATCATCAAGCCAGGAGATATTCGATTTTCTAAAAAAGTAAGGGTCGCCCCGCACAGTGCACAAAAGGTATATATCACCCGCAAGGAGGTGAAGGAATTTTTGATCAAACAGCCTTTGCTCTGGTGGCCAAATGGTTATGGGGAACCGAATTTGTACAGTTGTGCGCTTACCGCAAAAATTGGTGATGAGATCTCAGATCAGAAGCAGATCCAATTTGGTATCCGTAAATATGAGTACCATTATGAGCGCAATAAAGCGGGATGGCCGGTGCTGAATTTCTATATCAACGGAAAAAAGATCTATCTCAAGGGTGGGAATTGGGGAATGAGTGAATACTTGCTCCGCTGCCAGGGCGAAGAGTACGGTGTCAAGGTCAAACTTCATAAGGATATGAACTATAATATGATCCGCTTGTGGACAGGCTCGATCACGGACGATGCTTTCTATGATTATTGCGATCGCTATGGGATTATGGTATGGGATGACTTTTGGCTTTATGTCGCTTATAACGATGTTGCCAATGATGAAGACTTTAAAGCAAATGCGCTCGATAAAGTAAAACGATTGCGAAATCATGCCAGTATTGCGATCTGGTGCGGAGCCAATGAAACGCGTCCGAAACCCGAATTGGATAATTACCTGCGTGCTATTGTGGCTTCGGAAGACCATAATGACCGGCTGTATAAGTCTAGTTCCAATCAGGATGGGCTTTCGGGAAGCGGATGGTGGGGCAACCAACCTCCGCGGCACCATTTTGAAACTTCGGGAAGCAACCTGGCCTGGAACGATCCTCCTTACCCTTATAGCAGCAACTATGGCTATGGCCTACGTACGGAAATCGGAACGGCTACTTTCCCTAATTATGAAAGTATCGTGAAGTTTATTCCGAAAGACAAGCTTTGGCCATTGCCTACGGACGAACAGCTCAAATCGGAGGACGACAATGTGTGGAATAGGCATTTTTTTGGTAAGGAAGCTTCTAATGCCAGTCCTATACAGTATAAAGATGCGGTCAATAAACAGTATGGTGAATCGACGGATCTATCTGCATTTGCTGAAAAGGCGCAATACCTTAACCTGGAAGTCATGAAGGGCATGTATGAAGCCTGGAACGACAAGCTCTGGGACGACGCGGCAGGCATGCTGATCTGGATGAGCCAGTCGGCCTACCCTTCATTTGTATGGCAGACTTATGATTACTATTACGATGCAACGGGCGCCTATTGGGGAGCGAAAAAGGCCTGTGAGCCGGTACATGTACAATGGAATGCATCCAACAACAGCGTCAAGGTCATCAATACAAGCTTAAAGAGCCTTGATTCGGTATGGGTTTCGGCGCAGGTCTTTGATATGAGTGGCAAAGAGATCAAAAAATATGGCCTGCAAACCAGCGCTACCGTACAGTCAAATGTGGCGATGGAGGTCTTCCGTCTAAATTTTGATGGCGAACAAGGAGCTATAGCTTTGTCGGATCTGCATTTCATAAAGCTTACCCTGAAGGATAGAAAGGGCGTTTTGCTGTCTGAAAATTTCTATTGGCGAAATGGTCGTAAAGAGCTGGATTATACCAGCCTAACTAGCTTACCGAAGGCCAAGCTTGAATTTGACTATAAAAAAGAAGCGGGCACCGACGGTATTGTACTCCGGATCGTTAACCGTGGAACGTCGGTATCATTTGGTAATCGCTTGCGTCTGGTCGATGCAGCAACAAATGAACGGATTTTGCCGCTCATGATTTCGGACAATTATTTTACCCTGATGCCGGGCGAGGAAAAGTTTGTCCGGCTTACGGAATCTCATGTACGGCAATTGAAGAATGCGAAGCTGCTATGGAAGCAATACGGTCATGCTGAAAAGGAAACATTGAAATTAAAGAACATCTTTTAAAGATGATACAAATTTAAATAGCTGTAATTATGAAACGAAGATTATGTATTTATCTGACCACGCTTTATGCGATGTTAAGTCAGGTGTATGCGCAGCAGGTAGACCTGGTAAAGTATGTGAATACCCTCCAAGGAACGGATTCTGAATGGAGCCTGTCCTATGGAAATACTTACCCTACGGTAGGATTGCCTTTTGCGGTGCATTTCTTTTCAGCTCAAACGGGGAAAAATGGGGATGGCTGGAAATATCAATACAAAGCAAACAGCATACGGGGGTTTCAGCAGGTTCACCAATGCAGTCCCTGGATGGGCGATTATATGGTTTTTTCTTTGATGCCGGGCCTTGGAAAACTGGAGGTCAATGAGGAGCGCCGGGCGCTCTCTTTTAAGCATGAAAATGAGATCGCCAAGCCACATTATTATGCGGTTAATTTTGATAATGGTATCAAGGCAGAATTGAGTCCAGTGGAAAGAGGGGCGCATATGCGCTTTAGCTTCCCGAAAAAGGAAAAAGCTTTCTTGTTATTGGATGGTTTTTTGGGCGATAGCGAGATTAAGATTATACCCGAAGAACGCAAGATTGTCGGGTATGTACATAATGGTCGTTTTGTGCCCGAGCATATGAAAAATTATTTTGTGCTGACTTTCGATCAGGACTTTAAAGCTTACGGCACTTGGGAAAATGTGAAGGGCACCATCCAGGTTGGGCAGCAATATGATGCGGGGAAAGGTAAAGGTGGGTATCTGGAATTTCGCCCTGGGGCCAAAGTGGAGGTAAAGATTGCTTCATCCTATATTAGTCCGCAGCAGGCAGATCTTAATTTTAAACGCGAACTGGGTGGACACAATACTTTTGAGGTAAGTAAAAAGAAAGCTTTTGATACCTGGAATGCATTGCTGAATCGCGTACGCGTAGAAGGGGGGACGGAAGCGGAGATGGCAACATTTTATTCCTGCATGTTCAGGGCCAATTTATTTTCACGGAAGTTCTATGAAATGGATCCGGAGGGTAACCCCTATTATTTCAGCCCTTACGATGGGAAGATTCATAAGGGATACATGTTTACGGATAATGGTTTTTGGGATACCTTTCGTGGGCAATTTCCTTTGAGCAATCTCTTGCATCCGGGCATGCAGGGTCGTTATATGCAGTCCTTGTTGGATGCGCAAAAGCAGGCCGGATTTTTTCCGACCTGGTCCAATCCGGGGATGTCGGGCGTGATGATCGGCAATCATGCTATCTCGCTATTGGCAGATGCCTGGGTGAAAGGGATCCGAACCTTCGATGCTGATAGTGCTTTGGCGGCCTATTACCATGAAGCGACCAATAAGGGAATGTGGGGTGGATCAAATGGGCGAGAAGGGTGGAAGGCGTATTTTACCAAAGGGTATGTCCCTTATGGCGATATTCACGAAAGTACGGCAAAGACGTTGGAATATGCCTATGATGACTTCTGCGCTTATCAGCTGGCAAAGGCTACGGGCAATATATTCTATGAAAATATTTTTGCCCGCCAGATGTATAACTACAAGAACGTATTTGATCCTAAGGTAAACTTTATGCGCGGCCGGCTAGATAATGGGCAATGGCGCGAACCCTTTGACCCTGTCGAGTGGGGTGGCCCTTTTACCGAAGCGAATGCCTGGCAATATAGCTGGTCGGTGATGCACGACGTGAACGGATTGATCAACCTGATTGGTGGAGTGGATAAGTTTAATGCAAAACTGGATACGTTCTTTACCATGGAACAGCGCGTCAACTATGGTAGCTATAAACAGGAAATCCATGAAATGCGCGAAATGTTGTTGTCAAAAATGGGGCAATATGCGCATGGCAATCAGCCTACGCAGCACGTTCCGTATTTGTATAATTTTAGTGGCCAACCCTGGAAAGCGCAAAAATATACCCGTATGGTGACATCAGGTCTATACAATGCGACCGAAAAGGGCTATCCGGGAGACGAAGATCAAGGGCAGATGTCTTCCTGGTATGTCTTGAGCGCCATGGGGATCTACAGTGTCTGTCCCGGAACGGATGAATACGTTTTTGGAAGTCCGGTATTCGAAAAAGTGACGATTAGTCTCGATAATGGAAAAACATTTATCATTAAGGCGGACAATAATAGTCCGCAGCATGTCTACATCCAATCAGCAGCGCTCAATGGAGCAGCCTACGACAAAAATTTTATTCAATATGAAGATCTGCTAAAAGGAGGGGAGCTTCATTTTGTTATGGGTGATAAGCCCAATTATAAAAGAGGAGTTTCGACGGATTCAAGACCATTTTCCCTGAGTTCGATCGATTAGATTATTTGAAAAATTCGAGGCCAGTGAGCTAGGCTCGCTGGCACAATGATATCATAACCAATTATTTTACTGTTTTACAAAAAATTATGAACAAAAGCCAATTGACATTTTGCGCACTGGCCTTCCTGGCCTGTACGGCTTGTAGTAAACAGGGATTTTTAGATCAGACGCAATCATCAGACCTGAATGAAGAGGTCGTCTTTTCGGATAGTACCTATACCATCAACTTCCTGTCGGGAATATATGGTGATATCGGGTTTGCGACTTGGCCCAAGCGCTTTGGTGGGGGCGGACTTGATGCCAGCACAGACGAAGCAGAAGGCGCTGGACTGGGCAGCATCAATACCTTTATCCAGTTTGCAACAGGTACCGTCAACTCCAATATTATCACCAATGATGCTTGGGCAAAACCCTATACCAATATTCGTAGGGCAAATATTATGCTTAAAAACCTGCATAGGGCACGCTTTGGTACGAATATTAAGGTGCGGGTGAAGGCAGAAACCCGGTTTTTAAGGGCCTATTATTACTTTATCTTGCTGGAACATTATGGTGGCGTGCCGCTGATGGGAGACAGTGTTTACACGGCCAGTGATGCGATCCCTGCCAAGCGGAATACGTTCGACGAGTGTGTGCGCTACATAGCAGCTGAATGCGATGCTGCCGCGCAGGATCTCCCTTGGGAACATGCAGGCGAAGACTATGGACGGATCAACAAAGCGGCCTGTTACGGACTGAAGTCCCGGCTGCTACTATATGCTGCAAGCCCGCTGTTCAATGGTAGCCCGGTGACAACAGAAGGAACTTTGAAGGACGTCGTTGCCTATCCCGCTTTGGATGAAACGCGCTGGCAGCTGGCCGAAGCGGCAGCAGCGGAGGTCATTGAATCGGGTCATTACAGTTTGTATGTCAACAATGATCCTGAACCGGGATTTGGCTTCTATCAGCTGTTTCAACTGCGGAAAAACTCAGAATATATCCTCGCCAGAATGCAAGATTCCAACCGGGATCTTGAAGGTATCTGGAATCCGCCAACTTTTGGCGTAAGCAACCCCGGAGCTTATCCTTATCTGGAAACGGTGGATGCTTTTGGGATGCGTAATGGTTTGCCTATTAGCGATCCGAATGCTGGATACGACCCGAAATCTCCCTATAAAAACCGGGATCCCCGCTTGGCGAATACCGTGACCCGGGATCAGTCTTTGGTCTTCCACCGGGATGGATTGGCCCGGAGACCAGTCAATATCTATATCGATAAGACCAATCCAAATAACGTGACTTCGGGACAGGATGCGATCTACCGGGGCACGCCTACAGGATATTATACCTATAAAATGGTCAATCGGGATGTAGCGGCGGATTGGTTTAATACCTATACGCCACGCTGTCTGCCAATCATCCGATATGCCGAAATCTTGTTGAACTATGCTGAAGCACGCAACGAATCGCTCGGGATCCCGGATCAGAAGGTCTATGCGGCGGTGGAGGCAATCCGAGAAAGGGCAGGATTGGATCCTTTTGTATTGCCTACTGGCTTAAACAAACAAGCTATGCGCGAGATTATCCGGAATGAGCGACAAAAAGAACTGGCCTTTGAAGGACACCGTTTTTTTGATGTACGCCGTTGGAAGCTGGCTGAATCATTGGAAAATAAACAGCTGCATGGCACAGAACCTGTCCGTACGGCATCGGGAACAACCTACAATACCATCAATGTACGAAAACGTGTCTTTGACAAACGTATGTACCTCTGGCCTATCCCGCAATCTGAAGTAGCGAAGTCCTTAGACTTGATTCAAAATCCAGGTTATTAAAAAATTAAACGGATGAAAATATACAAGATACTCTCATGGCCCTTGATGCTGGTCCTATGTTGGGGAATAAACTCCTGTAAGGATGAGCTGGGCAATATCCCCACTGAGGAGGCGGAAAAAGATATTACCGGAAACTGGAAAGTAACACAGCTGACCCGGAATGGAGAAAACCTGAGTAAGCGGTTGAAATTGGAAAACTTTAAGATCGATTTCAATGCCGACGGCACCTATTCCATTGCTGATGATCTTCCTTTTGTGGTCAGCGGATCGGGAAGATACCGTCTGGATGATCCACAATATCCCTTTAGTGTTGTGCTTAGTCCAACGGAGGGCAAAGAAGAGGTGGTCCTCAAATTCCAATTCCCTGTGGTCAATGGCAAACGCCAGCTCAGTTTAGTCATGAGCCTTGGTTGCAGCAGCAACACCTATCAATATGATTGCGAACGTTTAAACGGGGGAATATGAAAAAGAACACACATTATTCGACATATATCTACTGGGCAATGGGTCTCTTTTTGGCTATATTCTTAGCTCAATGTGGCCTTAAAGCCATCTCAGTAGTTGTACCAAAATCTGCAAAGGCAAATCAGCGGGTGACTTTTACGATGCATTGCGGAGCCGAGCCCCGTATCCAGGGGGGAGGTAGTTATAGCACCCAGCTGGTCGCGGGTATCATGGTGCCCAAGGGATGGAATGCACGCAAAAACCTAACCATGTCCTTTACCAGTCCAAAAGGAAATGGCACCATGCGTATTATTCCGGACAGTGAACTGGAACCTGTATCTGGGTTGAGCTGGCATCAGGCCGCCAAGAAGATGTTCGGGATCGGCCCCAATTTGGTGGACGATATGGAATGGATTGTTTTTAGGAGTACGCAGGCCTATTCCTTTGTCAATAACGAAGATATTGATTTTACGGTGAAGGCGGAATGTAACGTTGGCGCCGAAAATATGTTGGTGTCTTTGGGATTCTATATCGGTTCTTCAATCGAAAATCTGCGTCCAGAGGATACAGATTATAAAAAGTTTACGTTCTCAAATGCTTTCGAGGTAACCGATGGTGAGGGCGATCTTATCGATTTTATCAACCCACAGTTGGGTACGGTACAACCGGTCAAAAGTCTGGACAATGATATCATTACGTTGACTTTCGATGGCGGGGTTACCAATACGGTTCTGGATCATGAGTCTGCTGTCTACCTACATGTCAGGGCAATGGATGAATCAGGAAAGCTAATTGCCGAAATCAAGAAACAGACAGCAGATACCAAACTGACGGACATCGGTGGTAAAAAATACCTTATCGACATCTGGCCACGTGGATTTTTTAAGGTCGATAAAGATAGGCACATCGCCCGTCTGGAATACTTCTATACAGACATTACGGGAACTAAAAGTGTCGGCTATGGCAATACGGATGAGCCTTTTAAATATACCTTCCGCTGTGAGTGATTGCTAACCTTATAAACGAATGACAAATGTTTAACCATTATATAAAATTAAGTGTTGTCGGTGTACTGTTGGTGATTGCCGACAAGCAGACCGCACAGGCTAGCTGGTATCCACGGCTCCGTGAGACAGTCTCAGGGAATGAGGAGCGGGCGATAGGGAAATTTCCGAAAATTGTGGATGAATATGGTAAGCCAATTTCAGGTGCTAAGGTCTATGATGCCGGGCAGCAGCTTATCGGTGAGACCGATGAAAATGGAGATTTCTCCCTGGCAGGCCATGTTACGCATGAAGTCTTATGGGTGGAATATCCAGGATATTATAGAAAGCGGATAAAGGGAGGTGCCGAAAAACTAGCGTCTCTGGTGCCTACCGTACTTCAAAGTGCAGACTCCTTGCGTATAGGCTATGAAAAAAAGAAAAGTTCGGAGCTCTTGGGAGCCGTTTCGGTAGTCTATAACAGTCAGATCAAAGATGTGCCAACACCTTTGTATTTGAACGCGCTAACTGGTCGTATGCCGGGGCTGTTTACGCAGGAAGTCAGCGGGTTTCGATCACCGAGCATGACCGCAATTACCTCAAATGATCTGGCAGGATCCCTCCCTTCGGATGCCGTGAAATATCGTTCCAGTATCGGTGACAATACCGAAATTGGCTTTAACCTAAGGGGACAAAGTCCGGTGACTTTAATCGACGGTGTACAGCGGGATATCTATTCCATAGATCCCGAAAACATCGAATCGGTGACCGTCGTCAAAGATGCGCTGTCCAGTATTTTATTGGGACAACGGAGTTCTAGGGGGATATTGCAGGTAACGACGAAAAAAGGACAGGCAGGACCACCAAGGATCAGCTTTACAGCACAAACAGGTATCCAGCAATCGTTGAAAATGCCGCAGCCCTTGAACGCCTATCAGTATGCCTATCTCTACAACGAAGCACTACTCAATGCAGGGCGACAACCCGTGTATAGTTCGGACGATTTTAAGGCCTTTAGGGATGGAACCAATTCCTTGTTCTTCCCGGATGTCAACTGGTATGATGCTGTTGTACGGGACAATAACCCGACCACCAAATATAACCTTGGTGTGAAGGGCGGAATCAAAAATGCACGTTATGCCCTTTCGCTAAGCTACCTGAACCAATATGGTCTATTTAAATCGGATGATAAATTTGACTACGAGACCAACGTACAGAATAAACGTTATCTCATCAATAGTGCAATTGATGTGGATGTAACTGATGACTTAACGATTGGACTACAGTTTTTTGGAAAAATCCAGGATGGCAGACAGCCGGGGGCAAAAACAGGAACGATCTTATCGACCTTGTACAATACACCGAACAACGCGTATCCAATTTTTAACCCCGACCAATCTTATGGTGGCTCCTCGGTGTATCGGAGCAATTTGTACCAGCTTACTACGGGATCGGGCTATCTTTTGGACAATACGAGGGACCTGCTGGCTAATCTGGATTTTAATTACAAGCTTGACAAATTTGTTCCTGGACTGTACGCAAAGGGTAAGCTAAATGTTTCATCAACTTCGTCGAGCCTTATCGACCGAAATCGCCAACAGCCGGTGTATGACTTAAGCTATAACGAGCAGAAAGAACTCGTGTATGTACGTTATGGAACGATAGCGGATCAGCCTAATTCATTTGCGACTACTTCTACAGCAAATTTTTTCTATTTCCAGGGAGCGCTGGGGTATGACAAGCAGGTGGGTGAGAAACATCGTGTCGGAGCCAAACTGTTTATGGACAGACAAACGGCCAATTATCAGTTTGACTTACCTGCCATCTATACCAACTTTGCAGCGACAGCAAACTATTCCTATCAGGATAAATATTTTGCTGAAGTAGCCTTAAACTATTCAGGATTCAACCGTTTTATGCCGGGAAACCAATATGGCCTGTTTTATGCTTTTGGCTTGGGCTGGGATATGTTGCAGGAAGACTTTCTGAAGGAAAAAACGGATTGGCTTTCTCAACTGAAATGGCGCGCTACATTTGGGCGGACGGGAAATACCAACGAGGCCGCCCTAGGCTATTACAGCTGGCGAGCTTCTTATGGACAGGACGGAGCGAACGGCTATGACTTCGGCTCAGAATATGCTTATACCAATAGCTTGATCGAAAAAGGGCTAGCCAACATTGAGGGAACCTGGGAAAAGGGAAATAAATTTAACATCGGTTTGGATGCCGCATTCTGGCGTTCAACACTGAAATTGACCGCCGACTATTTTAGAGATACTTATTTTGACCTATTGCAACAGCGCGGATCGACCATTGACTTGATCGGTATTGGATATCCGAATGAAAATATTGGTAAAAACCGTTATGAAGGGCAGGAAATCAGTTTGACCTATCAAAATAATTTGGGTGAGTTTAACTATTTCATTACCGCTAATGCCTCACGTATGAAGACCCAAGTGCTGTATATGAACGAGGTCTTTCAGCAATATAATTGGAACAGGCGTACGGGAATGCCCGTAGGCCAGACATTTGGTTACCGGGCCGATGGACTAATCCAGACGCAGGAAGAAGCCGATAATGCACCATTGCTATCGGGAAATAAGGTGTATCCTGGTGATGTCAAACTGGTGGACCTGAATGGAGACGGTATCATCAACCAGTACGATCAAACGGCCATTGGTAATACAAAGCCGCTCGTATATTTTGGTACTACCGTGGGATTCAATGTTGCGGGGTTTGATTTCAGCGTATTGCTTCAAGGGGTATTAAACCGTAGTTACCAACAGACGGATTATTCCTTTGGAAATACTGGCGACGGACAGGGATTTGATTACATGCTGGGACGTTGGACACCGGAGACCGGTACTGCTGCAACTTATCCAAGGTTGACGCTGGGACCCGATCCGACCAATACACAAAATATTTCGAGTTACTGGACCCGTTCGGGGGAATATCTTCGGGTTAGGAACCTTGATGTCGGCTATACATTGCCCTTCAATTGGACAAAGCGGGCGAAGTTATCCTCGGTACGCATTTTTGCAAACGCGCAAAACCTGTTCACTTTTACCCCCTATGGACGTCTGGATCCTGAAATCTCATCAGGTACAGCTTATCCAGCACAGCGGATCATAAGCTTTGGTGTAAACGTCAAATTATAAACCTTAGAAATCGACAATGATGAAATACCCCTATTCAAAACACATACATGCTGAGGAGCACGAAGTATCATGCAGATCGTCTGAAATGAAACTTGTGTCCAAAGTGGACCGGGGCTTCCGGATGCCCTTTAAATTACAAATCATTTGTATGAAGTATGATCAGCTAAAATGGATGCTCGTAGTCGGAGTTGCGATCGGGATCTTCTCCTGTAAAAGCGACCTAGAGGAAGAGCCTATCGAGCTGCAGACACTGGACCAGGTGTTTGACCGCCGGGATTCGGCCGGCGTAAATGCAAACCGGTTTCTGACCGATTGCTACCGTTATCTGCCCAGCCTGGGAAATCGGGTCGGTGGAGATTTTCTGGACGCAGCTACGGATGATGCTGTTTCCTCCAATCCGACTAACACATCGGTACAACAGTTGGCAACAGGTTCATATACTTCGGATAATTATCAGGATAACCTTTGGGCATCTTGGTATCAGGGGATTCGAAAGACCAGCATTTTTATCCAAAATATTGATCGGGTACCGGTAAAGGGAAAACTGGAGAATGGTACACCCATGCCGCGTGTATGGAAAGCCGAAGCAAAATTTATGCGTGCCTTATTTTATTTTGAATTGGTCAAGCGGTACGGCGGGGTGCCGTTGATGGGCGATAAGGTATACCAGCTGAATGACGATATTGAGCTGCCACGGGCAAGCTTCGAAGAATGTGTCAACTATATTGTGGGGGAATGTGACGCAATAAAAGACAGTCTACGTACCGATCCATTTAATCTGGCTTTTTATGGAAGGCCTACGAAGGCGGCGGCCATGGCGCTAAAATCCCGTGTGCTCCTATATGCTGCCAGTCCATTGTTCAACGGTGGAAATAGCAATGGACAGAATGTTCTTACGGGGTATACGGCATTTTCCGCTGGGCGATGGCAGTCTGCCGAAAATGCGGCCAAAGACTTGATGGACCTAAACCTGTTTAAGCTTGAACCTCAGTTTAAAGATGTCTTTATCACACGCAACAATGAACGGATCTTTGCGAAGCAAGGCGGCAATAATACCAGTTTTGAAAATAACAATGGCCCCGTGGGCTATGCCAATGGGGTGAACAATGGGCGCACTAGTCCGACCCAGGAACTTGTAGACGCCTTTGGGATGAGTAACGGTTTGAAAATTACAGACGAAAATTCAGGTTATGATCCAAACGATCCTTACACAGGGCGCGACAGCCGCTTTTACGCAACTGTTTTTTATAATGGCGCACCTTGGTTAAATCGGCCTGTACAAACCTTTGAGGGGGGATCCGATAAACCAGGTGGATCCAAGCAACAGACAAAAACGGGCTATTACCTCCGCAAGTTTATGGGGAACTTTGAATCCCTTACAAATTATAGTAATGTAAACCATGACTTTATCCTGTTCCGTTATGCTGAAATATTGTTGAATTATGCTGAAGCACGAAATGAACGTCTGGACAGACCTGATGTCAATGTCTATCGTGCTGTTGAACAAATACGACAACGGGCAGGACTAACTCCCTATCAGCTTCCCGAAGGATTGACCAAAGCAGAAATGCGGGAGCTGATCTACCTCGAACGGAGAAAGGAACTGGCCTTTGAGGAGCATCGCTTTTATGATGTGCGAAGGTGGAAAATAGCCGAAGAGGAGTTTAATAAGGAGCTTCACGCCACAGTCATTTATCAAACGGGAACTGGGGCGATCAGGCAGTCACTTCCTATTCTGAAAATGACATTTGATACGAAGATGTATTTGGCTCCCATTCCATTTTCGGAAGTGATCAAAAATCCAAAAATGGTACAGAACCCCGGCTGGTAATTGGCTTATTTACGTAAGCCGAAGAAGGCTGCGCGAATGGTTTTAATCATGAATAAATTAAATATAAGCGGATGAAAAAGAGCATATATCTGTTAACAATAATGGTTTTGACGCCATTTATACTATTGGCGCAATCCATTGTGAATGGTATTGTCAAAAATAGTTCGGGTCCCTTGGTGGGTGTATCGGTGCAGGAGAAAGGAGGGGGAGCCACACAAACAGATCAAAATGGACGGTTTAAATTGGCCTTACGTGGTACTAAGGTCTTAGTATTTACAAGTGTGGGATATAATACCCAGCAACGAGACGTGAAGCAGGGTGAAAATATCGAAGTGATTATGCAATCAAGTAGCCAGGATATTGATGAGGTGGTGGTGGTGGGATTTGGTACGACGAAAAAGCTCACTAGCACGGGCGCAGTCAGTTCAATAAAGGGGGCAGATATCCGTCAGGTACCAACGTCGAGCGTACAGAATGCATTGGCTGGAAGATTGCCGGGATTTGTGTCGGTACAACGTTCTGGCCAACCCGGTAAGGATGCTTCGGATTTTTATATCCGTGGTGTCAGTTCGCTAAATCCAGAAGGAAACCAGCCGCTGATCATTGTCGATGATATTGAATATACCTATGAACAATTGTCGCAGATCAACGTCAACGAGATCGAAAGTATTTCGATCTTAAAGGATGCATCGACGACAGCAGTCTTTGGTATCAAGGGGGCAAATGGTGTATTGGTTGTCAAAACGCGACGCGGTGAATCGGGACGGCCAAAGATCAATGCGCGTGTCGAATCAGGTATGCAGAGCCCGGTTACAAAATTGAAGTTTTTGAATGCCTATGAAAGTGCGCTCTTATGGAATGAAGCGATAGCAAATACGGTAGGAGACAATTCCAATCAACCCTTTAGTGAAGCCGACTTGGCACATTTCCGTTCGGGGGACGATCCTTATGGCCATCCCGATATCAATTGGTATGATCGGATCTTTAAACCCTCGAGCCAACAGTATAATACGAATATTGATATCACTGGCGGTGGTGAAAGTATTAAATATTTTGTGTCGGGTGGTGCTTTCTCCCAAAATGGAAACCTCTACAATTTTGAAAATGAGGGCGACAAGGTTAACAATAATTATTATTATCGTCGTTTCAATTTACGGTCGAATCTGGATGTACAGGCGACAAAGACACTCAAATTGCGTTTGGATTTCCGGGCAAACTTCAATCGCATTAATTCGCCCAGGGCGGGAAATATTGTTGGTGAGGTGTTCAATTTTAATAAGATAAGACCCTGGTCAGCACCTTTTATCAATCCAAATGGTTCATTTACCTATGCCAGCGATACGCAGGAGTTGCTTCCGACCATCAATGCACGACTGGCAGCGGCTGGCTATAGCTTGGATCGGCGCAACGATATCAATATTTTATTTGGCGGGACTCAGGAACTCAATGCTTGGTTAAAGGGACTTTCTTTCTCGACTCGTGTAGCCTATGCCAGCGTCGAGTCAAACGGCCGTGAACAGGCCCGTGATGAAATCCCAGTCTATCGTTATGACCCAAGCTCGGGCAGTTATCTGCTGAAAGGTGGGGCACCTTATGTGCTGGGTAATTATACCCTGCGCGCGTATCAGGGGGATTATAACAGTCGGGTGAATGTTCAGGCCAACTTCAACTATGCGCGAACTTTTGGGGATCATGCGGTGACAGCACTCTTACTGTATAATCGGGAATCCTATAAAACAAAGGGCGATAAGAAAATCAACTGGATTCCACAGAATTTTGAGGGCTATACCTTTCGGGCAGGATACAACTTTAAAGAGAAGTTCTTGTTGGATGCGACGGCGGCATACAATGGGTCGGACCGTTTTCAGGCGGCACAGCGTTATGGTCTTTTTCCGGCGGTGTCAGCTGGTTATAATCTAGCTAAGGAATCGTTTTTCAAAGACGCCTTTAGCTTTGTGGAGCTCTTTAAATTGCGGGCTTCCTATGGAATCGTTGGTTCTGACAAGGTTGCCGGTGATCGTTACTTGTACCAACAAGTATACAATGAGGGTGGAAATTATTCGTTTGGTGAAACCCATCAGCCTTCACTGATTATCACGGAAGGAAATCTGGGAAATAATAATGTCACTTGGGAAAAACAGAAGTCATTTGATGTTGGGCTTGATGTCAATCTTTGGAAAAACAAATTTTCCATGACCATTGACTATTTTAATAATTTACGGTATGATCAGCTCGTTACTTCACAGTCGCTTTTCCAGCATATCGGTGTAGGGGTCTCACCATCAAATATTGCTAAGGTACGGAATAGGGGGGTGGAATTGGAACTGAATGTAAACAACAATATCGGTGCGTTTAATTATAATATCAAAGGGGTATTGACTTATTTCAAAAATAAGATCTTGTTTCAGGATGAACCGGCACCAGCTTATCCTTGGTTGCGGCTGACCGGGCAGCAGATCAATCAACCATTGGGCTATCTGTACGATGGTTTTTATACCGAAGAAAATATCGGTACAAGTCCCAAACCATCAGGAGGATATGAGGTGCAGCCTGGTGACCTGCGGTATAAGGACCTCAATAACGATGGTGTAATTGATGACTATGATCGAACGGTGATCGGTAAACCCAATATTCCGAATACCAGTTTTGGGCTTACCCTGGGGGGAAGTTACAAAGGGTTTAGTTTTAATGTGTTGCTGCAGGGAACTACTGGGTACAGTTTTAGCGTTCAGGGAAGCGGTATTGAGCCCTTCCAAAGCCAGTTTCAACCGATCCACCAAGAGCGCTGGACTGCGCAAACAGCGGCTACAGCTAAATTTCCACGCTTAACGACTAATCCGACAACGATTAATAGCCCATCAACCTATATGTCTGACTTCTGGCTTATTGATGCAACCTATTTACGTTTGAAGACAGTTGAACTGGGCTACCAGTTGCCCAATAAATGGTTACCATTTAAGATGAACAATGCGCGCTTATATCTGAGCGGATATAATCTGCTGACTTGGACGAATTATTCCTTATATCAGCAGGATCCTGAGGTGACCTCCAACAGTGCTGGAGATGCGTATCAGAATCAACGTGTCGTCAATCTGGGTATACAGATCGGGCTTTAACAGTAAGTGATCAGGTTTAAAAATAATAAGCTTACAGGTTTAAAAATAATAAGCGGGACCAAATAGTTTTGGTCCCGCTTATTATTTTGATGGCAATTTGGCGGATCCGGATTACCCGCTTATAATCTTTCAATAGTTGGATTATTGGTGGTAATTGATCGTGATATCCTTAATCTCGAATCCTTCTGGTGCCTTTACAGTCGCAGTACTTCCAACCGGAAGGGTAATATCTAGCTTTAATTTATGCTTTTTGATGGACCAATCTACTTTAACCTCGCCATAAGGAGTCTCAATGGCTGTTTTTGCCCAAGTAAGGCCTTTGGGAATCTGCGGATTAATTAGGATATGTTTATAGCCTGGTTGTTTTTCATCAACACGGATTCCACCGAGAGCTTGGTAAAACCAAGTTCCGATACCATTATAACAATTATGGATCCGGCTGCGCTCTCCACTCCAATATTCCCAGGTCGTGGACGCACCGTGGTCAAGCATAAAAAGGTAGCCGGGATAATCCCGCTGCTTGAGCATAGTATACATAAAGTCAACAGCATTGTTGTCCGTGGCCCATTGCGTGAGAATTGGTACGCCAACGAGCCCTACAGCGATATGGTTGTTGTATTTTTCGGCACTTTCTCTTAAGAGCTGTTGTTTTACTGTCGTATAGGAAGCTTTGGGCGTGATTCCGAGCAGCATGGGATAGCTCATGTCAAGTTGAGAGCCTGTAGCATATTGGTTTGTCTCTTCATTAAAAAATACCTGATGGATCAAAGTGTCCAATTTTCCTTTTCGTGTGGCAAAGTCCTGTGCTTCTTGTGGGAGCTGGAGGACTGTGGCTATTTTCTCCATCGTAGCCAAGCATTCGCTCACGACACAATTGCTGACTAGGTCGACCGAGCGAGCAGCTCCCGCATCTACGCCAGCTGGGGCAAGCCAGTCTCCTAAAAACCAATCGCGGTATTTGGTATCTGGCCAGCGTGTAAGGAGCCCTTCTCTGCTATAGCGCTCTACATAAGAGAGCCATTGTTTCATGGCAGAATAGTGGCGTTGGATCAACCGCGGATCTTGATAGTTGACATAAGTACGCCAGGACGCCATAATGAAAAAGCTGCACCAATAAGGCCCGCCGCCACCTGCACCAGGATTGGGTGCTACATGTGGTAGGCTGCCTCCCTCGCGCATGCTATCCGACCAGGCCTGTAGCCAGTTGACAAATAGTGGCGAACTTGCAAACATGGTTTGTAAGGTATTGGTGGATGAATTTCCGTCGCCACCATATCCGGCCCGTTCCAAATGTGGGCAGTCGACCATATATCCACTGAAAGAAAGACAACGCATGGTGTATTGGATCATCGTGTGGATGGCATTGAGGTCCGGATCCGAACAGATAAAAGAAGAGGTCTGGCGAAAGTCAGTATGGATTAAATGCGCTTTAACGTCTTTCTTTTTGGGGCTATGTCCGAGGTTGGAAATTTTGATGTATTGGAATGCATGGTGATTGAACTTGTTGCGAAAAGTTTCGCGATGAAGTCCCAATGCAATGTAGCTATCCTGTTGTCCCTGAGGTATAAAATTACCAGCAGTGTCCAAGGCATCGCTATAATCGAAAACAACGGTCTGATCTTTCTTTAAACCAGTCATCTCCAGTTCGAACCATCCATTTAGTGCTTTTCCGATATCAATCAGCCAACTGCTATCGCTGAGCTGTTTGATTGAGGTGGGCCGGTAGGTCGCTTGAATGCTATTGGGCTCGGTCATTTGTGGGCTAGCCTGTATATCGGGAAGTGCTATCGTGGATACTGGCGACCAGGAGCGATGGTCTAAGGCAATAGCGTCCATATCTGTTGGATTTAGGCTCGCATGGACACGCTCGCCTCCAAATTGCAGTGCCTGCCAGGGCCCTGTATCGGCATACCCAGTTACTGAACCTTGCCAGGAGGAGTCGGAGACAAATTTTGTTTGCCAGTGACCCCTGTTGCGAATGTCGAGCTGAGCCCGGACTAATGCGCCATCGAAAGCAACGTTAAAACCTGTGGTTTTCTTGTACCAGCCCGTGCCTAGCCAAAGTACTATGCTGTTTTCACCCTTACGAAGATAGCTGCTGATGTCATACGTATTGATCAATGAACGATTGTTCAAATGGGATACGGCAGGAGAAAGTACATCTGAGCCCACCTTTTTCCCATTGATATATACTTCATAGTATCCGAGCGAATTGATATGTAAAAAAGAGAGTGCCACGGCATCCAGATGAAAGTTTTTTCGGAGCAAAGGGCTCTGCACACCTTTTAATCCAATATACTCACCTTGCATAGGCTGATCCTTCAGAAGTCCAATTCCAAACCGTTGGATATCACTCCAGTCGGATTGCTCGCCTTGGTTGCTCCATATCCTCACTCGCCAATAGCAAAGGGATCGAGACGCAAGGGGCTTGCCTGCATAAGGCACCATGACGGATGCGTCGGAGGCTATCTTATTTGATTGCCAGAAATCTGCTTGATGATTTTCAAGTAAGGTTATGCTATCGGATGCAACTTGAATTTCGTAAAACTGTTGGCTCATTTCTCCTCCGTGGGACTTTATTTTCCAACTGAAATGGGGACTGGTATTATCCAATGCATTTGGATTGATCAGGTTCTCACATCGAAGATCGTATAACTTGATGTTTTTGGATTTGCCGTAACCAACAGAGGTCAATACACTAAGTAGGCATAACGATAATAGGGCAAACGAATTGGTCATTTGAGGTCTAGTATTTGGTTTCCATAAAGGTAGTGAGCAAAGTGAGTGTTTTTCAGTAGCGTAAATCTGTTGGTAAACTTTTTAAAACTTCTTGTTGGTTTATATTGTTGTTAGTTAGGGTTTTATAGGTGTTTTTGATTTTTGGTTTGGTAGATGTATGTATTCTTTTTTATGCTGAAAATAAAAACAAAATGCTGGATCTGTAAGGTTAGTTCTTGTTGAAAAGTTTGGCTAAAAATTGTTGTCCATCAATTTTTAGCTATCTTTATAAGAGTACTAAGCTATTGGATCTTACGATTTAAGAAAGGATATGTTTTGAACGCTCAACGATGTAAACAATGAAAAAGATCGAATTTATTCCACTTGTAGGAATTCATATTGAAGACTTGGGGCGAGTACCCTTCGGCATGGACCAAGCGCAGGTACAGGAATTTCTGGGTGCGCCATCAGACGCCCTTGACGGCCAGTATTATTATGATGAGCTCGAATTAAGGTTGGATTTCAATGACCTGGGGCAGCTTGAATTTATCGAAAGCATTAATGGCCCTTATCCCCAAAAGACCGAAGTCAGCATCTACGGGGTTAACCCCTTTCAGGTGGAAGCCGACGAACTGCTCCATATATTGAGTGAAAAAAACAGTGGACCTGTCGATGATGCTGAGGCGGCTTATTGTTATGCCTTTTTGAATAGCTCAGTCGGTGTTTGGCGACAAATGACTGTAGAGGATATCCAGGAGGATATTGAAGCGATAAAGGCTGAAGGGGAATACGAAGAGAATGTGGATATGCTGCTCGAAGACTTGGAGAAAGCGAAGTTTTTTTGGACAATCGGAATTGGTGTTGAAGGATATTATGCCGATTAATGGCATCGCTAGAATAGCAAAGACTCAAGGCTCTAACGGTCTATGGATTGGAGGAAATAGCCTAAGATCGATCGGTTTTTCCAGATCATGCGAGCAAACTGGTGAATACGGATGATCTGGATGTTTGCAAGCCGTACTTATTGAAAGGCCTGCCTAAATTCTACGGGGCTCTGTTGCGTGTTTTTCTTAAAGACTTTACTGAATGACTGCGGGTGCTCAAAGCCTAGCTCGTATGCTATTTCGCTGATCGATAAGGCGCTGGTACTCAATCTTAGTTTGGCGTATTCGATCATTTTGTGTTGTATATGCTGCTGGGTATTTTGCTGCGTATAGATACGCAGTAGGCTACCGAGATAGTTTGGGGAAAGATTGAGCTGCTGGGCAAGCACGCTTACTGTTGGAACTCCTTTTGTGATCAGGCTGTCGTAGCTAAAATGTGCCGATAGTATATTTTCGAAACGGGTCACCAGCTCCTGAGTGGATTTTTTTCGTGTGATAAATTGACGTTCGTAATATCGTTCTGCATAGATGAGCAACCGTTCGATCTGTTTGATAATCAGTTCGCGGCTGAATTTGTCGATGTTGGATTGATATTCTTTTTCGATATTCTGGAGAATGTCTACAATTACCGCCTCCTCCTTTTCGGAAAGAAAAAGTGCTTCGTTGACTTCGTATTGGAAAAAATCGTATGTATGGATATGCTTCGCCAGTTCGCTGTTCCACAAAAAATCGGGATGTATCAAGAGAATCCAGCCACTTGGTTGGGCACGGACCTCTTGATTAATCTCTACTTTCAAGAATTGTAATGGTGATATAAAAGTAAGTACACCCGAATCAAAGTCATATTGTTGCTGCCCATAATTGAACCTGGCATTTACATTTCGCTTTAAACCAATCGAATAAAAATGCTGTATCCAACTTAATTTGCTGTCATTAATAGGATAGTGCACTTGACTATAATCAACCAAACTGATTAAGGGATGCTCTGGTTGGGGCAGCCCGCAAAAGCTGTGGAACTCCGAAAGGGAATGAAAGCGAAATGTATTCTCCATAATTGTAAATTTAGTTATTTTCTTTTTTTTAATGTTGCTGATTTTTCCTTGCTGTCAGTTCTAACTTTAGGCTATTGTGCAGTCTGTTCAAAACCTGTGGATACGGTATAGCTCTTCCATTTTTCGATCTCGGCAGTCAACGTGTTAATCTTGTTTTTGGCTAGTTCAAAGGCATCTTCACCCATTAGGAAATGGACTGGCGGGTGCGCCAAAGTGCTGAGCTCGATCAATAAAGTAGCTGCTTTTTGCGGATCGTTTGTCTGATTGCCATGGATCTGGTGTAAGTGCGCAGCTTCATTTTCCCTTGCAGTGACATAAGCTTCGATGGGATTGGCTGCGGTTTGGATTGATCCATCGGATAAAAAATCCGTTCTAAAATAACCGGGATAAACCAGGGTCGTGTGAATACCAAAAGGCTGCATTTCAACAGCGAGCGCTTCCGTAAATCCGGATACAGCAAATTTTGTGGAACAATAGATTCCAAAACCCGGAAAATTGCCGGCAAGGCCACCAATGGATGCAATGTTAAAAATATGTCCGGATTGCTGACGTCGCATATGTGGTGCGATATGCCGGATAGCATTGAGTGATCCAAAGACATTCACGTCAAAATTGCGTCGGGCTTCGGAGTCGCTGAGTTCTTCGACACTGCCTGTCTGCCCGTACCCTGCATTGTTTACCAGGACGTCGATCCGCCCGAAATAATCAATTGCCGACAGTGCTGCCCGTGCGACGTCCGCATCATTGGTGATGTCGACTTCAAGGGGAAGGAAATTTTCATTTTCACCGATTTCTCGTTCCAGGGCTCGTTTCGTACGCGAGGTTGCTACAACAAGATAATCTTGAGCTAAAAGTTCCTTTACCAAACTTAACCCCAGTCCTTTGGAGGCACCGGTAACAAACCATACTTTTTGTGATTTCATGTGTTTTACTTTAAAAATAAATTGATGCTACAAAGTTGATGATTTGGTATTTTTGGGATGTAGGCAGATCGACGGATCTCGTAGCCAAATCGTGGGTTTGATGTTTTTTTATAAAATTGTATTTTCGATAGGCAATCCCTACGACCTGTACCGATGAGAGAAAAGATAGATAGCCGGCATAAGTATATCCCGGTTGTGTAAATGTAAACTTTTAACAAATAATAACTATGGAAAATCAGGGAGCCTCTGTCGTTATAACACATCATATTTTAGATGACAAGCAATTGGAATACGATCAGTGGTTAGCGGAGGTTGTTCCGCTCACCAAACATGCGAGAGGATTTATAGACTTACAGATCATTCGTCCTATCCCGAAATTGACGTTTGTCTATACGGTAATTATCCGGTTTGATACTGTCGATAACCTAAAAAATTGGATGAAATCGGACACGCGTCGAAGCATGATCGAGCAAGCTGCTCCCTTATTTCGGAAGCAAGACCGCTATCAGATCAAATCAGGCCTCGAGTTTCTTTTTGAAACAGCAGAGCAAGCCCATCAGGTGCCGCGGCGCTGGAAACAATATCTTGTTACCTGGTCAGCAATTTACCCGCTGTCATTGATCATACCAATAATTCTACTGCCTGTTCTCCGGTATTTTCATATTCCTCAAAATCATTTTTCTGATGGTTTATTGATCTCCGGATGTATCGTTTTTTTGATGGTTTATCTGGTCATGCCCAATTACACGAGGATGATCCGTAAATGGTTAAACAAGTAACCGAGAGGATGGAATACAGCTGAATTGGGGCGTAAAATTGAGCGGCTAACCTGCACTGTATTTATTTGGTCGCAAAGTAAATAAAACAATTTTTCCTTTATAACACTTTGTTTATAGGTAGGGGCCAATGCGATAAATAGCTAAATCGGATTGCGAGCCTGGGTAATGGTTAAATTTTAAATATCTTAATATGCTACAGAAAAATGATGTTGCGCCTGATTTTACCTTGTATGCGACTCCAGATCAGAAAATTAAATTGTCGGAATTTAAAGGCCATAATGTAATCCTTGCTTTTTATCCTGCTGACTGGAGCCCGGTATGTAGTGATCAAATGGCACTTTACAATGAAATGCTTAAATATTTTAAGAAATATGATGCAGAGATATTAGGTATATCTGTGGACAGCAAATGGTGCCATCTTGCTTTTGCACAATCCAGAAAATTGCACTTTCCACTGCTGGCGGATTTTGAGGCAAAAGGTGAAGTCGCGAAAAAATACGGGGTGTATGATGAGGAGGAAGGAGAATGTAAACGTGCTCTTTTTGTGATCGATAAAGAGGGTGTTATTCAATGGAGCTACCTGTCGCCAACAGCAGTAAATCCAGGAGCAGATGGGATAATAGAAGCATTGGAAAATCTTAAATAGAAATTTATGTCATTAAAGCCAAGAGTAAACGATAAGGATCATATCCAGGGTAATGGCAATGCAGAGGTAACGATTGTCGAATATGGGGATTATCAATGTCCACATTGTGGCGCTGCTCATCCCATATTGAAAAAGATGATGGCCGAATTGGGTAGTCAAATCAGGTTTGTATTTCGCAATTTTCCACTGTCAGAGATGCACGAATATGCGCGGCCAGCGGCACTTGCCGCCGAAGCAGCGGGGCAACAAGGTAAATTTTGGGAGATGCATGATGCAATCTATGAAAACCAATCAAGCCTGAGTACGAGGTTGTTTATGGATCTCGCCGAACAACTCGGTCTCGATGTCGACAATTTTAAAAACGCTATGCAAGACCAACGTTTGGACGAAAAAGTAGAGGGTGATTTTGAAAGTGGTATGATGAGCGGGGTAAATGGCACACCTACATTTTTTGTCAACGGCGAGAAATTCGATGGTGGTGCAGAGGATCTTGTCCAGATGCTACACGAAAATTGATAATTTAATTCTTGCCTGACTTAGGATTGAGCTGATAAGGTAAAGCCTGTCGCAAGTGTTGGGAGGCTCGGGGACAACCGATCAATAAATTAAACAATTAAAAATATAAATTATTCATCATGGCAACATTCAAAGTTCAAGACGGAACTGAAATTTACTACAAAGATTGGGGTACAGGGCAGCCTATCGTTTTCCATCATGGTTGGCCTTTGTCAAGCGACGACTGGGATGCACAGCTGATGTATTTCCTTGACAAAGGTTATCGCGTAATTGCGCATGACCGTCGTGGTCATGGACGCTCTACACAGACTGACCAAGGGAATGACATGGATACGTATGCTTCTGATGTAGCACAATTGGTAGCAGCATTGGATTTAAAAGATGCGATCCATATCGGCCATTCCACCGGTGGTGGGGAGGTGATCCGCTACATAACCAATCATGGGACCTCACGGGTCGCAAAAGCGGTATTAATCAGTGCCGTAACACCGATAATGGCTAAGAGCGAAACAAATCCTGACGGTGTACCCATGGACGTGTTCGATGAAATCCGATTGAATACAGCGACACGCAGACAACAATATTTTCAAGACTTTACCCTTGCTTTTTATGGCTATAACAGGGATGGAGCCAAGGTGCAACAGGGCGTGATGGATAATTGGTGGCGACAAGGAATGATGGGGGGAATAAAAGCGCACTACGACTGTATCAAAGCATTTTCTGAAACAGATTTTACGGAAGAACTTAAACAAGTAGCGGTTCCTGTTTTGGTCTTACATGGTGAGGATGACCAAATTGTACCGCTGGATATTACCGGTAGAAGAGCAGCACAATTGGTGAAAAATGGTACCCTGATCACTTATCCTGGATTCCCGCATGGAATGCCGACAACTGAAGCAGAAACAATCAATAAAGATATCCTGGCTTTTATCACAAAATAAAATGTGCCACGGATTAAAAATAGTTTTTAAATAGTAGTGGGGCTGTTCTTTTTTAGGAACGGCCTTTTTTGTGTTTATTCTTTTAGGGATATGAATTTCTTACTTATACCAAGCTTTTTCATTTTGGATACGCTGACATACATAATATGCTTCTACAGGCTATTATGAGGTTTAGAATGTTTGTAAGTTAATTTTTTATTAAGTAAAAGTATGTTAAACCTCTTTAGTAGGAATTCAGGTGGTTATTAATTAAATATTTCTTAATATTAAGGTAAATTATAAACCAAGTGAAAGCATCAACTTTGGTGCTGAATTCTAAACCAGACTAAAAATGCAGAAAACATTACTAATCAGTATGGCATTGGGTCTCTCATATCCCACGTGGGCGAATGTAGAGCGTAATTATGTCAAATTGAATGAGAAAACGCAAGCTATTGCGATTCAGTCTACCGTGAGAGGTGTGATAAAAGACAAAAACGGTGCAGCTATGGCCGGTGTCACCATTACCAATCTATCCAGTCAAAAAACGACATCTACCAATGCATCCGGAGCGTTTAGCATCGAGGCTACTATTGGCCAAAAACTGAAGCTTACTCTTGTAGGGTATAGCGAACAGGTGGTGACCGTAAACGCAACCCAATTACAACTTGTGATCGAGTCGAAAGATACCGAGTTAGAGGAAGTTGTCGTGGTGGGGTACGGAACCCAGAAGAAAGCAAATTTGACAGGGGCTGTGGATCAGGTGGGGTCAGAAGTGTTTGAGGGACGTGTTCTTGGCAATGCGAGCCAAATGCTCCAGGGTGTTGTCCCCAACCTGAATATCATCCCTGCCGATGGTAAACCAAATCGTTCTCCCAGTTTTAATATTCGGGGAACAACCTCGATTGGGCAGGGAGGAAGCGCCCTGATTTTAATAGATGGTGTCGAGGGCGATCCCGGTTCGATCAATCCAAATGACATTGAAAGTGTGTCTGTACTCAAAGATGCTTCCTCTGCTGCAATTTATGGTTCCCGAGGTACTTTTGGAGTAGTATTGATCACAACGAAACGGGCCAAATCGGGAAAGACCTCGGTGAACTATTCAGGGAGTGGATCTTTCCAAAAACCGGTTACAATACCAAAATTCGTAACAGATGGTTATGAATACGCTTCTCATTTCTTTGAGGCATACAACGCCTGGAACAACTATACCTTAACACCTAGTAAACTGAATAAGACCCAGATTTTCACCAAAGAGTGGTTGGACGAATTTAAACGTCGCAAAGAACAGGGTATAACAGAAGACGTGACTGTCGATAAGGATGGTAACTATGTTTATTATGGTAATGAAGATTATTATGGCACTTTGATAAAGGACAATACTTTTGTGCAGGACCATAATCTTTCGATCAGCGGAAACACCGAAAAGTTAGATTATTATATCTCGGGGCGTGCTTATGATTACAAGGGTATGTACCGTTATAACACAGACAAATATCAAAACTACAATACGCGGGCTAAGGCCGGACTGCAAGTGACGGATTGGTTGCGGATTGCTAATAATATTGATTTTAGTTATGCCAAATATTGGGATCCTTCCACTGCAGGAGAAGGCGGTAATATATGGCGGAATATTGCGGATGAAGGACATCCCTCGTCGCCAATTTTTAACCCGGACGGCTCTCTGAGTTTCTCTGCTGCGTATACCGTAGGCGATTTTATTTATGGTAAAAATGGAACCAAAAGTGGTAATCAGGATCTGCGGAATACAACCTCGTTTGAATCTAAGTTTTTTAATAATACGTTTCGTGTAAAGGGTGATCTCACCTTCAGAAGCCGTGATCTTAATTCACTGCGTGTTAGGGTGCCAGTACCTTACAGTACAAAGGAAGGGGAAATCGTCAAACTGACGACAAATATGAACGATAACCTCTATCAGGTCAACGAAAACTGGCGCTATTTGTTCGGCAATATCTATGGTGAGTATGAAAGGACGATAGGAGATCATTATTTCAAAGGTTTGCTGGGCTATAACTATGAGCAACGTGCTTATAATGCGAGTTATATCACCAAAAACGGCCTGCTCAATGATAACGTGGAGAATATCAATCTTGCAGTGGGTCAAAGTACCACCGCAACGGCCAAATACAATAAATATCGAAATGTAGGTGTGTTTATGCGGGGCAACTATATTTTTAAAGACCGTTATCTATTTGAATTTAATGGCCGCTATGATGGATCTTCGAAGTTTCCGATCAACCAACAGTGGGGGTTTTTCCCTTCGGCTTCGGTAGGCTGGCGTGTTTCGGAGGAGCCTTTCTTTCAGGTGGATAAGAAAGTCTTGTCTGACTTAAAGCTACGTGCTTCTTATGGTTCTTTGGGAAATGGTAACGTAGACCCTTATTCGTATCTTGATCTTTACGAGATCAAGGTCATGGACCGTTTATTAAATGGAGAAAAATCGACCTACACTTCGGTGCCAAAAGTTATCCCTGACAATCTGACCTGGGAAACAGCGCGTACGGCAAATATTGGACTTGATTTTTCATCAGTCAATGGAAAATTGACTTTTACTGGTGATATATATCAGCGTAAAACGTTGGATATGTATACTTTGGGTATGGCGCTACCGGAGATATTTGGTGCGGAATCACCAAAAGGAAATTATGCTGATATGACAACCAAAGGTTTTGAAGTCAGCCTGGCGTATCGCGATCAATTTGAACTCAGCGGAAGTCCCTTTAACTGGTCTGTCAAAGCGACATTAGCAGATTATAAATCGAAAATAGATCGCTACGATAACAAGGAAGGGATCATTAAGGATGGATACTATTATGAAGGTCAGCAAATCGGAGATATTTGGGGCTATGTGACACAGGGATTGTTTCATAATCAGGCGGAGATTGATGGTGCGGCGAAACAAAAGTTGATCAAATCATCCAATAACGGAACGATTTATCCTGGAGACATACGTTTTGCAGATCTCAATGGAGACGGGGTTATAGATTATGGTAACAATACCGTTTATAGCCACGGTGACCGAACAATTATCGGGAATTCCGAACCCCGTTATATTTATAGCTTTAATATTAACCTGGACTGGAAAAATGTATATTTTTCTACTTTCTTTCAGGGAGTGGGCAAGCAAAATTGGTATCCGAATAATGAATCTCTATTTTGGGGACAATATAATAGACCTTATAACAACCTACCGGAATGGCACCTGAATAACTATTGGACAGAAGATAACCCAGATGCTTATTTCCCGCGCTACGCTGGTTACAATGAGTCACTAAAAGTGACACCACAGACCCGTTTCTTGCAGAATATCGGTTATCTCCGGATGAAAAATATTCAGATCGGCTATAATTTTCCAAAATCTGTAACCTCTAAACTGAAAATCCAGAATCTACGTGCTGGTCTTTCTGGTGAAAATCTACTGACATGGTCCCCTTTTTATAAACATACCAGAGACTTGGATGTCGGTAATGTGGGGAAATCAGATCCTACTGTAGAAACAGGTACACGTGATGGATTTAACTATCCGATCATGAAAAGTGTGAGTTTTAACTTATCCATTGGTTTTTAATATTTAGTATAATGAAAAAGATATTTTATTTATCGGTTTTAACCTTGTTGTTCGCTTCCTGTGAATTGAAGGAATTGCCAAAATCGGAGGCAACTGAGGAGGATATTTTCGGAAGCGAAAAGGGACTGAAAAACTATAGCAATTCTTTTTATCGGAATATTACGTCAGGTAGCGATGCCTACAAAGGGGATGCTATGGCCGATTATGCGGCTGTGAATCGGGTGAATGACTTTATAATCGAAGGTGCATATAGCAAAGAAGTGGAGGAATTAAAGGGACTCTGGACCTGGACAACACTGCGTAATATCAATCAGATGATCGCCAAATGTACAAGCCCCAATTTAAGCGATAAGGTTAAGAATAATTACATTGGTTTAGCTCGTTTTTTCAGGGCCTGGTTTTATTACGAGAAGGTGGTTCGTTTTGGTGATGTGCCTTGGGTGGACCACCCTTTAACAGTTGATGAAACGGACATTTTAAAAGCACCCCGCGATTCGAGAGAAGTGGTCATGAAACATATTATGGAAGATCTGGATTTTGCGTATGAGCATATAACAGATGCTCCCGGTGATGGAACGACGGTAAACAAATGGACTGCATTGGGACTGAAAACACGGATCGCTTTATTTGAAGGTACTTTTCGTAAATACCATCAGCTGAATCTGCCAACAAAGCCCGAAACTTTTTTTCAATATGCTGTGGACGCTGGTAAGATCCTGATGGAAACGGGGCCTTATCGCCTTCATATTGCCGCTGATCCTAAAATTTCACAACGTGAGCTTTTCATTAGCGAACAACCAATGAAAGACGAGGTGATGCTGGCTATTGCATTTAGTAAAAATCAGGCTTTGATGAATGATGCAAACTGGTGGTGGACTTCGGCCACGTATGGTCCGCGGCTGAGCCTGGTACGCCCATTTATCAATACGATTTTGAACGCTGATGGGTCATCTTATACCGATCGTCCAAATTATGAAAAGGAAGAGTTTTATGAGGAATGTCAAAACCGGGATTTGCGTTTAGCCCAGTTGATCCGCACTCCAGGCTATAAACGGGGCGGTAAGGCTGCGCCACCCAATTTCGCAAGTTATACTTATACCGGCTATCAACCAATCAAATATGCGCTGGATGATCCTTATTATGACAATGGTGGATTCAATACGAATGCCTTACCTTTGATGCGGTATGCAGAGGTGTTGCTGAATTATGCCGAAGCAAAAAAGGAGTTGGGGACATTTAACGATACAGACTGGGCAAAGACCGTCGGCGCGCTCCGTACACGCGCAGGGATCTCCGCTGGGGCTAATACACTTCCAACCAAAGTAGACACCTATCTGAAAAATACATTTTTCCCCAGTATCTCTGATCCTGTTCTCTTAGAGATCCGCCGCGAAAGACAGGTCGAATTGGCGTTGGAAGGATTTCGTTTTAATGATCTGAAACGATGGAAATCTGGTGAACTGATGGCTAACCTACAATGGACGGGTATTTATATACCTGCTTTGGAAAAACCAATGGACCTGGATCGTGACGGTACTCCTGATGTATTGTTTTATGATGCTAGTAAGCCCGAACCTACCGTACAGGGAGTCACCAAGGTCAAATTGGGTGGAGACAAAAACTCCCAGACGATAACGACGGATAACCATTTGCAATGGGGGAAAACCATGAGTCGAAAATGGTATGATAATGATAGACAATATCTCTATCCCATTCCTTCTTCAGCGCTTGTCTTAAATGGTAAGCTAGGACAAAATCCGGGCTGGGAATAGGATATAGCCTTAATTAATCTATATACCGAAAACGGGGACTGGAGTTTAGCTCGAGTCCCCTTTTCCTTTACCGCCTTTCTTGGTAAAGACCCACTTCATGTAGGACGGCACGTTTATTTTTGGGTTGGATGCTGAAACGTAATTTTTGCCCCACCACCTCATCAAAACGAAAAATCTTGATGCGTCCCTGTACAACTGGTGTCGTCGAAAGCGTATACCATTTGCCATCTTTGAGATAAGTGACCGTATAGGTGGCAGGATTATCCTTGCCTTCGGTGATAACAATGGTGTTAAATGTCTTACTGCGTTCAAAATCCAGTTCATACCAGACTTCGCCCATAGCCGAGGGATTGGATACCCAAGCGCTGCCGAAATTGTCATCATTGGCGAAATCCATAATACTCATATCTTCACTCCAACTGCTATTGGAAGGGACCTGGCTGGCGATATTGTGGTCTAGGATGGGGGCTTGGTAGCTTGGTAAAGCGTTGTAATTTGGCGTTTTCTTGTAAAGAGTACCGATGGTTTTTAGCGCTTCCAATGCGTTTTCATCCATCTGGCCATCGCTGTTGGGGGCCACATTGAGCATGAAATTACAATAGGCATCGTTGTAGGGAATAACGAATTTCTCTACAAGTTCCTTCACATCTTTGACTGCTGTTGTGGGGAATGATTTTTTCCAGAACCAATTTTGCTGCAAGGGCAGACAGGCCATAGCTGGTAACTTGTTATGCTCTTTGGAAATAAATTGCCCTGCACCTTGTTCGTAAGATTTTATATCGGTGTAAAATAGCGCATCACCGGGATATTTTGCCGAATTAAGATCCATCAATAGGCATTTGGGTTGCAGGGATTTGACCAGGTGATAAATGTCATCAAAGGGAATATCATCATAGGAAATACGTGACCAAGGGGCATCCCAACCGTCGATCACCAGCGCATCAATCTCACCATATTGCGTCAGCAATTCCGTTAGCTGATCTTTGATCAATTGGATATGGGCTTTGGTAATCGTATGTGGACGTATCCCCTGATGCATGTCAAGGATGGAATAATAGAGCATCACACGTAAGCCATTCTTGCGGAATGCTTCTGTAAATTCCTTGACCACATCGCGGTGCAATGGGGTGTTCATGACGTTGTAATCCGTGGTTTTGGTGTTCCAAATGGGGAAACCGCTATGATGTTTTGTTGTGAGACAGCCATAGGTCATATTGGCTGATTTAGCCGCCTTCGCCCATTGATCCGCATTGAGTTTCGGTGATTTGAATAATTCCAAAGGGGCATTGGGATCGGACCAGTCTTGTTCCATAAAGGTAGGCATGCCATAATGGATAAACATACCAAACCCTAGGTTGACAAAATCAAGCTGGCGCTGCGCAAGAGTTTTAGAGGAATTGGACTGTGCAAATAGGGCGTTGTTCAGTAACAGGTAACCTAAACTGTAAAGTAAGAAAAGAGAAATTCTGGACATAATCTGATAATTTGTTATCTGATAAAGGTACGATGTCAAAGACATCAATGTGCTTAATGGAAACCTAATGAATGCCTAATAAAAGCTTAATGCTTACCCCGAATACATAAATAGATGTTAATTTTAAAATATGAACAGCGCCGATAAAAATATGCACCCCTGGGCATTTGGAATAAGTTTTTTGATTTTGACGGTCGTGATCGGTTTCTTGATCTTCAAAACCTACCAGCTCGAAGATAAGAATTATCAGATCGGACAGCTCAATTTGATCCAGAATGCTTACGGTGCCGCGATCATGGACGACAAAATCTTCCCGGGTGGGGATTCGGTATTTCAGACGGCATTGGTGCCTTATTTACCTGCCTGGTTTAAGAAGGTAATGAATAAATCGCCGGAGGCGAAGCTGTATGGTGAGCAACGGATGCAACTGTTTCTCGAACGCTTGCGCGAACAGCAATCGTTGGATAGTATCTTTGAGCAGATCGTCCACCAGCAGCAGCTCGATCCGGCGTTGCTCTACTTGTTCCATTTTGATAAGCTAGAGCTCTACAATCCGACCGATAGCACATGGAAGGTATTTTATGATAGCTCTGGTGGTAATAAAATGACGAGCATCAGTGGCTCGCTCAAAAATCGCTCGCCCAACAATCGCGTGTTCCAATTGGCTGTCAGCGATAAGCTCCCGATCCCTTACCGCTTTACCTATAGTCTCTATGTGGATTATGAAAATCGGAATTGGCGGATCATCCAACAAATGGTACCGGTATTTTTGCTGTCCTTGACCTGCATTGCTGTTATTGTACTATTGAGCTACCGAACGTATAGAGATTGGGTCAACCAACGCAAACTGATCGATCTGAAAACGAGTTTCCTAAATCACATGCGACATGAATTTAATACGCCCTTGACAACAATTCTAGTCAGTGCTCATAGCCTTATCGACCGGGATGATGGCCCTGACAATAAAGAGGTGATTCAATTGGGACGCATCGTGGAACGTCAGGCTAAACGCCTTAAGGACTATTTTGAACAGGTAATGGGATCTGTCGCTTTACAGGAACAGCAGCCTGCAATCGTAGAGGTTCCTGTTGACTTATTCACCGAAGAGATCTTGGAGGCACTACGCATGCGCTACCAAGGGGAAATTGAAATCTGCTATTCGCCACTTGGCAGGGATGTAACGCTGCGGTTGGACGAAGCTTATTATCTCTCTATTTTGGATAATCTAGTCTCCAACGCTATTAAATTTAATGACCATACAGCCAAGACCATTCGATTGACCTGGGAGCAGACCGTTGATCGACATTGTCTCAAAATTGAAGACAACGGTTATGGGATTGCTCCGTCGGAACGGGATGCGCTATTTACCGCATTTTACCGTGGACAGTCTTCGGAAGGTAAGCCAGGACTGGGATTGGGATTATATTATGTAAAATTGTGTTTGGATCGCTTAGATTGGACAGTTCGCCTGGAAAACGGAGCAAGTGGTGGTACTATTTTTTATATTTACATTGACAATGGGTCTTTTAATATCAAAGAACAGAATTGACATTCTGCTGATCGAAGACGAACCCGATCTAGGTGAGGTTTTCTCGCGCTATCTCCGCTACAAAGGATTTAGTGTCGTTTGGGCGTGCACAATGAAAGCTGGCTTGGAAGCTTTTGAAGAAAATGGGGCTAAACTGGTAATTGTTGACGTGCAATTGCCGGATGGAAATGGATTTGATCTTGCTCATGAAATTTTGCAGCGTAAAGCCGGACAGCCCATTTTCTTTTTGACAGCGCTACACCAA
Organism: Sphingobacterium sp. UBA7249; assembly: GCF_002472835.1. NCBI lineage: Bacteria > Pseudomonadati > Bacteroidota > Sphingobacteriia > Sphingobacteriales > Sphingobacteriaceae > Sphingobacterium > Sphingobacterium sp. UBA7249. The sequence continues at coordinate 198,257 of NZ_DKST01000013.1, read as the reverse complement.
CGGAATGCGCGCCTCAAAGGTCTTTCTATGGGAGCGGTGGATTATATTGCCAAACCTTTTGATATGGATGAAATACTACTCAAGATCCGTAACTTATTGGCCGTAGCCGCAGCTTCTACACCTGATACAGTGCCCAATACCGGATTACGGATCGGCCAGCTGTCATTGGATATGGCGCGCTATAATCTGACCGATGGTCAAGGAAGAGCACAAAAGCTGACCGTTCGTGAAGCGGAACTGCTCGGGCATCTGATTCTAAATAAAAATCTGCTAGTCAATAAGAAGGATCTCTTATTGCTATTTTGGGGAAATACAGATTTTTTTAATGGGAAAAGCTTGGAGGTTTTTATCTCGCGTATTCGTAAATTGCTCCAGGCCGATAATAAGCTCCATATAGAAAGTATCTATGGGCTGGGTTATATTTTACATGAAAATAGGTAGGTTTAATAAATAATATGATGTACGAAAATATCCTTAAAAATGTATCCAAGTGTATAACGCTGACGCAGGAAGAGACAGAGCAGTTCACCGAGTTGCTGACGACGCGAAAAGTACCAAAGAAAACCTTGCTGTTGCAGGAAGGGGAAGTCTGCCAGTTTGAAGGATACCTCCAAAAGGGATGTGTACGCATCTATTATCTTGATGAAAATGGATTTGAGGTCACGCTGGCCTTTGCGGTCGAAGATTGGTGGATCAGCGATATTGCCTCTTTCCATTACCATACTCCTTCGAGCCTGTATATGGAGACATTAGAAGAAAGCGAATTCCTTATGCTGACACCCGAGACCAAAGAAAAATTACTGGACACTGTCCCGAAATTTGAACGTGTATTTCGCATGCTGGTGCAGCGTAGGCTCGCCGTTCTACAAAACCGCCTGATCCATACCATGGCGAAACCTGCTGCTGAACGGTACCTTGAATTTATCGACTTATATCCGACAATATCGCAACGGGTACCGCAGTATTATATCGCATCATATCTTGGTGTTTCGCCCGAATTTGTCAGCATTATACGTAAGCGGCTTGCAGCAAAAAAATAAATGTTAACCTTGCTAAAGAAAAAACGATGATGAAAATCGATGAAAAAGATTTTGGAAAAGCTTTCTTGTATTCCTGTTATGTGGAGAAAGTTTTTGGCCATGAACAGTTTATTCCTGAGCATGTAGTCCTGTTTCAGCTATCTGGAGAAACACATTTTGACCTGGAAAAGGGAAAGTTGACCACCAGAGCCGGACAGATACTGGTCGCACGCAGAAATCAATTGGCAAAAGCGTTTAAATATCCTTCGGAGAATCTGGCTTATCAGTCTATTTCAATCATGCTGCATGCGGATCGGCTGAAAAAGTACGCGCTGGACCATCAGCTCTCCGCGGATAGAAGGCAGCAGGCGGACACAAATATTCTCCTAGAAGGAGATGTCTTCATCAAAAGTTATTTTGAATCGCTGGCGCCTTATGCAGAGGCTGCCGACCGGGTCAGTCCGCAGATGGAAACCATCAAAATCTATGAATTGATTACTTTATTGCTGGAAAGATATCCCGCTCTGAAAGATCTTTTGTTTGATTTCTCCGAACCGCATAAGATAGATCTCGAGGAATTTATGCTAAAGAACTATAAATATAATGTCCCTTTAGAAAATTTTGCCAAATTATCCGGTCGTAGCTTGGCTAGTTTTAAACGTGATTTTGAGAAGATGTTCCGCACCTCGCCCCGTAAATGGTTGAAGGAAAAGCGTCTTTCCGAAGCTTATTATCTGATCGAAAATAAACGGAAAAGACCTGCGGAAATCTACTTGGATCTTGGATTTGAAAACCTTTCGCATTTCTATGCTTCCTTTAAAGAAAAGTTCGGAATAACGCCAGCGGCAATCAATTCAATCGCTTAATCAATTTTTCCACCAATAGCTGGGAGCGTTGTGAGCAAGATCGAGATCGACAACCTCACCGATGCGTGGTGTGATCAATGCTTGATGCTGCCTCGATGCTTCTTTTGAGATGCGCTCCAAGGGTTCGTACCAGGCATGGTTGGCAAGGACAAATTTGGAGGAGTGAACGGGTAATAGCTTTGCAGCCTGCAGATCTTTTGTAGCTTGAATGACTTCTTCGGGCATCATGTGGATGTATTTCCAACTGAGGTCATATTGACCATTCTCAAGAATAGCCAAATCAAATGGCCCCAGTTTATCGCCAATTTCTTTAAAATGGGTATCATAACCACTGTCACCGCCAAGATACAGCTTTTGGGTCGGTGTTTCTAAGGCATACGAAGCCCAGAGGGTATTGGCAGACCATATGCTGCGGCCTGAAAAATGCCTGGCCGGTGTGACCGTAACATGGAATCCATCGCCTAGGTCTATTTGTTCCCACCAATCTTTTTCGATAATCTGATCATCTCTGTAGCCCCAATATTCCAGGTGTTCACCCACGCCAAGTCCAACGATAATCTTGCCGACTCGGGGTTGTAGTGTTTTGAGCGTTTTATAATCCATATGATCGTAATGATCATGTGAGATAAAAAGGTAGTCGATGGCTGGTAGGGCATCAGCTGTTGTGACCTCGGATCCGGCAAAGGCTTTACCACTGCCTGGTATGGGAGATATACTGCCACTTAGCACCGGGTCGACAAGGATTGTTTTGCCATCTGTACGCAACAGATAGGAGGAATGCCCCAGCCAGATCAGACCATGGGATTTAGCAAATAGGCTATTCCAATTAACAGGAACAGAAGAAATCTTGTTTTTAGGACTGGTCTCGGTAGATCTTTTACAGAAAAAATCTGTTAGGGCCACCCTCCAGCTTTGTGTCAATTGTGGCGTCGGGTTGCTGTTACGAAATTTGCCGTCCTTGAATTGTTTTGATTGTTCAATACGCTTAAGCCTTTCACCGGAAGGCCGCTTGCCAAATTGGGGATGCATCATATACAGGGAGATTAATCCAATGACAACAATAAGCACCAAGGCTGACCATTTCAGAAACCGCAAGAAACCTTTAACCTGGTGTTTTGTTTTCATCTTAAATTGTTTATAGGACAAAGATAGGCGGGCGGGATAACGATTTTTTTTGTAAAAAGCTCAAAGTTTATGTTGTGTACGGCTCAGGTGATGAAAGTGCGCCTTCGTGAGGTTATCAAATCAATACCGATGAAGGTAAATTTGAGCAAAAAAAATTAACTTTAAGGACGAAGCGGATATTTTGTCCTTAAACCATTAATCACTTAATCATTCAGCATGCAAAACAAAAATATTAAATTGAAACCTAAAGCCTTCTTACGGACCATATGCTGTTGTTCTTTTTTGATAATCTTTTTGCTAAAAGGTTTTTCTCAGACTAAAAAGTTAGAGAACTTTGTTGATTATGTCAATCCCTATATGGGCAATATCAGCCATTTGTTGGTGCCAACATATCCAACCGTTCATTTACCAAATAGTATATTACGGGTCTACCCCGAAAGAGGGGATTTTACCTCTGACCGCCTGTATGGTCTTCCGCTTATCGTCACGAGCCACCGTGGATCGTCCGCTTTTAACCTGAGTCCAATGCTGCAATTGCCTACCGATCTTAAGCCAGTGCAGTTGTACAGCTATGATCAGGAGGAGATCAAGCCTTATGGCTATTCCGTTGTGTTGGATCAGGAAGATATCCAGGTGTCATATGCTTTGTCGCACCAGTCGGGAATGTATGCCTTTACTTTTCCGAATGCAGAGACAAAATATTTGCAATTCAATTCCCGTGACGGAGCACTAAAGTGGGACGGACAGGCACTTTCTGGAATACAGGAAATTGGCAACGGCACACGTGTGTATATCTATGCTGTTCCGGAAATCAAACCTAGCGCTGTCAGCACGCTCCAAGGGCAACAGCTAGCAAAAGGTATGGAAGCAAAAGGCAGAAATGCTTGTCTTGTGCTGCAATTTGACCAGGCTGGGGTCAATTTAAAGATGAAGTACGGTGTTTCATTTATTGACGTCACACAGGCTAAAGCAAACCTGAACCGTGAGATTGTTGATTTTGATCAAAAGAAACTGGCAGAAAATGGCCGTAAAATCTGGAATCAAGCACTTGGAAAGATTGCTGTGGAAGGCGATAGTGAATCGGATAAACATGTTTTCTATACTTCCTTGTACCGCACCTATGAGCGTCCGGTCAATATCTCCGAAGATGGGCGGTATTTCAGTGCATTTGATGGCAAGGTTCATTCGGATGAAGGCAAACCTTTTTTTACAGATGATTGGATCTGGGACTCCTACCGCGCGCACCACCCACTGCGCGTGTTATTGGAGCCGGCTGCTGAATCGAATATTCTCCATTCCTTTGTACGGATGTCGGAGCAGATGGACAAACCTTGGTTACCGACTTTTCCGGAAATCACAGGAGATAGCCGAAGGATGAATTCAAACCACGGTGTTGCGACCTTATTGGATGCTTACCGCAAGGGGATCCGGGGCTTTGATATTCAAAAAGCCTATTTGGCTGCAAAAGCAGCGATTATCGAAAAAACCTTAGCACCATGGTCGGATAAGCCCGCTGGAAAAATGGATCAATTTTTTAAAGAAAAGGGATATATCCCGGCTTTGCACCCTGGAGAACAAGAAGTTTATCCGGAAGTGCATGGCTTTGAAAAACGTCAGCCAGTAGCTGTTACGCTAGGCACCTCCTATGACCTGTGGTGTCTGGCACAATTGGCTAATGAATTGGGCTTAAAAGCGGATTATGATTTGTTTATGAAGCAATCTTTCAATTACAGAAATCTATTCAATGAGCAAACCAAATTTTTCCATCCCAAAGATGAAAAAGGTAACTTTATTATGCCTTTTGACTATGTATTTGCGGGCGGGCAGGGAGCTAGGGAATATTATGGTGAAAACAACGCTTGGATCTACCGTTGGGATGTACAGCACAATATTCCTGATCTGATCAAATTAATGGGCGGAAACCAGCTTTTTATACACTATCTCGATGAAATGTTCCAACAGCCGCTGGGACGTTCCAAATTTGATTTCTATGCACAGTTGCCGGATCATACGGGCAACGTTGGGCAGTTTTCTATGGCCAATGAGCCGGCGCTTCATATTCCCTATCTGTATAATTATGCAGGACAGCCCTGGATGACACAAAAACGTATCCATAAACTAATAGGCGAATGGTTTAGAAACGACCTGATGGGTGTACCGGGTGATGAAGATGGTGGTGGTATGTCGGCTTTTGTCGTTTTTTCACAGATGGGTTTTTATCCTGTTACACCTGGACTGGCATCTTATAGTATTGGATCACCATTTTTTAGGAAAACGACGATAAGCCTGCCAAACGGGAAGTCTTTTGTGGTTATCGGAAAGAATGCTTCTGCAAAAAATAAATATATCCAATCGGCCACGCTCGACGGAAAGCCGCTAAACAGTACGCAGCTGAACCATGCAGATATCCTTAAAGGTGGTACGCTTGAATTTGTGATGGGAAACAAAGCTCAAAAAAACTGGGGAAATTAAAATAAGCCGGTTTTTGCTCAATGATCAGGTGATACGGCATTGGTTTTTAAGACCATGATGTATTCGAATCCCTTTCTGCTTCAAAAAGGTCCGTTGGTCGATAGATCAACGGACCTTTTTTGCATCTTAGCACGATTTGATGGATTGCCTTAATGCTATAAGCCGTTGCACAGGCGGGCGTCATTTGCATAGTCAGGTTAATCGAAAACTCTCCGTGCGATCTTGGTAATACACAGGAGACCGAGTGACATAAGTTTCATTTTCCTGCATTAGACAATCGATTGCGTGAACAGCGCAATCGATTTCGTTTGTCCAATACTTTTTTTCCAAGGGATATCCCTCTAATTTAAGGGACTGAACTAGTCAATCTTAAACTGAAAAAACTGACTGACTAAATAATAACTAACTATTTAATTATGATTTCAAAATTTACAAGTAACCAAAAGGTAAGCCTGCTTGCTATTGCTCTTCTTGTGGCGTCTTCGCAACATACATTTGCGGTAGATCGACCAGCTGTATTGATGAATATAGGGCATGTCGTCGAACAAAACCCAATTGCAGGTAAAGTCACGGCGGAGGACGGACCATTGGCGGGGGCGACGGTTTCTGTGAAGGGTACCTCAGTATCGACATCCACGGATGCAAAGGGTGGATTTTCGATCAAGGCAAAGACCGGTGATATTTTGGTTGTAAGTAGTGTGGGCTATAAACCCAAAGAAGTGACTGTTAGCGGGAATACAATTTCCATTCAGTTGGAAAGTGATAATTCGGCGTTGGAAGAAGTCGTCGTGGTCGGTTTCGCTAAACAAAAGAAGGTAAACCTCACTGGTGCTGTACAGGCAATTACGTCAAAAGATTTACAGGATCGCCCCGTGACGAACGTATCATCGGCTATTCAAGGTAAATTTTCCGGTGTAACCATTACACAGAATTCTGGTCAGCCGGGTAAAGACAATGGCACAATACGGATTCGCGGTCTGGGTACGATCAACAACGCCAATCCCTTAGTGATTGTGGACGGAATCGAAAGTTCGATGAATAATATCAACCCAAATGATATTGAAAGTGTATCTGTATTGAAAGATGGCCCGAGTGCGGCAATCTATGGTTCGAAGGCGGCAAACGGAGTCATTTTAATTACTACTAAAAAAGGCGGTAGTGGCAAACCGCAATTAAATTATACAGGATACGCTGGTATTCAGGATCCAACACGTCTGCCGGAATATATGAATTCTTATGATCATGCCGTGATCCTTAATGAAGCGCTCAAGAATGAAGGAAAAACGACTCGCTTTACAGCGCAAGACCTTGAGCTTTTTAAAAATGGTTCGGATCCAGATGGACATCCCAATACAGATTGGTTAGGCTTATTGTACAAGGGCTCGGGCTTCCAACAAGCGCACAACTTGCAAGTGACGGGTGGCACAGAAGATGTGCAATACATGGCTTCTGGTGGTTACTTGGGACAAAAAGGTGTGATTAAAGTAGCAGGTTCAGACCGATATAACTTGCGCACAAATGTAGGGGCAAAAGTATCGGAAAGATTACGCTTTGATCTGGGATTGGCCTACAATTATCAACGTATTACTGAGCCAGTAAACCCGTATACCGGTGATATGGCACAGATCTTTAGACAAGTCAACCGGATTCCAAATTTTATTCCCTATAAATATAGCAACGGTGTGTACGGCCGTGGCAGCGATGGTAATCCCATTGCTTGGATGGACATGGAGTCTAAAGATAATATGACCTATAAACATACACAGGTAAATTTCTCGGGTGAATTTAAAATCTTGGAGGGATTGAAAGTGAAACAAGTGATTGGATTTCAGCCCATAGATAATATGTCGTCTAAGTTTGTTAAAGATATTCAATACTACAATCAAAATGGCGAACCTGGCCCTAAACAGGGGATAAATAACTTGACAGTTTATAACTTCCAATCAGAACGATTGACTTTTCAGACTTTATTGACCTACGATAAAAAGATTGGAAATCACCAGTTCAATGTTTTGGGTGGCTTTATGGATGAGACTTTTAGAGCTGACTATTCAAGCGCTTATGCGCAAGGTTTTTTAAATCATGATTTTCCGGAACTCAATTTAGGTAGCAGAGATGGCATGAAAGTAGACGGCGGTGCCAAAAAGCTGATCTTACGTTCATTCTTTGGCCGGATCAACTATGCTTTTGCAGACAAATATCTTTTAGAGGCCAATGTAAGACGTGATGGGACTTCGCGTTTCTTTGGGAATAATCGCTGGAGTACTTTCCCTTCATTCTCTGCAGGATGGCGTATTTCGCAGGAAGATTTTTTCAAGGAATCCGCGTTGGCTGAAGGAATATCAGAATTGAAATTAAGAGGAGGATGGGGTAAATTGGGAAATCAGCAGTTGTCTGCAACATCAGACAATTTATACCCAACGGGAGATGCATTTTATCCAGGAATATTTACAATTGCTCCAGGATTTAATTATCCTTTTGAAAAAGATAAAGTGAGCTCTGGAGGAGCTACAGCACAATCGGCCAATCCATTACTGCGTTGGGAAGCGACCACAAGTACCAATATTGGTTTGGATCTGAACTTGAAGAATAACCTAGGTTTTGTATTTGAATATTTTGACCGTCGTACCGATGGAGTACTCTTAAAATTGCCTGTTTCAAACCTTTATGGTCTTCCGGCACCTTATCAGAATGCGGGGAAAGTACAGAATAATGGGGTAGAGTTACAAATCAATTACCAAAATAGTATCGGGGATTTTAAATATAGCATCGCTGCTAATGGATCCTATATCAATAATCAGATTAAAAAATGGGCAAGCGATGAACCACAAGTGAATGGAACGTTTTATGTCTATGAACAAGGCAGCCCCATTCGTTCATTCTACGGCTATGAGAGTATTGGGATCTACCGCTCTAATGAGGAATACACGAATAGTAAAATACAGGGTGTAAATGATAAGATCGGTGCTGGAGATCTGATCTATAAAGATCAAAACGGAGATAAGAAGATTGACGGCAACGATCGGGTATATTTAGGATCGCCAGATCCAAAATTCATCTTTGGCTTAACCTCAAATATGAGTTATAAAAACTTTGATCTGAGTCTTTTTTTCCAAGGAGCAGCAAAGGTACAGGGATATCTATGGGGCGAAGCCATTGGCGGGATCTCCGGATCGGATAAACCGACTACCATCTACGCCGATCGATTTAATGCCGAAACCAATCCAAATGGATCGATGCCACGCGCATTAACGAGTTGGACACAAAATAGCCCTTCGGGTACCCCTTCGGACTTTTGGATTCAAAACGCGAGTTACGTACGCCTAAAAAATATCACTTTTGGCTATACGCTGCCAAAAACATTTACGGATCGAATTGGAATCAAGGGGGCCAAACTTTATTATAGTGGTCAAAATCTGTTGACATTCACTGGATTTGCTAAAGGATTTGATCCAGAGGCGCCAGCAGACTCACGCGGTAATTACTATCCGCAAGTAAAAACAAATGTCTTTGGTCTTAACGTAAACTTTTAATTGTAAATCATGAAACTTAAAAATATAACCATAGCACTAAGTGTTGCGACACTTTTATTTTCGTGTCAGAAACTGGATCAAGAACCTTTAGATGCCTATAATGCTGATAATTTTTGGAAAACAGAAGCGGAGGCGGACTTTGCTGTGACTGGATTGTATAGTGGAACAAGTGATGGGGACGGAAAAATGAACGAGGGTTCTGCCTGGGAAGATGGAACGCAAATCTTTTATATGGACTGCACTTCAGATAATTCCAATAGCGATTTTCCATGGGAGGGCTTTCAAGGTCTAGGAAACGGTACAGCAACACCAACAAATTCTGGAAATGCCGAAGCAAGGTATACCTATGAGCATATTCGTCGTGCAAATTATATTCTTGAGAATATTGATAAAGCACCGATGGCTGTGGAAAAAAGAAAAAAGTTGATAGCCGAAGTTCGGGTGATCCGTGCTTACAGATACTTTGATATGGCCACCTTATTCGGCGCTGTGCCAATCATTACTAAAACATTAGCTAAAGAAGATGCTTACATTCCAGCGAATACCCAAAAAGAAGTGCTGGAATTTGTGGAAAAAGAATTAAAGGAAGCTGCTGCTGATTTGTCTTACGCAAGAGGCGGTGCGCGAATGTCCAAAGGTGCTGCCTTAGGGCTTTTGGCTCGTTGTTATGCCTTCCAGAAAAAACATCAGGAGGTAATCAATACTACCGAAGAAATCATTTCTGCAGGAACCTATAAACTTTTTGATGACTATGCTACTTTATTTGAGGAGGCAAATGAAAATAACAGTGAAGTGATGATGAACATTGAGTATATAGCCAATGTACAAGGGTATACCATGCTTGGCATTATGCTCCCCAATTCCATGGGGGGATGGGGATCAATTGTGCCTACCCAAAGTCTGGTAGATGCATTTGAAACGGCAGATGGAAAAACCATTAGTGAATCGACAAATTATAATCCTGCAAATCCTTATGAAAATAGGGACCCGCGCCTGGGAGCAACTATTGTTTATCCTGGAGCCTCGTACAATGGCAAATATTTTGATCCGCTGAACCCAAAATCAGACGATTATCCTTCCGGTCCTGATAATGCATCCAGTACAGCTTATAATTACAAGAAGTATATTCAAAATCCAAGCAGTTACATTAACATATGGAATGTAGGAACCAATATTATTGTCATGCGTTATGCAGAGATGTTATTATTAAATGCTGAGGCAAAAATCGAACTGGGAAAGATTGATAACAGTGTATATGAAAATATAGATCTGGTACGCGAACGCGCCAAAATGCCAAAAGTTGATAAGGCTGTATATGCCGGTCAGGGCAAATTACGTGAATTGGTACGCCGAGAACTCCGCGTCGAACTGGCGGGTGAAGGACGCCGTCGTTTTGATATTATCCGCTGGGGAATAGCGAAAGATGTGTTGAACGGTCCAGTGAATGGTGCTTTGTCAAAAGGAACGGTTGATCCAGAAACAGGCAAGGTAACCTACACTTCGCTGACTGACCGCTTTTTCTCCGAAAACAGAACATTCAAAGCTGACAAAAATGAATTATGGCCAATTCCACAGGCTGTCATCGACAACAGCAAGGGAACGCTGAAACAAAATCCAGGTTATTAATCGCACATTTGACACGATTTGGGAATACCTTTTGAGTGTGGCGATGGGTTGATTGAAAACGGTTAAACACTAGTTGCTTAACCGTTTTTTTTATTTTCGAGTTATTCTATATCTCTTTTGCAGATTTATTTATGGAAATGATAAAAATTATCATCTTATAGTAAAGGTGTGTGAAATAACGTAAATTTTAGATCTATTTCCACTAATATAAACCGAATTAACATGAAGGATGAAACGTATACTTCTCGCAATAATAATGGCCATAGCCATTATTTTAATTTTTAATACGCTTATTTATGATGATCGACCTATGCTAAATGGCCAGGCATTGCGTAGGGAAATAGATCGTTATAAGCATGTAATTAATAGTATTTCGATGAGTGATACTAATTTTTTGGAACTGACTCTAATCGACAGTATTTTAAAAAATAATCGGATATTGATGCTGGGTGAGATGAGGCATGACGATGGGGAAACCTTTCGGGCTAAATCGAGGTTGATTCGTTATTTGCATGAAAATTTAGACTATAATATCGTTTTGTATGAAGCAGGACAATATGATATGTGGGTGATGAATGGGGAAATGGATAAATCAACCATGGGGTTACCGAAAGCAACAATGGCAGGCCTGGGTTTGTTTGATTTCTGGTGGCGCAATGAAGAAACCAATGCGCTAATAGATTATTACCATAAGTCGAAATCAACACATAAACCAATGACACTGGGTGGATTTGATATTCAGTTTTCGGGTCGAATACTTGCTAATAAACGTGCAAAACTACTAACAGACTTTTGCGATAAAAATAAAATCGATTTAAAAGATTATCCCCAATTAACAAAGCAGCTTACTAAGCTGGAGCAATTAACCTTTGCAGGCAATGTCAACAGAAATCTCGAACCAACGGAAAAGAAGCAATTATTAAATGAGTTAAACAAATTGGAAAATGCGATAGCGGCTTTGGGCGGCGGAGAGGAACAGCAGGTATATAGCCGGTACCTCAGGGATATAAAAGGGAATTATGAAAAATCTTGGTTGTTTGCTCCGGGAACGATGCAGAGCATGCATCGACGTGATTCGCTGATGGCCCAAAATCTGCAGTACCAAATAGACTCTTTATATGCTGGAAAGAAGATTATCGTGTGGTGCGCTAATATCCATACTTTTTCCACAGCATATAATAAGCAATACCTTCCCTTGGGTGCTTACATGAAAAGAAGATACGGTCATCAGGCTTATGTGCTTGACTTTAGTTCTTATGGACGAAAAAATGAAGATGGAAAAATAGTGGATAAACCGGGCAGATTGGCAATTGAAAATATATTCCATGAAACAGGATCACCTTACTTCTTTTTGGATATGCGGGGACTGCCAGATACTGCTCTGCTCATAAGAACCTTTGTCTCAACCATCAATCAGGGCATGGAAGAGGAAAGAAAATGGAGTGATTATATTGATGGCATTTTTTATATAGATATAAATAAAAGACCGACCTATCTCGAACGCTAATGGAAAGTATCCTAACACAACAACTCAACTTTAAAATTGGTTCAAAAACCATTTTAAATAACATTGACCTTCATGTTCCAGACAAAAGTATCTATGGTTACCTTGGACGAAATGGTGCCGGAAAGTCCACAACAATTAAACTCCTGCTTGGCCTTTTGCAAGAAAATGCCGATGCTATTTTTATTCAGGGACGAAGTTTGAAGACCAAGCGTAGTGATATTTATGCCCATGTCGGCAGTCTCATCGAAGCCCCATGCTATTATACGAAATTGACTGTTTTTGAAAACTTAAAATATTTAGATATTATTCACAAAAAAGGAAACAAGCGAATAGATACTGTACTCGAAATGCTGGGTTTGGGGCAGGAGAAAAAGAAAAAGGCCAATGCGCTATCTATGGGAATGAAACAGCGGCTTGGAATTGCCATGGCTATTTTTCATGATCCGCAGCTGCTGATTTTGGATGAGCCGTTAAACGGGCTTGATCCACAGGGAATTGTGGCGATGCGAAACTTGTTTCGTTTGCTCAATGACCAGGGGAAGACGATTTTCCTCTCTAGCCATATTCTGAGCGAACTTGAAAAGATTGCTACGCACATTGGTATCATTGAAGGTGGAGAAATGATCTTTCAGGGAACTAAAAGCGCGTTGCTGCGTCAGGTGCAACGCGAGGCACTATTGCGGACTTCAAATGCTGCGCGGACAAGCATGGTTTTAAGTAATGCTGGGTTTTCGGTGTTAAGAGCAGAAGGTCAGGTAGCTGTAGTGAGAATTTTAGATGACAACCACTTTGATCAGATGATTAAATGTTTGGTACAAAACAACGTTGAAATCTATGAGCTGGAGTCCAACAGCGCAGATCTAGAACAAATTTTTATAAATTTAATTGCACGTCCAAATGACTAATACATTTTATACGGCTTTCTTGTCTGAAAAATACAAACTGTTTAGAAATAGGCAGCTTTTTGGTGTCCTTATTGCCCCGGTATTGCTTATTTTAGCGATTGATGGATACATTATTTACGATATCATCCGATCGGAAACGGTAAGCGCTGTACCAAATCCCTGGAAGGTAATACTAGGAAGATATGTATTTCAGTTTTTTTATTTGTTGTACCCAATTCTTGTAGCACTATTCGTTTATGCCTGCTGTGATGTTGAGTATAAGAATAATAACTACAAAATACTTTTTACATTACCGCTAGACAAGTCAAAAATTTTCTTTTCAAAAGCTGTGTTTATGCTGCTTACTGTACTTTTTTCCATATTGTTTGCTTACGCTGCCTTCTTGATTAGCGGCTATATACTAAGTGCGATCTATCCGGTAATTGGCTTTCAAAATCACGATTATAGGTTGGTGATTTTCTTTACGTTCTTGAAGCTTTTTATCACGCTGTCGGCTATTGCAATGATTCAATTGGCATTGAGTCTAATCTTCAAAAGCTTTATTTATCCCATTGGCGTTTGTATGTTTATGTTGGTATTTTCGGTATTTGTGGCTCAAAAGAGTTTTTCAGACTTTATTCCATTTACCGGTGCCTACCACGCGTTGACGAATATTCTGAGTGAAAGCGACAGCTTTACACGACTTGATTATAGTAACATGCTGATGATTGTCTTATTTATGTTTGTCAGCTGCTATCTTTTCAAACGTAAAGGCAAGTTTTAGCTAGCCGAAATCTTATTTTCTATCCAGCTCTTTTTTAAAAGTGCTTGGCGATTGTCCATATCTCTTTTTAAATGCTGAAGCAAAATAGGAAGCCGATGAAAAACCGACACTGCTAAAGATCTCATTGATATGGAGGCCATCTGCCATCAGGCTTTTGGCTTTTTTGAGCCTCCTTTCGACAATATATTCGCTGATGCTACAGTCGAGCAACTGTTTAACCTTTCGATAGAGCTGTACGCGCGATAAGTGGAGTTCGCTGGCAATATCGTCGACGCTCAGCCTTGAATCGGATAGCTTTGATTCGACAATCGTCGAAAAACTATTGAGAAAGCGTCTGTCGTTGTCGTTAATGCTGTCAGACTGCGAAGTATCAAATTGCTCCACAGTGCTGCTATATTTTTCTTTCAGCTGATGCCTCGATTGTAGGATATTGGCAATCCGAACCTTAAGGAGGGCTGCATTGAATGGTTTGGTGATATAGTCATCTGCCTTTAAAAGGCTTCCCTCAAGGATAGTCTCTTCGTTGGCAAGTGCACTCAACAGAATGACTGGAATATGCGCGGTCTGATAGAAGGTTTTAACATCTTTGAGGATATCTAGGCCACTGCCGTCAGGCAGCATAATATCGGTGAGTACCAAATCCGGGAAATGCGTTTTCATAAAATTATTGGCTTGACGCGAATCTCTGGCCAATAATAAATTGTAGTCCCTTTCTAAGATAGATCTGAGGTAGTCCCTGATTTCATCGTTATCTTCGACAATCAGAATACTTTTTGATTTATCAGAATGAAAGGAAAGATTCTTTTGGGGGGACTTGATCTCAGGCTCCAGATATTCTTGCTGCTTGAATATGGGTTTTATGCCAGATTCATCTTTTAGGAGCTCTTCTTGCTCGTAATGGGCATTGCCTATGGGCATCCGTAGTGTAAAGATCGAACCATGGCCTAATTTGCTGCTGGCCGTGATCTGGCCATGATGTAGCTCGACAATCTGTTTGGCGTAAGCAAGACCAATCCCAGAGCCATTCCTGCTACCTGTTCCTTGATAGAAAGGATCAAAAATATGCTCTATATCAATAGGGGCAATTCCTAAACCATTGTCCAATACGCGTAAGTAGAAGTAATCTTTGAAGCTATTTTCTTCCAATGAAATTTCAATTCTTCCACTGGCTGCAGTATGTTTTATGGCATTGGAAAGGAGGTTGGATAGCACCTGTTCCATCAGGTATTCGTCAATCCATACTTCTTTTAATATACTTTTGTTAACGTAGCTGACGGATATTCTGCTTTTTTTGAGCAGCGGCTTGAAGCTGTTGATTACCTGTTGTATAAAAGGGTCAATCTGTACTGCTGAAACTTGAAGCTTGATCTTTGCTTTGCTGATGCGATGGATATCGATGAGATCGCTTACCAGGCGTTGCAATTTTTTCGCACTTCGTTTGACACGTGACAACTGATCTTTGATATCGTCGGCAAGATCCTTCCGTGTTTCGAGATCCTCTATTGGCGCCAGGATAAGGGTGAGGGGAGTTTTGAACTCGTGGGAGATGTTGGTAAAAAAATTGTTTTTAATTTCCGCTGCCTGCTGAATCTGACTGTTCATCTCAACGATTTGTTGCTGCTGGGACAAGATTTCGCCATTTTTGATTTCGAGATGTTTGTTTTTCTCCCAATTGCTTTTGATGACAATGACGGAAACACCGCCAAAAACGACTGCGAGCACCAGACTGACAACAAGGACATTGAGTACAGACTTTTGATTCTGATAAATACGGTTCTGTTCGGTAATAAATTCCTGTCTTTTGTCGATATCTATTTGTTGCTGTTGGATCTTATGGGATTGCAGTGCGAGTAGTTCTGCATTTGTTTTGTCAATAACGGAGGTAGCAAGGATGTTCTCGCGTTTATAAGGCTGATTGTTGATAATCGCTAGCGCTATTCGGATTGCTTCAGTGCCGCCTGTGGGGTACAGCATGGAAGCGTACATATGGCCTTGCATAATCTGTTCCAAACCATTGCCTGGTCCGGGCAGCGCATCTACACCGATGATTTTAATATCTTTTTTGGACTGCGCTTCGTCCAGGGCTTTTTTTACGCCCATGGCCATTTGGTCATTGAAAGTAAAAATGACATCGCTTTGCGCCATCTGACTGATGTGCTTTCGCGTTTCGGCATAGGCAGTATTTTTTTCCCATCCCCCGTGGATAATACCGTTTATTTGCAGGCCAGATGCTGCCAAAATACTTTGTTTAAAGCCCTTTTCACGCTCGATGGAAGCCGATGTCCCCGATAGTCCGGTCACTAATCCGACCTTGCCTTTGCCTTGAAGGACAGTTTGACTATATTGACCTGCAAGTTTACCAATAGCCAAGTTGTCTGCCCCTACGTATGCATTATATTGACCCGAAGAGGTTTTGCGGTCGGTTACGATCACAGGGATATGAAGCTGGTATATGGAATCAACAATGGGAGTAAGCGGCTCGGCCTCATTGGGTGAAACGATCAAAAGGTCGATATCTGCTTTGGCAAGTTCGCGTATCTGGTCAATTTGCAGCGCATTGTTGCCATGGGCATCCCGGTATAGGAATTCAATGTCGGGATTAAAAGAAAGTTCGCGTTTCATTTCCTCGAGCATAGTCTGTCTCCAGGCATCATTCCCAATGCATTGCGAAAAAGCGATGACCCGCTTCTTTTTTTGGCTTACTGATTGACAACCCAAAAAAAGGAATAGGATCAATAGGCCATAAACGGTGTGTCTCCCCATGATTTTTTTTCCCTTTACAATCCGAATATACATCATTTCACTTTTTTTAGATAATCAGTATATGGTTCGTGTATTTATTACACTAAAACAGATTGAGATAAATATGTATCATTTTCTATAGGATATGTCCAAAAACTAAAAGTTTGAAAAGATGAATTTACTATAAAATATTGATATATAAGTATTTAATGTATTTTTAAAAATGTTACATAAATACATGTTTTTGCTGTGTCCAAATTTAAGTTAGCATGAATCCTGAGTTAAATTTGAGTTAATCAATTATAGGGAAAACATGAACAAAAACACCGTATTAGCCTGGTCATTTGTAGTGGCGTTGGGCGGATTCTTATTTGGCTTTGATACAGCAGTGATTTCTGGGGCCGAAAAGGCAGTACAGGAGCATTGGCATTTGAGCGAGTTTCAGCATGGGCTTACAATGGCTATCGCTTTAATAGGTACTGTTGTCGGTGCTGCATTGGGGGCGTTGCCTTCGGATAAGCTTGGTCGGAAGAATACATTATTTGCTGTGGCGGCACTTTATTTTATTTCCGCCATTGGGAGCGCATTGGCGAATGACTGGACTGTATTTATTTTATTCCGTTTTTTGGGGGGAATCGGGGTCGGTGTGTCTTCGGTGACGGCGCCAATTTACATTTCCGAAATTTCCCCTGCGGCTTCAAGAGGCAAGTTGGTGGGCCTCTTTCAGTTTAATGTGGTATTGGGAATTCTGATTGCCTACTTATCCAACTATTTTATCGGACAATTGGGGGAAGAGTCCTGGCGCTGGATGCTGGGTGTGCAATGCTTTCCGTCGCTCTTGTTTTTTATATTGATCTTCTTTATTCCCGAAAGTCCGAGGTGGCTGTTATTACATAAAAATAATTTGTCCGAAGCAACGAAGATCATGAAAAGAATAAATTCTGAAGGTTACGAGCTTGAAATCGAGAAAATCCAGGAATCTAACGATAGGATGGCGGGCGAAGGTAAATTATTTATACGTGAAAATGCCAAACCGATTTTGTTAGCCCTCTGTTTTGCGTTATTCAACCAGCTTTCGGGTATCAATGCGATTATTTATTATGCGCCGCGTGTCTTTGAGATGGCTGGCCTCGGCTCGCAGAGTTCGCTGCTATCCACAGTCGGTATCGGTGTTATCAATTTTATTTTCACCTTGGTGGCGATCAATTTTATTGATAAGGTAGGACGCAAAAAATTGATGCTTGTGGGTTCTCTGGGTTTGATCGTATCGCTAGCATTGGTCTCGCAGGCTTTCTACACCGAACAGACAACAGGATTCGCCATTACCATTTACCTGATGAGTTTTATCGCTTTTTTCGCCTTCTCGCAGGGAGCAGTGATCTGGGTGTTTATTTCCGAAATTTTTCCAAATGATGTAAGGGCCAAAGGGCAGACATTTGGTAGCCTGACGCATTGGGTGATGGCAGCAATTATCACTTTTTGTTTTCCAGCACTGACGGAGATTCTTGGCGGTGGTGGCACCTTTCTGATGTTTGCCCTGTTTATGGTATTGCAGCTTATTTATGTAGTGAAATTTATGCCCGAGACAAAAGGACGGTCTTTGGAAGATATGGGGCAGACCATCAATCTGCATTAAATAGGTATTTGTAAGGGAAATTAAAATAATCAATTCGGTACACTGTTTTGGCACTCAGCCAAAGCGCTGTATAAAAAAGAGTAAATATGAGAAACGGAGATAAATCAATACAAGGTATTTGTTTTGGAGAGGTTCTTTGGGATAATCTACCTACTGGCAAAAAATTGGGTGGCGCTCCTTTGAATGTAGCGTATCACCTGAATAAATTGGGCGTTGTGACGCGTATGCTGACACGCATAGGGCGTGATGAAAATGGAAGCGAACTGCTTTCTGCGTGTGAGCAACTGGGAATTCCGACAACATTTTTTCAGTTTGACGACAGTTTACCCACCTCAACGGTCGAGGTTACGATTGATGCGGAACGCAATGTACAATACGAGATCGTTTACCCTGTTGCTTGGGATAGAATTGCGGTGGATACTGTTGTGCTGGAAGAGGTTGCAGCCGTAGATTTTTTGGTATACGGTAGTTTAGCCTGTCGGGATGAGGTAAGTTTTCAAAGCTTGTTGTTGTTACTGGAAAAAGCACGTTTCCGCGTGATGGATGTCAATTTGCGCGCTCCATATTTCGGTCCTGAAAAAATACATAGCCTTTTAAAATATGCTGATTTTGTGAAAATGAATGCCGAAGAACTGCACATTATTTCGGACTGGAATGGTGCTACAGCTACCTCTACTGATCAGCAGCGTGTAGATCTAATCATGGAACGTTTTGCAATTCAGGAAGCTATAGTAACGTATGGTGCAGACGGAGCAGTGTATCATTTTAAAAGAGACAATATAAGTTATCATTTTCCGGCATTGAAGGTTCAGGTAGAGGATACGATTGGAAGCGGGGATTCATTTTTGGCAGCTTTCCTGGCCAAGAGGTTTCAGATGCAGAATGGTGTTCAACTTGAGGAAGTACTGGAATTTGCGGCTACGCTCAGTGGTTTTGTGACGCAGAGCAGCGGTGCATGCCCCGCTTATAGTCCTGAAGATATCAACCGCTTCCATTGGCTGAATCCAATCTTTCGCGATAGTGACCTAAGCTGAAACAATAGCTGTTTATGACACGAAAAAAATAAAATAACCAACAGCAAGACAAATAATCTAATTAATAATCTACTTATAATAACCAATTATGTTTACAAGACAGCAAGTTATGTTGCTCCCGTCTTTGGCGCTCTTTTCGGTAGCTGCTTTCGCGCAGCAGACAGAAATTCGGGGGCGGATTTCGGACAGCGGAACAGCAGCTCCCATCGCTGGAGCGTCATTAGTGGTCAAGGGAACCACTCAGGCAACCAAATCGAATGAAAAAGGGGAATTTGTGTTGCAGGTATCGGGTAACAAAGGTACTTTGGAAATAACCTATGTAGGCTATGAACCTCAGACTATGCTATTGGGTGATCGGAAATTTCTGGATATCCGATTGATCAGCACCGAAAAGGGACTTGATGAAGTGGTTGTTACAGGCTACCAGACCGAGCGCAAGAAGGACCTGACTGGGGCGGTAAGCGTCGTCAATGTGACAGAAATGATGAAAGCGCCTGAAAACAATCCAATGAAAGCACTTCAGGGACGCGTAGCAGGTATGACGGTAACCTCTGACGGTAGTCCCAGCGGAGCTGCCACGGTACGGATGCGCGGTATCAGTTCGATCAACAGTAGTCAAGATCCGCTCTATGTCATCGATGGCGTACCTACACAGGGTGGAATGCATGAGCTTAATGCTAACGACATCGAGAGCATTCAAGTCCTGAAAGATGCCTCATCAGCAAGTATCTATGGATCACGCGCAGCAAATGGCGTTATTGTGATTACAACCAAAAGAGGAAAACCCGGCGCACCAAAACTTACGGTTGATGCCTATGCAACCAGCACACATTTTAACAACCGCATGAAGGTGCTGAATGCCCAGCAGTATGGACAGGCGCTATGGCAGGCTACGATTAATAGCGGTGGTAATCCGAACAGCAATAATATTGGTTATCAGTTTGAGTGGAACAATGACGCCAATGGTCTGCCACAGCTAAACAAGGTCGTTATACCACAATATATCGACCGCGAGCATACCATGTATGCCGCAGATACGGATTGGTTCGATGAAGTTTCCAAACCAGGTCTGCTCCAATCCTATAATGCCACTTTGAGTTCGGCAACGGATAGGTCGAGTTCATACTTCTCCTTGGGTTATCTGCGTAATAACGGAACTCTTCGTTATACGGATTTCCAGCGCATATCAGCTCGGATGAATGCCGATTACAAACTTTTTGATGGTAAGCTGGTTGTCGGGGAGAATTTTACGGTGAACAATACAGGCGAAGTACAGGTACCCGGAGATGTGCTTGATCTATCCCTGAAAGCATTGCCTATCATACCGGTACATACTGTTGATGGCATTGGTTGGGGCGGTCCAGCGCTGGGAATGAACGATCGCCATAATCCGGTACGCCTGCTGCATGACAACAGAAATAATAAATACAACTATTGGCGGTTATTTGGGAATGTCTATGCCGATTTGCAGCTTATTAAAGACTTGCATCTCCGGACAAGCTATGGGATAGATTATGGTAATTATTATAAACGTAACCTGCAAGTTTCCTACCGTTCGGGTTTTATGAACAGCGATAGAAGTGCTGTCAATATGGAACAGTCACATGGAATGAAATGGACTTGGTCGAATACGGCAACCTACCGAAAAGAGATTGCTAATCATACGATAGACCTATTGGCTGGTGTTGAAATGAATCGTCAGAATGATATTAATTTTAACGCTTATACCGGTGGTGATGGGGCTTTTTCTATCGAAACACCTGAGTATATGTGGCCTGGCGTAAGCACTGGAATTGCTGCCGTCAGTGGTACCTCGACAGGCTTTTCACTCCTGTCATATTTTGGAAAAGCAAACTATTCTTTTGATGACCGTTATTTGGCTTCCTTTACAGTGAGACATGACGGCTCTTCCCGTTTTGGCAAAAATAACCGCTTTGCAACCTTTCCGGCTGTAACAGCAGGCTGGCGGATTTCATCCGAACGTTTTATGGCGAATACCAAAGATTATATTTCTGATCTTAAATTACGTGTGGGCTGGGGGCAGACTGGTAATCAAGGGATTGGTAATCTAGCGACTTATGCACTTTTTGTGCCTGAGTATGGAGTCGGTGACCCAACATGGAATATCATCGACGGTACGGCTTATGATCTTTCGGGTTCGGGAACTGGAATCTTACCTTCGGGATACCGGAAAATTCAGACAGAAAACAACGACCTAAAGTGGGAAACTACGACGCAGACCAATATCGGTTTGGACTTCACGCTGTTTGGCCAAAGTCTTTACGGGTCGGTTGACTGGTATGTCAAAGCAACAAAAGATATGCTGATTAATCCCGCCTATATTGGTGTTGTAGGTGAGGGGGGGTATCGCTGGGCCAATGGGGCTTCGATGGAAAACAAAGGCCTGGATTTTACTTTGGGATACCGCAATAAGACCGCTTTTGGTTTGGAGTATGATGTGACCGCTGTCTTATCGTCGTATAAAAACAAGGTAACGCACTTGCCTGTAGCCGTGGAAAACTCCTACGGTGGACGCCAGGGGGATAATATTATTGGTAGGCCGTTGGGTTCGTTTTATGGTTATGTAACCGATGGGATCTTTCAAAATCAGATGGATGTTGACAATCATGTCAACCAAACGGGGAAAGGGATCGGGCGATTGCGCTACGTAAATGTATACGATGCAGATCAGCAAATTACAGACATGGACCGTACCTGGATTGGAAACCCACACCCTGATTTTTCCTATAGTTTGAATATCGCACTGAAATATAAGGGCTTCGACCTTTCAGCCTATTTTCAGGGGGTGCAGGGGATAGATGTTGAAAATTGGCTAAAAAAACAGACTGATTTTTGGAGTGTAGATGATGTAAACTCCAACAAGGGTGTGCGCCTGCTCAATGCTTGGACACCGCAGAATCCAACTTCGACAATTCCAGCATTGCAGACGACAAACAATAATGATGAAGGCCGACTGTCTAATTATTTTATTGAAAATGGATCCTATATGAAACTTCGAAACCTGTCCATTGGATACACGTTACCCACCGCAACCGCTTCTCGTTTGCGGATGAGCCGATTACGCGTCTACCTTACTGGACAGAATCTGTTTACTGTCAAATCGAAGAATTTTACAGGTGTAGATCCGGAGAATGTAGGCTGGGGCTATCCTATCCCTACGACATGGACCGCGGGAGTAAATATTGGCTTTTAGCAAAAAGAAACCGGGAATCCTTAAATAATGGACAAAATAACCAAAAGAATAATCCATCCATATGGAGCATGTTAATAAATAGAATTCCAATGAAAAAAATAACCAATAAACTAGCGATAATAATGATGCTGTCAACCGGTCTACTGTCCGGATGTACTAAGTTTCTGGAGCAGACCCCGAATGCTGTACTCAGCTCCGACCAGGTAAAGGAACCTGAAAGATTACTGACGGCTACGTATGCTGCTTTGGGCAATGACCATTATGATGTACCTTTTAGCCTCTGGCCTTATGGTACAGTAAGGTCTGATGATGCGTACAAAGGTGGTTCGGGGCCGCAGGATATACAAACGTTCCATTTTTTGGAGGTATCCAGCAATATTACGACCAATTTTGCGGAGTTGGATAAACTATGGTTTCAGCTGTATGTAGCCATTTCACGTGCCAATACGACGATCAAAACGATTCAGGAAATGAATGGTTTTGAAGGAAAGGAGGAGAAATTGGCCGAAGCAAGATTCCTGCGTGGGCACTTCTATTTTATGCTTAAAACGCTCTTTAAGTATGTGCCCTATATCGATGAAAATGTGCCGATAGATAATTATGAAACGGTATCAAATCGAGCGTTGAGCAACGATGCACTTTGGCAAAAAATTGTCGACGACTTTCAGTACGCGGTAGATCATTTGCCGACCGCGCAAACGGAAATTGGTCGTGCCAACCGAATTGCTGCTGCTGCGTATCTTGCGAAAACATACCTGTATAAAGCTTATCGTCAGGACAATGCCGAGCGACATGCCGTAACAGGAATTAACTCGGACGATCTGAATAAAGTGTTGGAAAATACAGACATTGTACTTGCCTCAAATCATGCACTTGAAGCGGACTTCGCTTTCAACTTTTTGCCCGGGAAATATGAGAACGGTACAGAAGCAATTTTTTCAGTTCAATTTTCAAAAGATGATGGAACTAAGTTTGGCCGTGTGAATTTCTCGGATGTGCTCTCTGTGCCAATGGGTGTGGGCTGCTGCGATTTTAATAAACCTAGTCAGAGCTTGGTGAATGCATTTCGCACGACAGGAAAGGGTGTACCTCTTGATATCTACAATACGTTAAATACGTTCAACGCTTCGGAAAAATATGACCCAAGGTTATTTCACACCGTAGCGATTCCGGGACTGCCTTATAAATACAATACCAAACGCACCTATCAAGAGAGCTGGAATCGTAATCCGGCGGACTATTCGGTCTATGCTTCGTTAAAAGAGAACGTTGATCCTGATTGTGATTGTTTTGTACCAATGGCTCCCTTTTTTGCGAATACGAAAAACCGTATTGTGCTGCGTGTGGCCGATGTCTTGCTGATGCGTGCCGAAGCACTAATAGAATCGCATCGTTCGGCCGAAGCTTTACCCCTGATCAACCAAGTACGTCTGCGTGCAAAAAATAGTGCCACAATGACGGGGTATGCTACAGATAAAATGTTGATCGAAACGTATAAAAATGGTGACAATATCATATGGAATGAGGAAAATGCACGGAAGGCTTTACGTTGGGAACGTCGTTTGGAATTGGCGATGGAAAATGGCCGATTCTTCGATCTGGTACGCTGGGGAACTGCGGATCAAACGATGAATGCGTATTATGAAACGGAGAAATCGCGGCGTTCTTATTATGCTGTAGCTCATTTTACGGCAGATAAGAATGAGTATTTGCCTATTCCCGAAGCACAGATCAGATTGAGCAAGTACCTCTATAAACAAAACCCAGGATATTAAAACACTGTAGGAATGGGCAGAACAATATGTAATTAATGGTTTTATTGAGATCCTAAATGAGAACAAAATTATATTTAATTCCGGTGCTATGCTTGATGGCGTTGCTGACAAATTGTAAAAGTGTTGATCAAAGCTTGCCTCTCGATAAGCCGAGTGATCCAGTAGCCGTAGATCGGTCTACTTCCTGTACTTCGGTACAGGAAGCCGGTCTGTTTCAGACTTTTTATAAGCCACAAGAAGGATTTGTCGGAGATCCCATGCCGTATTACAATGCCGATGATAAAAATTATTATTTGTTTTATCTCTACGAAAATGCCAATCGCCATCCGATTCAGGTGACCAAAACCAGCGATTACGCCACATTTGATGGTTTTACAGAAGTATTGCCTGCTGGGGTTATGGGAAGTCAGGATGAATGGATAGGCACAGGCAGCTTTATTAAAAAGGATCAGACCTATTTTTGTTTTTATACGGGGCATAATGGCAACCTGAATCCGGCCGAAAAAGTGATGATCGCGACTTCGACAGATTTACTGAACTGGACAAAGCAGTCCGCCTGGACGATACAGTCCGCTCCGGGTTATGACCAAAACAATTTTCGGGATCCTCATGTCTATTGGGACGAAACTCGCGGCAGTTATGTGATGTTGGTGACGACGCGTAAGGATGGTAAAGGTGCTATTGCACGATATATATCTGTAGATCTGAACAATTGGTCTAGTATAACACCCGTCGTAGCGACAGATGCACAAGCTGTAGGGATGTATCAGATTGAAACGGATGCAGAAATATTGGAGTGTCCAGATCTATTTAAAATGGGTGACAAATGGTATTTAACATTCTCCCGGATCAACCGGGACGCACATCGCAAGACTTTTTACCGCATTGCTGATTCACCCGATGGCCCCTGGAAAATATGTAGAGATGAAAACGGCCATCATGAAACTTTTGACGGCTTATACCTGTATGCTGGCAAGACAGCCAGTGATGGAACAGCACGCTACCTATCGGGCTGGTGCTCTACAGGGCAGACCATCAACAGCAATAATGAACTGCCCTGGTCTGGAAGTTTAATTACACACAGGCTGCTGCAGGGGCCGACAGGGAGGTTATATCCGGTTATTCCCGCTGCTGTGGACAATAAGTTTAATAAGGAACTGCTGTTTGAAAAACTGAATGCCGTTGGAAATGTTTCGGAAAATAATAAAACATATCGTATAACAGCGCAGTCCAATGGGAGGAGCTATGCACAATTCAACCGGAACAAAACCGCTGTTAAAATATCAATGACGATAGATGCTTCACAATCTGACCACTTTGGTTTCACTTTTGGTGCTTGTGACAAGCCTTCTGAGTTGTATAGTATTGCCTTCGACCTAACTTCTGCAAATCGCTGGGGCATGCCTTCGCTCTTTATGAATCGGGAAGTCAGTCTGGGGGGAACAGCTGGAAAAACAGAACTTAACTTTACGCCGTTGATCATACCTGCCGATAAACGTTTTGATGTAAAAATTGTCATCGAAAAATCTATCTGTGTGGTCTATGTTAATAAGAATGTCGCTTTTACCAATCGTATTTATAAAATGGACCAGAATCCATGGACGATTTATGCTGATCAGGGTACTATTGAAGTCAATACGATGAAAGTCGAGAAATCATAAGAATTATCGTTATTTTATAGACAGACATAAATAACCTAAAATGATATAAACTAAATAAGCTATGAATAAAATAAAGAAATATGGAACTATGCTGCTTCTTGCAGGTATAGCAAGTACAGCATTCGCGCAAGTTGGTTCGAAAGAAATAAAAGATCCTGAGGAAAAATACCGTCCGATCTACCATTTTACGCCCAAGCAGGGCTGGATGAACGATCCGAATGGCATGGTATATATCAACGGAAATTATCACCTCTTTTTTCAGCATAACCCCGAGAAACCAGTCTGGGGACCTATGCATTGGGGGCATGCGACAAGCAAAGATCTGCTTCATTGGGATGAAAAAAAGATTGCCTTATATCCGGACAGTTTAGGAACTATTTTCTCGGGAAGTGCTGTAATTGATCAGGATAATACAGCCGGTTTTGGAAAAGGTGCGATGGTCGCTATTTTTACCCATCATAATCATCAGGAAGAGGATCGGAAAACAGGATTACATGAAAACCAAAGTTTGGCGTATAGTCTGGATGAGGGTGCTACCTGGACAAAGTATAAGGGGAATCCAGTGCTGCCTAATCCGGGAATATGGGATTTCAGAGATCCAAAGGTGATGTGGCATGCGCATAGTCAACGTTGGATCATGACTTTAGCAACCAAGGATTGCATTACTTTCTATTCATCTAAAAACTTAAAGGAATGGAATAAGGAAAGCGAATTTGGTAAGGAGGTGGGTGCACATGGCGGAGTCTGGGAATGTCCTGACCTTATCCCAATGAAATACAAAGGCGAGACGAAATGGGCTCTATTGGTGAGCATAAATCCGGGAGGACCAAATGGTGGCTCGGTAACGCAATATTTTGTCGGTGATTTTGATGGAAAGCAATTTAAAGCTGATGATACTGCAGTTAAATGGTTAGACTGGGGACCGGATAACTATGCTGGCGTAACCTGGAGTAATCTAGGCGATAGACATCTAATGATTGGTTGGATGAGCAATTGGGAATATGCTAATGTGGTACCTACGACAGGGTGGCGTTCCTCATCAACTATACCCCGTGTTTTATCCTTGGAAAAAGTTGGACAGTCTTTCTACGTCACGAGTACTGCGCCCAAAGAAATTGAAACTGCATTTCGGCCTTTAAAAAAATACCATGGCGGCGGAGCGAAGGAAGTCTCATTCGAGGAACAGCTCCCACAAGCGTACCGTTTGGACCTCAAGAAGTTGGAACAGCAGGCATTTAAAGTGATCTTATCGAATGAATCTGGTGATGAATTGGTCATTG
Organism: Sphingobacterium sp. UBA7249; assembly: GCF_002472835.1. NCBI lineage: Bacteria > Pseudomonadati > Bacteroidota > Sphingobacteriia > Sphingobacteriales > Sphingobacteriaceae > Sphingobacterium > Sphingobacterium sp. UBA7249. The sequence goes on along the minus strand of NZ_DKST01000013.1, from coordinate 171,099 downwards.
GTTATCGTGAAGACCAAAATGCATATTACATCGATCGTTCTAAGTCCGGCGAAGTGTCTTTCAATGCGGAATTCGCTAAAACCGCTTTGGCGCAACGCCTGCTGAATAATGGAACATTGTCTTTCAGCTTGTATGTTGATGTGAGCTCTGTGGAGCTTTTTGCAGATGGAGGACTGACGGTAATGACCAGCTTATTTTTTCCGAATAAGCCAATAACCAAGATTCGTATCGTCGGGGATAAAAAGCTGGAATTTCAAGAGTTAAGCATTGCTGAGTTTAAAAAATAAGCGCTGGTTTTGTGCAATTAAAGCGATCCTTTGTCATGACAGGGATCGCTTTATTCCATGCGTTACTTGGTCGTATTGTCCGAATGCAAGTGTGCCGGCATTAGTGTCGGGAAGGTCCACGCAAAATGATTTTTTTTGTAGACCATTGGACGATAAATCGAGAGGTACGAATCAAATTGAGATGTATGATAAATATCCTTCATGGCTTCAAATAGATTGGAAGGCCAGACTCCTGCTGTCCTGTCCGGAATGTCAACATCAGGGTTCTTAAACCAAGGCCATTCTCTCGGGTGTTGATTGTAATAATATAAGTAGTCTATGGCCTGCTTGATCGATTTTCCATCCTTCTTGGCTGCAAACAAGTTTTCTCCGGTGGCATTGTATATGCACCACATGGAGGCTGTCAATGGAGCCAAAGAAAAGTACGTATACCATAAACCTTTCTCACCCCGTTTTACTTCTTCAATAAGATGGCCATCCGCTGCGATCTTTTCAAAAAGATCAGCCTTGATTAAGGCTACTGTAAAAGAAAGCTCTTTTTTGTCATCAAGAAAATTTGCCGAAAGTAGATTAGCAAATCTTGCCCAATCCGCAATATTATTTGGTCTTTCGCGCAAGAAATGTGTCGCTTTTTGATAGACCTTGACAGTCCAGGTTTTGAAATGATCATGGTCGTTCTTCGTCCAAAGAGGATCGTTTTTAAGTAATTCAGCCGCGATCATTAATCCGGCACCAGCATAAGAAAGTACAACGGGTCCGTCAAAATCAGAATATTTTTTATTGATTGTGGCCCAGGAGTTGATGAAATATAGGGCCTTGGATGCATATTTCTGCTCACCGTTTATTGTATAGGCTAAGGCGGTACAATAGGCCGCAAAAGCATCCGCATGGAGTTTTTTTGCCATGGCACGCTGGCCTTCTTTATCGCTGTAGAAACCAGGTACGCTAAAATCTTCGACAGCATGATGGTCGGTCAATAAAAGGGAGTCGGCCAGCATAATCAACTGCTTGTATGCAGTATACACCGGTTCGGACTTTTTGCTGATTTGGGATTTGACATCATTGATCTGGGTAATTGGATGCATTAAGGATTGGGCATGCCCATGTGAAGGTGAGATAAACAGGCCCGCTAGGAACAAAGTCAATCCTATTTTTAAAAATTGGGCAGTTCGGGCATAGAGGCCAGGAAATAAATAGATGAAATTTTGCATGGTTTTAAAATCGATACGTTTATGGATTGATTACGCAGCTATGGGGGGATTAGCTGCTGCAAATTAAGAAAAAAATACCACAAGTTTACTGGGATTCAGAAATTTGATTTGAATTATTGCAGCGAAGTAATTAACTTCATGCCTAGAATAATCAATTATGGACATCGATCAAAATCTGCTTGAGAAGGAACTCTTGTGCCAACTCCATCATGGAGATATGCAGGCCTTTGATATTTTGTATCATCGCTATAGCCAGATTATTTACGCCAATATTCTTAAGTTTCTAAAAGATGAAACTAGCGCTGAAGATTTACTTCAGGATGTTTTTCTACGTATTTGGGAAAATAGGTCAAAGATAGATCCTGAGCAATCTTTCGCAGCATTTCTGTTTACCTGTTCGCGTAATATTACTTTTAATTTCAAACGACGGCTGAAATTGGAGATGGAATCTGAGATCCAGCTCGCCTATGGGGCATCGGAATCCGAGAATACCATTGATAAAGTGCTGGATTCAAAGGAGGCCATGGCCTTGGTAGAAGACTTGTTGAGCAGATTGCCCAAACAACGCCAAAAAATATTCAGGCTATCTAAGCTGGAAGGTAAAAGCTATCAGGAGATTGCGGAAGAAATGGGTATTTCTATTGCTACTGTTCGTGACCATATTGTCAAGGCAAATAAGTTTATCCGAAGTGGTGCGCTGCAGGATAATGGCTTCTCAGCCTTGTTACTGATTCTGCTTCTCCATTCTGCGCAGTAAAAAAAATTTTTTTTAGAGCAGACCTTTATTCCCCGTAATGTGTATTTACTTTAAAAATACACAAAGCGTGGAGACCAATAAATCTAAAATAGACCAATTACTTCAAAAATATAAAGAAGGGAACTGTTCGCTTGAGGAGATCGAATGGCTACAGCATGCGCTTTCTACTGCTGATATCCATGATCAGGATGCCATCGACCAAGCCATAGTCGCTAATTTACTTCAGCCTTCTTCTGTAGAGAAAATGAGCCAATCCAGGCAGAAAATAATGCTTGAAAACATCAAAGAGCAAATTCAGCGGGGGACCGAAAATAGCGATGAGATAACGGATATGGGTGCAGAAAGTATGGTGCCGATGCAAAAGAAAACCATATTTTCTATACGATGGCCCTACTGGACTGCTGCGGCTTGTCTACTGCTCTTTGTTTTTTCAATGGTATTCCAGCGGCAGCAGAGGAGTCCTGTTCAGGTGGATAGCAACCTGGCTGGGATACAGGATACAAGGAAGGATATCGTACAGCCTGGCGGAAACCGTGCAACACTTCGTTTGGCGGACGGTACACTTCTGGAGCTCGATAAACATGCATCTGGGATTGTTATGGGCGAAAGTATTACTTACGAAAATGGGAAATCTATTGCTGCCGCCACATTAGGTAAACAGGGGATGACAGTAGATCCGAGCAAGGTTATGTTGGAGTTAACCACACCGCTGGGCGGGATGTACCAGATTACTTTACCTGACGGTACAAAAGTGTGGCTCAATGCGGCCTCTTCTTTAAAATACCCGATGAGCTTTGCCAAAAATGAACGAAAAGTTATCCTGCTGGGCGAAGCTTTTTTTGAGGTGACCAAGGATAATTCACGACCTTTCAAAGTGCTGAGTAAAGGACAGGAAATTGAGGTGCTTGGGACTGCGTTTAATGTAAATGCTTATCCTGAAAATACGACGATCAAGACGACCTTAATCACAGGGAAGGTTAAGTTATCAAACGATAATCATGCCACGCTGCCGATATACTTGAAACCGGGCCAGCAATCGACCAATACCAATAGCGGGAATATACGAGTTGCAAATGTGGATACAGCACCCTTCACTGCTTGGAAAGATGGCCTGTTTTATTTTGACGAAACACCGCTGCCGGACGCATTGCAGCAGATCGGTCGCTGGTATAATGTCGAAGTAAGATACAAAACCGAAGTGCCGCAAACGCATTTCTATGGTCGTATAAAACGGAGCAAGCCACTCCGGGAAGTACTCGAAGTATTGGAAGAAGGTGGACTGCATTTTGAGCTGAGCAAAAGCCAGGAAAAGAACATCTTATTTGTGATACCATTACAATAATAACCTTAAATAATGATGAAAAAAGAAATGATCATGGATTCTACCTAAGCTGGAGAAGGGTATAGGCAAGACAAAAAAGGGCAGTGCTGGGGGGCACTGCCTTGGATTGGATGCATATACTTACAAGTATTGCCCGAGGGCAAATTTTTGATAACCATTTATAAATAAATACAAACCGTACAAACATATGATTTTTTATCCATTTGTTAGGCTACACCCGTGGAGTTTAACTTTACGAAGTATACTGATTATGAAATTGATCGTACTCATTTCCTTGCTGACCACCATGCAACTGTTTGCAGAAGGAAATGCGCAGACCATAAACTTAACCGCTAAGCATGTGACCTTAAACCAGGTGATGCGCGATATCCAAAAACAGAGTGGCGTCAATTTTTTCTTAAATGGCAAGTCCTTGGCCCAGACTCGTTTGTCTGTCAATATACAACATGCCAAATTGGAAGATGCGTTAAACGCCATTGTAACGCCACTGAATCTGGAGTGGGTCAAAAAAGACGAGGTAATCGTGATAAAACCCAAAAGAAATCCGCTAAATCCCGACCGAAAGGAAGTCCTACAGCGGAACATTGGCGGTAAAGTCGTCAATGGCAAGGGACAGGCTGTTATAGGAACAACCATTATGGTGAAAGGAACCAATGTCTCCACGGTCACGGACCAAGAGGGAAGATTCACGATTCAGTTGCCTGCCGCGAATGGCACCTTGATATTTTCGAATGTTGGCTACCAACGCTTGGAAAAAAGTGTCGCCGCTGGAAATGACGAATTAACGATCGTACTTCAGGAGGAGGTAAGTGGCCTGGATGAGGTGGTTGTTGTGGGATACGGAAGCCAAAAGCGCGCAAATGTGATTGGCGCTGTATCCACAGTGAACGGAAGTTCAGTGGAAAACCGTTCAACGTCTACGCTTACGTCTTCCTTGGCTGGACTCGCGGCCGGCGTGAATGTACAGACCACAACCGGAAAACCGGGGGCAGACGGCGCTAATATCCTTATTCGTGGAAAGGGAACATTAAACAATACCTCACCCTTGGTGGTGATCGATGGTATTGTGGGATCCATGGATGCTGTCAATCCCAACGATGTGGAATCGATTTCGATTTTAAAAGACGCGGCGACGGCAGCAATTTATGGATCCTTGGGTTCGAATGGCGTTATTTTAATTACGACAAAAAAAGGGGGCAAAGGGAAAAATAATGTGTCCTATACGGGTATGGTTTCGATGCTACGGCCAAATAATGTACCCGAATTTATCACCGATTATGCGCAGCATATGCGCCTTGTCAATGAAGGCTTCAAGAATTTGGGACAGGCTGCTGTTTATACGGATGCCACGATCAATCTCTGGGAAGAAGCGAAGAGAAATCCGACGGGGTTAACCGAATTTGGTATTCCCAATGAAGTTGCTTATCCAAATACCAAGTGGGGCGATGTGCTTTTTGGACAACGTAAACTTTTACAAAACCACAACCTTTCCTTAAACGGTGGAAGCGAGAATACGCAATACCTCTTTTCAGTAGGTTATTTCAACAACCCGGGGACGATGCCCGAAACTGGGGCAGACAAGATACGTATGCGTATAAACTTACAGTCCAAAGTCGCCAAGTTTTTAACTGTGGGTACCCAGACCTTTGGCGATATGCAGAATTTGAGTGTGGCCGATGTGGTTACTGCATATTCCTACCTGACCCAAACTGTGCCCGGGGTGTATCCTTACTACAATGGTGTCTATGGTTTCCCGGCTGCTGCCGAAGAATCTGCGACCGCAAACAATGCCTTGGCTTTTCTAAATGGGATGGGTGGAAAGAACCAGGTCAATCGATTCAATACCACAATATTTGCGAAATTAAATCTAATGAAAGGGCTGGAGTTTGAATCAAAGGTAAATTATAACCATACGTACACCGAAACCAATTCCCATCAGGTTCCTTATGAAAAATGGAATTTTGCAACCAACAAATTGAGTACAGCGGCGCTATCGTCAGGACAAATAACAACGCAATATGGCATGACTAAGAGCTACAACGTCATCATTGATAATGTATTGCGTTATTCAGGATCATTTGGTAAACACGATGTGGGGGGGATCTTGGGGTATAATGAACAGTATTTTAACCAATATAATATTGGTGCGGCCAAACTGGGACTTGTGCATCCCGACTTGACGACATTTAATTCGGCGACAACAATGAGTTCCATTACAGGCGATGAGCTTGATTACGGTTTGCGGTCCTTTTTTGGCCGTGCCAATTATGCATACGACAATAAATACCTCGCTGAAGCGGTGGTACGGTACGATGGGTCATCGCGATTCGGAACCGCCAAACGTTGGGGCTTCTTCCCGGCCTTCTCCGCGGGGTGGCGTATTTCGGAGGAATCTTTTATGAGTCCGCTCAAATCCTTTCTGAATGATTTGCGGCTAAGAGCTTCATGGGGGAAAACCGGAAATAATGCATCTCCGGGTAATTACGATCATCTTCCGTCATATGGTACTGTAAATTACTCATTCAATAATCAGGCTGTCCGTGGTTTGGCGCAGACTAAATTAGGAAATGACCTGCTGCACTGGGAAACGACCACCACGACAAATGTTGGCTTTACAGCGACAGCATTGAAAAATAAATTGACAGTCGAGTTTGATGCCTATCGCGCTTACACGGATGGAATTTTATACGTCCCGACTATTCCTGCGACAACAGGGACGGCTACAGCAGCAACGATGAATATTGCCGAGGTCAGCAAACGGGGGATTGAATTGACTTTGGGGTATCAAGATAAAATCAGCGATTTTAAATATGGAATATCAGCCAACTTCGCCTATAATACCAATCAGGTAGAAAAATATAAAGGGGCATTGTCGGAGGGCTATGTCACTGATGCCGCAGGTAATCGGGTTTATCAGTCAAATATCGGTATGGTTTCCAACGGGGTAAACCAGCGGATTCTGGAAGGGCACGAAATCAATGAATTCTATTTGTATAATGTGTACCGTGGATCAGGAAACCATTTTCTAACGGATGGTTCCGTTGATAAAAATGGCGGGCCGCGCGATGGTATGATCCGCACCGAGCAGGATATGGCCTGGTTAAAGGCCATGGTCGCAGCAGGCTATTTGTTTCAGCCTGCCGATGGCATAGACCCTACCAAGATCTGGTATGGTGACCTGATTTATTCGGATATGAACGGGGATGGAATTTATGGAAATGTGTATGACCAAAAGTTTATGGGCAAAAGAGCAACACCGGCATTCAATTATGGTCTTACTATCAACATGGCCTATAAAGGATTTGATGCGTCTATGATCTGGTCCGCTTCTTCAGGCATGTCGTATTATTGGAATGAACTTTATCTCAATTCATCCATCGTCGCGCAGGGTAAATCGGTACCGGCATTGGTCGCTAACGACCATTATTATTATAATCTTGCGAATCCCGCGGATCCCAACAATCGGATCGATGGTTATTATCCACGCTTAAAAGGTGTGACTGATGCACAGAACGGACGTACCAGCGATTATTACTTGTATAATGCTTCTTTTGTGAAGCTGAGAAACCTTCAGTTAGGCTACACCCTTCCTGAAAGCTTAGCAAGCCGTTTCTCGATCGCTAAACTCCGGATTTATCTAGCTGGCGAAAACTTGCTGACATGGACAAAGTTCCCGGGACTGGATCCGGAAATTGGGCCGGCAAGCAACGACCCCTCGTTGATCAACTCTTCTGTTGTAAACTATCCAACGATGCGCCAATATTCACTGGGTCTAAATCTTACCTTTTAATCCGAATGAGAACAATGAAAAAGATGAAAAAAATTCTGGCGATTGTATTGCTAACAAGTATAGTGGGGTGTAAAAAAGATCTTTTGGATACCTCTCCGTATTCATCGGTCTCCACGGCAACGATGTGGACAACCGATAATTTAACAGATTTGGGCGTTGCGGGAATCTATAGTTCCTTTCGACTCTTAATGGGGCATAGCGGACTGATTTCGCCTTATGAGCTCTATCAATTTGACCGTTTCTCCTATACTGGGCAAGCACGTTTTGATGAGCCCTTATTGACAGGGACCATCACTGCTGGAGATCCCTTATTTATGAATGTCTGGAAGATCCAATACGAAGGTATTCAGCGGGCAAATGACGCCTTGAAGAATATTCCCATAAAATCGCCTTCAACAGCAGAAAAGAAAGCTAAATATATAGCCGAAGCTAAATTTCTACGTGCTTACTTTTACTTTCGACTCAATCAACTCTACAAAGGAGTACCTATTTACCTTGAACCTTTTACGGCGGTCGAGGCTATCAAAGGACGTAGTTCGGAAGATGAGGTCTGGAATCAAATATTGGCTGACTTGAACGATTGTATTGCGGAAACTAATTTTCCGGATCGTTATCCCGCGGGCAATGCGAATTATGGACATGCAACAAAGGCGGCTGCTTATGCCTTACGGGGTAAAGTGTATCTCTATCGAAAAGATTGGGCAAAGGCTGCAGCTGATTTTCAAAAAGTAAAAGATGCTGGACATACACTCTTCGCTGATTATAAAGCTTTGTTTAAGGAAGCCAATGAGCAATGTCCTGAGATGATTTTTTCCATTCAGCATCGGAGTGAGTCAGGCTATGGAAATAATATGCAATTGTTTTGCGGTTGGCCTTCAGTCTATTCGCGGGGCTGGAATTATTACATGCCTTCACCACATTTGGTCGATCTCTATGAAAATAATGACGGTTCTAAATTTGATTGGGATAAAATCATTCCCGGATACAATAGTTTAACTGAAAATGAAAGGGAGGTCTTTTTTCTACGCAACAACCTCACGGAGGCCGAGAAAGCGGCTGCGGCATTGAGAGGAGCAAAGATGAGCCTATATCTGCCGCAAGGTAATGAAGAGCGTATCAAAAAAGCCTATGAAAACCGTGATCCTCGTTTGCAGGCCAATGTCGTGACGCCTTATTCGACGTTTAGGGGCGCCTATAATTTTACCAATGTGGAAAGTCTTCAATTTATGCGCTGGCCATTTCGTGGACAGGCACAGGCAGATGGCGATATTCAGAGTGATACACAGATCAATTTCTTTTATTTCTACCGAAAATTTGTTGCGGAAGGAGTCAATGAGATTGTCGATCGCAATTATGGCCCTATCGATTTCCCGGTTTTCCGTTATGCTGATGTCTTATTGATGTGGGCTGAGGCGTTAAATGAAGATGGGCAATTGAATGAGGCCATTGCAAAAGTCAACGAAGTACGGCAACGAGCTGGCGTCGCGCTGTTAAATTCAAATGTTGCAACGGCTGTTGGGGGGAAGGATGACTTACGCCTGCGTATTCGCAATGAACGTCGTGTCGAGTTTCCGAATGAAGGAATCAATTATTTCGATGAATTGCGCTGGGGAACATGGAAAACGACCGTATTTCAGACAGGCAATGGACGTAAGCAGGTCTGGGGGACAAATGTCGGAAATTATAGCTATAAAGGCGACTTCTTGAACGTATGGCCTATTCCGACCTCAGAAATACAGATGAACGTGAACCTGGTGCAAAATCCGGGCTGGATCGACTAGTTTTTTGTAAAATAAGACCGGGGAAAGCGCTATCTAGGCTTTTCTCCGTTCGATATAAACTGAACCTAATATGATTGTTTTTAGATATAGCCTATACGTTATTTATTTTTTGAGCTTTTTTTCTCCATTTCTTCTGCGTGCGGATACAAGTGATATCGTAAAAAAAGGATTTGATTTAGCCGAACGACAGTATGCATTACTGTATCAAGGTCATAATGACCTGAGTAAATATCCGCGATCGGCAGATCGCAATGGGAAACCAACTTTTACGGATATTCGGGATTGGACCGGCGGTTTTTGGCCGGGCTGTCTCTGGTATGTTTTTGACTATACCGGTGACGATAATTGGCGGAACGCAGCATTAAAATGGACGAATTCATTACGTCAAAATCAATTCAATACCAATCACCACGATATTGGTTTTGTCATGAATTGCAGTTATGGCAATGCCTATCGGCTTACTGGTGATACAACGTTCAAAGCGATTTTAATCCAGAGTGCTAAATCCTTGCTGACACGGTTCAATCCCAAGGTAGGTGCTATTAAATCATGGGACGTATTTCCTTCCTGGGACGGTAAACATACCTATGAGTTTCCGGTCATTATTGACAATATGATGAATCTGGAGCTGCTTTTTCTGGCTTCGAAACTTTCTGGCGATCCAATCTATCGTAATGTGGCGATCAGACATGCCGAGACTACCCTGAAAAATCAGTATCGTCCGGATTTTAGTTCGTATCATGTAGTCAACTATGATCCGGACAACGGCCGAGTATTGAGCCGGGAAACAGCGCAGGGTTTTTCGGACAATTCTGCTTGGGCACGAGGTCAGGCATGGGGACTGTATGGTTTTACGGTGATGTACCGCGAAACGAAAGACCAAAAATATTTGGAGGCCGCAGTAAAGATGGCAGATTTTTATCGCAACCATCCGCGACTACCTGCCGATAAAGTACCCTTTTGGGATTTTGATGTCAATCAGCCTGGCTTTGTGCCGCGCTGGGATTATCGAAAAGCTGATTTTCAGACCATACCGCGTGATGCCTCTGCAGCTGCAATAACAGCTTCGGCACTGCTTGAACTGGTGGATTATGTACAGCCACAACAGCAGCATACTTACTTAGCGCTGGCCGAAACGATCCTGCAGTCGCTAGGCTCTGCGAAGTATTCCAGCAAGGTCGGAGAAAATGGTTTTTTCATTTTAAAACACAGTGTTGGCAGCATCCCGCATAAAGGGGAGATCGATGTGCCGTTGGTATATGCAGATTATTATTACCTGGAAGCAATGATGCGCTGGCACAAACATGTTGATGAATCAAAACAGCGGATGATGCAGGAATGGAAAGCGATGAATGTACAGAAGGCCGCAGCCCTAGCCGATTTTCGACATCAAAAATTCGGCATGTTTATCCATTGGGGACTCTATGCAATTCCGGGAGGCGTTTGGGAGGGGCAAAAAATAGAAACCTTGGGAAGTCCGAGTGTGGCCGAGTGGATCCAGTTGGTGGCCAAAATTCCACGGTCCACTTACGCGGATCTAGCGAAGCAATTTAATCCGGTATCATTTGATGCCGACGAAATTGTGAAGATGGCAAAAAATGCAGGAATGAAATATTTGGTGGTCACGAGTAAGCACCACGATGGTTTTGCCATGTATGACTCCCGGATCAGTACCTTTAACGTTGTGCAGGCCACGCCGTTCAAAAGAGATGTGATTCAGGAACTGTATGATGCATGTATACGACATGAGATCGACTTTGGCCTATACTATTCCCATAATATTGATTGGAAAGACGGTAGTGACGCACAGTATGCTGTAACGAAAGCACAGCATGACATGCTAGACAAAAAAACTGATGCTTTTGGGGCAAACCTTTGGGACCCCAGTGCCAATTCCTTTGCTTCCTACTTGAATGAAAAGGCTATTCCACAGGTTCAGGAAATCTTACAACGTTTCAAAAAATTAAAATATATCTGGTTTGACATGCCTGGATTGATGACCGAGGAACAGAGTTTTCGTTTTTACAAAACGGTCTATGACATCAATCCAAAGGTCATCGTCTCCGAACGAATTGGCAATGGTATGGGAGATTATGCCATTCCGGGTGATAATCGTATTCCAGTGGATAACAAAGCGTTCAGCAGTCCCTGGGAAGCCATCGGTACATTCAACCATTCCTGGGGCTATAAATCCTATGATCAAGATTGGAAGTCGATTGATGAGCTGCGGTATTGGCTCTTGGAGATCTGCAGTAAAGGAGGAAATTACATGCTTAATATTGGACCTGATGCAAAGGGGGAGATCGCTGAGCAGGTTAAGCAAAATCTTAGTATATTGGGAGACTGGCTTCAAACCAATAAGGAAGCTGTATTCAACAGCACAACTTGGGTAATACAGCGTGAAGGACCTACAACAATACAGATTACAGATACCGAACAGCGGGAAAGGGAAGGATTTAAAGCTGCTTTCACAGCGTCCGACTTTTGGTTTACCCAAAAAAAGGGTGTTGTATATGCATTTGCGATGGTAGCGCCTCGTGATGGAAAAGTAAGGGTACGTAGTTTAAACCGAAATAAAGCTAAGATCCGATCTGTCGAGATCTTAGGGGCAGGCAAAGTCAATTTTCGTCAGGATAAAGAAGGACTGCATCTCAGCCTGCCGAAAAAATTGCATGGCAGCGCCTTGGGATATACCCTGAAAATTAAATTAACTTGAATGAGGATGTTCACTATATGACATGATAAACTTAATGCGGATACAATTTATTTACTTTTTGCTACTAGGCCTTTTGAGCATAAGCTATTTGTCCGTGCGGGGACAAGTTCGCCACAAACCAGAAATATGGGATGCTGCTGGCCCCATACTTTTTTTAGGAAATAGTATTACGTATTCTGGTCAGTATGTGGCGATGACGGAGAGTCTGCTATTGACTAGCCATCCTAAAAAGAGCCCTATCTTTTGTAATCTAGGCTTGCCCAGTGAAACTGTATCAGGTTTGAGCGAACCGAATCATGCGGACGGTAAGTTTCCCCGGCCCTGTCTCTTTGACCGGCTTGATCATGTATTGGACAAAATCAAGCCTGAGGTGGTGTTTGTCTGTTATGGTATGAACGATGGGATTTATCTTCCTTTTGATTCTAGCCGCTTTGAGGCATATAAAGTTGGGATTTTACGCTTGCACGAAAGGTTGCAAAAAGCGGAGATAAAACGTATTATTTGGTTGACACCACCCGTACACGATGATCTCAGGCTGCGGACCGCTGGATACAATCAGGTATTGGACCGTTATGCCGATTGGTTGATGGCTGAGGCTGTTAAAAACAGCTGGGAAATAATAGACCTGCATTTTCCGATGAAAGGATACCTGGAGCAACAGATAAAGGTGGACAGTACATTCAAATTGGCTACAGATGGTGTCCATCCTGGTACCTTGGGGCATTGGTTGATGGCCAAGGCTATCATCGCCCACCTGCTCCCTAAAATGGTGCTTGAGCCTACTTGGGACGAGCAGTTAAGTCGCTATGCAAAGCTAGAACGACTTTATCCTTTGGTGCTGAAACGCCAGACCATCATGAAAGATGCCTGGCTGACGCATACGGGGCATAAGCGGCCTGGTATGACGAAAGGGCTTCCGATGGCACAAGCGTATAGGTTATATCAGGAGATAAAAAGTAAAATTGCTGATCTCTGATCCATTCCAACTGAACTTTTATGTACAAAAAATAAAATGATGAAAATTAACTTTATTAAATGGAAATGCGCGGCAGCACTGGGAATGTTGCTGTACATGACCGAGGGATCATTTGCCCAAACCAAGTCAATACCTTATGAAGGTGTATCCGGATGGGCTGAAAGCCAGGACAAACGCATGGCATGGTTTAAAGAAGCACGTTTCGGACTCTTTATTCACTGGGGTTTATATAGCGCTGCCGGTGGTAGCTTTGAAGGAAAACGATATCCACAGCACTATGCCGAGTGGATACAAACCTGGGGTAAAATTCCTAGCAAACATTATGCGGAAGTGTTAAAGCCAAAATTTACATTACGTTCTTTTGATCCGAAGTACTGGGCTCGCCTGGCTAAAAAAACAGGAATGAAATATATGGTATTGACTTCGAGGCATCATGAAGGCTTTAGCCTATTTAATAGCCAGCAACCCTATGCGCTGAATAATGACATTACAGGCAGCGCTAATCTGTCACCCAAGGGAAGGGATTTATATAAAGAGATCATGACAGCATTCCGTCAGGAAGGACTGAAAGTGGGGGCCTATTATTCGCTGTTGGATTGGCAGCATCCAGATTCCTATGAAGCTTTTAGTTTGAACCCTAATCCTGAGCATCATCAACCGGATCATAACCGCTACAAGGATTACCTCTATGGACAGATTAAAGAATTAGCACAAAATTACGGGAGATTGGATGTGCTCTGGCCAGACTTTAGCAGCAAAAAGCATCAGGGAGAGTCGTGGGGAACCAAACGCATCTTGACTGACCTGATCAAATGGCAACCCGATATCATTATCAACAACAGGTTTTGGGAAGGGTTGGAGAACAAAAACGGAGATATCGGAACGCCGGAAAAATATATTCCACCGACAGGCTTGCCCGGTATGTACTGGGAGGTGAGCCATACCATGAACGAAAGTTATGGCTATAGTGCGCATGATCAAAACTGGAAAAGCTTCCCTAAAATCATGCAGTTATTTGTGGAAACAGTCAGCAAAGGCGGTAATTTTCTCCTAAATGTAGGTCCTGACGGCGATGGTGCTATCCCGGAGCCGGCAATTAAAATTATGGAGCGCATAGGAGATTGGATGCAGATCAACAAGGATGCCATTTATGGGTCGACGGCAAGCCCGTTTCAGGCGTTGGATTGGGGCTATTGTACACAAAAAGAAGGTAAATTATACATGCTTATATTTGATCGGCCAGCCAGCGGAAATATAGATCTGCCAATCAAAAATAAAGTCATCGCTGCTTATGCATTGGCCACGCCCAAAGCTAAATTGAAGGTTGTAACGAATAGCGGAAAGCCCGTGATTCCGGTAGATACTTTTGCTATTGAAAAGGGACCAAAGGTCATTGTTGTTGAAATACAAGGAAAACCAATTGTCGAGGAAAGTTTAACGCAGACTCAGGCAGATGGGCGCATCGTGATGAACGCAAATAATGCAAAATTGCAGGAAGGCAAGAGCCTGAAAATTATTGGCGCACATACCCATGACCCAAATCGCCCCAATGCCATAGGTCAGTGGAAAGACCTTGTGGACAAAGTTTTTTGGGATATCAAAATTCAAAAACCAGGTAAATATCGTGTGCTTGTCAATTATCTGCCGAATGCAAAACAAAGCGGGAAGGTAGTGCTTTCCATACTTGGGCAGAAGCTTCCATTTATTTTGGCTGCAGAAAATGGAACAGGATTTAAAGAAGCTGAAATGGGAACGGTAGAAGTATCGCAGCAGGTTATCGGCGAACCGAGTACTCGGGTTATTTTACAGGCAACTACAATTGAAGGCGATGCATTGCCTGAAATTGCATCCATTAACTTGGTCCCAATAAAAGAGTGATTACTCAATATGAGCACCCCAACAACTAATATTAGATCATCTCAGGATCGTCCTTATATAAAATTTTTGGCTATTTACCTAGTTAAAGTATTAAATAGGGGAGACGCCTGACCAATAAGAAAAAATGTTAACATATGAAAAGAAGAGAATTTATTGCTAAAGGAATTGTATCTTCCTTGGCTTTTACCATTGTTCCGCGCGTCGTGTTGGGCGGGAATGGATTCCTTGCGCCAAGTGACCGTATTAATCTGGGCTTTATTGGAGTTGGAAAACAGTCTTACACCTTGATGCATGGCCTTAATAATTGTAGGGAAATCAATACATTGGCAGCCTGTGATGTAGACCGGAAAAAATTGCAGGCATTTATTGCAGGGACAGCAAAAAAACAGATTGAATTGGGCCGATCGCAAAGTACGGTGACCGCCTATCACCATTATCGGGAACTCTTGCAACGGAAGGACATCGATGCGGTTGTCATTGCAACACCAGATCATTGGCACGCCCAGATTGCTGTGGACGCTGCAAAGGCAGGAAAGGATATTTACTGTGAAAAACCCCTGGCACTCACAATTGCTGAAGGGCGTGCCATGGTGGATGCGACCCGCAAATACAAACGCGTATTCCAAACAGGAAGTATGCAGCGTTCATCTTTCAATTTTAGGCAGGCAGCAGAATTGGTTTCCAATGGATATATTGGAAAAATAAAAGAGATTAACGTTGCTGTAGGTGAGCCGGTCAGACAATGTGATTTGCCTTCAATGCCAGCACCGGAATATTTGGATTGGGATATGTGGGTTGGCCCTTCGCCTTATAGAGGATATAACCCTATTCTGAGCCCGCCGATCGAGGATGATAAATGGGCGTGGTGGCGTGGCTATCGGGATTTCGGTGGTGGCTATATCACCGATTGGGGGGCACATATGTTTGATATCGTGCAATGGGCATTGCGAATGGATAATTCAGGACCAACGCAATTTATTCCTCCCAAACAAGCCAATAGTAACAGTGGGCTTTCGTTTATCTATGCCAATGGGGTTAAAGTCAACCATGTTGCTTGGGGGGTACATAATGCTATTCAGTTTATCGGTGAAAAAGGTAAGATTGAAGTAAGCAGAGAATTTATCCGTTCGAACCCGGAAAATTTGGCGAATCTTAAATTGACATCTGCAGATCGTCGTCTGTATTACAGTGATAATCATTATCAGGATTTTGTGGATGCCATTAAGAAAAGAAGCAAACCGATCTGCGATGTGGAAATCGGCCATCGTACAAGTTCTGTGTGCAACGCTATAAATATCGCGTACGAGCTCCAGAAAGATCTCAAGTGGAATCCGCACAAAGAAGAATTTGATAATGAATATGCCAACCTAATGCGCAGCCGTCCGTATCGAGGGGAGTGGGATTTTCATAAGTTTTAAATAAACGGATAATATAAGCTTTCGAAAACAAACGGGTAAACAGCCTCGTTTTGATTCACAGCCTCAGTAAGAAAACTACTGAGGCTGTTTTGGTTGCTGAAAAACATAACATATGACCGATAACCATCGTTTTGAGTTTATTGAAAATAGATGATAAATGAACGTACAGGAAAAAAGAAAATTTGTTATTGTGGAAAGATAATTGCTTTATTTGCATAAAGCAATTATTAAGTGCAGCAAAGGAAACCACCGTTATGTCTCAATTAACAATCGTCGATCTGGCCAAAAAATTAGGCTTATCAAAATCAACCGTTTCCCGGGCATTTCGGGACAATGTGGACATTAACCCTGCGACCAAAGCCCGCATCTTGGCAATGGCTGAAGAAATAGGCTTTTCCCCAAATGTGTATGCAAGCAGTCTCAAGGCCAACAAAAGTCTAACGATAGCGATTATCATTCCTGAATTTGGAAATAAGTTTTTCTCACAGGCGATCAAGGGCATAGAAGCTGTAGCGCGATCCAAGGGCTATCATACCCTGATTTATGTGACCGATCATCAGGTGCAAAATGAAGCTTCTATTGTGCGTTCGCTGGCCAATGGGCGGGTGGATGGTGTTATCATTTCGGCTTCGGGTGAGGGAAAAGACCATTCTCATTTGCAGCTTTTGGCAGAACGGGGAATACCTGTTATGTTTTTTGACCGTGCTTACGACGACTGGAAGGGGGGATACGTTACGGGCAATGATTTTGATTCTGCTTACCTGGCAACCAGGCATTTGATCCATAATGGTTGCAAACGGATTGCTTACTTAGCGATTAATCCGAATGTTTCCATTGGTAAGGTACGTAAAGATGGGTATGAGAAAGCTCTAAAAGAAGCTGGGATACCAATCCATCCAGAACTTATCTTGGACACAGTCAACGACGCGGAACAAAATATGCAGGATATTGCCACTTTGATCAAAACAGAAAAACCAGATGCAATATTCGCCTCCGTTGAGCGTTTAGCGATTTCCAGTATCCGCGTCGCTAAGCAGCTGGGGATCCGAATTCCGGAAGATCTCAAGATCATTTGTTTTTCTTGTCTGGATATTGCCGATCTGATTGATCCAGCACTCAGTGTGGTAAAGCAACCTGCTTATGAAATGGGCGAATTAGTAACAAAATACCTCTTGGATAAGATGGATGATCCTACTAATGCTAAGTTTGCTAATTCGGTTTACCTTGATTCCCAGCTTATTTTTCAAAAATCTAGTCTTAAATAAGAAAAAAAATATTTGTTTTTTGTTATCCCATTATTTAGCTTTGGTTACTTTTCGGGAACATTCCCGAAAAGTATTTAAATAATCAATTTGTATATAATATTGGATAGGGAATCCAGAAAATCGCAAAGGCGATTTCTTTTTTCTTTGATTTCGGGAACGTTCCCAATTCAATATCCAATGAAAGCTAATTATCGATGGGGAAGCATATCACGCGTTTAATAGGGTATCTCTGGATGGTTGTCCTATTATCATCATGTGCAAATAAAAAAGATATCGTTGATACTGAACAGCCGTCTGTAATTGAGCAGCAAGGGACTGGTCTCGTCAATCTGTCTTCTCCATTTCTCTTCTGGGACAGGGAAATTACCCTGCAATTTGATCTTTCAAAAGGAAACGCCGCATTAAAAGGCAGTACAGCAGATCTGTACCTACACGCCGGATTGATCGCTGTCAATGGTAGCGAATGGCAACATGTAGTGACAGACTGGTCAAAGAATGATATCGCTTACAAATTAAAATTTATAGCTTCCGGACTGTACTCGTTCACATTTACACCCGCCAAATTTTTCAACCTGAGCAACGCTGAGGGCTTTGGTCAGCTAGCATTTTTGCTGCGCAATGGTGATGGATCATTGGTTCAACGAAATCAGAATAATTCGGATTTATTTCTACCCCTGGTGGCAGACAATGCGCAAGCAATTCGTTTTGTGTCGCCTATGCTGCAGCCCACAGATCCAATTACGACGGAGCAGATGTATGCCGTTGGCGATAATCTAAAATTGGGCGTTCAAGCAACCCAGTCCGGAAAAATCAGTATCTGGGACAATGGCCTGGAAATCGCTGAGTCCAGTGCTGCAAAGTCGTTAGAAAAATCTATTAGCCTTCAAAGCGATGGTCTACATGAATTTGAGGCACGCTTTGAAGCGAACGGGAAGGTAGCTACAACTAAAATAGCTTTATTTGTACAGACTAAACCAGCAATTGCAGCGCTTCCAATAGGAGTTAATCCTAATGGGACGACGATCAATAAGGAAAAAGGACAGGTTAGTTTTGCGTTGACTGCGCCCTTTAAAAACAGTGTGTATCTATTGGGTGATTTTAATGGTTATAAAGCACTGCCGGCCCATGCAATGAGTCAGACTCCGGATGGTAAAACCTGGTGGGTGACTATATCCAATTTAGATTTCTCCAAAAAATATACCTACCAGTTTTTGGTCGACGGTCAGCTTTATATTGCAGATCCTTATGCCGAACTGATTCTCGATCCGCAAAACGATCCGGCTTTGGGCCGGACAAGTACTATGTTGCCCGCCTATCCCGAAGCAGCACACGGAATTGTGGGGATATTGGACCTCGCAGCGAAGCCGTATTCCTGGAAGATCGACTCGTTTACCAAACCCGCACAAGGTGATTTGGTGATTTATGAACTTTTGGTGCGTGATTTTGTCAAACATCATCAGTATACCACACTCAAAGATTCCTTAACTTATTTAAAACGCTTAGGGATTAATGCGGTTGAACTGATGCCCATTCAGGAATCGGAGGGGAATTCAACCTGGGGATATAATCCTTCTTTCCATCGCGCTCTGGATAAATATTATGGATTGAAAAATGACCTGAAAGCCTACGTAGACGCTTGTCACGAAAACGGTATTGCTGTTATTCTGGATGTCGTTTTTAATCATGCTTTTGGTCAGTCTCCACTTGTGCAGCTTTATGTTGAACAGGGAAATGTCGCCGGCAATAGCCCTTGGTTCAATACCGTTGCCAAGCATCCGTTCAATGTGGGCTTCGACTTTAACCATGAAAGTGGCTACACCCAAACTTTTGTCAAGGATGTGCTGACCTATTGGATGCAAGAATATAAAATTGATGGTTTTCGGTTTGACCTATCCAAAGGGTTTACGCAGAAAAATTCAGGGACTTCAGAAAATGACTTAAGCGCCTGGAATGCATACGATGCATCCCGTGTAGCCATTTTGAAGCAATACCAGCAGCATATCCGTGGCATAGATCCCTCTTGTTATATTATTCTTGAACATCTCGGTGGAGATCAGGAAGAAATGGAGCTAGCACAATCAGGCATGCTGCTCTGGAATAATATGAATGTTGTCTTCAATGAAGCTGCAATGGGATGGAATGCAAATAATGGATCGGATCTAGGTAGATTGTTTGCCTCAAACCACGGTATGGCACAGCCCTCTTTTGTGTCGTATATGGAAAGCCATGACGAACAACGACTGTTGTTCAAATGCCTGAATTATGGGAACTCATCGGATAGCTATACGATCAAGAACTTGAGTACAGCGCTCAAACGTATGGAATTGGCGGCCCTGTTTTTATTGGCTTCGCCCGGTCCCAAGATGATTTGGCAGTTTGGTGAATATGGCTATGATGTGTCTATCGACGAAAATGGCCGAACCGGAGAAAAACCGCTTTTATGGAGTTATTTGCAACAAGACGACCGTAGGCAGCTCTTTGAGACCTATGCGAAACTCATACGCTTTAAAACACGAAATAACATCTTTCAAAATGGAAATATCATTGTCACAGGGGTAAAAGACGCGATGAAGTATTTTCTATTGGAAAAGGATGGGCAACAAGTAGGGGTACTTGGTAATTTTGGGGTGGAAAATGCAACGTTTACATTACCACAAGCACTACAGGGGCAGTGGGTGGACAATTTTACGGGGAAAGAGCTCAACTGGTCCAGTCAGTCGACATTGAGCCTTTTGCCGGGACAATACCAATTGATAAGCAAAACAAAACTAAATAAATAAACAGTTATTTTATGAACAAACAGCTATTACGTCCATTTTGGGCTCTGAACATGCTACTCGGGGTGAGCGCTTCGGCATTTGCCCAACAGGCTACGCTTCAAGGGCGAGTAATGGACCAGAAAGGAAGTTCCTTGGTCGGTGCCACAGTGCGCTTCGAGGATATTCAAAAATCGCTGTCTACCAATGCGAATGGGGATTTTAGCTTGGATAGACTGCAATCTGGAAAATTGCGTCTGAAAGTAAGCATGGTCGGCTATGCGAGCTTGGATACGTTGATCCAAGTGAAGAATGGGCAAAATCCGTTAACCTTATACCTGAAATCCAATACAAGTGCATTGGAAGAAGTTGTTGTCATTGGTTATGGTACGCAAAAGAGAAGTGAGCTGACGGGATCGATCAGTACGGTGACTTCCAAGGACTTTCAGAAGGGGCAAATTTCATCTCCAGAACAGCTTATTGTCGGTAAAGTCCCTGGTGTGCAAATTACCACCAACGGCGGACAACCGGGTGCCGGAAGTACAATCCGTATCCGTGCTGGAGCTTCGCTGAATGCCAGCAATGATCCACTGATCGTTGTTGATGGCATTCCATTGGCGGGCGGATCGGTATCCGGCGTAGCAAACCCACTGAGTTTGATTAATCCCAGTGATATCGAAACGTTTACCATTTTAAAAGATGCCAATGCGACGGCAATCTACGGTTCAAGGGCTTCGAATGGGGTGATTCTGATTACCACAAAAAAAGGTAGCCGTTCAGGAACACAGATCAATTTTTCGACACAAAACTCACTCGCCACTGTAGCCAATAAAGTGAAGTTGCTCAACGCAGATCAAATCCGTGAATACGTCAACACCAACGGCAGCGATGCCATGAAAAAATTGTTGGGAACAGCCAATACCGATTGGCAGGATGTGATCTATGGCAATGCATTTACCACAGACAACAACGTTAACATCGCTTCTAAAGCGGGTAATATGCCTTACCGGATTTCGGCTGGATATATGAACCAGGATGGCGTGCTGAAAAATGATAACCTAAAACGGACAACAGCTGCATTGGCTTTGACCCCAAAATTTCTGGACAATCACCTATCCTTAGATGTGAATGTGCGTGGTACTTGGTCAAAATCTAAGTTCGCAACACAGGATGCGATTGGATCGGCTATTCAATTTGATCCGACACAGCCCGTTTATGTGGAGGATAAGAACAGCTTTGGGGGCTACTATGAGTGGATTCAAGGCGGGAAACCTAATCCGAATGCACCACGCAATCCACTGGCACTGCTGGATCTGCGCAAAGATAACGGAGATGTTTTCAGAAGCATTGGAAATGCAAAGGTTGATTATAGTTTCCATTTTCTCCCTGAGTTGCACGCCAACTTAAATGTGGGATATGACTTGGCCCGCTCAAAAGGGAACACATTCACACCGGCAATAGCTGCGCGTAACTTCAATGAAGGTGGTGAAAGAACCCAGTATAAAACAGATATCAACAACAAAACGCTTGAGTTTTACCTAAAATACGATAAGGAATTACCTGCAATAAAAAGTAATATAGACGCAACATTAGGATATGGTTACTATAAAAACAGTAGTAAGGTCTACAATTTCAACCGGACCAACGCTGAGGGAGATAAGATCCTAAATGAACCTACGCGGGCTTTCGACAGACCCGAAAACTTGCTGATATCGTATTATGGTCGTTTGATCTATACGTATGATAACCGTTATGTGCTTTCTGGAACATTGCGTAGCGATGGCTCATCACGTTTTAGTCCAGATAACCGTTGGGGATATTTTCCATCTGTCGGATTTACCTGGAGAGCAAAAAATGAAGGCTTTTTAAAGGAAGTAGCAGCTGTATCGGAATTAAAACTTCGTTTAAGTTATGGAAAAACAGGACAACAGGATGGTATTGCCAACTATTCTTACTTGCCTAATTATACCATCAGTGGCAATGAATCCATGTATCGCTTCGGAGATGAGTATTATTACCTGAATTCGCCAGTGGCCTATGATAAAGATATTCGCTGGGAGAGCACGACAACCTACAATGCCGGAGTTGATTTTGGCTTCGCCAACAATCTATTCTATGGTAGCATAGACTATTACTCGAAGAAGACTAAAGATCTGCTCAGTACCATTCCAGTTCCTGTAGGATCCAACTTTAGCAACTTTTTGCTGACCAATGTCGGTAATATGGAAAACCAGGGATTGGAGTTTAACCTACACTACGTTCCTGTAAAAACAGAGAATTCATCGTTGGATCTCGGATTCAATTTGACGTATAACAGAAGCAAAGTGACCAATCTGACGCAAAGTGATGATCCAAATTTTATCGTCGAGACAGGTGGTATCCGTGGCGGAACAGGTGGAAATATCCAGGCGCATAAGGTGAATTTCATGCCCAATAGTTTCAATGTTTTCCAACAGGTGTATGATGAGCAGGGGCGTCCGGTTGAAGGTGTCTACGTCGATCGTAATGGGGATGGTGTGATCAGCGATAACGATCGTTATCTGTATAAATCACCTTTACCGAAGTATCTTTTGGGCTTTACAGCGGCGTATAGTTATAAAAAATGGTCCGCAACAACCGTATTGCGTGCCAACTTGGATAATTATGTGTACGACAATGTCTCTTCCAACCTAGGCAGTGGTGCAAATGTCAACGATCAGGCGGTTATGGTTATCAACAATGCGCCGGTGGACTTTTTGAATACTAATTTTCTACTCAAACAGTTACAAAGTGATTATTACATCAAGAACGCCTCATTTTTGAAAATGGATAATGTCAATCTGAGTTATAACCTTGGAAAATTTATCCGTAATAGTAATGCCTCGATGTCTATTTCTGCAACCGTTCAAAATGTGTTTACCATCACCAAGTATAAAGGGGTTGATCCGGAAATATCCAATGGTATAGATGACCGGTTCTATCCTAGACCAAGAACCTATGTATTGGGTGTAAATGTGAGTTTTTAAACGATATAACGATGAAAAAATTAAATAAATATATAAGTGTTTGCTTGCTCGCCATCGCATTGAGCAGCTGCCACAAGGATTTGGATCTAAAACCGACCAACGATGTCACAGCAGATGTCGCCTATAAAGATTTTAAGGGTTACACATCGTCTTTTGCACGCTTGTATGGGTCGTTGACCTTGACGAGCACTTCAGGACCGAACAACTCCGACCTAGGAGGTCTGGATGCGGGTACTTCTGATTTTTTACGCCTTTTTTGGAATGCACAAGAACTGACCACAGATGAAGCGGCCTGTGCATGGCTAAATGACCCGGGGATCAGTGGATTGGATTATCTCAATTTTGACGACAGCAATCCGATGCTGAGGGGGCTCTATACACGTTGTGTCTATAGCGCTACTCTTGTCAATGAATTCTTAAGGGAGAGTACAGATGCTAAGTTGGCCGAAAGGGGCATCTCAGAAGCCGATAAAGCAGAGATCGCCTATTATCGTGCCGAAGCAAGATTCTTACGCGCTTATAACTATTGGGTACTCCTTGATTTGTTTGGAAATCCCCCATTTGTAACCGAAGAAACTCCTGTCGGGAAAGTTTCTCCGCCGCAGATTAAAAGGCCTGAGCTTTTTGCTTATGTAGAGAAAGAACTGTTGGAAGTGGCTGGTCAGCTAAAAGGTCCCAAACAGAATGTATATGGTCGTGTGGATCAAGTTGCCGCCTGGGGATTGTTGGCTCGCTTATACCTCAATGCTGAAGTATACTTGGGCGCAGGCAATAAGAAATATGCCGAAGCGATTACTTATGCAGAAAAAGTATTGAATTCGAGCTATAGCCTTGGAGCAAATTACAGGGAGCTCTTCTATGCAGACAATAATATGAACAACCCTGAATTTATTTTTTACCTACCCTACGATGGGACTAAAACGCAGAGCAAGGGGGGAACAACATACCTGATCAATGCGGCGATTGACGCCACAATGGATCCGACATCCTTCGGCGTACCCGGAGGAGGTTGGGCGGGTAATAGAACACGCGACAATATTGCGACGATTTTTGGGGACTATTCCGGACAGACAGATAAACGTGCCATGTTTCATTTAAATACAAGTGTTAAGATCGAGGATATCGCTGTTTATAAGCAGGGACTTGCGGTTACTAAATTCCGTAACGTAAATAAAGATGCTAAGACCGCTCCACCGGCGGCAGAAGGCTTTGTCGCATCGGTTGACTTTCCGCTGATTCGTCTGGCAGAGATGAACCTGATCTATGCCGAAGCGACTTTACGGGGCGGAGCTGGCGGTACCCAGGCGAAGGCCTTGGACTACGTCAATAAGTTACGCGTACGTGCTTATGGTAATAATAGTGGGAACTTGACCAATCTGTCGTTGGATGGTATTCTCAACGAGCGTGTGAAAGAGCTTTACTGGGAAGGATTTAGACGCTCGGATTTAATCCGCTACGGCAAATTTACGGGTGACAATTACCTCTGGCCTTTTAAAGGTGGTGTCTTGGGCGGTCAGGCGGTTGCAGCCTACAGAACCTTATTCCCACTTCCGGCATCGGATATTATTGCGAATTCAAATCTTGTGCAGAACCCCGGGTATAATTAGTCAATATTGAAAATGAAGAGCTTACCCTACTAAAAAAGGTTATTCCGGTCTTGTAAGCCAGAGCCGGCTTTTGACAGGTGAGCTCTTTGCTGATCGATATAATGAACCGGTAGTAGACAATGATTAAACAGCTGAAACACGGGAGCGTTCATCAGCTATTGAAACGAGATCATTTATACCGATGGGCCTAAACACTTATAAATATTAAATAGATGAAAATTAGACACTATATCGGATTGATGCTGCTATTTATAGTCGCCTTCCAGAGTTGTAAAAAAGACGAAACGCAAGCAAGATTGGCTAGTAATGATGCCGTAAAACCGGCAGTATTTAACCTTGATAAGACCAACTTAAGCTTGTCGAAAGATAATGCGAATGATACAGTATTACACCTCAACATAATCCAGCCTGACTTTGGTTTTCAAGCTGCGGTAACCAATGTGCTACAGTTTGGCCTTAAAGGGGACAATTTTAAAACGGTAAAGGAAGTAGTTATTCCGAGTGGCCGTAGCGCCATGGGTTTTACGGGGTATGAACTGAATAGCTACTTACTTGCCTTAGGTGTGCCAACTGGGAAAGCCTCTGAATTTGATGTTCGCCTCAAGTCAAGTATCAACACGAAAATTGCGGCCGTATTTTCTGCTTCAGCAAGTCTTAAAGCAAGTCCATACGCGTCCACTAGCTATTTGTATGCCATAGGCGCGTACGAAGATTGGGTTGAGGCTAATGCCGAATCGTTGATTTCGCCGACGAGCGATGGAATCTACACGGGAATAATCAATTTTCCAGAAGGAAAATTGACATTTAAACTGACACCTGAACGGAATTGGAGTAATTCGTATGGAGAGACAGAGCCGGGTAAAATAGTTTACAATGGCGGTCAAGACATTAAGGCTCCGCGCACAGGAAATCTCGAACTTCAGGTCAATACCAACACAAATACCATCTCATACAAAGACCATAGCTGGGGCGTAATTGGTAGTGCGACGCCAAAAGGCTGGGATGCAGATACCGACATGAAATACGATAATGCGAACCAGGTCTGGAAGCTCACCGTCAACCTAACTGCCGGCGCGATCAAGTTCCGCAAGAATCACGACTGGGGGACCAATTTTGGTGGTGCAAATGGAAGTTTAGTTGCAGGTGGTGGCGATATCGCAGTAGCAAGTGCAGGTACCTATGATATTGTCGTTGACCTGAATGCGAATACCTACACTTTAACTAAGAAATAATGCCGATTATGCTGAAAAAAACAATAACGCTTACCACAATTGTTGTGGCACTAACAACCCTTGGATGGAGCCCCTTACTGGGGCAATCCATTCAGCGCGTAGAACCATTAAATTGGTGGGTAGGAATGGAAGATCCGACTGTGCAGCTTGTCGTCTATGGACCTCAGATTGGAAAAAGTGAGGTACAGGTAGAGGATAAAGGGATAGAGCTGATGAAAATCAATCGTGTAGAAAATCCCAACTACCTGTTTTTGGATGTCAAAGTTACTGCTTCGGCTCAACCGGGCTGGTCAACCTTTACCTTTAGCCAGGGAAAGAAAAAGCTAACTTACCGCTATGAATTAAAACAAAGAGACCAAAGGGTAAAAGCGCAAGGAGTAAATAGTACGGACTTGATCTACCTGATTATGCCTGATCGTTTTGCAAATGGCAATAAGGCAAATGACCAAGTAAAGGGCATGCTGGATATGAGCTTAAACCGGGATTCGATGTACCTGCGTCACGGTGGTGATCTGGATGGGATCATCGGTAAGCTGGATTACTTACAAGATCTTGGCGTGACATCGTTGTGGTTAACACCCGTGTTGACCAACGATATGCCGCAATCGTCCTATCACGGCTATGCCAATACCGAAACCTATCATATCGATCCTCGATTTGGCAGCAACGATACCTATGTGCAATTGGGCGAACAGCTGCATAAGCGTCAGATGAAATTGATTTTTGATGTGGTACCTAACCATATCGGTAGCTATCATTGGACGGTGAAAGACAAACCAATGTCCGATTGGCTCAATGAATGGCCAAGCTATACACAGACGTCCTACAAAGATCAGACTGTTTTCGATCCGTATGCATCGGCAGACGACAAAAAGAAAATGGTCAAAGGCTGGTTTGTCCCCACTATGCCAGATATGAACGAGCAGAACCCTTATGTTCAAAACTATTTGACCCAAAGTCACATCTGGTGGATAGAGACTGCGGCAATTGATGGATTTCGTATCGATACCTACCCCTATAATGATCTTGATTTTATGGCTAAATGGACCGATCGAATCCAGCAGGAGTACCCTAATTTCACTTTTTTTGGCGAAACCTGGGTGCATGGCGTCGCTAACCAAGCTTATTTTCTTGGCGGAAAACGCGTAGGTCAGGATGTGGATTCTAAGTTGATGGGCGTCACGGATTTTCAGCTGAATTACGCGATCGGTGATGCGCTCAATCAAAAGACCGAATGGACTGCAGGCGCGAATAAATTGTATTCTACCTTGGCCTCAGACTATCAGTACCCGACACCTGAGCGCAATGTACTGTTTTTGGATAACCACGATAAAGATCGTTTTTTCTCCGTTGTGGGCGAAAATGTACAGAAATACAAATCGGCCATGGCCTGGCTAATGACGACAAGGGGTATCCCACAATTGTACTATGGTGCGGAGATTCTGATGAAAAATTTCTCCAATCCCGACGGCTTATTACGGGAAGATTTTCAAGGCGGTTTTGCGGGTGACAGATTGGATAAGTTTAGCCCTCAAGGGAGAACAAAAGCGGAGCAGGACATGTGGAGCTATGTGCAGACCTTGGCCAATTATCGAAAACAACATGCCGTTTTACAAACCGGTAAAACGATGCAGTATGTACCCGAAGATGGGATTTATGTTTATTTCCGTTATAACGAGCAGCATACGGTCATGGTGGTCATGAACTGTAATGATACAACGAAGGAGCTCAAATTGGATCGCTTTAAAGAGAGAAACAATAATGCAAAATCCTATTTCGACATTATCCAAAAACAAGAGACTAGTCCAGCTGACAATACCTTGAAGTTGGAAGCTTATGAGACTAAAGTCCTTGAGCTTAAATTTTAACACGAATTAAAATTCTATATAGTTCATTTTTCAATGATTAATTATAATACTGTAAAAGCCGTAATATTTGATTTGGACGGTGTGTTGGTGGATACGGCAATCTACCATTTTCAAGCTTGGCATAGATTAGCGGAAGGCTTGGGCTATTCGTTCAGCATTGTCGACAACGAACAGCTGAAAGGTGTTAGTCGCATTGAATCCCTGGAGTTGATTTTGAAATGGGCAGGGCTGGAAAAATCCAAAACGGAAAAAGAAGAGTTGCTGCGGCAGAAAAACCTATGGTACTTGGAGCTGATCGAGCAGCTTAGTCCAGCACATTTGCTTTCAGGAAGTCTGGACCTGCTAGAAAAGCTGCGGGAAAAGGGAATCAAAATTGCACTTGGCTCGGCAAGTAAGAATGCATTGGGCATCCTTGAAAAGACGGGAATTGTCGGTTATTTCGACGCCCTGATTGATGGAAATGCGGTTCAGTTGTCAAAACCCAACCCCGAGGTTTTTCTAAAAGGAGCCGAAGCATTGGGGACAGCAGCAGCATACTGTCTCGTTCTGGAAGATGCCCAGGCCGGAATAGATGCTGCCAGGGCAGCAGGCATGCAAGTAATCGGGGTAGGACAAGCCGAGAACCTAAAAGGAGCCGATTTGGTGGTGGCTGATTTAGGGACCTTAGTAGATAAATTTTAACGTATAGTAGCAATTTAGTTGATGATACTGCGATGTAAATGATATTGGATTGGCATACAATACAATATCATTTATACAGGGCTCTCATTAGGTATTGAAAAAAGTAAATCAATGAAAACATATATTAAACATAACCCTTGGCAAATAATTGAGGATACATTTCGTCCCGAGCATAATGAGTTTTCGGAAAGTATTTTTGCCATAGGCAATGGTCGCATGGGGCAGAGAGCCAATTTTGAAGAACATTTTAGCGGCAAGAGCCTTCAAGGCTCTTATCTCGCAGGTATCTATTATCCGGATAAAACGCGCGTGGGCTGGTGGAAAAATGGTTACCCGGAGTATTTTGCAAAAGTCATCAATTCCTTCAATTGGATCGGTCTGGATATTGCGATCAATGGTCAACGATTAGACTTGGCACAGGTAACCGTCCTATCGTTTGAACGTCGGTTGGATATGCAGCGTGGTGTGCTGCAGCGTAGTTTTGTGGTACGGATGCATGATGGGGTCGAAGTTAAAGTAGAAGCAAGCCGTATGTACCATCTTTTTGCGTCTGAAACAGCCTCCTTGCAATATCAAGTACAGGCACTCACAGCAGATGTCACAATTGAGTTGACCTCTTTTTTGGATGCAGAGGTGGTCAATCGAGATAGCAACTACGATGAGAAATTCTGGGAGCCATTGGAACAGGGACAGCAAGGGCAAAATCTTTTTGTCTCCTCGCGGACGAAAAAGACAGGCTTTGAGGTATGTGCCGAACTGGAAACGCGCGTCACAGGAACCGATGGAGTTATCGAGGCCGGTGAGATCGTTTCAAAAGACGGCTATATGGCCCAACGTTATACGGCAACAGTCGCTAAATCACATACACTTTGTATAGAAAAAAGAGTAGCGATCATTACTTCCGAAAACCATGTCGCTGAAAAATTGAGGACGGTAGCTACAGGACGATTGACGGACCTAAGGGCATTTCATTTTGACCAACTGAAGGAAAAGCAGGCAAAGGCTTGGCAGGCAATCTGGGACGAAAGTGATATCGAGATTTTTGGCGATGTAGCTGCACAACAAGCCATTCGCTACAATATCTTCCAGCTCAATCAAACGTATACGGGGGAGGATGCCCGATTGAATATCGGTCCAAAAGGATTCACGGGAGAGAAGTATGGCGGAGTGACCTACTGGGATACAGAAGCTTATTGTATTCCATTCTATCTGGCCACACAAACACCTGAAATTGCGCGCAATCTACTTTTGTATCGCTATCAGCAGCTTGATAAGGCGATTGAAAATGCAGGAAAATTAGGTTTCAGTAATGGAGCAGCCCTTTTTCCGATGGTCACTATCAACGGGGAGGAATGTCACAATGAGTGGGAGATTACTTTTGAAGAAATACATCGCAACGGCGCAATTGCCTTTGCCATCTACAATTATGTGCGTTATACAGGGGATAACGATTATATCTGGTCACACGGATTGGATGTATTGATCGCAATCAGTAGATTTTGGGCTCAACGTGTCAATTGGAGTACTGACAAGGAACAATATGTGATGTTGGGCGTAACAGGGCCTAATGAATACGAGAATAATGTCAACAACAATTGGTATACCAACCGGATTGCCTCCTGGTGCCTGGACTATACCCTGACCTGCCTCCGGAACTGCGAAAAATCCCGAACCGAAATTTTTACAGCATTGTTAGCGAGACTGAAATTAACTGCTGATGAACAAAACCATTGGCAGCATATCATCGACAAGCTCTATTTTCCTTACGATGAAAAGAGAAAAATCTTTTTACAGCAGGATGGTTTTCTGGATAAAGAATTGATCCCTGTGCAGGAGCTCGATCCATCGCAAAGGCCAATCAATCAAAAATGGAGCTGGGACCGTATTTTGCGCTCCTGCTATATCAAGCAGGCAGATGTACTGCAGGGCTTTTACTTTCTGGAGGAGCATTTTGATGAAGAGACATTGGACCGACATTTTGAATTCTACGAACCCCTAACTGTACATGAAAGTTCGCTTTCGCCTTGTGTTCACGCTATTCTGGCGGCCAAACTGGGTAAGACTGCCAAAGCATATGAATTTTATCTACGTACATCACGTCTAGATTTGGATGATTACAATAACGATACTGAAGATGGTCTGCATATCACATCGATGGCAGGCACATGGATGACTATTGTTGAAGGTTTTGCAGGAATGCGTGTTAAAGATGGACGGCTCTATTTAAACCCAATGTTGCCACCGGAGTGGAAGGGCTATAAGTTCCGTATCTTGTTTCGTGGGGCGACACTGCTGATTGCAGTATATGCCGATTTTTATACCATCGAAAACGTCAGTGATACACCAGCCCATATCCAGACAGCTGCAGAAGTGTTCGTGTTGGCTGGACATGGAACAAAGCAGATTTCGCAGGTTAGATAAACCTAAGTTTTCAGCGGTGAAAGACAAGCGCTTTCGCTGCTGAAAATCGAAGTTAAATGGTAATTAAATTGTATTTTGTCTTAAATTTTGATAGCCTATTATGGGAAATAAACCTGAATTAAGTATAAGCCAGGTCGTTAACATGAGTTTTGGGTTTTTAGGAATACAAATGGGCTTTGCTTTACAGAACGGCAATGCTTCGCGTATCCTACAGACTTTTGGTGCCGATGTGGAGCATCTCTCATTATTTTGGTTGGCAGCACCGATAACTGGTATGATCGTTCAGCCTATTATTGGCCATTATAGTGACCGGACATGGGTTCGTCTTGGGCGTCGCCGTCCTTATATATTGGTGGGTGCCTTACTGACAACATTGACGTTGTTACTCATGCCAAATGCAGCTTTATTTACAGCCTTGCTTCCTCCACTTTGGATCGGAGCAGGTCTACTGATGTTTATGGATGCATCGATCAATGTAACCATGGAGCCGTTTAGGGCGCTGATAGGAGATAACCTGCCGAGCAGTCAGCGTAGTCTTGGATTTTCGGTGCAGACCTTCCTCATCGGTATCGGAGCGGTCGTAGGATCACTATTGCCCTATATCTTAACAAACTACTTGGGCTTTTCCGGTACTGCGGCACCGGGGCATGTCCCCGCAAATGTAATTTACTCGTTTTATGCTGGTGGATTGGTACTACTATTGTCCGTATTATGGTCGGTGCTCAAAACGAAAGAATATAGTCCGTCGGAACTGAAATCATTTGCTGAAAATAAAACTGAAACAGCTGAAAGTACTGCTGCTTTTGGATTAAGTACCATCGTTCGTGATATCAAGGAGATGCCGGCAGTTATGAAGAAATTGGGCTGGGTACAGTTTTTTTCCTGGTTTGCATTATTCATGATGTGGGTGTATACAACACCGGCTATTGCTGAATCTGTCTTTTATCTAAAAGCTGGAAGTCGCCAGGATCTTTATATGGAAGCCGCCAACTGGGTAGGTGTGCTGTTTGGGATTTACAACGGAGTTTCGGCGATCTATGCCCTGTTTATCCCTAAAATTGCAAAACGCTATGGACGCAGTAAAACCCATGCTTTTGGACTGATTGTGGGCGGTCTTTCGCTGATCTCATTGTTTTTGATCAAAGATGCTACGTTGCTTGTCATACCGATGCTTGGTATTGGCATCGCCTGGGGGAGCATACTGGCCATGCCCTATGCCATCTTGAGCGATCATTTGCCGCCAACGAAAATGGGGGTATACATGGGCCTTTTTAATTTTTTTATTACACTGCCGCAGATTGTATGTGGGTTCTTCGGAGGGATGATTATTAAATTCCTCTTCCAGAGCCAATCCATCTATGGCTTGTTGCTGGCAGGGGTATTTATGTTTTTGGCAGCCTTTTTTGTTCCCAAAAGTAAGCAATAATTTAAAGGACTGCGTTTGACATCATGATGTCAAACGCAGTCCTATTTAGCTATTCCCAATAGCTATCGTTACTCAGCTCACAGCATAATCGCAACTACAAATCCTTAGGATTTACCGTACTTATTCTCTTCTGCTGCCATTCCGATGGCTCCGGGCCCCGCCTTATCCTTGTATACTGTTTGTTCGAATGATCAGCTGTTTTCAGTCATGTAAACACTGGGAGGCATTCCATAATGTTTATGGAAATCCCTTGAAAAATTGGATTGTACCGTATAACCGACCATGGTAGAAATTTGGGTAATGTTATATTCCCTTTGAACAAGCAACTCAGCTGCTTTCTTTAAACGCGATATATTGATCAATTCGTTGGGCGTGAGGTCAGATAAGCCTTTAATTTTACGGTATAGGGTTGGCCGGCTCATATTCATTAACCGTGCCAACTCGTCGACATTGAGATCTATGTCTGAAATATTGGCGTAGATCACGGTGTTGAGCTGGCTTATAAAATCCTTGTCTGGGGCCGAGACATTGATATCCTTCAGATTGGAAACGGAAGAATTGGTGAAATAGTTTTTGATGATCTTACGGTTGTTAAGGATGTTTCGTATCTGTACGGTCAGGAATTCTAGGGAAAAAGGCTTTTCAATATAGGCAT
Source organism: Sphingobacterium sp. UBA7249 (assembly GCF_002472835.1). Taxonomy (NCBI): domain Bacteria; kingdom Pseudomonadati; phylum Bacteroidota; class Sphingobacteriia; order Sphingobacteriales; family Sphingobacteriaceae; genus Sphingobacterium; species Sphingobacterium sp. UBA7249. The sequence continues at coordinate 138,027 of NZ_DKST01000013.1, read as the reverse complement.
CAGCACCAATTTTCAAACCTTTAATCTTGGAATCGAGTGCATTCTTAGCTGTCAGGAAGATGACCGGAATATGGCTGTATAGGATGTCGCTTTTGATACGTTTACATAAGGCAAGGCCATCCATAATGGGCATCATGATATCTGTCAAGACGAGCTGTACATTGTCCTGGTCTAATATTTCAAGCGCTTCGGCTCCGTTGCCCGCACGCAGAATGGTGTAATCTGTTTTTAGCTCTTTATTGAGGTAAGCCAGTATTTCTTTGTTGTCTTCGACGATGAGGACCACGGGTTTTTCGGTACTTTCATCCTCTTTCGGATACAGTTTGTCCTCATGATCTGTTTCTTCGAGGAAGGGAATGTCAAGCGACTGTTCCTGAAGGATTGGCAGTGAGAGTAAAAAAATATTGCGGTTTTGTTCGGTATATGCTAAGGATAAAGTTCCTTGATGCAGTTCGACAAGCGAGCGGGAGAGTGGTAGACCAATGCCTGTACCAGTATCCTTGTTTGATTCATTCAGCCGATAAAAAGGTTCAAAGATCTTTTCTCTCTTCTCGAATGGAATAATATCGCCGTCGTTTCGAAACTCTATATTAAACATAATGTCGTCACTGTTGAATGGAAGCAATTTGATATGCACCTGCTGGGTGGCATATTTTATGGCATTATGGATCAAGTTGGTGAATACCTTGCGCAAGGCTTCTTCGTCGACTTGGGCAGTGAGTGTAATCCGCGGCAAGGAAAGATCATATTGCAACATCTTTTCTTTCGCTAGAACGTTTAGGTCATTGAAAACGTCAAGTAGCAAGCTGTTAATGTCCGTTTTTGTAAAGATAAGGCTCATATTATTTGTTTCTGCTTTTCTAAAGTCCAAAAGCTGATTTGTTAGCCTAATCAGCCTCGTTGTGTTTTTTTCGATCAAGGCAAGGTCGTTTACCGTATCTTTATCCTCCTTAAATTGATGTGTACGGATGAGTTTCTCCAATGGCATCTTAATTAAGGTCAGTGGTGTGCGGATCTCGTGAGCGAGATTGGTAAAAAACTCCAATTTGAGATTATAAACTTCCTGTTCTTTTTTACGTTCGTAGCTATCCATTTTTTGCGTGTTATTCGCTTTGATGAGCAAAAAATAATAGCGCAAAATCAATAACACAATCGTGCTAATGACTAAAAAGTAAAGGATGTATGCCGAGAGAGATGACCACCAGGGCGGCGAAACGACAATACGTAATTCTTTTTCCATCGGATTCCAGATACCATTGTTGTTAGCGCCCTTAAATTTAAACGTATAGTTTCCAGGGGGAAGTTTATTGTAATAGATTTTTTGACTGCCGGTAATATCCGTCCAACCTTTGTCATAACCTTCCATAATATAGCGATAGACATTACTCTTTGGGGAAACAAAGCTCAGGGCCGCGATATTGAAGCTGATATTGGAACTGTCGTACGGCAAGTGGATCTCTTTTGATAGCGAAATGGACTGTTTTACGATGCCATTTTCACGGACAGGTATACTTACATTGTTGATCTGAATGCCGCTAATGAATATAGGTGGAATAAAGCTGTTCTTAATGGATTTTGTCGGGTTGAAGCTGACCATTCCTTTGATCGTGCCAAAATATAATGTTCCGTCGTTATCTTTGAAAGCTGAATTATAATTAAACTGATCTGCGGGAAGTCCGTCTCTCGATGTATAAATGACCCTACGGGGGACATCTTCATCCAGTCTGACTAATCCACCACCTGTTGAGATCCATATGCTGTTATTGTCATCTTCCAAGACTTTAAATACTTGATTGGAAGGTAAACCGGATTCGGTCAGATAATTGGTGAAGCGTCCATTACGACGGTATTTCGAAAGGCCGCTTTCGGTGCAAAACCAGAGGTTTTTTTTACTGTCTTCAAATAAGCCATTGACGTAATTATTGACGAGCGTATTTTGTTTACCCTGCTCGGAAAGCAAATGCTGTATCTTTCCCGAACGGCGGTTATACTGATAAACACCGCTGCCATAGGTATTGACCCAGAGTATACCATATTCATCTTCATACATGCCTTGGATCCATGCTGTAATGGGGAGGAGGTCAAAACTGTCGTTATTTTTGTTGTAAACGTATAATGCGCGGTCTGTCCCAACAAGCATGCTGTTGTCCCTGGATTTATAGATGCAAACGGCAAAGCGGCTTTGTAAAGTACCTTTGCCGATACGGTCATAGTGCTTTTTTAATTTTCCGGTCTTTACGTCGAGTATATCCAGACCATGTGTTGTGGAGCCTACCCAAAGATCATCGCCGATCGTTGCCAAACCATGAACATTGTTATGCGCAATACTTCCCTTTTTGCCATTGGCGACAAAATGCTGAATCTGTTGTGTTTGAGCATCTATTTTGTTTAGACCACCATCCTCTGTACCTATCCATAAATTTCCATAATTATCTTTTTTTATATCATGTACGATATTTCCTGATAGAGCCGATTTTCCAAATCCGGATAAGTACTTTTTGAAATTGTCGAATTGGTTGCTGTATTGGTTAACACCGCCGAAAAACGTTCCAAACCAGATGTTATTTTCACGGTCCCGATAGAAATTCAAAACAGCATTGTCAGAGATGGCAAATGGATTGAGCAGGTCTTTTTTGATGTGCTGGCTCTGACCTGAGCGAATGTCATAGGTGTATATTCCAGTCTCTGTTCCGATCCAGTATACCGATTCTGTCTGTTGAATAATGCAATTTGCCTGGATGACTTTGTCCGGGTAATGGTTTGCAAATAGATTTTTTAACGTGCCATTTTTAAAATCAAACAGGTAGGCTGAATTGATCGTCCCCACCATGAGGAGGGAGTCGTTGATGGCGTAAACGGTCTTGGTGTTGGCCAGTGCTTTCCGGTCTGTTTTTTTAAGCGCAATCTGAATAAATTTGCCAGTTTTGACTTGATACCGTTCGATTGTACTGTTATTGTCTGTAGTCCATAGACCACCTTTTTGGCTACTGGTAATGGCCACTAGGCTGTTTCTGTTTTGATCGAAAGCAACGACATCTGTCGTGTAAGGATTATAACGATACAATTTCCCATTGGAAAGCAACCAGATAAAACCGGCGTATTCATGGATGGCATTGACCTCACCAATCGGTATTCGATTGAATGGTTTGAAGTTTTCTTTAACCGGGTCGTAACAATAGGTGCCCCGAGTCGTTCCCACCCATAGCAGCCCTTTACTATCAGTAAGGATACTTAAGATGGATGAACTTCCGATGCTGGAGGGATCCGAAGCATTGTGCCTAAATATCTTAAATTGATTCCCATCAAAACGATTGAGACCATTCCTTGTTCCTAACCATAGGAATCCCTGTGTATCTTGTGTAATACACTTAACAGAACTGTTGGAGAGACCATCGTGGGGTTGATAATTTTTAAAATAGAGCGATTGTGCCCGCAGGTTGCCCCATGCGAGCAATAGGGATAGGATAAGTATATAGGTTATTCTTCTCAAAATTTATAAACTCACTCTAAAAGTAATCAATAAAAAAGGAAAAAAAGAGTTTTGTTGATACGTTATGATATAAAAATGAGACGCTGTGATTGGAGGTAAAACAATGATTTGCTGTATTTTTATCATACGATAATAACCAAAAAGTAAACTTATGCCTTGCCCTAAAATTATGACAGCAAATTGTTGTACCCTTATTTTTCAGCGCGCTACCTATTTCTATTTGACCTGGATGCAAAAGTTATTCAGGGGATTAACTTTCTGTGGGGATTGATCAAGAGGCTCTTCGTTTACGCAATATTTTTAAATCACTTAACGAAAGTTGAGCATTGTTGCTCAGGATAATAAATCAATTAAACCATCAATTTAAAAGCGTATGAAAAACAGACTACTTGCGCAATGTGTAATGATGCCGACATTACTGCTTGTAACCTTTATTGCGGCCGCCCAAACGCGGGTGTTAAAGGGAAAGGTTGTGGATGAGACCCAAAGTCCATTGACAGGCGCTACGATTAAGGTAAAAGGGAGCACCACGGCGACGACTTCGGATGCTGAGGGAGCTTTCTCCTTGAATATTTCAAATGATGCCAAATCATTGGAAGTGACTTACATCGGTTATGCTTTGAAGGAAGTTCCAATTGTAGGCAACGACATGACCATCGCCCTTGAGCCTAGTTCAGACCAAGGACTGGAAGAAGTGGTTGTCATCGGTTATGGTACCGCCCGAAAAAAAGATTTGACCGGCTCTATGGTGACCATCGGAGCAAAGAATTTCAATAAGGGCATTATGACCAGTCCCGATCAATTGATCCAGGGAAAGACACCCGGCGTAATGGTTATTAACAACACTGGGCAACCCGGCGGATCGACAACCGTACGGATCCGGGGTAATTCATCCATTCGGGCAAGTAACAACCCCTTATTTGTTTTGGATGGTGTTCCTATGTCGGGCAATTCGCCATTACCCGAAGGTCGTGGAGGATTTTCATCTGACAGAGGTAATCCATTGACGTATCTGAATCCTGGTGATATCGCGAGTATGGATATCCTGAAAGATGCTTCTGCGACCGCAATTTATGGGTCTCGTGGCGCAAATGGTGTCGTTATTATCACGACCAAAAAAGGAAAGGTCGGCTCGCCCGAAGTTTCCGTAGGTGCATCAGCGGGGGTATCGACGATGCGTGAATATCCAGATGTCTTGAATGCAGCACGATTTAGAGAGGCGTTAAAGTATTACACACCATCGGAAGCTGCCGATTCTGATTTTGGGGACAATGAGGATGCTTTTAAAGCCATTACAAGGAAAGCGATTACCCAAAATTATTACGCAGACGTGGCTGGAGGTACAGAACATGGAAAATATCGTTTATCTGGTGGTTATTTGAACCAAAACGGTATTATCCGGGGTTCACAATTGAAAAAATATACAGCTAATTTTACAGGCAACTTCCGCTTTTTGGAGAACAAGAGACTGGGACTTGATTTCGCTGTATTCCTGACGCAAATGGATAACAAATATGCGCCTATCAATGCAACAGTAGGCTCTGAAGGAAATGTGATCTCTCAGGCTTTACAATGGAATCCGACTCGTCCTTTACGTGATGCCCAAGGTAATTTGACATTCGTCAGTTCGACAACCCGAAATCCGTTAACCAGCATTGAAGCATTTCGGGATTTGGCAACAACCAATACAATGGTCGTCAACGTAGCTCCATATTATAAAATTACAGATGACCTAGAATATCGCTTTATCTACAGCGCAATGCGGCAAACAGGAAATCGTGAAGGTATGTATCGGGCCGGACTTATCGATCCATCGGCAGTGAATAACGAACAAGCATTTATTTCGAATAATGGGGAGACTAATCTACAGATGACCCACATGCTTTCCTACAACAAGCAAATTAATGAGGATTGGAGTGTAAATGCTGTAGCAGGATACGAATACTTGGATTACAATTTTAATAATAATATCGCTTTTGGAGGTGGATTTCGTTATATGGGATTGGATTATTTTGATTATCTCCAATATTCATCGGTGTCAACCCGGGAAGTCTCATCGTATAGAAGTCCTACAAATCAACTACAATCGCTTTTCTTACGGGGTGGATTTAATTATTTGGATCGTTATCTCCTTACAGCGACTGTAAGAAGGGATGGTTCCACTAAATTTGGATCGAACAACAAATATGCGATGTTTCCATCCTTAGCCGTAGCTTGGAATGTTGCTCAAGAAGACTTCTTAAAATCAAGTGGAACTTTTGATCAGTTAAAAGTAAGATTGGGCTGGGGAAAAACAGGTAACCAAGAGTTTCCATCAGGTGCATCTTTGAACAGATTAGTCTTTGGGAACCAAAGTGTAAGTCAGGCTAACTACGGTAATCCAGATCTCAAGTGGGAAACCTCAACCACCATAAATGCTGGTATTGATTTTGGAATACTTGGCAACCGTCTGTATGGTTCAATTGATTATTTTAATAAAAAGACGACGGACGCACTATTTGAACAGACACTCGCTCAGCCAGCACCTGCAGGACGTATCTGGGTGAATTTGGATGGTGAAATCGTTAATAAAGGGGTGGAAATTGCCCTGACAGGAACGATTATCAAAAATGACAATTGGACTTGGGACTTAACCGGTAATGCCACCTTCCTTAAAAACAGTGTCAGTGGTCTAGTCGGTTATTATGAAACGGGCGCATTAAGAGGACAAGGATTTTCGGGCGTATTGGGACAACGTATGGTGAATGGACAGCCGCTGAATGTTTGGTACCTGGCCGATTACCAAGGAATCGATCCGCAAACTGGTATGAGCATGTACCGTGGGCAAGACGGAAGCATTAGCACAACAAATGATCCGGCGATTAATAAATTCTACATGAATAGCCCAAATCCAACCACTTTATTGGGTATCTCGACTAACGTAAATTATAAACAATTTTCGCTAGCAGCCAATATGAACGGCGCATTGGGGCACTACTTATTTAACAATACAGCGGCTACAACCTTAGGTTTAAGTAACTTGTCCTCCAGAAATATTGGATCGGCCTTTTTTGATACAGCTGTGAAAGAATCTACGTCCAATTCAGCTGCACCATCAACTCGTTTTCTGGAGAAAGGTGATTATTTAAAGATGGCTAACCTGACATTAAGCTATAAAGTAGGGGATGTTGGAAAGACACTCAAAAATCTTAATGTATCATTGACTGGTCAAAACCTTTTTATTATAACTAAATATACAGGTTTTGATCCTGAAGTGAATACAGATGGAGCTACAAATGGCATTCCTTCCCTGGGCATTGAATACTTGCCTTATCCTCCAGCGAGAAATATACTATTGGGTGTTAATTTCTCACTATAGACCGTTAGCAGATATCATTGGATAATAAAATATGAGACAGATGAAATTAAGAACATTATTATATATCGGAATCATTGGTTCGGTTGTATCAAGCACCTATTCTTGTACTAAACTGAAAGAAGAGTTTAAGGGAGAATTGGAAGAAGGAACATCTAATGTTGATCCTGGAAGCCTTTTAATTACCGCTTATAACTCATTGAATACGCCTTATCAACAGGAACAACGCTGGGTGATGCAGGAAGTATCTACAGATGCAGCCATGGCCCCCACAAGGGGCGGTGACTGGGACGATAATGGGATGCACCGCGCGATCCACCTTCACACCTGGAATGCAGACAACGGTTACATGAATAATACCTTTNNTTTGTAAGCTTGGGAACGGCAATTTATAATGCCTCTAATGTCTTACGCTATAAGCCTAATGCGCAGCAAGCTGCAGAAGCCCGATTTATTCGTGCGCTAACCATGTTTGATATGTTGGATCTGTATGGGGTAGTGCCCATGCGTGAAGGAGAATCTTTTGATGATTTTAGGATAGCGCCGGAGGTACTGCAACCGCAGGCGGCCATAGATTACATGGTGAAAGAACTCAATGAAATTTTAAGTAGTTTGCCAGCAAATGGTCCAAAGGCGGCTTATGTGGCTAATCGGAATGCCGCTAAAACCTTGCTGATGAAAATCTACTTGAATAAAGGCGCATTTTTGAATAGGCAAGCACCTGCTTTCGCAGCAGATGACATGAATAAAGTAATTGCACTAGCTAAGGAAATTATTACGAGCGGGGCCTATACAGTTTCTGCAAAAGGAAAATATTTTGATAATTTTGCTCCTGATAACGATGAAAAGTCTACGGAGAATATCTATACCTTGTTCAACAAAAATGGAGAACGAGGTGGAAATGTGGATCGTACTTGGAATACAATAGCCCATTATAATATGAATCCTGGCGGGTGGAACGGCTGGTGTACGCTCTCAGATTATTACGATAAATTCGCTGCCGCGGACGAACGTAGGGGTATTTACTACGAGTACGCTGCAGATACAACGTCGAATCGAAAAAAAGAATTCGGACGCCAAAATGTGGGCTTTTTTGCAGGTCAGCAATATAATTGGAGTACAAATAAGCCATTAATGGCACGTAATCCGTCCAGCGCACCATTATCCTTTACGCGAGAAGTGACAATCCGTACATCTGGTGCTACGCTGGAAACGGCAGGTATCCGTCCAATGAAATATGCATTTGATTATGGCGTTACGGGACAACGAAATAACGACTGGGTAGTCTTTCGTTACTCGGATGTGCTGTTAATGCAAGCGGAAGCGATTTTGAGAGGGGGTACTGGTGCGGCTGGTGAGGCCCTGGCTTTGGTCAATAGTATTCGTACCAATCGTGGTGTGACTAATTTAACAGCCTTGACATTGGACAATTTATTGGATGAACGTGCCCGTGAACTGTATTGGGAAGGCTGGAGAAGACAAGATCTAATCCGATTTGGCAAGTTTTTACTGGCTTGGCAGGAAAAGGCTGCGGATCCGGATCCGAAAACATTGTTATATCCTATTCCGAGCCAACAGATAGCGGTTAACCCGAATCTGAAACAAAATCCAGGTTATTAGTAATAGCAAAAAACTGTTTGCTAATTTTTAAGTTGTAAAGGTATCTGGATTACTGGTGTGTCTCAGTAATCCAGATACCTTTTTCATTGGACAATCTTACTGCCGTCAGAGCTATATTGTTCGGCTATCATTCTGTGGTGAAACGAGTCTCCTTCGAGATATCGCCGTATCTGCTTCTCCATGTGAGCGAGGTGAGTCCGTACTGAGTCCGTGTTGAGTCCGTGTTTAACTCGGACTTATTGCTTGATCAACCCGGTTTTATTCCGCTCTTACCTACTCTATGTGTCGAAGAAGGGGTATAGTGGTTGCGAAGGAAACTCGAATCAGCATCAACAAACGTCAAAACACGGACTGTGCTGATAAAGACTACTTGTTGGGAACCTTTAACGTTAGCAGGAAATGGTTTATGGCTTATACAGGAAGGTCTGATTGTATGAAAGAATTTAATTTATCAAAAGGTTTCCCGTTACATTCGACAGCTGCAATCATGCTCTATAATCTAAAGACCACTTAATTACGTTAATTAAGTGGTCTTTTATTTTTATGTCGGGATGGCCGGATTTGAACCGACGACCTCCAGCACCCCATGCTGGCGCGATACCGGGCTACGCTACATCCCGAGTTATTCCAACAGTAGTGGATAGGATAATCCTATACTAAGTCTTTCAGGAATATTTTTTTGTAGCGCTAAAATAATAATTATTGACAAAAAATAAAATCTAAATAAAAAAAACACCATTTTTTTTGAAATGGTGTTTTAAAGTTGTTTTTAAATGAATCACGATTAGAATTTATAGCCAACCATAATGCCAATCGTTTTGTTCTTGGCGTCCAACGTTTTGTCCACGCTTGTGAATCCATGACTGTAGTAAGCGTCTACGGTAAAGCGGCTGACGTCTATCCCAATTCCTGCCCTTCCGTCAAGAGAGAATTTCTTATAGTCGGTCGTCGCGCTGGATTTGACAGTTTTTAAATCATAGTTTAATTGCGGTCCTAATAAGCCACGAAGGTTGAAATCGCCATTTTCTAAAAATTTATAACCAACTTGTAATGGAAGATTAACCTGGTAAAATTTAGGTGTCTTCTGTATGTTTTCAAACGTATATTCCTTCCGCAATAAACTGGCACCGATACCGGGCTGAAAGAAGAGACGATCCCCGACACGGGCAAATGCAGCGACAGAAACGCCTACTTTACCATTATTATCCTTAACGGATTTGTTCCCCAATGATGTCATGTGATAGTTGCTCCCTATTTGTATACCATAGGTCACTTCCTGTGCTCGCGCTGTACCTGCTATTCCTAATACTGTCATTGCCAATAAGGCCGCTTTGAATGTTGTTTTCATCTTTAATACTATTTTTGTTTTCTATATTCTAATGCACTTTTATGTTATGACAACGGAAAGCCGTTATACCCTTAGAAAAAAACAATTTTCTGTTTTCAGATAATTAACTTTAGTTTCTATTTGTATAATGGAGATGGGATGCTACAATAGGCCGTTATTCTAACCAAGAAAAAAAAGTAAAAAAATAATAAGGGTAATAGCTACTTGGGATGTCTTAGTAATAAAGTAGATTGTTTAATCAATAGGATAGAGTTAACCGATGTCGGAAAATAAAGAAAAGAATTTCGAGCAGCTTTTTCGGGCGCATTACAAGGAATTGCATCGTTATGCTTTTAGGTACCTAGGGGATAGTGATGGGGCCGAGGAGGTCGTACAGCAAGTATTTCTGCGATTATGGGAGAAAGATTGGGAAGAGCTGATTCATACTTCACTGAAGGCCTATCTATACCGTGCCATTTATAATGAAAGCATGAATGCCCTTAAGAAGGAGCAACGTAAGCTTAAATATCAGTCTTATGAACAGCATAGGCAGGGGTGGGAACCAGCTGTAGATGAAAGCAGCAAGGACCTCGATAAAAAGTTAAGGGTGGCACTTTCTGGTTTGCCTGAAAAGAGTAGGACTGTATTTGAATTGAGCCGTTTTCAGGAGATGAAATATAAGGATATCGCAGCAACATTAGACCTGTCGATAAAAACAGTGGAAGGACATATGAGCAAGGCTTTGCGTCACTTACGTATTGAGCTTATGGACTATTTGACGTTGATTATTTTCTATATCATCTATATACTATGAATAAGGAATTACTGGAAAGATATATCGTTGGGAATACCAATGAAGCAGAGAATAATAGGGTACAAGGTTGGTTGGATGAACATCCTGAGAACCGGGCCGAATACCAAAAAATGAAAAATGTATTTCTATCTTATCTATATGCGATGAATAAGGAATTGTTAGAAAGATATATGGTTGGGGAAACGAATGAAGCCGAGCGTATGATCGTAGAGGAATGGTTGGAAAATGATGCTAATAATAGGGAGGCATATTTGCAAATGAAAAAGTTATGGGATAGCTTACCCAAACCCCTGGAGGTGCCAGAAGTGGATGTGGATAAGGCTTGGACTGAATTTAAGATCGCTAGGGACCGGAGAGCTTCGGAACTTACCGGAACAAGAATCATTCATTGGAATTGGTGGGCTGCAGCAGGTATTTTGCTTATCTGCATGTTCGGATTCTACGTGTTTGACCGTTCACAACGGGAGAAAATACATTTTATAACCCAAGACGGTGTACGTCAGGATTCACTACCTGATGGGTCGATGGTAACACTCAACAGAAATAGTGAATTAGCCTATTCAAGGACATGGAGCAATAAAAATAGGAATGTTGAATTAGCGAGAGGAGAAGTGTTCTTTCAGGTGCATAAAGATAAAAAGCATCCTTTTGTGATAGCAACAGGCAATACGAAGATTACCGTACTGGGAACGAGCTTTAATGTGCGTCGCATTCCGGATGCAACAGAGATTATTGTCGCTACAGGTTTGGTTAAGATAGCTTATGCAGATAAAGAGATCTTGCTGCGACCTGAACAGATGGTAACGATTAGGGATACAGACACCATGAGGGTTGAGAAGAAGCCTGTTCAGGATAAATATTATAAATACTATGTAGACCGAGAGTTTAGTTTTGAAAATACACCTTTGCAGAAGGTCGTGGAGCTGCTGAGCCGAGCGTATGATTACAAGATTATTATAGATGATCCTATTGTTCAAAAAATACCTTATACGGCTGAATTTAAACAAAATAGTCTAAGCGAAATCATTAAAGTGATGGCAAAGAGCTTGGACTTAAAAGTCGAGGTCGAAGGCAGGGAAATTCACTTGATAAATAATCAAAAGCGCTAATATGTCTCCGAAACAACATTGTATAAAAAACGTCATGATATTATTTTTTAGCAATCGAATCAGATTATATATCCTATTTACGCTGCTATGCTCCTTTCAATGGGGGCTAGCGCAGCATAAGCTCGCCGATGAGGTGCAGATGCCTGCTTTTTCAAAAACTACGGTCGGCGAAGTCTTTCAGCTATTAAAGGAACGGCAAGACGTCTTGTTTTCTTTTAATGGAAACATTTTACAGATGGATAGTATCATTTCTCCGAAGGCATTTAAGGGAAACTTATATGACTATCTCGATGGGATTTTGGGCAAAGAATATAGCTTTAAAGAACTTGGAAAACATATCATCGTCCAGTACACGCCACAGCGTATGTCTGTAGATTTTGAAGTGCAGACCCCGGGAAAAAATAAAGTCGTTATCACCGGTTATATCAAAAATATCCGGACCAACAACCCGATTTCCAATGCCAGCATTTTTGACCGAAGTGCTTTGCTTTCTACTTTGACGGACAAGAACGGTTATTTTGAATTGGATGTCAAGAAAAAGAGTAGTCTGATCGCTGTTAATGTGAGCAAGGAAATGTTTCGTGATACCAGTGTGATGGTTATCTTTCCTATTGAAGCGCAGGTTGGAGGTAAAAAGAAACGCGAATATGGTTATTTTGAGGGTTATGAGGAAGATCATGGTCTTTATAAGTCATTTTTCGGAAGGGTCTTTTTATCTCCTGCACAACGGATTCAGAGTATGAACCTTGGCGGTATGTTTTTATATAGCCCTTATCAAATATCCATGACACCGGGATTAAGTTCGCATGGCTTTATACGGTCCCAGATAGTCAATAAATTTTCATTAAATATTATCGGCGGAGCGACAGCCGGTGTGAAAGGTGTGGAGCTAGGCGGGGTATTCAATATCAACCAATATAATATGCAGGGCTTTCAAGTGGCTGGGGTATTCAATACGGTTGGTGGAAATGTAAGCGGAGTACAATTAGCGGGGGTAGGGAATCGGGTTTTTGGGAGTTCAAAGGGAGTTCAGATAGCGGGTGTATTGAACAAAGTCGATACCGTCCGAGTGGTCCAAATAGCCGGAATTGCAAATACAGCACGACAGGCAGCGGGGACGACGCAATTAGCAGGGGTATTGAATAATAGTAGCGACGATGTGGGTATTCAAATTGCGGGAATTGCGAATAGGGCCAAAAAGGTTAAAGGGTTTCAGCTCGCGGGAATTGTTAATATCGCTGACAGCAGCGATTATCCAGTTGGCTTATTGAATTTTATCAAAAATGGAGAAAAAAGTCTATCGTTATCAATAGATGATGAACATTATCTCGGGCTGCAGTTTCGTTCAGGAGGACGGGTACTCTACAGTATATTGGGAGCCGGGGTGGCTCTTGTTGATGATGGTCCCTCTAAATATGCTTTTGAAGCAGGGTTGGGGGCGTTGTTACTGAATAGATCTAAGTTTGCGCTTCGCGCAGAAATTACGACACGCAATCATCTAACAGATAAATTTAAACTGTTGGATAATCACCAATCTTCTTTGCGTATTATCCCGGCCTATAAATTGACCGATGCCTTGTCCATATTTGTAGCACCGAGTTTCAATTATGCTGAACGGGATGAGAATACTGTACCTATTGGTGGTACTCGTTGGAAAGCTTGGGGAAGAGACCATACAAGAAATACATTTTACGGTGGTGGAATAGCTGGCCTAATGCTAAAATTATAAAATTAAAACTATTTGAGCTAGTCAGCTGTTATATAGATAGCTTTTAAACATTTAACATTTTACATAAGCGCCCTTTGTTATATCAACAAAGGGCGCTTACGCTTTTAGCCAATATGCGGTCAATAAACCCGTATATATATAATGTACGTATGTAATTCGTTTTTATTATGCGACAACCGTGGATGTTTTCAGCACATTCCGATAAGGATAGGAATGAAAAACATGTCTACGTGCAAATCGTCCTAAAGAATCTGCATTGACAAATTTTACATAATCATTTCGTTGGACACCAAAGTATTCATATTGACTGCCATCGTGAAATGTAATCGTCAATATTTGGGCTTTCCAATCAATATCCTGAATACCCGAATTCGTAATTGTTTCTGTATAAATGGGCAATTGTTGTTCAATAGTTTCTGGGCAGATGCTTACTAAAAAATGATAAGCTTCGATCATTTCTACACTCTTTTGTTCAGCAGCCAAACGACCTTCTTCGTCATTGACAAATTTATCCGGATGACATTCTTTCATTATCGTCCGATAGGTGGATTTTAGGGTCTTAAGATCCGCTGATTTATCCACATTTAACAACTTTCGGTAGTCGGCAATTTTTTTCATGGCTGCAAAGATATGCTTAATAATCAGATTATTTGCATTAACCTGGAAATAAGGTTATTTTTTGCCCAAGGTTTTGACATAGAGCTGTTCAACCTTCTCACGCGCCCAAGGTGTTTTCCGTAGAAAAGTTAAAGAGGATTTTATACTCGGGTTTTCATTGAAACATCGGATGGCTATCCTTTGTCCAAGTTCTTCCCACCCATAATAGTCTACGAGATACGTGATGATAGTATCTAATCGTTTCCCGTGTAATGGATTATTGATTTGTTCTTGCATGTTGTAAAGTTAGTAATCTTTGCACATTTAATATGATTTTTATTCCATTGCTATAGCGCTATAGATGGATTCAATAGCATTTAATTAGGATTTCTTGAGCTGTTCTGCAAGGGCATCAAGTTCTTGATCGAGCTTCTCGTCCCAGATATTTCCCACTGCGTCTAATTTTCCTTTTACCCCCTGGATAAGCAAGTTTTTTCTAGGATCAAGCTGTGCTCCAAGTCCCTGCATGATCCGCTGTAATTCGGCATGCCCCGTTTCTCCTTGTGCAGACGCGGTAATAATGGAGACGGGTTTGTCTGTAAAAATAGTAGTCGCAGCACACCATTCAAGCAAATTTTTCAATCCACTGGGTACACTGAAAATATACTCTGGGCTGCTGATCAATACAAGATCCGCATCCTGGATGACCTGACGTAGCGCAATGATTTCTATTGGTGGCTGGGAGGTGCTTTCCTCTGGGTCAAAATGCGGCAGTTCTTTTAAGCGGTCAAAGAGCACAAGATTAATCTCTGGATTTAACTTGTGTTGAAGATGACGTACAATCTGATGATTGGATGAATGTTCGCTTGCGCTGCCTATTATCGCAAATATGGTTTTCATTGAATATATTTACTTGAAGGCCCAAAGGCCCAAAATTGTTTAATCAATTTATTTACACGCTATGCGAGTTGCGTCGTGTAAGATTTGAAGCGGCTAATTTACGATAATGGATCTAAAACAATACAGAAAAATACGGTAATTATAATTTTAGACGATATACAAACACTATACTTAAAGATAAAAACTTTTTCCTTTTACCGATTAAGTTTATACTTTTGGAAATAAGGACTTGTATTAGCTTAAATACGGATTATATGCTTTGTTATGAGAAATAAAATGGGGTACCGTTTGTTGTGGGAGCGTATTCGTACGGGTGATGAGGCCGCGTTTTTTGATCTTTATGCGGCACTTTACCAAGAGCTTGTTAATTTTGGAATCCGGACCTGTGGTGACAGTGACCTGGCAAGTGAGGCTACCGACCAGGTTTTTGTCAAGATCTGGGAGAAAAGAACACAGCTCGAACGCGTCGAAAATGTACAGTCCTATCTCATTACCTTTCTAAAAAGGCGTATTCTGCGTCTGATCGAAAAGCAGCATAAAATTAATACGGCACTTCAGAACGTCAAAGCAGAAGATGAATGGATCGAGATGCCATACGACGAGTTTGTGATCAAAGTACAGACCAATGAGATTATTCAGATCCGTTTAAAAGAAGCGTTGGAAAAATTGTCTTTTCGCCAGAAGCAATTGGTCAATCTAAAGTTTTTTGAAGGCTATTCTTACGAAAAGATTTCGGAAACTACGCAGATGTCTGTCAAGACGGCTTACAATACGCTTTATGACGCATTGAAAATCTTGCGGCAAGAGCTAAAGGATATTTAATACTATTGACTACAAGAGCTGATGCATGTAAGGCATTTATCAGTTACTGAATAGCATATCTCTGATTTTAATATCGCTTTAGAATAAAATAAAGTACTGGTAATTAATATCTTGTGAAATATGTTGTTTTTTTCTTAGGAAAAAGGTCTCATCATGGGCACTATAAGATAAATACCCATTAGAATGAGCCAAAAAGATTATAAGCAGTTAGAAGATTTTTTGATTGACGATACTTTTCAAAAGTATTGTTCCGGAGAGGATAAAAACTGCATTCTTTATTGGCAACAATACAGCTTAAATCATCCAGACCAGGCTGAAATGATCTTAAAAGCAAAACGTCTTTACCAAATATTGGTTGGAAATCGAAAATCTGTCCATGAGCAAATGGAAAGATTGAAGACTGATCTTCAAAATGTTCCCGTTGAATCCTTACCTATCCGTCGAATAACCTGGCAAAAATGGGCTGCTATTGCTGCGGTATTGGTTGCTTTAGTGGCAGGCGGCGTATGGTATTATACGCTTCCAACAAATGATACCATTCCTCAAGCAATGGCTAATATTGGCCAGGTTTATCAGACAAGAAAAGGCGAGAAGAAGACCTTTGAGCTAATCGATGGTAGTACTGTTACCTTAAACTCTGCAAGCAAATTGGAAGTATCTTCGGATTTTAACAGCGAGTTGCGCTTAGTGAGGTTGGTTGGTGAAGGGTATTTTCAGGTAGCAAAAAATACGGAAAAGCCATTTATGGTGCAGGCTGCTGATTTTGATATCAAAGTTTTGGGCACTACTTTCAATGTGAAAAGTTATCCCGAAGAACCCACGGCAGAAGCGGTATTGGTGGAAGGATCGATTGAGATGAAAAGCAAAGGGCTTCGGGAGAACTCCGTTGTTATTAAGCCAAATCAGAAAATTATCCTATTTAAAAACCAAGATGAGGTTCTAGTCAATCCAAATAAAGGAAATAAACCAACCCTCAGTAAATTACCTATTAAAGAAATCGCCATTGAAAATATTCCGGCGATGGAGTCCAATACTGCCGAAATACCCGATATCGCCTGGAAGGAAAATAGATTGGAAATTGTGGACCAAGATTTCGAATCTTTACGCCGGACGCTGGAACGTTGGTATGATGTGGATATTGAGCTCCAAGGCGAACAATTAAAAAGATATCGCTTTACTGCAACCTTTAGTAAAGAAAATATTGAGCAGGTACTGAGTGCTTTACAAAAAGTTGAACCTTTTAAATTTGAATTATATGAGAAAAAAATAACGATCTCTGAAAAATAAAAGGATGGTGGACCAACACCATCCTTCATTGAAAAAATGATTAACCAAAAGCAGCAACATTGGGGCGTGCTGCTTAACATTAATTTTAACCAACACTAAAATATGATTAAAAATTGCTTATTGCAAATGCGCAATGGATATATTGTGCATTTTAGATTCATTATCCGGATGAAACTAGCCTTAATTATGACTACGTGTGCTGTAATCAATGTCTCAGCATCTGTATTTTCCCAACAAAAAGTTTCCCTGGATGTTCAAAAAACAAAGCTGAGCAGGGTACTTAAACTGATCGAAGAGCAAAGTGATTATTATTTTGTTTACAATTCGACCAACGAGAATTTAAATAAAGAAGTGTCAGTCAATGTTAATAATACAAAAGTATTGGACGTTCTGGCGAAGCTTTTCAATAAAAGTGGACTGGTTTATTCGGTATCCAAAGAAGGCCTTGTGGTGATTAGCCAACAGCAACAGGTTACCATCTCGGGTATAGTGACAGATAATAAAGGGAATCCATTAGCAGGAGCCAGTGTACGTGTTAAAGGTACCGCCGTAGGACGGGCGACCGATATCAACGGAAGGTTTTCAATTGAAGCCTCAACCGGTAATACATTGATTGTTTCTTTTGCAGGTTATACCTCACAGGAAGTAGCTGTAACGAAGGATGGCGATATGAAAATCATTTTAGTGGAAGATAACCGAATGTTAAATGAGGTGGTGGTCACCGCATTGGGCATGAAAAAGGAAAAACGTTCCCTTGGTTATTCCGTCACACAAGTTGCTGGTGAGTCCCTGACGACTGCACGGGAAAATAATGTGATGAACTCACTTGTCGGAAAAGTCGCAGGTTTGGATATTAGTTCGACTTCAGGTGGTGCAGGGGCAGCTTCGAATGTAACCATACGTGGGATTTCTAGTTTAAATCAAACCAATCAACCTTTGTATGTAATCAATGGTATACCTATGGAGAGCAAACCCGTGGGTATTGGCAATACGAACACCAAGGGAAACGCAGGTAGTCAGTGGGACAATGCACCAGATTTAGGTGATGCGATCAGTAATATCAATCCGGACGATATTGAGAGTATTTCGGTGTTAAAAGGCGCGGCAGCTTCAGCTTTATATGGGTCACGCGCAAAAGCAGGGGTGATTTTAATTACGACCAAATCCGGAAAAGGAAATTCAATCGATTTTAACAGCAATTTTGTCGGCGAACAAATTATAGACAATACAAACTGGCAGACAGTATATGGCCAAGGGGCTAATGGTGAAAAACCAAATAACCAAGCGGGTGCTGCCCAGGTTGGTGGTTCTAGCTGGGGAGCAAGGTTGGATGGAACACCCGTCGTACAATTTGATGGAGTAGAAAGACCGTATTCGTTACAAGATGGAAATCTTAAAAGGTTTTATAGAACAGGTTCGACATGGACAAATACGCTAGCATTAAATAAATCATTTGATGGTGGATCAATTCGTCTGTCAGGAACAGATGTAAATAACAAGTCTGTTGTTCCAAATTCGGGTTTGAAAAGACAGTCGTTCAATTTGGTCGGACTTTTTGAACCGCTTAAAGGATTGACGATCGATGCACGCTATAATATGATTCTGGAGCAAGTCAAAAATCGCCCAATGGTTTCTGACGGTGCTGGAAATGCCAATTATAATGCCATGTTTTTACCGACAAGTATTAATATTAATGATTTAAAACCATGGAAAGATGGCAATGGAAAAGAGATACTCTATAATTCAGGGAATGTATATGCGACCAACCCTTGGTTTGCAGCGAATGAGTTTATCAATAATACGAACCGGGATCGTTCGATAGCTTCCGTAACAGCAAAGTATACGCTGGGTAATGGTTTGTTTGTTCAGGGAAGGGCGGGAAGAGATGGTTATACCGATCATTATAAGAATGTTGTTCCTTCCGGAACCGGTTATTATGAGAATGGTAAAATCGCTGAGCAGGAAACCAAATTTGCGGATATTAATGCCGATGTTTTGGTTGGTAAGTCATTCACTGTCGGAGATTATTCCCTTACACCTAATCTCGGTGCGAGTTACAGAAATACGAAAATCAGACAGACGACCAATTTAGGTACTGACTTCGCAATATTTGGTGTTTACAATATTTTGAACGCAAAAAATAAATCGGTAGCGTATCTCGAAAGTGAATCGGAAACACAATCAACTTATGGAACATTGGAATTTGCGTATAAAGATGTGGCCTATTTGACTGGTAGTTTACGCTCTGACTGGTTTTCTACCTTAGCTACACCTGGAGTGGATAATAAATTGAACTCTGTTTATCCTGCTATCTCGGGTTCATTTATCTTTTCAGAATATCTAAAACCGTCGTGGTTGAGTTTTGGAAAGTTGAGGGCAGGTTTTGCTCAGGTAGGACAAGCAACAGATCCCTATCAAACGTTGTTAACCTATAATTTTAGAAGTGAGGTACTCAACGGACAACCTTTAGGGGTTATTAACAATGTGAATATTCCGAATTCTTCCTTGAAAGCCTCTACAGCAACTGAGTTAGAAATCGGAACGGAGTTGCGCCTTTTTAATGATCGTGTAAATTTGGATCTAACATGGTATAACAAGAAGTCGAAAGATGAGATCTCCTTTATCACAACACCTTCTGCAAGCGGTTATGCTGGCGCCGTACTCAATGCCGGCAAAATGCAAAATAAAGGATTTGAAGCATTGATTTCAGCTACTATTTTCAAAACGGAAGATTTTAAATGGGTATCCTCATTGAATGGTTCTTACAACGATAATAAGGTGATTTCATTGGCTGAGGGAATGGACGAACAGATAGTGGCTACTTCACGTTCGGGTGTAGGATATTTAATGAATAAAGTTGGTATGCCCGCTTTTCAGATCATGGCTTTCGATTATAAATACGATAGTAATGGTGAGATCGTAAAATTGGCCGACGGTTCTCCTGACCGGGGTGAGTTAAAGTCCTATGGTTCGGCTATGAATAAATGGTTTGCTGGATGGAACAACGAATTCAACTACAAAAGATTCAATTTCTCTTTTTTAATTGATGGAAAATGGGGTGGAAAGCTTTTCTCGGGAACAGATTACTATGGTTATATTTTTGGGTTGCATCAAGAAACTGTGGCTGATCGTGAAAGCTTGGGTAGAACAGCCTCTACCTATTACACCAATACTGCGAATAATGTATCCAAGATATTTGTTAACAGCGCTGATTTTGTGAAGTTGAGACAGGTCGTTATGGGCTATACTTTCCCGTCCAACCTATTCAATAACAAAGTCAAGTCGATTACGGTAAGTGCGGTAGCACGCAATCTCTGGACGATCATGAAGAAAACAAATAATATTGATCCGGAATCGAGCTATAATGCAACCTTCCCAGGGTTAGAACTTGGTGGCGTACCAGCAGTGCGTACCTACGGTGTTAATTTAAGTGTTAAATTCTAATTGCAAACAATCATGAAAAAATATATTAAACCGGTATTTATTAGTTTAATAGCAGCTACCTTATTTATGGAAAGTAGCTGTACAAAAGATTTTGATAACATAAATACAGATCCAGTTGCTTATGGTAAAGATAATTGGGATCCAAATTATACATTGAGCTCTGCACAATTATTTTACACTGGAAGTTTTGATTTTGCATACGATACTTGGCGTGGCAATCTGATTTACTCGTCGACAATGATGCAGGGTTTATCGACTGTGGTGAGTTATTGGGCGGGGGATAAATATATGCTGAATGAAAGCTATACTGCGGCTTATTGGGGTACGGGTACGGTTGGGGCCTATATTGAGCAGGTACGTAATATTGTGGATGTGGTTGAGTTTACAAAAGACAAACCGAAATATGCTAATCTATACAATGTCGCACGTATATGGAAAGCTTTAATTTTTGCACGCTTAACTGATTTGTATGGCGATGTTCCATATTCGGAGGCCGGACTGGGTTTTTATACCAAAGTTTATAAACCGAAGTACGATAAGCAGCAGGACATCTATAATGATTTGCTCAAGGAACTTGAAATGGCTACTGCCGCATTAAAAGATGATGGAGACAAAGTGACGGGAGATATTATTTATAAAGGTGATATTGGCAAATGGCGTAAATTTGGCAATTCTCTGCTACTTCGTACAGCTATGCGTCTAGTGAAAGTGGATGAAGCAAAAGCGAAGGAATATGTGCAGAAAGCTGCGGGTAAGACAATGGATAGTAATGCTGACAATGCATTTATTTTACATGATGAATCAGGATCTAGGGTGACTCAAAATAGAAATAGCCAGGTTTTGTTGGGCGATGGTGGTCAAGAGAATTATTATGTAAAATGGTCTAAAACATTTATTGACTATCTAAAAAATAATAATGATCCGAGGCTACAAAAGGTTGCTGTTACAAAACTATATTTATCAGAAAACGACAAAGTACAGAATGGGAGTTTTATCACAGACCCAACAAAGCAAAAAGGGATGCCTAATGGAAAAGATTTGGGAGCAAATGCGCAGTATAATATCAGTAGCGATCCAAGCTACACGACCTTTGCGGAATATTCCTCACCCAACCCTAATATGATCAAGCGGACTGGTGCAACATTTATTTTGACTTACGGTGAATCTGAACTGCTTTTGGCAGAGGCAGCCCAACGTTGGGGGATAGGTGGTAGTGCGGCCGATCATTATAAAAAAGGCGTGAAGGCAAGCATTACCTATCTGAGTCAATATGATGGCTCTTTGGCTATCAGTGACACCGAAGCGAACGCGTACTTAACTGCACATCCATTTAATACGACGGATGGCTTGAAACAAATAAATATGCAGTATTGGGTCCATACCATTACGATGCTGGATTTTTATGAGACTTGGAGTAATTGGCGGAGAACTGGTATCCCAGCACTGATTCCTGTAAACTATCCCGGAAATGCAACATCAGGCACTATCCCACGTCGCTTCCCATATCCTGCAAATGAAGCGGCCATAAATGGAGAAAATTATAAGGTCGCTTCTTCAGCGGTACCAGGTGGCGATAACCTCGCTGGCAGGGTCTGGTGGGACAAATAATCACAATAGTTTTTTTTGAGGCTGAACTTTCGTAGTTTGGCCTCTTTAAACCTCTTATCAAAATATGATGAACCTAAAAAATCAAATTTTACTAATTGCGGCCTTGCCGTGTATTGTCTTTTCCTGTAATAGCGTTGGTGAAAAGCAAAAGAAAAATGAGGCTACAAAAGCCAATACATTGACCGGAACATATAGACTTTTGGAAAGTAAGACGATCAAAGGAAAAGATACGGTGACCGCATTCACGGATACCAGTAAAACCGAAATGTTTAAGATGTTTAATGAAGATCATTTTTCGTTTTTCAATCATGATAAGGAGAAGGGGAAAGGGAAGGAACCTCATTTTCTCGCTGGCGGAGGAACTTATTCATTTGACGGCAAAAATTATCAGGAACGGTTACAATACTGTAGCCTGCGTGACTGGGAAAGTAACAAGTTTGATTTTGAGTTAGAATTTAAAGGGGACACACTTATTCAACGGGGGGAGGAAAACCTGCCTGAACTTGGGGTAAAGCATACGATCATTGAAACCTATCTAAAAATAAAATAACATTTATCCAATGAAGCTTTTATAAAACTTCATGAAGTATATTTTGTTAATGCAAGCACCCAGGGATTTCCTAGGGTGTTTTTTTTAGCCTATAAAGTTCAAAAAACGTATTTGTTGACGCCTGTAAATGGCTCTTTATTTATCTTAGAAAAAAAATAAAATTAAATTGCAACATTTTCTGGTGCTGTCCGACTATAGAATAGAAACATAGAAATTAACGGTATTAAATAGTAAACGTGCAAAATCAACTTAGCGATAAAGATTTATTAGCAATGTGCCAATCCGGTAATGAGTCGGGATTTACACAGCTCTACCATCGCTATGCGAAGAAGATTTTTAATTCAATCTATCGGATTTTGTCCAATCAGGAGGAAAGCGAGGATATTTTGCAAGAGACTTTTGTTGAGTTTTTCTCAAAATCGGATAAATGGCAGGCGGTACTTAGTGTGGAGGCTTGGTTGCGACGGATGGGGGTGAATAAGGCGATATCTCTTTTGCGGAAGAATAAGCAGTATTATACACCAATTGATGATTTGGAAATCCAAGATGAGGGCGAAGACGAACTACTGGAAAAGGAATGGCGCGAATGCCAGCTGACTGATTTGGAATCTGTAATTGATCAGTTGACTGGGATCCCTAAGATGGTCATCAATCTTTATCTTTTTGAAGATATGAGCCATGATGAAGTGGCTGAATCTTTGGGAATGACAGCAGTGGCGGTACGGAGTCAATACCACCGTGCCAAAAAGAAAATTTACGAACAATTGAAGGAGAGGTATAATTATGCGGGATAATTTGAAGGATTTTGTAAATGCGAACCGGGATGCATTTGACCAAAAAGAGCCGTCTGCGGATTTATGGAATAAAATCAAACCACAGGTGGTTCCTCAGGTACAGGAAAAGAAAATCAAACCCTTATGGCGGTGGGCGAGCATTGCGGCAGCGATATTATTGGTGGGTACTGCTACATTGTTAGTTTTTAATCAGAACGGTGGATCTGACCATACTGCTAAAGTAACGAATATCAAACCAGTTACTGTTCAAAAAGAACCGGAAGTAATGGAAAAATCTACCCAGCGGGAAGCTTCTGTAAAAGTTGAAAAGGAGAAACCTATTCGAACCATACAGACAATGATAGCTAATCAAGAAATAATTCGTGTAGCGAAGACGGAGGTGCCAAAAGCAATTAAGGACAAGAATCTGAAAGAGAAAAAACAGGATTATATCGAAATGCTTCAAGACTCCATCAGGGCTAGTACACGTCTGGCGGCTGTACTTGGTCTTCAAAAACAGGGTAGTCTGAACGAAGATGCAACACTGGCGCTGGAGAAAATAGCAGTTTCAGATGAAAGTAGCAATGTACGCATGGCAGCCATTGAAACCTTATTGGATAGTATGACGCCGGAAGCTAGACAACAAAAAGTTCAGGACTTTTTTGTCGCACAAAACGATCCTACATTGCAGGTTGAACTGATGCAAATGATTGGGCAGAGAGATGAATTGGAAATGAAAAATAGCACAAAGGATAAGCTGAATGCTATTGTAGAGGATCCCTTTACCCTGAAGTTTGTAAAGGAACAAGCTTATGCGGTACTGTTGCACCAATAGAACCAGTATAGATTGTGAGGACGCTATAGCGACCTTCGCGATAAATTGGAAAAATAGCGCTTAAGCGCACAGGAATAGATAGAAAAAAAACAATAGATAAAGGATAAAATAATTAGAGCGATGAAAAGGATAAGAATAATGATTATGGGAATGGTCTTGCTTTTTGCAAATGCGTTGCAAGCCCAAATAACGGAGAACGCCGAAGGTGTTATTCCACCAAAAGCACCCAAACCTCCTAGGGAAATGCGAGGGCCAGTTGGAAATAGTGGAAAGAAAGTTTGGAAAGAGTTTAAAGTACCTGCTTTAGGAGAGAAGTTATTGCTAAAATTTGATAATGTGGCTATCGAAGGCTACAATGGCAAAGAAGTTTTAATTACAGCGAATGTAGAGGAACAGGAAGAAAACGATCGTGCTAAAGGTTTACGCGTAGTCAACGGTTCGGGTTTGTCCGATAATTCGGGAATGGGGATGAATATCCAGAATAACGCTGGCGTGACCGAAATTAGTTTGGTGGGCATGCCAATGGAGGATTCGGTACATGTGCGTGTTCCTTTTAATCTTCCTATTAGCGTAAAAGGTCGCGGCGGTTTTTTTAATGGCGGTGGTATCGAGATAAAGGATGTTAAAGCTGAGGTGGAGATTTCCAGCACGATGAGCGATGTCAAAGTGATCAATGTAACAGGGCCGATTAATGTAAAGGTCGCTCAAGGAGATGTGGTCGCCAAATTTGTACAACCGGTTAAAGGACCGATTTCCCTTATTGCCGCAATGGGGGCTGTGGATGTCGCTTTTCCAGCAAAATTCGGCGCCAACGTAGATATGAAGACCTCAATGGGCAATATCTATGCGGCGGATGAATTTCAGTTTGAAAAACCTGTGGAGGAACCTAAAAGTAATCCTTACAACATGTCAAATACTGTTAAAGGGAAAATGAATGGTGGCGGACAGGATGTGATCCTGAAGACTTCGATGGGTGATATCTATATTAGATCCCAAAAGTAGTAGTTGAAACCCTGAAACAGGCTGACCATGTTTAGCATACGAAAGCAAAAAACCTTAACTACCGAACAGGTAGTTAAGGTTTTTTTGATGCATTTCAGTTGTGCCTAAAGTTCTGAAATAGGTCTGTTATTTTTTCGGTTCCATACGAACCAAATACTGATCATTTTCATCTTCATATAGAATCTGGACTACCCAGCCCAGTTCGTGGGATATTTTGATCAGCTTATCCTGATCTAGATACAGCCATTTGAAGGGAGTGCCCCTTTGTCCTTTGTATTCGTATTGATATTGAATCTCTCCAAAATAGTAGGCAGGCTTTTTGATATTATAATCTTTATAGAGGTAACTGATATCTGAGGAATCAAAAATAAGCTGGCCTTTTTCAGTTAGGAGCTCTTTACTATGATGCAATAGCTTTTTAAAACCAGCAATGTCACCAGCAATGCCTATACCATTCATAAGAAACAGCAGCGTATCATACTTTTGTCCGTTAAATTGATAAAAATTTTGACAGACGATATTTTGCACGCCGCGTTGTTGCATAATATGGCAGGCCGTTTGTGATATTTCCAATGCATCGACCTCAAATCCCTTATCCTGTAAATATAAACTATGACTGCCTACTCCTGCACCTACATCCAATACCCGTCCGTCACAGAGAGATAATCCGATAAACTCCAGTTCTGGAAAATCATCTGCATCCCTAAAAAAAACTTCTACGGGCATTTCGTCTTGGTCCCCATAACTTGTATGGAGCTTTAATGGGAATTTTTCTTCCTGATGGATAAAGTAATCATCCAATGCCTCACCATATACGTCTCTATACATTGTCATTATCAATCATTAATACTTTTTTAGCAATATAGATGGAATCTTCATCACCAGTGTGTTTCATTGGTTCATCCGAAAGTTTGATGACAGGAGTCCATTGGTCGTCCTCCGGGAGAGCATCGGTCATTTTGATGACGATATTCATGGGTTTAAGTCCCACATCGTTGGTAAAGTTGGTGCCAACACCAAAGGAGTGTAATATCTTGCCTTCGCAATAATTCGCTATCCGCTCAACTTTATCGTAATCGAGCCCATCGGAAAAGATGATTGTCTTTGACAGCGGATCTATACCATTTTTCTTGTAATGCGCAACTACTTTGTCTGCAAATTCCAAAGGGTCGCCGCTATCGTGGCGTACACCATCAAATAATTTGGTAAGTTTTTTGTCGAATTGCTGAAAGAAAACTTCGGTTGTATACGTATCAGATAGCGCAATCCCAAGGTCACCCCGATAAACATCGGACCAGTGTTCCAAGCCCAGCAAGTTGGCCATCTTATAGCCATATTTAGCTGCATGAAACATAAACCATTCGTGTGCATGTGTGCCAATAGGTTTGGTCTCATATTTCATGGCCAGATGAACATTACTGGTTCCGATAAAGGTTTTTTCTCCGTATTGTTTTAAAGTACGGACAACCAGATCGTGGACTTCGTAGGAATGCCGTCTGCGGGTGCCGAAATCGGCAATAGTAATATGAAGTTTTTTATATTTTTCAATTTTATCTTTGGCTGTCGCGATCACTTCTTCATCTGACGCACGAATTAAACCTTGTGACTCATAGAAAAGTTCACAAATGAGCGACATTAGCGGTACTTCCCAAAGGATGGTCCGGTACCAATACCCCTCAATAACAACCTCGAGATCAGGCCCATCTTGGGTGATTTTGATTTCATCTGGATCATAACGATATCCCTGTAGAAAATCAAAATAGGTGGGATCAATGTAAGGGCAAGTTCTCGCAAAGAAGGCCTTCTCGGCTTTGGTAAGGCGTAGATCTGCCATTGTGTTTACAGCTTCTTTTAGAAGGATGTCGAATCCTTCCGGAAACTTATGGTGGCCTCTATTGATAAAGTGGTAGCGTGCTTTTGCCTTGGGAAATAATTTGACTACCGCATTCTGCATGGTGAATTTATAGAAGTCGTTATCTAATATAGAGGTGAATGAAGCCATCTTTATTAATCTGATTTTTGTTTAAAGCTGTAAATTTACTAATTAACATGAAATTGTTCGGATTGTTCGTCATAAATATAACTTTCGTGATACTGGGTATCCTGTATATATCGAGTTATATAAGTCTATAAGTGCCCGAAACGAAGTCTTTAATGATTGAAGAAAATACGTTAGCACCTCGAATAGTTAAACGTTAAAAAAAAAGCGGGTCAGTACATTACTGACCCGCTTTTTTAAAGCTTAATTTTTTGATCTTTTAGCGTGATCTTGTTCTTTCTGAACTACCTCCCGAACGACCAGAGCTTTCAGATGATCTCGACCTTGGCGCTGAAGAGTTTCCGCTATTTGCCGAACCTGATCTGTTTACTGTAGGAGCTGATGACCTTGTTCGGGAACCCTCAGAGCTTCTGTTTTGCACCGGTTGGGCAGGTTGGTTTACGGGTTGGCTTGAACGAGTTCTACTGTTACCCGAGTCATAGTTTCCATTTCTTTGCGGTGTTGTTGTTGGTTGCGAACCGCGTGAAGAATTTGCTCCACCTGTGTTGCTTGTACCCGTTCTTACGCGTGCATTGTAGTCCGTATTTCGGCTGTTGACAACGCTACCGTTGTCAACAGCGTTTCCTTGTCTGGTTCTACCGGTAGAAGTAGGGTTGTTATTATTTGCTGGATTCGACTGCCTGTCGGATCGTGTTCTGAAATCGTAATTGTTCGAATTTGGTGTTGTGCCTACATTATTTCTGTTGGTCGAACCATTATCTCTCGTTCTGCTGTTATTGTCTCCAGAACTACGTGTAGATCCGGTAGTACTGTTATTATTACGTGATCTTACCGATGCATTACCACTATTGTCTATGTATAATTCACGGTTTCCGGATCTTGTATTGATGTTATCCCGATTAGAGATGACACGGTTGGTACGATCCGATATTGCACTATTATTGCTGCGTGTGCGAGTCGAAGCGTCAACAACATTGGTCGGACGTGCAGAAGAACGTGTGTTGCGGTCTACATTCGGACGGTACATACTGATTTCGTTTGCCCGTGAACGATTGCTGCTACTACGCGCAGATCCAGGACGATCGACATTGGTAATCCTGTTGACTGTAACACTTCTACCTGTATTACGTTCGATGTCAGATCTCCTCGGACCACCAACATAATAATTATTATTGATGATCGTGGTGTTGTTGATCACAGTTGTTCTATTATAGATGTTGTTATAATTGCGACGATTTACATAATATCTATCCATGTTTCGGTTCATGAAATGATTGACTGAAACAAAGGTCCAGAAGTTCATAGGGATATTGACCGAAACATTAATGTTCATACCGGGACCCAATGGAGCCCATCCATAATAGTCATTGCTTTGACGCCAGTTGACCCATGCTGGTCCCCATTCGTAATCAGGAACCCAACCCCAGCCATAACGGTCATTGTAATTCCATCGTCCATAGTGGAAAGGAGCCCACCCCCAATCGTAGTCGGAAACCCAGGTGTTACCATAATCCGTCATTGACCAGTAACCATTGGTCGCATAAGGTTGGAAGTCCGGGCCAGCATCAGGGATCCATACATATCCATAGTTTGGATCATTGACCCATTGTCCGTATGGTGAAAGTTCATCATAGAACATCTGAAATGAAACCCCAGTGTTATTATAGTTATTATAACCTGAGTATCCCCCTCTTTGGGCCATTGATGTTGTGCAACTTGTAAAAGAAGCAACTCCGATTAGACCCAATACCCAATATTTTATATTTCCCAAATTTTTCATCTTCGTAATATTTTAAGTACGACAAAACTCTATGCTATTGTCTTTGTTATTATGACAGCATAACGTATTAAATGGTTTAATCAGTACAGCATAAATCTGATTTTATAGATATAAAAGTCAAATTGATGATCTTTTTACATAAACGACAATTTTAGATACATATTTTTTATTTACCTTTACCGCTCGAATTGTTACGTGTTTGTTGAGCATATGAGGTGTTTTATGACACATTAATTTGACATAGACATAATTTTAAATGGCTAAAAAACTTCAGACTTTTTTTCTAGAATTCGCAAACATTCACCGTTTTTTATTGCGGTTTTGGCGCGAATTAGTAACACCACCATATGAATTCAAAGAAATTATTCGCCAATGCTATGAGATAGGCTATAAATCTTTGCCTTTGATCAGTTTAACAGGATTTATCGTTGGTTTTGTCTTTACCAAACAATCTCGCCCTTCCTTGGAAGAATTTGGTGCAACTTCGATGTTGCCATCCTTAATTTCCATTGCTATTGTCCGTGCACTGGCTCCTCTGGTAACGGCTTTGATTGCTTCGGGTAAAGTAGGGTCGCAAATTGGTGCCGAATTAAGTTCGATGAATGTGACCGAACAGATTGATGCAATGGAGGTATCAGGCACGAATCCTTATAAATATTTGATTGTAAGTAGAATTATAGCTACAACTATTGGTATCCCCGTGCTCTGTTTCTATGTAGCAGGTATTGGTCTTTTAGGTGGCTACTTAAGTATGATGAGTAAAGATGACTTGAGCTTTTTGAGCTTTTTTACACAGGTCTTTGAAACAATTGCCTTCAAGGATTTGGGCGCTATGGTATTACGCGCTGTTATATTTGGCTTTACCATTGGAGCTGTTAGTTGCTATTGTGGATATTTTTCTTCTAAAGGTACAGAAGGAGTCGGTAAGGCCGCCAATGCGGCCGTGGTTGCTTCGATGTTTCTTGTATTTATTGAGGAAATAATTATAGTTCAGGTTTTATCGTTCTTTGGATAGAGGTATATGGAAAAAGCTAAATTAAATATAGATCATTCTCAATCCGTTATTGAAATCAGAAATGTCAGTAAATCGTTTGGGGATAATCGTGTATTAAAGAATGTTAACCTGGAATTATATAAGGAAGAAAACCTTGTTGTATTAGGACGTTCGGGTACAGGTAAATCGGTGCTGATCAAATTGATTTCGGGATTATTAAAACCGGACGAAGGGACAATTGATGTATTAGGTGAATCTGTTACGGAATTAAACGATCGTCAATTGCGTGAATTACGATTAAAAATAGGTTTTTCTTTCCAAAATAGTGCGCTTTATGACAGTATGACGGTTCGTGAGAATTTGGAATTTCCTTTGGTGAGAAATAAACGGAAGCTCACACGATCTGAGATTAATTATGCAGTGGAAGAGGTGTTGGATGGTGTAGGCTTATCCCAAGCAATCAACCAGATGCCATCTGAACTATCAGGAGGCCAACGTAAGCGGATTGGTATAGCTCGTACGTTAATCCTGAGGCCAGAGATTATGATGTATGACGAGCCAACGGCGGGTCTTGATCCTATTACTTGCTTAGACATCAATGGATTGATTAATGAAGTTCAAGAGCGGTATAAGACATCGTCAATTATTATTACGCATGATTTGGCCTGCGCGAAGGAAGTAGGAGATCGTATTGTGATGTTATTGGACGGTAAGTTTGAAAGACAGGGGTCTTTTGAGGAAATTTTTGATACAGATGACGCACGTGTAAAAGCGTTTTATAATTATAATTTTATTCTATAATATACATGAGTAAGGCAGAAAATAAAAGAGCAATCATTGTTGGTATTTTTGTTTTTTTAGGCGTATTGATTCTTTTGGCCGGGATTTTTATTTTGGGCAGTCAACAGAAGAAATTTACAAGAAACATCGAAATCACAACTTCATTTCCTGATGTTGCAGGATTGAAAGTAGGAAGTAATGTCTGGTTTTCTGGAGTTAAGGTGGGTATTATTAAAAATATCCATTTTAAAAGTGTACAGGATGTCGAAGTTGTTTTAACTATTGAAGAGAAATCTGCGGAATATATTCGTAAAGATGCAGTCACAAAATTAGGTTCTGATGGACTGATTGGTAATAAGATTGTTGTTATTTCAGGGGGATCGCAGAATGCACCTACCGTAGAAACAGGCGATTTTTTACGTTCGGCCAAAACCGCTGATATGGAGGCGATGATGGAAACATTGCAGGTAAATAATGAAAATTTGGCGAAGATTACAACAGACTTTGTCGAGATATCACGTGGCTTAGCAGATGGAAAAGGAATGGTTGGTGCGATGTTGACCGATACGGCTATGGTGAATACGCTCCGTGCTAGTTTATTGTCCATCAGTGCAGCAATGAACAATGCGAACAAGGCATCCGCAAACTTGGTAACATTGACAAATTCGTTGAACAGCAATAGAGGTTTGATTCATGATCTGACGACTGATACCGCTATCTTCTCCAATTTACGTCAATCAGCAGCTCAATTGCAGGGCGTATCCCAAACGGCGAATGCGTTGATCAATAACTTGAATAATGCCTCGAGCCGATTGAATGATAAGGATAATGCAGTCGGTGTCTTATTGAACGACCCTGCTTCAGCAAACCAAATTAAGTCAGCAATCAACAACTTGAATTCAAGTACGGAGAAATTAGACGAGAATATGGAAGCTTTGCAACATAACTTCTTATTACGTGGCTTCTTCAAGAAGAAGATGAAAGAAGATGCAAAGAAAGCAGAATTACTAAAGGCGGATAGTGCGCAGTAATTTTGATTAACAAAATATGGAAAGGCTTTACGCTTGCGTAGGGCCTTTTTTTCTGAGTGGATGTGGTACAAAATTCGTCGAAAATTTTTACAGTTGTTGGGAAAACGATGGAGGACCGAGCATTTTCTCAACAATAAGTCGTGCGTTTTTTTAATGGATTATTTAAAATAATTGCACGTTTGGATGATCTTTAGTTTAAAAGAAATGAATAAATCTGAAATTACGGATAAAGAGGTGATCTACGAAGATAATCATCTAATAGCAATCAATAAACGAGCAGGAGATATCGTGCAAGTTGACGAAACCGGCGACCTTTCATTGGAAGATATGGTGAAGATCTACCTGAAAAAGAAATATGGTAAACCTAATGATGCTTATGTGGGGGTGATCCATCGGTTGGATCGACCGGTAAGTGGTATGATTCTTTTTGCGAAGACAAGTAAGGCGCTGGAGCGTATGAATAAGTTTTTTCAAGATCGTACGGTGAAAAAAACTTATTTTGCCATTGTGCGTCAACGTCCGCGAAATGCTGAAGGCAAATTGATTAACTGGTTAATTCGAAATAGGCAGACGAGAGTGACCAAAGCATTTCCGCGTGAAGTGAAAGGCGGTACCTATGCCGAACTGGATTATGCGGTAATAGGTGAGTTGAATGGCTTTTACCTGTTACGTGTTGAACCTCTTACAGGTCGTACGCATCAGATTCGTGCGCAGCTGGCGGCGATGGGTTGTCCTATTGTTGGCGATAACAAATACGGATATCCAAGAGGGAGTTCATTGGGAAGCATCTGTTTGCACTCGCGATCGCTAGCGTTTACACATCCCATAAAAAAAGAGGAGATGAAGCTGGTAGCTTCATTGCCGCAAGATGGCTTTTGGGACAAATTTGAAGCATTGGTACGCTAATCGTTAAATTTTCAGTAACTTTGAGCTATGAAATGGTTTAAATATCTACTCGTAATATTTACCTTAAGCTGCTCGGTGATTTCTATTTCCCGAGCACAGTGTGCGATGTGTACATTGAATGCCGAGAATTCCACGAAAGAAGGGAATATGCAGGGAAAGGGGTTGAATGATGGCATCTTGTTTCTATTGGTGATTCCTTATTTGGCTGCGGCCGGATTGGGCTATCTCTGGTATAAAAAATACCGTAAAAAGAATCCACCTACCAAAAAATTTATTAACGAGATAAAATAGAAAGTAATGCCGACATCTAAATTTCATGCGATGATACATTCCAAATGCCCCAAATGTCATGTTGGAAATGTATTTGAAGGAAAGGTCTATAGCCTACGAAAGCAGCAGATGAATGAAGTCTGTCGGCATTGCGGTGTTAAATATGAGGTCGAACCGGGCTATTTTTATGCGGCGATGTATGTGAGTTATGCATTATCTGTTGCACAAACTGTAGCTGTATCGGTGATCATTGCAATTTTGACCAGGAGCGAGTCCCCCTGGGTTTATATAAGTGGATTGGCGGCTACTATTTTAGTTTTCGCCCCTTTTAATTTTAGGTATGCCCGTTTAATCCTTTTACATTTCCTAACGCCCAAAATAAGTTATGATCCACGGTACGAACTAGCGATGGAAATTGCTGAGAAAGACGAGGAACTGGAGCCTAATAAGAAGAATAAAGAATTCTAGTTTATATTAAAAAAACAAGGAGCTTTAAAGCTCCTTATTTTTTTAAATATTTCATTGTGCTGTCAAAAAGGAAAACCTTGTCCTTGTACGACTCCGAAACAAGTTGTTGTAAAGGTATCAAATGTACCTGTTGGAAGTCAGCAATGTGTTCTTCCGAAGGTAAGACCACTTGGATACAATAAGTTATTCCTTCGTGGGGCGACTGGAGCATCTCCAGAAAATGAACTTGGAATTTTTGGGATTGCACGATATTATCCTCAATCCAAGAAACGATCTCATGATGGATTGTTTCTTCTGCTATAATAGATACATTATATAAAAACATAAACAAAAATACGGTTTTATACGCTATTTTTGAATATTACGTTTAATTACTATATCTTGTAAAAATAAGGTTGCATTGGCTGCAATTTGGTTTTTAATTACAATATTTGAGTTAATTGATAAGGACGCATTTGGGATTATGAGGTTGCAATTTTGGACTATTTTGTTTTTCTGTATATTGACTATGTTGGGATGCCAACAACATAAAGTTGACCCTATACCCATCAATCAATTCTTTTCCACACCTGAAAAATCAAATTTTAAGATTTCTCCCAATGGCCGATTCATTGCTTATATTGGCATGGACAATCATTGCAAAAATATCTATTTAATAGATTTACTGCATCAGGACAGCTCCAAACAGCTTACTTATCAGAATGATATCAATGTAAAATCATTTGTTTGGAACAATGATTCCAAAATTTCTTTTTTGACCGAACAATCTTCCCAGGATAGTTTACGTTTATATGCAGTGGATATTAACACAGAAAAGATTTGGCCACTCATTAAACCTGTTCGTGCACGGTTCAGGTGGGTTCATTCGATGGTTTCCGGTAAAGAGGCTTTTGTGGCGGGGATCAACGATCGAGACTCTTCATTTTTCGATCTTTATCGCATTTACTTGGACGGTAGACCACGGGAATTGATTTTGCAAAACCCTGGTAATATGAGCTCCTGGATTGCTTCCAAAGACGGGCAGGTCCGCTTGGCGATTGCCAACGATTCGGTACAGCAATCTGTTCTTTTCAGGGCTTCACAGGACCAGCCTTTTAAGGAGATTATACGCTGTGATGTTGAAAGTAGCTTTACCCCTTTAGGGTACAAAGATAGTTCAAACAGTATTATCTATGCCCTGTCAAATATAAATCGCGATAAGCTAGCCCTTGTCAGCTATGATTTGGTCAATGAAAGGGAATTGGGGGAGTTGTATAGTCATAAAGAGGTCGATGTGAGCCCAGGGGGATACTTTCCGGAGCAGAATCGTTTATTGTTTGTGAATTATACAACTTCAAGACAAAACCGGCATTTTTTTGATGAGGAGACAAAAAAGAAATATGATGAACTTTCGAAGCAAATTGATGGCTTTGAATTCCAGGTTCTCAGTACCGACGTTTCAGGTGAAAAAGTGATTATTAAGACCTATACAGATGTCAATCCCGGTGGAATTTATTTTTATGATTTTACCACAAAAAAATTGACCAAATTAGCAGATAATAATTCTGACCTTAAAGATAAAGAATTGTCCCCAAATGAGTTTATTACTTACAAAGCGAGAGACGGTATAACAATATCTGGATATTTGACCTATCCTGTGCATTCCAATCGGAAAGATCTTCCTATGGTAGTATTACCACATGACGGTCCCAATGGAAGGGAAGTTTGGGGTTTTGATAATGAGGCGCAATTTTTAGCGAACAGGGGATATTTAGTTTTTCAAATGAATTATAGAGGGTCGACGGGTTTTGGAAAGAAGTTTTGGACGGCTGGTTTTAAGGAGTGGGGAGGGAAAATTCAAGATGATATTACGGATGGCGTGAAATGGTTGATTAAAGAGGGAATCGCCGATAAGGATCGTGTCGCAATTGTTGGTAAAGGCTTTGGAGGATATTCGGCGCTGCATGCGGCTTGTTTCAATTCAGACCTGTATAAATGTGCAGTTTCTTATTCTGGATACACCAACCTATTTACCTATTTTAGGGATATTCCGCCTTATTTTAAATCCTATGTGCAAAAAATGTATCAGATCGTAGGGAACCCTATCCGGGAAGCAGAGCTATTTAAAAATATATCTCCGGTTTTCCATTCTGACAAAGTACGGATACCTGTATTACTAGTCCAAGGAGGTAAAGACCGATTTAGCTCGGTAACGGATGCAAATCAATTTGTTCAAAAGCTAAAAAACAACAATGTTCCTGTACAATATTTTCTTAAGGAAGATGAAGATAGAACCTTTAAAAAGGATGAGAATGTATTTGGCTACTACAATGAGCTGGAACGATTTTTGGCAAAATATCTAGTAGACTAGGGGCATTATATGAAAGCAGAAAAATATAGTTATCGAAAAAATTATGGACTATTGCTGATGTTTTTCATTGTCATCAGTGGTTTGTATATTTTTGCACTTTTTCTATCCAGAAATTATACCGAATCTCACATAAAGAACGAATTTACGAACAGGAAATCAGAGATTTTTGATCAAACCTTAATTCCTTTTAATGACTTTTTCCAAAATCGAATCCCTGAAGTTTCCTTTTATCAAGGCTTTTTAGATTCTGTACAGGCCGGTAAATATGCTTATAGCATCTTAAGTTCTTACCCTTTTGTGCGGGAAATTGGTTTTTTTGATCTACAATTTAATAATGATCATAATTTAAATTATGGCTTTATCGTTAATAATTTAAGAATTCAACCCAAAACCATTACTTTTTTTACAGTGTCCCGTTCGGGGCTCAATAAAAACACAATTCGTGACCGCGGTCAGATGGGGCTACATTCTGAGGAAATTAATAATATAGGTGTTAAGTTAGCTACTTATATCGATAAATTGCAACCGAATGCAAAGCTTTCTGATAAAGATATTTTGAAAGTATTTTATACGATCAGGCCCGGGCAGATTACCTATTTAAATATACCACGGGTTAACGATTTGATTGTTTATAAATCCATTATGGAAGGAAATTTGGACCATACTGTTGGCTATGAACAAGACATGTTCAACTTTCAAATTGACCCAATGTATTTGGAGGTTAAAAATAGTTATACGAATCTCTATGAAAAAGTAGAGATCGTGCCATTAGTGGGGGCTCCGATCACGCCGGAAAATGATGAGATTTCGACAGAAATGCCGTTGCCAGGCGCTTTGGCTGATTATAAATTGCTTTTCAGATCAAGTAAAAGTTTTCTTTCGAAAGAGATAAATCGAAGTTTTTGGCCCGTATTGGGTGGTATATCCTTGATTTATATTATTTTGATTGCAATTTTATATTTAATTTATAGAAATTTAGAAATTAACGGGAGACTTTTTAAATTGCAATATGATTTTATCAACAATTTGACCCACGAGTTTAAGACACCTGTAAGTGTGATAAAAATTGCGGGAAATAATATCAAGAGTGCGCAAGTTCTTTCCGACGAGGAGCGAAAGATGTATGGTAATATATTGGATCAGGAAGCTGACCGGCTCAATAATCTAATGAATAAATTATTGTCCTTTAGTCAGATTGAAAATAAAACCATCAAATTAAATAAGGAGGAGGTGGATTTAGAGGAATTTACTGAAAATCTGGTTGCTTCCTCGAGAATAAAATACGCGGACTTCAAGATTAGCACAAAAATTGATGTAAGAACGTCAATGCTAGCAGATCCGGTATTATTGAGTAGTGTGTTTCAAAATATGATAGACAATGCCTACAAATATTCAAAAACAGGGCATAAAATCTTGGATATTGCGATACAACAAAATAAGAAGAATTTTGTTATCACTTTTAAGGATGAAGGAATTGGTATCGAGAAGGCGGAGTTTAACAATATCTTCAAAAAGTTTTATAGAATAAAAAGTCAATATAATCAGCAAGGAAGTATTGGTTTAGGTTTGGCTTTCTGTAAGGAAATCACTGAGTTCATCGGTGGGGACATTACAGTAAAAAGTCAACTGGGGCAGGGCACTACCTTCACGTTGGTATTTCCGGTTTAAAAATAAATTTAAATATGAAATATCCATGTTTACAAAGCATGAAAACTTGTAGAATAAACAGGATATTAAAAGACAAATTGTTTACTTATGAATAAAGACATCACTGTTGCTGTTATTGAAGATGATGAGAACCTACGTTTCTTGGTAAAACATCGATTAGAATCTGAAGGCTATCAAGTCATCCAAAGCGGAAATGGGAATGAAGCAGAAAGTTTAATCTTGGAGAAAAGACCAGATGTGGTCCTGTTAGATTGGATGCTCCCAGGAAAAGAAGGTAACGAGATCTGCGAGGATGTCCGTAAGGCAGGATTTGAGAATATCATTATCATGATGACGGCTAAATCCCAAGATGTGGACAAGATTGAAGCTTATAGCTTTGGTGTGACGGACTATATTAGTAAGCCATTCAATATGGATGTGTTGATTGCTATGATAGATAATAAGGTGAAGTTTTTCCTACCTAAGAATAGCCCTGAGATCTACAAGTTTGGACAGACAGAACACCACCCAAATATTCATTCCTTAATACGTGATGGTAAAAAGGTGGAATTGACGATTTTGGAAAATAGGATCTTATTACATTTTCTTCAAAATTTGGGACGAGAGATCACCCGAGAGGAACTAATGGAAGTGGTATGGGGGTATAGTTCGAATGTAAATACGCGGACGCTGGATATGCACGTAGTGCGTTTGCGGAAGAAGATTGAAACAAATCCGGATAAACCACATTATCTGCAAACAGTGCGTGGCCTGGGCTATAAATTTGTTGACGAAGAAGAGATTTGATTAGATTTGATGGATAAGAATTTGTTTTGTTGAAAACAATTATTATCTTCGTATAGATTGAAAGCAAGACCATGTTACCCGACGAGGGTAATATGGTCTTGTTTCTTTTTTAAAATGTAGAAAATAAGAAAAAAGATAAAATTATGGCAGAAGTAACTTATTTTACGGAAGAAGGATTGCGTAAGCTTAAAGAGGAATTAGCTTATCTGAAAACGGAAGGAAGATCTAAAATTGCCAATGCTATTGCAGAGGCAAGGGACAAAGGTGATTTGTCCGAAAACGCGGAGTATGATGCTGCTAAAGAAGCTCAAGGGCTTCATGAGGCTAAAATAGCCAATTTGGAAAACA
Source organism: Sphingobacterium sp. UBA7249 (assembly GCF_002472835.1). Lineage (NCBI taxonomy): Bacteria > Pseudomonadati > Bacteroidota > Sphingobacteriia > Sphingobacteriales > Sphingobacteriaceae > Sphingobacterium > Sphingobacterium sp. UBA7249. The sequence continues at coordinate 99,385 of NZ_DKST01000013.1, read as the reverse complement.
CCTTGGCTACAGCTCGATTGATTGATGAGTCCAAATTGGATACGTCGAAAGTCCTCGCTTTGTCTATAGTGAAGATCAAGAATAAAAAGAATGGAGCTGTGATGACTTATCAATTGGTTGCCGAATCAGAGGCGGATCTTAAGTTAGGTAAAATTTCTGTTAAATCTCCGATTGCTCAGGGATTATTAGGTAAATCGAAAGGTGACACGGCGGAGATCGAGGTACCTGCAGGTAAGATTGAATTTGAAATCGTAGAGATTTCGAGATAATATATGTCGGTTATGTGCGGTACGCCATAACCGCACATCCACAAATTAACTTTATATTAAGAAGGTCGGGTTCTAGCAATCGCGACCTTTTTTGTTTATATTTGTTCAGAACATTGACGGCTGAAAATTTAACGGCTGAAAAATTTTGTGAAGTAAACAATATTTATGCTGCTTATGGTCGTTTCATTATTATATAAAAGAGTTTATTCCAAATAGGATAATATGTCAACAATTTTTTCAAAGATCGTTGCTGGAGAGATTCCAGCGTACAAAGTTGCGGAGAGTAATGATTTTCTGGCTTTCTTAGATATCAGCCCTTTAGCGAAAGGACATGTTTTGGTAATCCCTAAGAAAGAAACAGATTACATTTTCGATATAGAGGATGATGAGTACATGGCGCTTTGGGTATTTGCAAAAATTGTTGCACAGGGGATAAAAAAGGTAATTCCATGTGTTAAAGTTGGCGTGGCTGTTGTGGGATTGGAAGTCGCACATGCGCACATCCATCTTGTTCCGATCAATAAAATAAGTGACCTAAATTTTGCGGGGCCTAAGTTGAGCTTAGGCGAAGATGAACTTTATCAGATCGCCGAGACAATCCGAGAGTCTATTATTAGCATAACTACACAAAATCAATAACAAGATTATATTACACTTGATTTACTTTCGTTTTTTAGGAGAATACTATATTTGTACTTTGTTGTTTTAAAATTATACAGGGATAGAAGTAGAATTTGATTCTAAAATGGAGAAAACAACATTGATTTTTACTGAAAGTTATGCATGAACTTTTGTTGTCATTTCAACAGCTAATGAATCCCGAAGAACTTTTGAGTTCTGGCGGGTTTTATTTAGTTATATTGATCGTATTTGCCGAAACAGGTCTGTTTTTTGGTTTTTTTCTACCCGGCGATTACTTATTATTTTTAGCAGGATTGTTTTGTGCACTCAACAAAATCGACGTGAATATATATACGCTTTGTTTTGGCTTATTGGGTGCAGGAATACTGGGTAATTTTACGGGGTATTGGTTTGGTTATCGGGCCGGTCCCATGTTATTCAAGCGAAAAGATAGTTTTATCTTTAAGCGGAAATATGTGGTTATGGCGGAAGAATTTTACCATAAATATGGCGGAACGGCATTAATTATAGGTAGATTTGTCCCAATAGTTCGTACTTTTGCTCCTATCTTTGCCGGAGTCGTAAAATTAGATTTCAAAAAATTCGTTTTATATAACATCGGTGGAGCCTTGATATGGGTCTTGGTATTGACCCTTTCTGGATATTTCTTGGGGATTGAGTTCCCATGGATTATCCATTACGTTGAATATGTTGTCGTTGGGATGATCGTGATCGCATTTTTGCCTATTGCAATTACTTTGCTCAAAAAGCGAATAAAAGACAAAAGAAACAAACAAAATATACAGTAAAATAAAAAATGAGTAAACAAAACCCTTGGCACATGGTTTCTCCAGGTGAGAATGTGCCAAATGCCGTAAATGCTATCATTGAGATTACGAACGGATCCAAAGGAAAGTATGAATTAGACAAAGAAACAGGTTTGTTGCTTTTGGACAGAGTAATGAGTTCATCTGTCGTCTATCCAGCCAATTATGGTTTCATTCCACAGACTTATTGCGACGATAAAGATCCTTTGGATATTTTAGTGATTTGTTCGGTTGATATTTTACCTTTAACATTGGTAGAAGCGCAAGTTATTGGTGTAATGAATATGGTTGATGGTGGAGAGCAAGATGATAAAATCATTGCTGTTGCCAAAAATGATCCGGTATTCAACTACATTAAAGACATCGATCAATTGCCGCCGCATACGATGAAAGAAATTGTACAATTCTTTGAAAGTTACAAAGCTTTAGAAAAGAAACACGTTGTTGTTGAAGGGGTGAAAGGACGTGAGGAAGCGCAAAGAATCTTGATTGAGGCTATTGAATTGTACAACAAAGAATTTGCTAACAAATAACCCCCAGCATGGCGCTCGATATTTTTTGGACATTGTTTTTAGTATTGGCCAACGGTTTTTTCGTTGCGGCTGAGTTTGCTATTGTCAAAGTCCGAGTCTCCCAAATTGAAGTTCAGGCGAAAACAGGTAGCAAAGTTGCTACAATAGCCAAAAGTATAACAGAGCATTTGGATGGTTATTTGGCCGCTACACAATTGGGTATTACACTTTCTTCACTGGCCTTAGGTTGGGTAGGGGAGGCTGTAATGACCCAGATTGTGCAGGGGGCATTAGGTTTCTTTGGTGTTGAATTGACTGGTACAATAGCGACCAACGCAGGGCATGTGTTGGCATTTACGATTATTACGGTATTGCACATCGTCTTTGGTGAGCTGGCCCCTAAGTCAATTGCCATTCAGAAACCCGTTGCAACGACGATGAAGATTGCGGTCCCGCTGCAATTTTTCTACTTTATCTTTAGGCCTTTTATTTGGGTCTTAAACGGTTTTGCCAATTTCCTACTTAAAATGTTAGGATTTGAAGTGACGAAAGGTGAATCTGCCCACTCTTCCGAAGAGCTGCAATATCTCTTGGATAAAGGCAAAGAGTCTGGAGCATTGGACATTTCTGAGCATGAGCTGATCAAAAACGTCTTCGATTTTAATGAACGTATCGTAAAGAATATTATGGTACCCCGGACGAAAATTGTCGCTGTTGAAGTTACAGCGGATGCGTCTGAATTAATCGAAACCATGACTGAGGAGGGCTATTCGCGTATTCCGATTTACGAAGACAACATCGACCAGATTGTCGGTATTGTACACACCAAGGATATTCTTCCGCTTTTAGCGAAAGGTAAGGAAGTGGTGATGAAAAATATCATGCGTAAACCTTACTTCATTCCTGAAACAAAAAAGATCAATGATTTGATGGCAGAGTTTCAACAACGAAGGCTTCAACTGGCCATTGTATTGGACGAATTTGGCGGTACAGCAGGGATGGCTACCTTGGAAGACATTGTGGAAGAATTAGTGGGCGAGATCCAAGATGAGTATGATGAAGAAACACCAGTTGTAGAGCGCATATCTGAAACAGAGTACATGGTGGATGCAGGAGCTAGTATTCATGACGTGAATGAGTTTTTGCCAATAGAATTACCAGAAAGTCAGGATTACGATACCATGGCTGGATTGGTCAGTGAGATCTTTGATAAAATTCCTGAAGTAGGCGAGCGGAAAGAAGAATATGGATATGTATTTACAATTATCCGTAAAGCACAACAGAACATAGAGTTTGTCAAGTTAGAACTGGTTGAGTCGGCTGACGATGATATAGAAGAATAGGATTACAAGGAAGCAGTACATGCAATTATTTTTTACACCGGATTTAAATCCTTCTTTAGAAAATTTTATCCTCTCTGAGGAGGAAAGCAAGCATGCTGTTCGTGTGCTTCGCATGGACACCGGAGATCGACTATATTTAATAGATGGTCGCGGAGGCTTGTACGAAGCTGAAATTATGGATCCACATCCGAAACGTACGGTACTGAAAATTCTCGATATTAAGGCGGACTATCAAAAGCCCAATTATCATTTGCACATCGCTGTTGGCCCCACCAAGAATATTGATCGTATCGAATGGTTTTTAGAGAAAGCCACTGAGATTGGGATCCAGGAGGTTACGCCGATTATTTGTGAACATTCAGAGCGCAAAGAGGTGAAGTTAGACCGCCTGAATAAAGTCATTGTTTCGGCCATGAAGCAGTCTTTGAAAGCGTATTTGCCAAAGCTGAATCCTGCTGTATCGTTTAAACAGTTTATAAAGGATATTCCAAAGGATGGTACCCAAAAGGCGATTGCACACTGTGTCGATTCCGATAAAAAGTATTTAAACCAAATATTTGAAGCGGGGCAGCATTATATTATTTTGATAGGCCCAGAGGGCGATTTTTCGGCAGAGGAAATTGATTTAGCCTTAGCGGCAGGTTTTCAACCGATGTCGCTTGGGGATGCACGGTTGCGTACAGAGACAGCGGCTTTGGCAGCGTGTCTTGAGACTTCGCTGATCAATAGATAACATTCGTGTTTAACAGATTGATGTGAATCTAATCCATTTAGAATAGATTAGATTCAACATTGAGCACTCCTTTATTTCAATTATTTTATAAGTTCAGCATCGACGATCTGAATTTCGGAGTTCCCTTTCAGTGGATCCTTTGTAAAAATCATCTTTCCTTTGAGCTTGATAGGATCTTCAGAAAATTTAATTGCTCCACCCTTTAAGGTCACTTCTACCATAGGCGGGATTCCGTTTGAACCACAAAATTGACATTGCATGACAGGCAAGACAGACATCATAAAGTTTTTATGATTACGTCCACTGTGTAGCGGGACCATATAGCCTGGTAATTCAACCACTTTGTTTTCCAGTGCTTTGAGTTCTTTCGGATAGAATGGTGTATATACTTTTTTTGCTCCATTATAAGTTACTTTATAAGCCATTTTGTCAATGGCTTCCCAAGTTTTATTCATCATGGGCGTATGATCGGGTACATCGGGATTATTTCCAATCTGTGCCTGTGCTTGTATGAAGAAGCATATAAATGCGAATGCCGTGATAATTTGTTTCATCTATTATTTTAGTATTACGTATTGTGTATTTGGTGAAGCAAATCCAAGATTTACCTCGTATATGCCATTTTTGCATTTTTAGTTCGATTGCCTATTCATTCTATTTGTTAGACAAAGTACCAGAGATGCTTGTCCTATAGGCTTTAATCGCCGGAATTAAAGCAGCTATAACGCCAATGAGACAAGCGACAAGCAAAAATACCAATTCTTTTGGATGTAGCCTAAAAGCTTCGATAAAGTCAGCGCTCTGGCTTGTTTGGTTGCTGATGTAGTATAACGCAAGATGTGCCAATAATAGTCCCACCAGTCCGCCCACGATTGTGATGGACAGACCTTCCAATAGGACAATGTTAAATAATTTCCCTTTGGACGCACCGAGTGTACGCATGATAGCAAGATCATATTTGCGTTGTTTCAACGCATTGTAGAGGTTAATAAATACACTCAGACCAGCGATTGACATAATGATATAGGCAAGTATAGCTAACGAATCTATTCCTACACCTAAGAGGGAAAACAGTCGTGTACTTTCCATTGCCGGAGAAGCAGCTTGCATATCCGTTTGTTGGTCGATCATTTTCGGCAATATGCCGATAGCAGCAGGTGACTGATATTTTATTAAAATCGCGGTTATTTCCAGTCCGTTTTGTTTCACCATATCGGCGCCAATGGATTTGACAAATACCCCTTCCTCTTCGTGTTCATGGTCGTGGTCTGCGTGATCGTGATGTTCTTTTTCTTCATTTGCCGCCTGAGCCGTAGAGTTTTCCGGCAAGTCCTCCCCATGGTGGTGAAGGTGTGCTTTGACTGTTTCTTGGCGATCTTCTTCCCGCTCACGTTGTTCTTTTTGTGCTGCTGTTTCGTTGTCAGCATGGGCATGTGCAATACCGTGCACATCCCAGACACTTTCAAGGTTGGTCAATATGAGATTATCTGTCACGTTGTTGTTTTGCTTTAGAACCCCCACGATGGTAAAAGGATGTTCGTCATGGCTGTGGCCATCTTTGCTCAGTCCGTGTGAGCTGTTGATCTGGTCACCTATTTTTAAGTGGTGTTTTTTAGCGACCTGCTCACCGATAACGGCCTCAAAGTCTTTTTGCCAAATGCGGCCTTCATTTATTTTGGTATCATAGATGGCCAGAAAAGAAGAGTCCGTACCCACAATACGATGTCCCTTAAAATTATCACCCAGGGATAAGGGAACTGCCAGTTGAACAAGCGGGTTCTGACGCAGTGGCTCGAGTTCATCTAATGGTATGTTTCCAGTTGGATTATCGATATGATATACGCTGGATAAGATCAATTGAAGTGGACTACCTTTGGCTCCGACAACAAGGTCAATGTTCCTGCTATTATTGTCAAGTTGCTTTTCAAATGTATCACCTGTGATAGAAATTACAGCTAAGATGGAAACTCCAAAAGCCGTCAGCAAGATACTTAGAAAGACAGAACCAACCTGTCTACTTAAATTTTTCCAAACCAACTGTATCGTATTCATAACTATTTCTTAATCTAAAAGGATGATGAATTAAAGGTGTATGTCATTATTTTAGGATATACATTTTTGAGAACTGATCCTTAATCCGCTTATCATGTGTGGTGATCAATAAGGTCGAGCCGGCAGTGTCTGCGATATCCATAAGAAGCTCCAGCACGCGATTTGTATTGGTGTCATCTAAGGCTGCTGTTGGTTCATCCGCAATGAGCAGAGCAGGCTTGTTGATTACACTCCTTGCAATTGCAGCGCGTTGTAGTTGGCCACGACTTAATTCATTGGGGTAGGCAGCAGTTTTGTGATCCAGTTGCAATTGTTTCAACACCTGATGAATCTGATTGACATCCACCTTTTTTCCTGCAAGAGACTGTGCCAATTTGATGTTTTCCAACAAAGTTAAGTTTTTGAGAAGGTGTGCCTCCTGGAAGATAAAACCGATATATTGTGATCTGAATTTGTCTAGTTTGCTATTAGATAATAAAGAAAGATCTTGATCATTAATTTTAACATGACCAGTTTTCGGTCTGGATAAGCCCCCCAACATGTTCAGTAAGGTTGTCTTTCCTGTACCTGAATCGCCCAATAATAGCGTGTGTTGCCCTTTCTCAATATGGATATCAGGAAATGCGATGCTATTTGCATCCGGATATTGGAATGTTAGCTGCTCAGTAGATACGATCGGATTGCTCATACGCTCAAAAATTGAAAATATATTCAAACTTAGAGAAATTGCTTTGCATATGCAATTATATTGCAATAATAAGATTGTTCTCGGCATTTTGTCCCATAAGCCAAGCGGTACTTTTTCTCATCGGAGGCTATATGATCGGAGGGATTATGTCAAAACTTAGAAATTAGCTTCAATATGTTAATAACTTTTCGGCTTAATAATTTTATTACACTGGGTTAATCAGAAAAGGCCTGTTTTTGAAAAAAATCCTCGTTTTGTTACTATTAAATAGGTTTTGTTGATTGAGTACATATTAAATTAACATACTATTGATTTATTAATAACATGTAGTGCATATGTAGTTAACATTACCTCAGTTAATTTGTAGTGTCAAAAAAAACAAATCATGAGAAAGAAATTTTTACCAATCTTCGGCGCATTAGCAGTAAGTTTAGCTACTGTAGGTTGTAGCAGCGATGATCCGATTAGTCCCGGCCCTGAGCCGACACCAGAGCCAGGAAAGGATATCGTGAAGTCGGGTATTTTGAAATCCAGCGAAACATGGACAGCCAACAATATTTATGTATTAGATGGTCGTGTCGTAGTAGATGAAGGTGTAACATTGACAATTGAACCAGGAACTATCATAAAAGCGGAAGATGGCCAAGAGGCTAATGCGACAACTTTAATCGTAGATCAGGGAGGTAAATTGGTTGCAAACGGTACGGCTGATAAACCCATTATCTTCACGAGTGTAAACGATCAGATCAAAGTGGGTGAGAAAAAGAGCACATTGAAACCAAGTGATGCTGGACAATGGGGCGGAGTAATCTTATTGGGTAAAGCTCCGATTTCAGTAGCGGCCTCTTCGGGTACAGGTTACATAGAAGGTATTCCTGCAGGTTTATCCTATGGTGAATACGGAGGAACAGTTGCAAATGATAATTCAGGTTCTTTAAAATATGTGTCCATTCGTTACAGCGGAACTACTGTTGCTCCAAATAGTGAAATTCAAGGTTTAACTTTGGGTGGCGTAGGTAATGGTACAACAATTGAAAATATTGAAATTTTCTCGAATAAGGATGACGGAATTGAATTCTTTGGAGGTACTGTAAATGTTAAAAACGTTATTGTATATGCTCAAGAAGATGATGGTTTGGATATTGATCAGGGGTATGCCGGAACAATTGACAACGCACTTGTCATTCAGACGAGTGAGGATAATACGGATTCGGCTTTAGAAATAGACGGGCCTGAGGGAAATGCAACAGGTTCATTTACATTGAAAAATTTGACAATTGATATGGGGAACTTTGCTGGCAATAAGATTGCAGATTTCCGCGATGGTGCTACTGGTAAATTGGAAAACGTTTATGTTAAAAATATCAGTGCGACAGGAAGTACAGTCAATGTGAATGATGAGAAATCAATACTTTCGTTTAATGGTACAGGAATTACGTTGACTAAATGGGAGATGGTATTGCCAACAGGTAAAACAATCGCCAACTTATTAACATCTAAAGGAACAACTGCTATAGACGCAACTAAATTTACAAGTAATGCAATCGCTGTTACAGCAGGCTCACAAACAGTTGGTGCCAATGTTTCAGTATTTGATTGGACATTTACAAAAGCTAGTGATTTATTGAAATAATTTAAATCATATATATATCCACCTTTCGATAGTAAGGAATTAGTCGAAAGGTGGATTTCCCTAAAATACATACTCAATCCTATCAATCAAAAATTAATGAACAAGCTATTTTCGGTTTTACTGTTTGTTTTAACTGTAATTCCAACCCTATTATTTGCACAAAATGGTAAAATTACGGGTGTCATTAAGGAAGAAGGTTCTAATTCTCCTTTAGCCGGCGTAAGTGTAGCCATTGTTGGTGCTCCCCAAGCTACCAGTTCAGACTTTGAAGGAGACTATACATTAGAAGTAGCTCCTGGAACCTATAAAATTGTTTTCAGTTATGTAGGTTACCAAAAAAAAGAAATTACAGATATTAAAGTTGAGGCTGGAAAGTCAGCCCTTGTAGATGTTAATCTGACTTCTACAGATAATAAAATAGACGAAGTGGTAATCACTGTTTCGGCTCGTAAAAATACAGAACAATCAATCTTGAATATGCAGAAAAGCTCCGGGGTTGTGATGGACGGTTTGTCTTCACAAGCAATTCAGCGTTCAGGAGCAAGTAATATTGCATCTGCAGTCCGGGTAGTTCCAGGTGTGTCAGTTCAGGAAGGTAAGTATCTTTATGTACGTGGGCTAGGGGATCGTTATACCAAGTCTATTTTAAATGGTGTCGATATTCCTGGATTAGATCCCGATAAGAATACTGTTCAGATGGATATATTTCCTACAGGGGTATTGGAAAATATTATCGTAATGAAAACGGCTTCTGCCGAATTGCCGGCGGATTTTACGGGCGGTGTAATTGATATTGTTACGAAAGATATCCCGGCGCAAAGGAATCTAGGTGTTTCTGCGTCTCTGGGATATAATCCTAATGCGCATTTCAGGGATGATTTTCTAAGCTATAAAGGGAGTAAAACAGATTTTTTAGGATATGACTATGGAGATCGGAATCTTCCTGTTAAAAAGGATTATAACATCCTAAACCCGGTTGCTCCTGAAAATAGAAATGCTGTTGAACAAGTTGCTAAAGCTTTTGATCCGGTATTAGCTGCTGAACGCAGATCAAATAATATACCTGACCTAAGTTTGGGAATTGATTATAGTAATCAATTTAAAATAGGTGAAAATAAGCTTGGTGTGATAGGATTGTTGAATTACAAACGAAATACAATGTTTTATAAGGGATTCCAAAATGGAATCTATCAAAAACCTAATCAAACGGATGCTAGTTCGGAACTTCGAGCGGATATCACAACACAGGGAGATTTGGGAGAACAAAATGTTTTATTGTCTGGAATGTTAGGACTGAACTATAAAACGGAGCGTTCTAAGTATACGTTAAATGCATTGCGTATACAAAATGGAGAATCCAGGGCAGCAATTTTCAATCAGGTGACCCGGATTTCAAATTCGAACGAAACGATGCGCCATACTTTGGAGTACACGGAGCGTGCGGTCACAAATTTGTTGTTGAGTGGTAAGCATAGTAATGAAAATGCAGATTTTATTACGGAATGGAAGCTGTCACCGACTTGGGTCAAAGTGAATGATAAAGATATGCGTCAGACAACTTTTGAATTGGGAAGCGACGGAAAATATGTCCTTAACACGAATGCGACCATGCCGATGCGTTTTTGGCGGTATTTGGATGAATTTAATGGAGTATCGAAAGTGGATTTCACCAAGAAGTTAAATTTATTTGAACGTGAGTCCTCATTTAAATTTGGTGCTTTATACAGCTATAAAAAGAGAGACTATCGTATTAATAACTATCGTATAGACTCTCGGGGTATTGGTACAAGTATTATTAATGGAGATCCAAACGCTATACTGAATCCCGAAAATATTTATAATGCCGATACGGATAGGGGTTTTTTAGTATCTGGAAATTATCAGGCTTCAAATACATTTGAAGCGTCACAACAAACTGCAGCTGGCTATGCTTCTGTAGAATTAAGACCGATCGAAAAGTTAAAGGCTATCGTAGGTCTCCGAGGTGAAAATTATATGACTTTTTTTACTGGAGAAAATGTCGAGGGATTGAAATATGACAACGTAAAAACCATCAATAAATTTGATTTGTTTCCTTCGGTGAATTTAATTTACAATACTTACAGCGATCATAATTTAAGAGTATCATACTCGCGTACAGTAGCTAGGCCATCTTTTAAAGAATTATCTGTCGTCCAAATTTATGATCCATTGACAGGAATCAGATTTTTAGGAAATTTAAGCCTCGTTCCTACGTATATCAACAATATTGATGTCCGTTATGAAATTTTTGCCAAAGAGGCGCAAATGTTTGCATTAAGCGGGTTCTATAAAGGATTTAAAAATCCAATTGAACTTCAAGCTTATAATGACGCAGCTCCTTTAGATATTACGCCGAGAAATTCTCCTTCTGCTACTGTAATTGGCTTAGAGTTTGAAGGCCGTAAGAATTTTGGATTCGTATCCGAAGAGTTGAAAAATTTGAGCTTAAATTTAAATGTTACAGTTGTTAAATCGGAAATTGAAATGGGTGAGGAAGAATACACATCTAGGCAATCATTTGCTCGTGAGGGACAGGAAATTTCAACAAAGAGACAACTACAGGGACAGTCTCCCTATTTGATCAATACAGGTTTATCCTATAACAGTGCTAGTAACGGCTTAGAGGCAGGCGTCTTCTACAATGTACAGGGTAGAACTTTGGAGGTTATTGGTTTTGCGAGGAACTCGGATGTTTACTCAAAACCATTTAATTCGCTAAATCTGAATGTTTCTAAAAAAATCGGTACGAATATGAAAGCTGGTACAATTTCCTTAAAAGTAGATAACCTTTTAGATAGTAAGCGTTTAAGTGTCTATGAAGCTTTTCAAGCTACTGATCAGATTTATCAACAACGTATACCGGGACGTAATTTTAGTATAGGGTATAGTTATAACTTTTAATAAAAAGTAATCCGTTTAGAGCTCTGCTAATTTATTAGCAGAGCTCTATTTTTTTAAACCATGGGGTTTGTAATGATATACGACCTGATAATTCTCCCCCTGGTGTTTCAATGAAAGTTCTCCTATTTTCAATTTGTTCTCCTGCGGGGTTGGTTCACAAAGTGTGTAATAGTTCCCATTATAGAGAATACTTTGGCCAACTGGTTTATCAAATTGAATAGCTAATGTGAGATGTGTAGGGTAACGAAGAGCTATCATTGGCAAATCATAAATTTCCTTTACAAGATAAAAGAATAGTGCAGCACGATCATCACAGTCGCTAATATCGTTTATTAAGGTTTGTTCTGGTGGGAAACGTCTTTCTTTTCCATATATTTCGCGGTCATCTTCGTATAAAAAAGAATATCTGGTAAATTGCATTAGATAGTCTACACCCTTTTTTATTGACATCTTCGCGGTGTTCAGCTTCAAGAATGGTATAATGGATTCATAGGTTTCCTTACTCAATGGAATATTAAAATAAGTCTCATAATCAACAATTGGATAATTTTTAAATATTTCATTAACGTCAGAATTGACTTTCAACTTAAAATGATAAGCTTTACCATTGTACTTAAATCCAATTTCTTTATCGGTATAGTTATCGGGTTTAAAGTCAGGAAGCTTTGTTAGTTTGTAACTAAAACTATTTTTAGCCTCTGGAATTTTAATATCCACCAACTTATATTTTTCTTGATAATTGAAGACGTTGATATAATCATGATAATTTAAGCAAACATAATTATCATTGTCTAAATTGAAAAAAGGTAAATCTGATATATCATCCTTACTTTTGATATACAGAATTATCTGATTCTCTAGAAGGCCCAAACGGGCATCATATCCAGACTTACACATCAAGAACCATTTGTATAGTGTGTAACGCGCATAGTTCTCCGCTTTTGGGGCTATTTGTTGTGCTGTACGGCGCACAAGCTGATAGTATACCCAGTCGTTGAGATGTTGTTTATCTTTGTATTCCAACAAACTATTAACCAAATCTCGATATTCAGCCTGATCAGCGGCTTGATAGAACTCTTGGACGCGAGCTCCAGTTAAACTATCATCGAAGGGAATATTGAACGAGGGGGATACATCAATTGAGACCTTTCCATCATAAAAATCGAACACATGCTTTTGCGCCCTAACAGGTTGTGGACTGTAGGTTAACCAGCATAAGATGGTCAAAAACGCAATATAGTGTCCTTTGATACTCAAGTCTTAACAATTTGATAACATTAGTGTAATATAAATTTAACAAATTGTAGTTGGTTTTTTGTAAGGTTTGAGAAAAATGTTTTTTTGATTACAATAGCAAATAAGAAATCTATATTGATCGATATATCGTTGGCTATCGCAAGCTAAATACCAAAAAGCGAGCAATCAATAGACACTTAACTTATCGCTAGAGTTATTATATCTGGGAGCGTTATACTAAACTGCGAATACACCCAAGAGCGAAAATTTCGAATAAAAATGATGTTATTTTATACAAGGCCAATTCCAAGAACTGGCCCTATAATCTTTTAAGAGAAATTAATACGTTACTTTTGCTTTGCCACTTTCACAGACCACACCTTTAGCTGGTTTGTCATTTTTGTCTGGACAATTCAAGCTTTTGTCCTGTATTCTTTTTGCATTGTCCAAATGATTATATTGTTCTGCCATATTTCCAAACTCAGCGAAGTTTTGTTTATCGGTATACAATATGGAGATAAATTCACAGTCTTTACGAAAGGTGGCAATGTGCCATTTACTTGGGTCGTTGCAGGGAACGTCATCAAAAAAGGTCTGCAATTTGGGGAGCAGATCCGCCAATCGTTGATTGATTTCAGATAATTCCAGATCTCTAGCCGAAGCGACTTTCAGTTTACCGGCGATGCAACGTATCCCAAAATGGGGTGGAAGATAATTAGGGGCTACGCTGGTGTCGTACACAATCGGTCCTTTATATACTTTCTGTGCTCTTTCTTTAAGATCTGCGGCCTCGGCAAGTAATTTATTATAGGCTTGCTCGAAGCTCGGATGTACGGGTACGTAGGTATAATAAAGTGTGTCAATACGGCATTCCTTAAGGTCGTTACAGGAAATATTTTCTGTAAGCTTTACTGCTGCCTGGATTTTATCATCTGCTAGACGAGTGAGCTCCTCATAATTGTCTTCTTTTTTACATCCAGAAAATAAAAAAATACTAAATAGGCTGAGATAAAATAAGGTTATTTTTTGCTTCATAATTTTGGCTTTTAACCCTATAACGTCTGTTACGAAATTTTTGCTACAGTAAAAGGAGTAATGGATAGAGTTATTCTCTTTTTGTATGTTTCCTGTTAAATTTTATGACGATGAAATGTTGACAGATGAAAAGATGATGAGCCAGCTCGCTTTAAAGGGCAATATGCATTTGTGAGCTTTTAAGATGGAGGCATTTTTATAATGAGGTTCTGCTTCAATGAGATAATAATCCTTCAATTTGGATGGGTTGATTAATAATTACTGACTTGTGATTTTTAGGTTTTAGTTTCTCCATTTTCTTTTTTAAAATCCGTATCTTCGTGCAATGGATAATTTTATTGTTTCTGCACGTAAATACCGCCCGATTACCTTTGATTCGGTTGTAGGTCAGCAACACATTACTGGTACCTTAAAAAATGCAATTCACAACAATCAGTTGGCGCAGGCATTTTTATTTTGTGGGCCACGGGGTGTTGGTAAAACTACTTGTGCCCGTATTTTGGCTAAAACAATAAATTGTGAACAGATTTTGCCAGGGACAGAGCCTTGTGGCGAATGCGATAGCTGCAAATCCTTTCAAAACGGTAATTCTTTCAGTATACACGAACTTGATGCTGCATCCAACAACTCGGTAGATGATATCCGTAATCTTATTGATCAGGTCCGTATACCACCGCAGGCAGGAAAGTATAAGATCTATATCATCGATGAGGTGCATATGCTCTCACAGGCTGCTTTTAATGCCTTTTTGAAGACATTGGAAGAGCCGCCTTCTTATGCGATTTTTATCCTGGCTACAACGGAGAAACATAAGATTTTACCCACGATCCTTTCACGCTGTCAGATCTTTGATTTCAACCGGATCAAAGTCGAGGACATGGCAGGTCACCTCGCACAGATTGCCGATCGTGAGGCGATAACTTATGACCAAGATGGTTTGCATATCATTGCCCAAAAGGCAGACGGTGGTCTTCGGGACGCATTGTCCATGTTTGATCAGATCGTCAGCTTCTCCAATAAAAACGTAACCTACCAGGCTGTAATCGATAACCTGAATATTCTGGATTACGATTATTATTTCAAGCTAACAGACGCGATCTTGGCTGAAGATGCTGCGCAAACGCTATTGACATTTAATGAGATATTGAACCATGGCTTCGACGGAAGTCATTTTATTGCTGGTTTGTCAGCGCATTTTCGCAATCTGCTGGTGGCCAGGGAACCTGCTACGTTAAAATTATTGGAAGTAAGCGATAGCATACGTCAAAAATATTTACAGCAAGCTCAGAAAGCTTCTTCGGGATTCCTTCTTTCAGCTTTGAATATTTCAAACCAGTGTGAAATAAATTACAAGACAAGTAAGAACCAGCGTTTGCAGGTGGAGCTTGCCTTGTTGAAAATGTGCCACATTGCAAATGCCATTAAATTAAGTCAGCTTGGTTCTGTACAGATTCCTTCGGCTGCTGAAGGAGTAAAAAAAAAACTCCCTGAGCCAGTAGCTTCACAACCTAAGGAAACTCCTTCTGGGGCAGTGCCTTCTGGAAATGCTACGCAAAATATAGCATCCGTATCGGCTGTACCGACCTCGGCTCCAGGATCCACAGCACAGCCAGTAACGTCCAACGCTCCGGCAGCAGCCATTAAACCCGAAGTAAAAAATGAGGGAGCTTCAAACGTGCCCCCAAAAGTCAAAAAAGGTGGATGGGGATCCTCAGCCTCAGCGATTATTCCATCGTTGCCCGATCTGAATACTATTTATGACAATAATTCTGTTGCCAAAGAGGGGGATGAACCAGAATTGATAAGAGGGACAGAGCAGCGTGAGATTAGCTTTAATCAGTTTATAGTGATCTGGAATGCCTATGCCGAACAGTTAAAGGCGGAAAATAAGATCAACCTGTATACCATGATGACGACTACGCAACCTCGCTTGAAGGGCACATTGATCGAGATTGATGTGGAGAATGGTGTACAGATGGATGTATTGCAAAGTGCGAAAGTTGATGTGCTGAACTACCTTCGCGTCAAGCTGCAAAATTTTGCACTCGATCTCCAAGGGGTTATGATGGAATTTACCGTTTCCCGTAAACCATACACCTCCCAGGAAAAGTATCAGGCTATGGTGAGCAAAAATCCACTTTTGGATACTTTGCGTAAGGAGTTTAACTTGGGTTTAAGCTAATCAATCGTTCCAATTCCTGTTAATTTTTGTACCTTTGCAATCTCTTCTATTTGGAAGGTAATATTTAGTTTTATGATGCAAGGAAATTTTCAGAGACGTGATCGCGATCACGGCGAAAGACGTGAAGTAAATCAGATGGTATTCGGTATCCGTGCCGTTATTGAGGCGATTGATAGTGGTAAAGAAATTGAATCGTTATTTGTACAACGCGGATTAAGCGGTAGTCTGATTCTGGAATTGAAGTCCTTATTGAAAGAACATGATATTGCTTTTCAGCAGGTACCTATTGAGAAACTGAACCGTATCACACGGAAAAACCATCAAGGGGTAATTGCGGTTATATCGCCAATTACTTATCAAAATATTGAAGATCTCTTACCGCAGATCTATGAGAAGGGTGAAATTCCTTTGCTTTTGATGTTAGACGGGGTGACTGATGTCCGTAATATGGGGGCTATTGCACGTACGGCAGAATGTTCAGGTGTGCATGCGATTATTGTGCCTAAAAAAGGGTCTGCTGAAATAAATCCGGATGCAATTAAAACATCAGCTGGTGCGCTATATAAAATCCCGGTCTGTCGTCACGACAGCCTTTCTAAAGTGGGTAAATTTTTAATAGATTCAGGCGTACAACTGGTTGTTAGTACGGAAAAAACAACATCAAGCATCTATGACGTGGATTATACTGCGCCTACTTGTGTCATTATGGGCGCTGAAGATGTCGGTGTATCAAATGATTTAATTCGTATCGCGGATAATCTTGCCAAGATACCAATGTATGGCGAAATAGGATCCCTTAACGTGTCTGTATCGGCTGCGGTTGTGATCTATGAGGCAATTCGTCAACGTCTGCCGAAGAAGTCGTAAGTACAAAAAATCTACAATATAACATAGCCTTTGTCAAAGACAAGGCTATTTTTTTTGATTTTCTATTTTGTAGATTTCGTCCACCTCTTTCGCATACTTCTGAAGGATAATTTTCCGCTTCATCTTTAAGGTGGGGGTCAATTCGCCTGTCTCTATCGTCATTTCATTCGGAATAATCGCAAATTTCTTGATCTGCTCCCAACTGCCAAAATTTTGATTGATGCGATTGAGTTCGGATTCGATCTGCTGTTTAACTTCTGGACTGTTCAGGAATTCTATTTTCGGAAGATTGGCCAACGAAGGGAAGGAGTCCTTGCTCCATTCCAACAGATTGACATAGCTTGGAACAATAAGGGCTGCGGGGAATTTCTGTGACTCGCCAATTACCATCACTTGCTCAATCAGAGAAGATTCCGCAATCTTGGACTCAAGCTGTTGGGGGACAATGTATTTTCCGCCGGAAGTCTTAAACATTTCTTTTTTACGGTCGATGATTTTGAGAAATTTACCGTCCACCCATTGACCGATATCTCCTGTATACAGCCAACCGTCTTTTAGGACCTCAGCAGTGGCTTCTTCATTTTTATAGTAGCCAATCATATTGTTTTCACCTTTGGTGAGAATCTCCCCATCATCGGCAAGTCTGATTTCTATATTGATCAGTGGCAGACCGACAGTACCGATTTTCATCCCTCTTTTAAAACAGTTTACAGCAATACAGGGGCCTGCTTCAGTTAAACCATAGCCTTCATATATCGGTATTCCGGCAGCCATGTATAATCGAATTAATCTTTCCTGTAAAGCTGCACTGCCCGATGCGATACCTTTGATATCTCCGCCTAATGCCTCTCTCCATTTCGAAAAGACTAATTTTCGTGCAATACTTAATTTAATGTCATACCACCAGGAACGGTTTTCCAATGTATATTGTTCACCGATACGAAGCGACCAAAAAAATATATTGCGTTTTAATCCGGTCAGTTGATCACCCTTGGCCTTAATTTTTTCATACACTTTTTCAAGCACACGCGGTACGGCAGAGAAAATATGAGGTCGCACTGATTTGAAATCTTCTCCAATGGTGTCCATCGACTGAGCGAAAAAGATTGTCAATCCCTTATACATATAGACGTATTGGAATACACGTTCGTAGGCGTGGCAAACCGGGAGAAAGGAAAGTGCTCGGTCGCCACGTTCAACAGGGAAGGAGTATTCGCTGCTCATGGTATCGGCCAATAGATTCCGGTGAACCAGCATTACTCCTTTTGGATTTCCGGTTGTACCCGATGTATAAATGATTGAAGCCAGGCTATCGGTATTGACGGCATTTCGAAGTACCTGGACCTGCTCATCAGTCACAGAAGCTCCAGTAGCTACAAAACGCTGCCAATCTGGTAAATCCGCTTCTTTATCTAAGGTGAAAATATGCTCCAGGAGCGGGCAAGAGTCTTTGATCGAAGTGATTTTAGTGTATAATTTTCTGGAGCTTACGATACAATTTTTGATCTCAGCATGGTTGAATATATACCTGTAATCTGATTCAGAAATATTGGGGTAAATTGCTACGACGACAGCGCCGATCTGCTGGATAGCAAAATCAAGAATATTCCATTCGATACGGTTTTCACTGATTAAAGCAACTTTTTCTCCTGCTTGAACACCTAATGCAATCAGACCTTTGGATACCTGATTGACTTGTTCGATAAAGTCTGTATTACTTACCGCTACCCAATTTGTTCCGTTTTTGTAGGAAAACATAGGAAAGCCGGGCGCAGTTTCTTGTTGCAGATAGGCTAAATCAAATAATCGTGTTGCTGTTAGCATGATGGAAAT
The DNA here is from genome assembly GCF_002472835.1 of Sphingobacterium sp. UBA7249. Lineage (NCBI taxonomy): Bacteria > Pseudomonadati > Bacteroidota > Sphingobacteriia > Sphingobacteriales > Sphingobacteriaceae > Sphingobacterium > Sphingobacterium sp. UBA7249. The sequence continues at coordinate 80,632 of NZ_DKST01000013.1, read as the reverse complement.
CCCGTTCGTATAATTGAGCTAATTTACGGATTTTTGAGGAGATTAAAGCAGTTGGGAAATGGAATATCGCGCATGAAACTAGCGAGAAGGGGAGGAGTATAACTGGTTGTGGATGCGTCGGGGAATTATAAATGAAAAAGACTCTGATCTGCAAAGCCGGGGCTTTCCAAATCAGAGTCCTTATAGGTTTTATCTAAATACTAAATCTAGTATTTGCTTTTAGATTCTTTACGTTTACCTGAGAAATCACGGAAACCTCCGCCATTGCTGCCACGGTCGCGTTTTTCGCTGCTGAATCCGCCTTCACGTCTTCCGCCACGGTCACCGCCACCATATCCGCCTTCACGTCTTCCGCCGCGATCACCACCACGGTATCCGCCTTCGCGTCTTCCGCCACGGTCACCACCACGACTTCTTCCTCGGTCACCACCACGGCCTTCGCTTTTTGCGTCTCCAGATACTTCGATACGTACTTGACGACCGTTATAATCTACACCTTGGAATCCTTGGAATACTTTCTCTACTTCAGCATCTTGAACTTCAAAGAATGTAAACACACCTTTTAAGTCAATTTTACCGATAGATTTTCCTGAGATATTCGCATTGTTACAGATAAAGCCTAACATGTCTCCACGAGAGAATTCATCTACTGAACCTAAGTTCATAAACAAACGTGTATAACCTTTCGAACCTTCGCGAGAACGACCATCACGTCTGTCACCACGATCTTCACGAGAACCTTCGCGGGCTTCGATATTTAAATCAGGTGCATTTTTGTAATAATCTAAGAAACGGTTAAATTCAAGAGAAGCAAATCTTTTGATAATATCTTCTTTTGAAAGAGATTCCAAGTTCTCCATAATTGCAGGCAAGAATGGACTGATTTGTTCATCATTTACTTCTACGTTTTCAATCTTCTTAACGATAGAGAACAATTGTTTTTCGCAAACTTCAGCACCTTGAGGAACTTGTTTTTTCTCAAAAGCTTTACCGATGATCTTTTCAAGATGACGGATTTTGCTGAGCTCTTTTACGTTTACCAATGAAAGAGAGATACCAGTTTTACCTGCACGGGCAGTACGACCTGAACGGTGCGTATAGTTTTCTGTTTCATCAGGTAAAGAGAAGTTGATTACGTGAGTTACATCACTTACATCAATACCACGAGCTGCTACGTCTGTTGCGATCAATAATTGTAAACTACGGTCACGGTAACGTTTCATTACTTTATCACGTTGTTGTTGAGACAAGTCACCGTGCAGCGAGTCTGCATTGTAACCATCTTTGATCAACGCTTCAGCGATATCCTGTGTTTCAATTTTTGTACGACAAAATACGATACCAAAGATATCAGGGTTTGAATCCACAATACGTTTGAACGCAGCATATTTATCTTTTGCTTTGATCAAATAATAATGGTGTTCAATGTTGGCGTTACCTGTGTTTTTTGTACCTACAGTAAGCTCAACAGGATCGGTCATATAATTCTTCGCAATACGACGCACCTCGGAAGGCATTGTCGCCGAAAATAACCAAGTTTTTTTCTCGTCAGGAGTTTCTGACAAAATGTTGTTGATGTCTTCTTTGAAGCCCATATTGAGCATCTCATCCGCTTCATCTAACACAACATACTTAACATTTGAAAAATCAATTGCATTTCTGCCAATGATATCCAACATACGACCTGGGGTCGCTACTACAATTTGCACTCCACGTCTAATTTGACGTAGCTGGTCTGAGATATTTGCACCTCCATATACAGCAACAACATGTACGTTGTCAACGTATTTAGCAAATTTTTCTAAATCTTTTGAGATTTGTAAACATAATTCCCGGGTTGGGCAAAGGATTAATGCCTGTGGGTGTTTTTGAGAAAAGTCTAATTGCTCTAATAATGGAAGACCAAATGCCGCGGTCTTTCCTGTGCCAGTTTGGGCTAATCCGACAAAATCGTCGTTACCAGTCAATAAAACAGGAATGGCTTTTTCCTGAATTTCAGAAGGTTTTTCGAAACCTAATTCTGAGATGGCATTAACAACTTCCTCACGGATTCCCAGTTCTAAAAATGGGTTCATGAAATATTATATACAATAGGCACTATTGCCTAAGGCGTTGCAAAGGTAAAAATAATATTTGAATAATCAAAGAATTTAAATGATTGATTTTTAATGAGATTGAAGAATTTCAAATTAAGGGGATAAAAACTTTAGTTGCGCTGTATAGTTAATGGTAAGCTGAAAAGTATTATTTTGATTGTAAACTATTTTGCTTCTTTGTGCTTTCTTTATTCATTTATTAATAGAAACTTAATATTCCAACCTTATTTTTGATATTAGTATGGATCAGATACCAACTATATATCAACAGTGGCTGCGGGCTATTAAAGAACGTAATGATACAACTGCTTACGCTGCATTATATCAGTATTGTTGGAAAGATCTTTACCAACATGCTGCCCGGCGTATTCTTGATGCGCAGGATGTAGAAGATATGCTCCAGGAACTGTTTGTCCAGTTTTGGGAAAAACGTCATACGATCGATATCCAGATGAATCTTCCTGCCTATCTAAAAGGAATGCTCAAATATAAGATTATCGATTTTTTCAATTCCAATAAGGCAAAAGACAAACTCTTGGATCATTGGAGCAAACATGTTTTTGATTACGTACAGCATCATCCAGAAGAACTTGAAACTTACCTCATGCTTGAAAAGATGCTGGAAGATGAACTCGAAATTATGCCACATAATATGCGGCAGGTACTTTTGTTGAAGTGGGAGCATCTATCAATTCGTGAAATAGCACTGCGGATGGGACTCTCTGAACAAACCGTGAAAAATAACCTTACGGAAGCGTCCAAAAGACTGAAGAAAGCGATAACCGGCTATCAAAATGTCCAAAATGGCAGCTTTACACTCCTGCTTATTTTTGTTCTGGAAGAACTCTCCAAGTAAGGATTGTACGTTTAAAGGCGGTCGCAGGAATAAAAAATCAACTTAACAATTCTTTTATAAAACATTAACCATTTCTTGAAGTACTTTCTGGCTTTTTTGAAGACTTGTATATAAACAGCAAGTAAAAAAGTGAAAAGAAGAATTTTTGAATCCTTAATCTATAGATATCAGCAGAACAAAGCCAACAAGGCTGAGCAGTCTCTGATTGATCGCTGGTACGATACGCTCGATCAGGAAGAACTTCCTGTAGAGGAGATAGATGAGGTTCGGTTGTGGAATAGCATACAAGAACGTATTGGAAATACAGCTCCTAAAAAATCAGCGATTCGGAAAATCAGCTATTGGAGTGGGGCAGTCGCCGCAGGCTTGGTATTCTGTCTTGGAATTTTATTTTGGAAACAACAGCACGAGCTTAATTTAATCGCAAAAGAAACGCATTTAAAACCGGGTTACCGGATTTTTGAAACCGGGGCCTCACAGCGTAAACGGGTACTTTTGGCCGACGGATCAATCATTGTAATGAATGCCTATTCGAAAATTAAATTGGATACAGTTTCTTACGACAGGAGGGACCGCGTTGTAGAGCTTCTTGCTGGAGAGGCGTTTTTTGAGGTCAAGAAAGATTCTGCAAAGGCTTTCATTGTGCATGCCCAACAAGTACAGACAAAGGTCTTGGGAACCTCGTTTACCGTAAAAAACTACACGGGATTGGATGATATATCGGTGTCTGTATTTACAGGTAAAGTGCAGGTCACGGCCAATAATCATCCGTTGGGTGTGTTAACTCGTGGCGAAGAGGTCCGATATTCCAAAAATAACCACCATAGCAATCAGGCGGCTTTTGATCTGACGACACGTAATAGCTGGATTGAGGGAAGAGTTTACCTTAAGCAAAGCAGTTTTGCAGAATTGGCACTGGCGATTAAAAATATTTATGATGTGGATATTAAAGCTGGCGACCAGCGGATTGCCCAACAACGTTATAGCATGCCGATATCAAAGCAGCTCTCCTGGACGGCAACCCTGGAAAGTATCAAAGCAATTCATCACAACAAATCCAGAAAGGAGGGCGGGATAGTGCATATTTACTAATTCGGGGACAAAAAAAGAGCTGACGACGGCCATCGTCAACTCTGAATCATACACCATTTGGAGGTGGTATAAATAACATATACAACAACTTATAGAGATATTATATACGCATACAAATTTATGAAATTTAAGCAATACGTTACGCAAAACGATATTAAGTTTATGATAAGGACATCGTTGGTAGGTTTACTTCTTTCGATCGTGTCGGCCGAAATGCTTTTTGCTTCGGGCGCATACGGCCAGTTACTCAATAAAAAGATCGCAATTTCTTTTAATGAATCCAATATTCCGGCGGCTTTCGAGCGTTTGGAATCCCAAAATATTCATATCGCTTTCGATGCAGCGAAATATACTCTGGCAAAGAAAAAGGTCAATGCCAAAATTTTCAAAAGCCACAGTGTCCGGGATATCATGCATTATCTGCTCAAGGAAACGAACTTGATGGCGCGTGACAACGGGGTCTATATTACATTGGTCGAAAAACCGGTACAGCAGGATGGGCGTATCGCAGGTAAAGTGATTGATGATCGCGGTCAGCCTTTGGCCAATGCCAGCATCAAACTGATCGGTGCCAATAAATCAACACAGAGCGGTATCGATGGTAGCTATGTGTTGAATGCTGAACCGGGAACCTACATACTGGAAGTCAGTTATCTCTCTTATCAGACCCAACGTATTGAGGGGGTCAAAATACAGGCTGGACAACGGACAGGGCTAAATATTGCCATGAAGACACAGGTGAATGCGTTGGAAACGGCAGTTGTCAGCGTATCGTTTAAAAAAGCTTCCGTAGCGGGACTTTATGCAGCACAAAAGAACGCAGCTTCGGTGACCGATGGTATTTCGGCTGAACAAATCGCCCGTACACCAGACAATGATATGGGACAGGTTTTGAAACGTGTTACCGGAGTGACGACGGTCAACAACCGGAACGTCATTGTACGGGGTATGTCGGACCGCTACAATCAGGCCATGCTGGACGGGGTCGTGATTCCAAGTACTTCACAGAATAGACGGGATTTTTCTTTTGATATTATCCCAACAGAAATGGTGAGCTCGGTAGTGGTCAATAAAACGGCAACACCAGATGTATCCGCTGAATTCTCGGGCGGACAGGTTTCGGTGAATACATTAGATATTCCGGAGAAGGATTTTACGACAATACAATATGGTATAGGCGGAAATTCCCGTACAACAGGCAAAGACTTTTATCGTCTTGGGGAGCGGAAAGCATCTGAATTTTTTGGTTTTAATCATTCTACTTCAAAACAACCTGAAGGGATATTGCCTTGGTATTGGAATGGTGAAGCCCGACGTCTGGATGCGCCTCCCGGGTATGTACTGAACGATCCAAAGTTAAATGAAGAATCTTTAATGCCCGGTTCAAATCTCAAGTATAATGACATTGATGCAATATCCCAATCTAAACAGGTCAATGCAGACGCTATGAAACTATATCGTTATAAAGCCAATCCCAATCAAAATTTTCGGTTTGCATTGGGGCGACGATATAATCTTTTAAATGGATTATTGTTTGGTTTCTCTGCTTCTACGAATATTCGAAATGAACAGAATATTGTAGCCTTCAATAATGTGAGAGGATCCGCTATTAATGGAGCACATTACATTGACAGTACAGGAATCGGCTTAAATGGAGCTGGCACTTCTTATCGTTTTAGTAGCAGTGGTGGTTTAGTCGCAAATTTTGGGCTACAGGGGAAGGATTTTAAGCTCGCATTCAAAAATATGTATGCCCGTACTTATAATAATACCTATAATGAAAATATTCGAGCAGCTTTCGCCGACCTTAGTAATGCTCCTGCAAAAAATCAATATCAGTTGCCAGAAGCAATGTCCTTACAACAACACCAGATAAGTGGTGAGTATAAACTGCCTTGGAAGATTAAAGCCGAAGGAATGTTTGCTTATAATAAAATCAAACAACAGATTTTAGATGAACGAAAATTAAGATATAGATTGACAACTGTAATGGATGGTGAATATATGTTTCAAACTCCAAATTTACTAAATATTTCAGGATGGTCTAATTCATCTGTGCTAGGGAAAGATTCCCGGATGTGGACACAGATTAATGAGAATGATTATAATTGGGCTATGGCATTTTCCCGCATCTTTGGAGAAGGGCAATCAGTTAGCACTTTAGCCAAAATTGGCTATCAGGGCTGGTCCAAGCAACGTGATCTTTCCATATTCCGTTTATTACCTTTTACTCGTTCTTATTTGCCCAATGATCCTTCAAAACCAGCTCCTGCAATTGAAGCGCCCTATGATGTATTGTTTTCTCCGGAGAATATTGGAAATGATGTAGGGCAGGCTTATTACTACCCTGAGCTCATTGGAGGGAACGTATATGATGGAAGTATGCAATCACATGCTGGATATTTTATGTTGGATCAGAAATTTTGGGATAAATTACGCTTGGTGTATGGCGTCCGTGCAGAGTATTATAACCTGAAAAATCGCCAAGATGAAATGTTTAGAAAGCAGAATGGTGATCCGAATGATGACATAAATAAATTTATAAAGTACAAATTGCTAGTGCGTGAAAATAACTGGAAATTTTTACCATCCATTAATGCTACTTATAGTGTGACCAATACCTTTAATGTTCGAGCTAGCTATTCAAAAACCGCAATCCGTCCAGATTTTCGAGAAACAGGTTTTTTTGGATTTTATGACTTTGAACTGGATGCGATTATTTCAGGGGATAATGTGGAATCAACCTTTATTGATAATGCAGATCTGCGGTTGGAATGGTATCCAAGTCCTGGAGAAATTATATCCTTAACTGGATTTTATAAATATCTGGATAAACCCATTGAATTGGTGGAAGATGAGTCATTTACAGGTGGTGCATATTATGTTTTTAATAATATGGAATCTGCTAGAAATAAAGGAATAGAATTTGAAATCCGTAAAAATTTAAGTTTTATAGGTGATAAAGATTGGCTCACTAAGTTTTTTATCTCAGCAAATACAACATTTTTAAGTTCTAAAGTAAATGTACTGAGTTCGTGGAAGTATAAGATTGTTGACGGAAAGGAGTTGCCAGATAGGATCAAAGATAGATCTCCTAATCAGGATCGTCCTTTGATTGGTCAGTCGCCATGGTTGTTAAATTTTGGAATTGGCTATTGGGGGGACTCTTTTGGAGCGACTGCTAGTTATAACCATAGGGGCTATAGAACGAATATTACCTCAGTGAATCCCAATAGGATAGAATACGAATTGGCACCAAAGCAATTAGATTTTCAAATATATGCACGTTTTTTTAAAAACAAGTTAGAAGCTAAGTTAAATATGGCCAATCTGCTTGATGACTGGACACGTTACTATCAGAATACCGAAGGATATAATATAGGAAATGAAAACGGGATATATTCAATTGAGAAATTAAAAGGGGATAATAGATACAATAAAGCGGACGGTGATATTATAACCTATCGCAAAAAAGATGGAAGAAGATTTAATCTTTCATTCACATACAATTTTTGAGAGTTATGTAAAATATAACTGCGCGAGGCAGTTTCATGTCACCCCTTAATAATGTAAATGAGTTCCGGGTTTGTCCAATAGCACAACAGGAAGATAAAATAGAAACAAAAAACGGGTGATTGAAAACAACTATGCAGCCTTATGAAATGCTATCCCATAGGGTGCATAGTCTAAAAAATGATCTTGTGATGGCAAAACTAGTAATTATTTAACACAAAATGAAAAAAATCTTAACAGTAGCAAGCGTATGCGCAATCGCATTGGCTTCTTGTAACAAAGACAACGTAGAACCTAATTCAGATTTGAATGCTGGTTTGCCCAACAAACCTCAAGCAACTATTCCAACCGATGCCGCAGGTATTATTACCAAGACAACTCTCTCTGCGGATACGGTATGGAAAATTGATGGCGTTGCTTTCGTAAAACCAGGTACTACATTAACTATTTTACCAGGCACGTATATTACTTCGGGAGCAACAAAAGCTTACAGTGATCAAACGACCGGATTGACACATCATATTAAAGGGGTATTGGTTGTGCCAAAAACAGCGAAGTTAATTGCTAACGGTACAGCTTCTGCACCGATCGTATTTACTTCTCCAAACGCGGCGGGATCTCGTAATCCTGGTGATTTTGGTGGTGTTGTATTATTGGGTAGCGCAACAACAAACCAACCTACAACAACAAAAATTGAAGGATTGCCACAGCCAATAGGAACTGATGTGTCATATGGTGGCGCAAATGCTGCAGATAATTCAGGCTCATTGAAATATGTACGGATTGAATTTGCAGGTTACAATCTTAATAATAATAACGAAATCAACGGACTAACTTTAGGTGGTGTTGGTACTGGTACGACGCTAGAAAATATCCAAGTATCTTGGGGTAAAGATGATGGATTCGAATTCTTTGGTGGTACTGTCAATGCGAAATATCTCGTGGCTACATCAAACGACGATGATGATTTTGATTTCGATCATGGTTATACAGGAACAATTCAATATGCCTTATCATTAAAGGATCCTAATTCTACAAATAGCACATCAAGCGGTAGCTCGGATTCAAATGGTTTGGAGTCGGATAACGAAGGTACGGCACCATATGCAGCGACGCCCAAGACTCGCCCGGTATTGAAAAATTTTACATTCCTGGGAATTAAGGATGCTACTGTAGCTGGTACAAAACTGAAATTTGGTAACCGTTGGAGAAGAGCTTCACAGTATGATATTCAAAATTCGATTATCGCAGGTTATGCAACAGGAGCTGCATTCCAAGATGGCGCAACAGGTACATTTACGGGTAACGTTGTACATGCTTATACTGCAGCTTTCAGTGGTGCAACACCAGCTGGAAATCAAACAAATGTTTCAACGGATGCAACAACGTATTTGAAATTGGCTGGCGCTGCTAATATCTTTTATCCAACAGCAACTGCATTCAACCCGGCTGTCTTAAGACCGTTGTCGACTTCGCCAGCATATGGTGATGGAACTACAACCTATAAAGGAGCATTCCACCCGACAAATACTGTGTGGACTGCTGGTTGGGCTCAATTTGCGCCAAAAACTTATTAATATTTATTTCTTGAGTGAGCCATTTCTATGGCTCACTTTCCTAATTACTTTATATATGATTAAAAATATATTTATCTTTTTTGTAACTCTATGGGTTGGATGTGTGTTGTCCTCCTGTCAAAAAGGGGAGGTCATTGAAGATCAGCGGCAACTGGCACGCGTGTCTTTTAAAGCTTATTCGGGTGAAAATTTAGGTATAAAAAGGATATCCATAGATGGTGAATACACTAAATATGATAAGGATCAAGCTAACTATCTTTTTTTCTTTGATAAGAATAAAGATACTTCTGATGTGATTGCTTTTGGTGATGATGAGAAAATCGTGTTGGAACAACGTCTGGCGTTAAAAAGTGGAAGCAATATTTTTGGAGTATATCCCAAAAGTCCCATAGACCCAACATTAGTAGTTGGGGAGAATCCCTTAGATGGATCAGAACCAAATCCGGGGAATTTTCAAGTCAAAATATTGAATTACAATAAGATTATTTCTCCAAATAGTGAACCGATACGCCTGGCTATTTATAGTGGAACAATGGTTTTTAATGAAAACACATTTGAGGAAAAGATGGTGTATGATGATGAACCTCTTTTGATTACTGATTTGATAAGTGATCAAATACCAGACAGCTTTATTCAGATACCATTTGAAAGATCTTCATATTTAAGAGCAACGGTACTGGATAAAGATGCCAAGCCATTCTTGGTCAATGGGCAAACAGCCTATGTGTTTATTGGAGGATTAAATGTAGATAAACCGATCTCTATTTTATATCTTCCTAATAAAGAGCCCGATGTAATTTTCGATCGTGATTGGGTGACTTTTCTTGATGGACCCGGTTTTGAATTGTTTGATATCTGGTTAAAAAAGTAGAATTAGCGATTGAAGAAGAGTATAGTCAATAATTTGGGTAAAAATCGAACCAATCCAAATAAATTTATTATGAAAGGAATCAGTGATTTAAAACATCAAAAACTATTAGCGATTGCCCTGGAAATTCAGCGGGATGTAGAGCATGTCATTGATTCGGAAGTGCTTTACAAATTGCGTGGAGAATTTACAAATCTGAATGAGCTGTATAGTCAATATAGGGAACTATTACAACAATTGGAAGGACTAGTGCGGGATTACGAATCGAAGGAACGTGCTATCCGTTCCAAAATCTTGTCCCGCTCGCTTCGCAAATTAGCCAAAAACGGGCAAACTGGCGCTGATCTCCGCATGGTCATTACTTCATTAAATTCCTGCGCACACTGACGAAGCTATTTTTCGGCCTTGTCCTGTGCGCTAACTTCAATGGGTATTGTCTGATAACTGCTGCCTATATATTTTGGCGTTAAAGTGCTCGTTTTTCCTATTGTATTGACCGCACTTCTTGTTCTGAGGTTTTTATTGCGAATTGTTTGTAATACTTGCTGTATTAAAGCATCTCTAGTATCCCCTATGGGAACCAAAGGCAAGAAAGCAAATTCATCCGTCACTTTCTGTGGAGCGATTCCATTACCGTAATCTCCTTGGTTCGCTTTATTATAGATTTTATAGATCATAGGGATCAAATGCCAGGCTCGTCCTGTACCATGGATTTCTTCGGGGGTGGATATGGTGCTCGAAGCCATATCCTTTCCGTACGTTTTGTCTCCAATTTGAATCACCTGTATATAGGGGCCTAATCCATTGATTAACATTTCGGATGCAGATGCTGTGTTTGGTCCCGTGAGCATATAGATTCTTTTTAAATGTAAACCTTGCTTTACAATGTCCGTTGCCATAAATGAATAGCCATCGGGCTGTCCTTGCAGTGCAGCTGCAAAGCTGTCTTCTCTATTTTTGAGGTTTTTGTTGCCTTGGTATTTGGCAAAAATGTCATTTTCTTTGATATCTGCCAATAAGAGTGCGCAAAACGCGGCAAAAGCGACTTGGCCACCTGGATTGTAACGTAAATCGATAACAAGTTCCTGCACTTGTTGGGATTTGAAATTTTGAACTGCTTCTAATAAGGGATAAGCGCCGCTAAAATCAAATTGACTTAAAAACATGTAGCCTACTTTGGGGGAGGAGGAGATGAGCTTGGCGTTATAGAGGACGGGTTGCGAAATATAGGAAGCGGGCAGATTAAATAGTTTGCCATCGTTTCGCTTCAATTGCATTGCCGGTAAATGCAAGGATTTGCTTAGTAGCGATTTCAGGTTGCTGTGATCAATGGGCTCGTTGTTGATGTGGGTGATGCTGTCTCCCCTTTTGAGTCCCATTAAATCCCCTTCGCTGAAGGGAACAACTTGGGTGACAAGCTGGATGGTTTTACCGGTTGTTTGGAGTTGCACCATATCGAACCCAAAAGTGTTCGTTAAAGTATTACCATAGGTGTCGCTGTTGAGTGTCTGCAATATGCCGGAGTAATGGTCATCTTGAAATAAGAGACCTTTAAAAAATAGATCTGGAGCTTGCTGATAGTCGTTTGGTTGTCTGATTTTATCATTCCAGTAATAGTATTGCCGCATCTGATTCAGCGTCCATTCATTGACTGCTTCATTTGACCCCGGTTCGTTCAGAGGCGGGTCTTTTTCACAGGCGGAAAAAATCAATGAAAAAAGGGTCAAAACAAGAGCTTGTGGTTTACGCATTTTTTAAGATCTTAGCTTAATAAAAATACGGATAATGTGACTCTTATCGGTGTTATCTTTTTGTTGTTCACATGTTTATTTATTTTAAACACAAAGATTACTGCGCAAGTTAGTCTGCTATATTTATAAAAAAAGGCATCACAATTAGGTGATGCCTTTCGACTGTATGAATCGAAAAATATCGATTAATAAAGCGTAAATTCTACACGGCGGTTTTGTTGACGACCAGCGGCATTCTTGTTGGATGCAATCGGTTGGTCAGGACCGTAACCTGTTGCTTCGATACGTGAAGCGTTTGCACCTTGGGATACCAAGTACGCTTTCACTGACTCAGCACGCTCTTTGGATAAACGCATATTCAATTCACGTGAACCTGTATTATCGGTGTGACCCGCTAATTTCAAGCTAAAGTTTTTCTCAATCAATAATTCAGCAACTTTGTTTAATGTTGCATAAGAAGTAGGGCGGATGGTTGATTTGCTTAAATCGAACTCTAAGTTTTTGATCGCATCAGCAATAACTTTTCGGTCAGCTTCCGTAACAACAACTTTCTCAACAACTTTAGTTTCGTTTTTCACGACAATCGGACAACCTGCACCATCTACCTGTACACCAGAAGGGGTACCTGGGCATTTGTCGTATTTGTTTGCTACTCCGTCACCGTCATCATCTTTCAGATCACTGTTCAAACCATCCAATTGACTTTGTAAGGCTTGATTTTTTGCGTTTAATGCATCATTTTGGGCTTTTAAGTCATCGTATTTTACAGTGTAATCGTTTACTAAGGTTGCTACTGGATTTGAATTGCTTAATGCCGGTTTGCTACCGCTACCCAAAGCAAATTCTAGACCACCGTGGATATAGGTAAATAAGTCATTTTTATATTGACCACCTTGAATACCATCGAAGTTTTGGTTAACCCAGTTCAATTGGTAACCCAATTCGAAGTTGATCCCTTTAGCAACTGCAAATTTCAATCCCATGTCTAACGGTACATATATTTTACTGATACCATCAGCTTCCACTGATGTAGAACCAGTAGTCAAGGTTGTTTTGCTGTTCATTACGCCGACACCAATTGATGCATAAGGCTTGATGAAACTATTGAAAAATCTCCAGTTTGTATTGGCCGCTAGGAATTCTCCGGATAAAGCTGCTGACCAGGGTGTTTTTGCTTCAAATGACTGTGGACCGAAATTTTTGAATGCTCCGCCTGTTTTACCACCAAAATAAGTCGCTTTAATGCCAAATGAAGGGGAGATTTGCTTTTTGATGTAGGCACTATAACCTAGGTTCCATGCTAAATCATCATAACCTTCGCGGTTGAAACCAGCGATATTAGTTTGGTTTGTTACCCCTGCACCAATACCGATTGACCATGTTCTATACTGCGTAGCTGAACTAAAAGGAGTCGTTCCTTCTATTGATGCTACCTTTGTGTTCTGAGCAGAAGCGGAATTGGCGAATAAGCCTGCAGTTGCAAACGCAAGTGCTAATTGTAAATTTAGTTTCATAGAATTTGTTTGTGTAAACCGAGGTAAAAGTAATAGGTTAAAAATTAAATTCCTAATCGGTTTGTAGTTTAAATATGACAATGGGTAAATAAAACGGTATTTTATTGAAAAAATACCGTTTTATTTTGTGTAATCTATTAGCTATTAATAAAGTGTAAACTCTACGCGACGGTTTTGTTGACGACCAGCGGCATTCTTATTGGATGCAATCGGTTGGTCAGGACCGTAACCTGTAGCTTCAATACGTGAAGCGTTTGCGCCCTGAGATACCAAGTAAGCTTTCACTGACTCAGCACGCTCTTTGGATAAACGCATATTCAATTGGCGTGAACCTGTGTTGTCGGTATGACCTGCCAACTTCAAGCTAAAGTTTTTCTCGATCAACAATTCAGCAACTTTGTTCAATGTTGCATAAGAAGTAGGGCGGATCGTTGATTTGCTCAAATCGAACTCTAAATTTTTGATCGCATCAGCAACAACTTTCTTGTCTGCTTCTGTAACTACAACTTTCTCTACAACTTTAGTTTCGTTTTTCAGTAAAATCGGACAACCTGATCCATCTACCTGTACACCAGAAGGGGTGCCTGGACATTTGTCGTATTTATTTGCAACACCGTCACCGTCATCATCTTTCAGATCACTGTTCAAACCATCCAATTGACTTTGTAGTGCTTGATTTTTTGCATTTAATGCATCATTTTGGGCTTTTAAGTCATCGTATTTTACAGTGTAATCATTCACTAAGGTCGCTACTGGGTTTGAATTGCTCAATGCCGGTTTGCTGCCACTACCCAAAGCAAACTCTAGACCTGCGTGGGCATAGGTGAACAAGTCATTTTTATATTGTTGTGGCGGATTTGTATTGTAACGATTGTCGAAACGTTGGTTTGCCCAATTCAATTGATAGCCCAATTCGAAGTTGATTCCTTTGGCAACGGCAAATTTTAAACCGAAGTCTGCCGGTACGTAGATCTTAGAATAGGAATCACCATATTCAGCTCTATTTCCGTCAGCAATTGCAGCTGTCTCCGCATTCATTACCCCAACACCAATCGATGCGTAAGGTTTAATGAAACTGTTGAAAAACCGCCAATTTGTGTTGGCTGCAATAAACTCTCCAGATAAGGCAACTGACCAAGGTGTCTTTGTTTCAAATCCTGTTTGTTTGTCACTGTTCTCATAGCCTGAGGTCTTTCCGCCGAAGTAAGTTGCCTTGATTCCGAATGAAGGTGAAATTTGTTTTTTGATATAGGCGCTGTAACCTAGGTTCCAGTCCAATTTGTCATACCCGCCATTATTAAACTTAGCAATGTTCTGTAAGCTGGTAACACCGGCGCCTACACCGATGGACCAAGTCCTGTATTGTGTTGCCGGACCAAATGGAGTAGTGCCTTCAATTGATGATTGGTTTGCGCTTTGTGCAAAGGATGCGGTCGAGATAATTCCTGCCGCCATTAGTAACCCTGATTTTTTAAGGCAAATTTTCATAATGTGTTCTTGTAAAATTTTCTACTATAAAATTCTTGTTAAATTAACTCATTGACTACTCTTACAATAAATTTGCCAAAAATTATTTGGTCAATCCACTCGACCGAAAAAGTTTGGCACCTCAATTTCGAAAGCCATGTGCTTAACAATGTTCTCAGTAAAAATGTTTTGGAAAAAAGTTTTTCTACTTTTTGTAATCAAAATCACATCAATATCTTCATCCCTGATTATCGTATGTATTCCGTTGGCAATGTTCTCTCTTGAACCTGCAAAATAGCTCGGCGCTTTGACAATATACGATATATCCTCTATGCCTGTTTCGGAAATAATTTGCGCAATCCATTTTTCGAGTTTTGGTCCTAATACATTGATTTCTAGTTCGCTTTTGTTTATATGGATAAGTTGTAAATGGAAGTTTTTTCCAAATAAAGGAATTGCTTGTTTGAGAACTTCAAGTTCACCCGGTTTAAAATTTGTCAGCAAACCAATGTTATCTTTTTTTAATTCTACGGCATTTTTTGGAATCGCTAATACAGGGATTTTTGATTCTTTAATGACGTCGTAAGTATTGCTTCCGATCAGTACAGATTCAAGTCCGGTGACACCCTTTGTTCCCATAATCACGGTTCGATAACTATCTTTTATCTCTTGTTTTTCCAGAGATTCTGCTAAGATTCCGTTCGTAAACAAGGTAGAAATTTTTATCGAAGGATATTTTTGTAGAAGTTCGGCGACAAGTTCCTCCATCTTACGATGAGCCTCCTCTTCGGTCGGGTCTACTAAATGCTTCGCATTTGCGAACTTATTGATATGTGAAGTGAAGGAGTGAAAAAGAGTAATTTCTTCATTAGTTTCCTGAGCGATCTGGGCTGCATAAGCCGCTGCGATTTTTGCATTTTCAGAAAAATCTACTGGTATTAACAATTTAGACATAGTGATATACTTAATTATGCTTTGGTAAAAAATATTGGAACTAAAGGGTGGCTAAATAATGCTTTTGCCACTGATCTGGTAAAAACACGTTCAAAAAAGGATTTTCGCGAACGCGTTACCAATAATATCTTGATTTTTTCCGAATGGATCATTTCGTTGATGACTTCAGGCACAGTATCCAAATCTTCAATATCGCCCTGTATTGAGTCGACTTCAATGGCGATATTGGTGNNGGTGACACCGATGTGTTTTTTGATCTTATATTTCCACACCTCCAATTTATCTTCTATACGGTTTTCTGAGGAATGGTCATAATGGACATGCATCAGCTTCAACTCAAAATCCTTACCCATGATATTGACAAAGTCTTGGACTGTCTGCACTTCTTCTTCCTTGAAATTGGATAGTAAACCAACTTTATCGATTGATTCAAATGAAGCTTCTGTTGGAATTGCCAAAACTGGAATTTTTGCTTTTTTGCTAATGACATAGGTTGTACTACCAATAAGCTGGCTATCATCATTTGTAATACCTTTTGTCCCCATGATCACAAAATCATAGTGGTCAGGTAGGGCAATCTCAGGCAATGTTTCGGTGATCATACCGCGCTCGCATTGGGTGGTTACTTCGAGAGTAGCATTAACCAATTTTATTTGCTGAGCAAGATCCTTAATTAGTAGATCAGCTTTAAATATAGGACTTCGTTTGCCAATGGGACCTGTTTCCTCCTCAAATACTGCAGAAGCTGAAGTGTAATTGTGGTAAAGGTGGATGCTATAGCCTTTTTTTGTGGCGAGATCCACAGCGTATTTTACCGCATTGTTTGAATGAGTCGAAAAATCTACCGGTAGTAGAATGTTTTTTTTCATTGGAAGGAATTTTATCTAACTATCTTGTCTTAATTTCTTTTTAATACGGAGAGCTATTTCAAAAAGTATCCTTGTTGAGATTCTCCATCCCTATCAAATGTAATAAAACAAATGCAATTGTGAATGACTATAGTCAAAATGTTTTTATTGTTTAACGTATTAGTTTTAATCCTAATGGCACAAAATTGAATAATATTTAATGCTTTTAAAATGTTGTGTTTAATGCGTATTTGTGATTACTGTCATCTTTAAAATAAGATTATTCTGTTGCTCTGAATTTTAAGTGCTGATTTTTTTGTTTGAAAAGTCAGTGCAATAAGGGCTGAAGCTCAATTAACATCGCTGAGCCTAGGTTATTTATCTCACATTGCACATTGCAGAACAGGCCAAATTTGAGTAAGTTTGCACATATTTTTAGATAATTAAATGACAAGTAGAGAAATTCGTCAGGCCTTTTTAGACTTTTTTAAAAGCAAAGGGCATCAGATAGTACCTTCAGCACCAGTAGTTGTAAAAAATGATCCGACATTGATGTTTACCAATGCAGGGATGAATCAGTTTAAGGATTTGTTCTTGGGTGAAGCACCAATTAAATTTCCACGTGTAGCCGATACGCAGCGTTGTTTGCGCGTTTCAGGTAAGCATAATGATTTAGAGGAAGTTGGTATAGATACTTACCACCATACGCTATTCGAGATGTTGGGAAATTGGAGCTTTGGAGATTATTTCAAGAAGGACGCTATTGCCTGGGCTTGGGAGCTATTGACCGAAGTCTATAAACTCGATAAAGACCGTTTATATGTAACCATTTTTGAAGGCGACGCAAGTGAAGGTCTGGAAAGAGATATGGAGGCATTTGATTTCTGGAAACAGTGGATTGCCGAAGACCGTATTTTACTAGGTAACAAAAAGGACAATTTCTGGGAAATGGGAGAGACCGGCCCTTGTGGCCCTTGTTCTGAAATCCATTTTGATATGCGTAACACTGAAGAGCGTGTTCAGGTTTCCGGACAAAGTTTGGTCAATGCCGATCACCCGCAGGTGATTGAAATCTGGAACCTGGTCTTTATGCAATTTAATCGCCTGAAAGATGGATCGCTTCAATCTTTACCTGCGAAACATGTGGATACAGGCATGGGATTTGAACGTCTGGTTAGATGTATTCAAGGTAAGACTTCAAATTATGATACGGATGTTTTTAGACCAACCATTGATTTTATTGCAGAGAAATCAGGAATCAAATATGGCGTGGATGAGAAGAGTGATATTGCGATGCGCGTGGTATCTGATCATATTCGAGCGGTGGGTTTTGCGATAGCAGACGGACAATTGCCATCCAACAATAAAGCAGGTTATGTTATCCGTCGTATTTTACGCCGTGCTGTACGTTATGCCTACACCTTTTTGGGATTCAAAACACCCTTTATTAACGAGCTTATTCCAGTATTGGCGGCACAATTCAGTGGTGTATTTGACGAATTGATTCAACAGCAGGATTTTGTACAGAAAGTAATACTGGAAGAAGAAGTTTCTTTTTTAAGAACCTTGTCCACAGGTGTACAGCGATTTGAAAATTATGTGGAAGATCATGATGTTATCAATGGTGATTTTGCATTTGAATTATACGATACGTATGGCTTTCCAATTGATTTAACTGAATTACTAGCGCGGGAGAAAGGCTTGTCCGTTGATATGGACGGTTTTAAACAAGCGCTTCAAATTCAAAAGGACCGTTCACGGGCGGCGACAGCGATCGATACCGGTGACTGGGTTGTTGTTAATGATGATGAGGGCTTCGAATTTGTAGGTTACGATACATTGACGGCAAAAACAGAAGTCGTGAAATACCGTAAAGTTGTCGCAAAAAATAAGGAGCAATACCAATTGGTACTTTCTGTCAGTCCATTTTATGCTGAAGGAGGGGGACAAGTCGGTGATTCTGGTGAATTGATTTCGGAGGAAACAGGCGAAAAGATCTATATTACGGATACCAAAAAGGAAAATGGAATTTTCGTTCATTTTACCAATAAATTGCCATTGGACCTGAATGGAACCTTTATTGCAGAGGTTGACAAGGCCAAACGATTGGATACGGAGAATAATCACTCTGCAACCCACTTGTTGCATGCGGCACTAAAACAGGTATTGGGTACACACGTTAATCAAAAAGGTTCATTGGTGAATGCTGATATTTTACGTTTCGATATTTCTCACTTTGCAAAGATGAGTGAAGATGAGATCAAACAGGTCGAAGATATTGTGAATGCTAAAATCCGTGAAAATATCTCATTAAAAGAAGAACGGAATATACCTTATCAACAGGCTTTGGACTCAGGTGTCACGGCTTTGTTTGGCGAGAAATACGGTGATTTTGTTCGTGTGATTACTTTTGAAGACCAATTCTCCAAAGAACTATGTGGGGGTACGCATGTGAAAGCAACAGGTCAGATTGGATTCTTTAAGATTGTTTCGGAGTCTGCTGTGGCGGCTGGAGTACGTCGTATTGAAGCGATTACAGGGTCGCGTTCTGCAGCGGTAATCCGTGAGCATTTTGAATTGGTACAGCATTTGAAAGAACTCATGAATAATCCAAAGGATTTTGTATCGGCTTTGGGTAAAATCATCGATGAAAATGGAGCCTTGAAAAAAGAAATAGAGAAAAGCATTACCGAAAAATCTTTGGCGTTGAAATCAGATCTTGAGGCGAAAATCGAACAGGTTGGTGATATAAACTTTTTATCGACGCTGGTTGATCTGCCCAATGCAGAAGCGGTTAAGACCTTAGCGTACGCGGTAAAGGGCGCTGTCAATAATTTGTTCTTAGTTATCGGTGCTGAATTCGATGGGAAGCCAAGTTTAACTGTCGTTATTTCAGATGATCTAGCAAAAGAAAAAGGTTTAAATGCAAGCAATATCGTTCGTGATCTGGCAAAAGATATCCAAGGTGGTGGCGGTGGGCAACCTTTTTTTGCGACTGCAGGCGGTAAGAATTCTGCAGGACTAAAGGCAGCCATTGAACGTGCAAGGGAATTTTTAAGTTAAATTTACGATGAGGATCGGACAATTAGGATACTTGAGGAATATCGTTCAAGCGCACTGAATGTTTCGTCTTTAATTTTATACGATTAAATTATCCTGGCTATTCAATTTGTAAATAGGTTTAATAACTGGGATAGTTTCATCCATTTACAATGAAATCGAGGGCACTATCAACCATAAATTGTTGAATATTTAGTGTTCATTAAAATTAGATACAATGAAGAAGGTGATTTTTTTAGCAATGGGCGTGGTTGGATTGATGTTTAGTTGCCAGAATAAAGAGCAATTTACTATTGAAGGTAATGTTGAAAACCCGGGTAACATAAAAGTTGTCTCTTTATACGAAGGTGATACTAAGCTGGATTCAATGTATTTTGGCGATAATAATAAATTTCAGTTTGTGCGCCAGGCCAGTCAATCGAGGCTGTTGTCCTTACGTGTTGGTAAAAACCGCTATGACCTGATTGCTTCCCCGGGTGAAACAATTTCTTTTAAAGCGGATTTGCATAAAGATGTCAACGACTATTTAGTCGAAGGATCTGAATTGTCGAAAACCATACAACCTTTCGCTAAAGAAAGAAATCACCGTGATTATATACAGGATTCCCTACAGGGTGTTTTCTCTAAATTAACAGCGAATTCTACTGCAGATGAAATAGAAAAGCTTCGCGCTGAATATAAGGCCAAATTCGCCAGTGAACTCCGCGCTTATACCAGCAAGGCAGTCGATTTTTCCAATAAGCACAATGATTTGGCTGGATTCTATGCGATCTCAACATTAGATCCTGAAGTAGCTGAAGCTGAAATTATTACTTATGCGGACAAAATCAAAGACGAATTTAACGAAAATAGATATGTAACGCAGTTTAAGGAAGAAACTCAGAAGCTGAAGAAAATGGCTATTGGTCAGCCGGCGCCGGAACTTACATCTTTTACACCTTCTAACAAGGAAGTAAAGCTATCCAGTTTCAAAGGGAAATATACTTTAGTGGATTTTTGGGCTTCTTGGTGTATGCCCTGCCGTCAGGAAAATCCGAACCTCGTCAAGTTGTATAATGCTTATCATTCCAAAGGTTTCGATATTCTATCTGTTTCATTTGACGATAACCCTGGTTCGTGGATGCGGGCTATTGCAGACGATAAACTTACGTGGACCCATGTGTCTGACTTAAAAGCTTGGACTTCACCGGTTGTAATTGATTATCGGGTGAAGGCATTGCCTACATCTTATATCCTCGATCCAAACGGTATTATCATTGCGAAGAACCTGCGTGGCGAGGAGTTAGCGGATTTTCTGAAGAAAACAATTAAGTAATCAATGTGTTATTGTTAATTGAAATATTACTTAATAATTTGGTAACATTAGATTAACCGATTGTTATCATTTTGTTCATATTTTAGCAAAAAAATAAGACAAATGAGTTCTTCGAAACAAAAGATTTTAATTGTTGATGACGAAAAGGATATCTTGGATTTAATTGCATTCAACTTAAATCGTGAAGGTTATCAGGTCTCTACAGCGCAAAATGGGGAAGAGGCAATACAAGTTGCCAAACAAGTAAACCCTGACCTAATCATCTTGGATGTGATGA
>NZ_DKST01000013.1:14212-59434 GCF_002472835.1 Sphingobacterium sp. UBA7249 | reverse complement strand
GCCACGCGCTTTGATGAGCCGGATCAATGCAATATTGAGAAGAAATGCGTCGGATGAGTCTGATTCTTCAGCACAGGATAAAATCGAGATAGCTGATCTAGTTAT
The DNA here is from genome assembly GCF_002472835.1 of Sphingobacterium sp. UBA7249. Lineage (NCBI taxonomy): Bacteria > Pseudomonadati > Bacteroidota > Sphingobacteriia > Sphingobacteriales > Sphingobacteriaceae > Sphingobacterium > Sphingobacterium sp. UBA7249. Next base: position 59,329 of record NZ_DKST01000013.1, on the reverse strand, counting down.
CGATAGAGATTCTTTCTTAGTCTACAGGGGCGAGAAAAAAATTGTACTTGCCAAAAAAGAGTTTGAATTACTATATTTATTGGCCTCCAAACCAAATAAAGTTTTCACGAGAGAACAAATCTTAAAAAGTATTTGGGAAGATTCAGTTGTTGTAACCAACCGTACGATCGATGTGCATATTCGTAAGCTCCGCGAAAAAATAGGCGACGATTATGTGACCACGGTAAAAGGAGTGGGATACAAATTTGATAAAGAATAAAACAAGAAAGAGGCTAAGGCCTCTTTTTTGTTTCCAGCCAAGATTTTCGCGCTTCTTTTCGTAAAAGAAGATATACCTACGATCCACTAGGCATAAGGATGGGTATTCTCTACTTTTTGTCGCCTTATTTGGACAACTCTTTGAACAGATAGCTTGATATCACGGCAACAAATCTTTACTTTTGACAGATACCAAAGTAAAGAGATCAACATGTCATCTATTCTTATAAAATCTGCACAACTTGTTAACGAAGGTAAAGTTGAGGCCGCTGATGTATACATCAGCAACGGCCGAATCGAAATGATCGCACAGGAGATTAATCATCCTGCGGATCAGGAAATCAATGCTGAGGGGCTACATCTGTTTCCGGGATTAATTGACGATCAGGTTCACTTTAGGGAACCGGGATTAACATATAAAGCCGATATATGGCATGAAAGTCGCGCTGCGGTAGCAGGGGGGACAACCTCGTTCATGGAGATGCCTAATACCGTTCCCAATACCTTGACACAGCAACTGCTTCAGGATAAATATGATATTGCAGGAAGGAATGCATTAGCCAATTACTCCTTCTTTATGGGGGCAGCCAACGATAACTTGGAAGAGGTGTTGAAAACCAATCCGCGTGATGTCTGCGGTATAAAGGTGTTTATGGGATCGTCCACCGGAAATATGCTGGTGGATAATGAAAAAGCACTAGAGGGTATTTTTGCCAACTCGCCTACCTTGATTGCTACACACTGTGAGGACGAAGCAACGATCAAGGCCAATCTGGCAGCATTCAAGGAAAAATATGGTGAAGATGGATTGAAGATTGAGATGCATCCGTTGATCCGCTCTGCGGAAGCTTGTTACTTGTCTTCATCCAAGGCTGTGGAGCTGGCTAAAAAGCACCATACCAGGTTGCATATTTTACACATATCAACAGCAAAAGAAATCGATTTATTTCGAAATGATATTCCATTAAAAGACAAGAAAATCACAGCTGAAGCTTGTATCCATCACCTTTGGTTTTCTGATCAGGATTACGCAACAAAAGGGAATTTTATTAAATGGNNTGATGTGATTGCAACAGATCACGCGCCCCATACAATCGAAGAAAAAACGCAGCCTTACGCGTCAGCGCCTAGTGGAGGTCCTTTGGTTCAGCATGCTTTACAAGCGTTATTGGATATGGTCAAAGCGGGTAAAATGACGCTGGAACAATTGGTTCAGAAGTCAGCACACAATACCGCAACATTGTTTCAGGTCGAAGATCGCGGTTATATCCGTGAAGGCTATTGGGCGGATCTTGTGCTTGTGGATCTAAATAAACCATACACCGTTTCAAAAGAGAATATCCTTTCTAAATGCGGATGGTCCCCATTCGAAGGGCATACGTTTAGTTCAACGATCGAACATACAATCGTATCCGGTAAAGTAGCATTTTCTAAGGGAGAAATTATTGAGAAAGGAGCTGGCGAGCGTTTATTGTTCAATAGATAATTTATCGGAATATGCAGAAAAGGGCATTTATAAAATCAATTGCTTTGGGTGCAATGGCCATTCCGGTATTGGGGGCAGAACGATCTGTACAAATTGTGGAAGGGTTAACCGGGTCAGCTACTTTGCTTGCCAAGAGGTTACATCCTGGGGATACCATTGGTTTGATAACTCCAGCAGGCGTATTGGATGATGAAGAATCGATCATTATCGCTCGCGAGATCTTTGAAACATTGGGTTTTAAAGTGAAAGAGGGAAAACATATCCGTAGCCGCTATGGCAACTTAGCCGGTACAGATCAGGAGCGTATTGCTGATATAAATGATATGTTTGCTGATAAGGCTGTCAAAGCAATAGTCTGTATAAGAGGGGGCTCGGGAACTTCCCGTCTTCTGGACAGACTTGATTATAAGATGATGGCCCAAAATCCTAAAATTTTATTGGGCTATTCAGATATTACGGCGTTAATTCTGGCTTTGTACGCGAAAACCGGGCTTATTGCTTTCCATGGTGCGGTCGGTATAAGTACATGGACAAAGAAGCTCGCTGATGCATTTAATGCGCAATTTGTAGCGAATAAACCTGCAGTATTTGAAAACCCTAAATCAAAAGGGGATAATATTGTACAGACTAAAGACCGGATTGCCACAATTTCTCCGGGTACTGTCGATGGTGTACTGCTCGGTGGAAATATGACTGTATTGACCGGATTGTGTGGTACGCCTTATCTACCCGATTTTAGAGATAAAATACTTTTTATTGAAGAGGTGGATGAAGATATGGAACGCGTTGACCGCATGTTTTGCCAGTTAAAAAATGCTGGAATATTGGCTGTGATCAAAGGTTTTATCTTTGGAAAGTGTACGAATTGCAAACCGTCAGGTGGCTATGGCTCTGTGACATTGGACCAGCTGTTCAATGATTATATCAAGCCCTTAAATGTGCCTGCTTATAGCGGGGCGGTCATTGGGCATATTGCCGAACAATTTATCCTTCCGGTAGGTGCAAAGGTGAGAATGGATGCATCGCAGGGAACGATTACCTTGCTTGAGGCGGCCTTAAAAGATTAAGATGAATTTGGTAAAAGAAGATTTTATTAGAGCCTTTTCTTTATATGAAGAAAAGGCTTTGCAGCATAGACGATTTAAACATGCTGATATCTTGCCACTTTTGCAAGGAAAAGAGATCAGTAAGCAATTTACTGTTGAAGAGATCGGACAGTCAGTGGAGGATCGTTCGATTTTTAGATTGAAATATGGTCAAGGGTCGATAAAGGTTTTATTATGGTCGCAGATGCATGGCGACGAACCTACGGCAACGATGGCACTATTTGATCTGTTTAATTTCTTAAATGGGGAGGCAGATGGCTTTGATACCTTGCGAAAGGAGATAGCGGAGAAACTGGCCTTATACTTTATTCCGATGTTGAACCCTGACGGTGCCGAGCGTTATCAGCGGCGGACTGCCATGGATGTGGATATGAACCGGGATGCGCGTGCACTTGCAACGGTGGAGGGCGGCCTGTTAAAAGCACAGGCGATGCTACTTAAGCCAGACTTTGCTTTTAATCTCCATAATCAGAATAATTACTACAATATTCCAGGGAGCGCTACTCCGGTAACAATTTCTTTGCTGGCACCAGCCTACGATTATGCGAGAAGTGTCAATAGGATTAGGGCGGATGCCATGCGGCTTATCGTTGGGATAAACAAGATATTACAGGAGTTTATACCGGATGCTGTCGCGAAGTATGATGATGAACATACCCCGCGTGGTTTTGGAGACAATTTTCAAAAATGGGGTGCGCGTACCATTCTGATTGAATCAGGAGCCTACGCTGGAGATCCGGAGAAACTGGAAGTTCGAAAATATAATTTCATTGCGCTATTACACGCCTTTCAGGAAATCGCTTCGGGATCCTATCTAGTACATGATATTGCAGATTACAACGCAATTCCTTTTAATGACGAAAAGCTTCATGATGTTTTGATTCGAAACTTATCCATCGAAAAAAATGGTAAAAAGATGTTGGTGGATGTGGCTATTCGACAACATGAAAAAACTGTGGCGAGCGACTATTACGTAGAAGGAGTGATTGAGGATATCGGTGATTTGCAGGACTTCTATGGATATACCGATATGGATGTCGAAGGACTCCAATTTATTCCCGCAAAAATGTATACAGATCGGATATTTTCACTGGCGGAATTAACCTTACCTATTGTGATTGAATTGTTGAAACAGGGCTATGGGGCGTTACAGATTTCTGATAGGCCCGAAGGTACGCAGCTGCATGATTTTCCGATTCAGATCTTAACAGATGCCAATTTTCAATATGCAGGTAGCCTCTTTTTTGAAGAACAAGCTGACTTTTTTATCGGCTCCGAAGATGGAATTCGATTTGCATTGATCAATGGTTACTTGATTGATTTAAAGGAAGAAATAGGTGGGAATTTTAAAAATAGTATTTTATAAAAATAGACTTCTTTTTAAAGTATTTTAAAAAGAAGTTGGCTATGAAATACCTCCCTGGAGAATTATACAATACCGAGCTGTCCAACCTGGATAGCTCGGTTTATTGTTTTGTTTAATTATCTAGTAACTCGGGTTTTGTTGATTCGCGATAGCCGGATTCGCATTCATTTCATCCAAAGAAATTGGAAGAATCGTTTTGAAAAAAGTTCGGTCTATCGTCTTTGGTCTATTGGTGGTACTTATATTACCAAGATCATCGTCAAATGTGATCGACTTATTCCATCGCATCATATCAAAAAAGCGGTGTCCTTCCCCCAGTAGCTCTTTGCTTCTTTCATCAGCAATCATATCCAATGTAATTGTATTAGAGGTTGCTGCATCCAATTTTGGAGATCTTTGACGAATTGCGTTCAGGTAGATAGCTGCAAGACTTTTGTCGGGAGTGGGTTTAAGCAGTGCCGATTCAGCTGCGATTAGGTATATTTCTGATAATCGGATTACCTTGATATTGACAGCAGTACTGTTTGATGGTGTGTTTTTATCACCAACAAGGGAAGCACTTCCACTATACTTATATACAGCGCCAAGATGTGTGGTGCCAACCTCATCATAGGCCATTATTCCCCATCTTACATCTGTGTCGTCGGTTTTAAGTTTCGATAAGAAGGGGTCTGCGGCGATAAAATTCCCCAAAATTGCTGTGCTTCCATGTCCTTTTCTACGAAACATGGCACCAAGCGAACTTGTCCCTGCGTCAGCTTCATTTGGATAGACTCCAAGTTCAAGAATTGATTCCGTACCGAACATACTAGTCCAGGATTTTACCCAGTCGGCGTTGCTATACAAGGCGTACACCTTGGAGTCGATTATTTCCTGAGCTGCTTTTAGCGCATTTTCGTAATCGTTCATGTAAAGATAGACACGAGCTTGTAATGCCTTATTTGCAAAATAGTTAATGTATCCGTTTGCTTTTGACTTGGATAATAAACTCTCTGAATCTCTAAGATCCAGTAAGATCTGCTTGTAATTTTCTTCAACCGAGACCCGTTTTTCCTGTGCGTTGTATTCAAGTACTTTGGTTACATTGGGAATACCCAAGGATGATTTCTCCATATTATACGGTTTGCCATATAATCTCACCAGATCAAAATTAATTAATGCTCTAGCTGTTAATGCTTGCCCTTTATATGAAGCAAAATCCTCCGTAGAACCGCTTGCAACCAGTTTCTCGATATTTGTTAGCAGATTATTAATTTGTACTACTGAGTGAAATCCCTGTGTCCAAATGTCAGTATAGGGGTTTGATGATGCGGAATGATTAAATACATAGAGATAGTCGTAACCACGTCCTTGTGAGGCGATGGTAAAGTCACCACCCTTTGCATCTGCGTAGAGCGGGAAATTTCTACCATAATAACCGACATTGGCCATTTTGCTCATTAATCCATTCATAATTACTTTTGCATCGGCTGCTGTTTGAATAGATGTATTGGAATCCCCCATATTTGTTGGAGCCACATCAAGGAAATTGCTGCAGGAGCTAATTGCTAACGATATAGATATGCACGAGGCAATAAAAAGCTTTTTCATAATATTGTGTTTTGTCCGTTAAAAACTAAATTCGACACCAAAAGTATAGGTTTTTGCCAGTGGTGTTTCCCAGCCACGGGTACCAAACTGGTTTACTTCTGGATCCATATATTTATACTTGGAAATCGTGAGTAAATTACTGCCGTTAAAATATAGCCTAGCATTTGAAATGCCTGCCCGATGCAATAATGTATTTGGTAACCTATAGCTTAAGGAGATGTTTTTTAGCCTAATATAAGAAGCGTCAAATAACTGCCTACTACTTATCTGATTGACATCTTCTAGATCTCTACCAGTTACCATAGGATAGGTGCCGTCAGTATTCGATGGTGACCAAGAGTCTTCGACGAAGTATTCGGAATGGATCCGTTCCCAATAATAACCATCATCTGCAACATCTTTTGATGTAGCATCATATAGTTTGCCGCCTATCTTGTAGGCAAAGTTCAATCCCAATGAAAAGTTTTTATAGTCAATATCCGAATTTATACCACCGTATAATTTAGGATTGGCATTTCCAATAATTGTCTGCTTTGCATTTTTATAATTATAAGTTGCCGCTTTTCCATTAAACATAAATTCACCTGCGGTACCATCATTGGTATACCATACATTTTTTCCATTGGTTTGGTCCGTACCTGCCCATTCCAATCCATAGAAAGACAATGAAGATTCGCCTTCACGATAGACATACCTTGCCCTATTATCACCGCCCGTCGGGTCAAACCAGACGATATCCTGCCCTCCATATAATTGTGTTACTTTTGATGAAATCAAAGTTGCGTTGGCACTAAGCGTCCACTTCCAGTTATCATTTTTTATGATATCTGAGCCTAGTTCGATTTCTAAACCTTTGTTGTTCATTTCACCCACGTTTCTCAATATGTTTCCAAAACCCGTAACGGTAGATATGGGAACTTTTTGCAGCAGATTTTTTGAATCCCTATTGAAATATTCGAGTGTACCAAAAAGTTTATTGTTAAACAATCCAAATTCCAATGCGATATTGGTCGAATAGTTTTTTTCCCAAGCCAAGTCGGGGTTCCCTAGATTGTTTAATCCGCCTCCCGGCTGGGTCATATATTTATTGGAATAACTGGTCAGATTTCTCCATGCGTAGAGATCAGTGGGTAAAGTTCCGTTTATCCCGTATGAACCTCTTAGTCTTAAATTATTGATTTGTTGAACATCTTTGATAAAAGATTCTTTTGCTAAATTCCAGGAAGCTGCGACTGACCAAAAATTGCCCCAGCGCGGTCCGGGGCCTAATTGTGATGAACCGTCTCTCCTAAAAGAAGCTGAGGCAAAATAACGTTCATCAAAATTATATTCAGCTCTGGATAGGATAGACATCATGTTGTTGCCCCAAGAATATGCAGAAGCATCCAAAATACCCGCAGTAGCGACGGTGTGAAGTGATGAGGATGGAAGATCTTTACCTGTGGCGCGAATAAAGTCTGTCGTGTTTTTTTCGGCCTCGAAACCCGCTAATAAACTTAAATTATGTAGACCAAAGCTTTTGTTATAGTTAGCGGTGGTCGACGATACTAATTTCTGGATGGATGTAGAAACTTCGGTGACGCGACCATTGTCTACCATGCCATTATAATGTTTGCCGCTATAGTAAATATGATCTTTAACCTCCGTGTTATCGTAAGAGAAAATGGTTTTTAGGGTTAACTCGGGCAAAAGCTTCAATGTTAAGGATTCTATGGCAGAGAGCTTGCTCGTATTTGAAGAGTTTTCCCATTCTTTGTTGTAGTACAATGGGTTGTAAGCCAGACTTCCATAACGGGCAATGTATTCTTTCCCGGTTTTATAATCAGTTGGCCAATACATCTGCCATAATAGATTACGCGTTTGATACAAATAATTAGTTCCTGTATTGCGCGTATCATTCATGCCGATTAATTTGGTCTTCGCATAGTTGACGTTGGATCCAAATTCCAGGTACTTTCCGATTTTCTGTGTCAAATTGATCCGTCCGTTTATGCGATCAAAATTATTTTCGATAATCCGGCTTTTGTCTTGTGTATAACCCAAGGAAGCATAATAGTTTGTCTTTTCCGTTGCTCCACTAACAGCTATATCATTAGTATTGAATATGCCCGTTCTAAATAACGCTTTGTTCCAATCATAGTATTTTCCGTCCCGGTTTTCCAAACCATCAGTTTTTCCGGCAATATGAACCTTCTCCCACTGTGATGTGCCATCGGTGCTAAATTGGTAACCATGGATACCAAATCCATATGCAGAATTCGGTTTACCATAATTTGGAGAATTAGGATTCCACTCTAACGAATTCAGGCGGTATAGTGTATTCTTATTTGCTTGCTCAGCTGTCTGGCCTGATGCTATCCGAGAGTCATATAGGATACTGTATAGCATATTGATTTGATCCTGTACAGAGGCTGGTTCATTATTTTTTGTCGCCCAGGACGGACTTATGCCGATTGAGGATTTAACATTGATCTTTGGGTCGCCATTTTTGCCTCTTTTCGTTGTAATGATAATTACTCCATTTGCCGCCCGAGATCCGTACAACGAGGATGCAGCAGCATCTTTCAAGACGGAGATCGATTCAATATCACTGGGATTTAATGTACTCATTACATTATTTGTATTGACGATGTAATCGCCCATTTGTCCTACACTTCCAGAGACAACAGGGACACCATCGATGACATACAATGGTTCGTTGGAAGCATTCATTGAACCAATACCCCGAATACGTATGGCCGATGTGGCACCTGCTTGGCCTGATCCGTTTGATAGTTGTAAACCTGCCACACGTCCAGTTAATGCTTTTTCAAAAGATGTGACCGGTTGTTTATCGATTGCATCAGCTTTTACCTGCGCAGCGGAGCCCGTATAAGTATTTTTTTTTGCTGTACCATAAGCGACAACCATGACCTCATCCAAAGCCTGTTCGCTACTTATAAGAGTAATACTAATCGTTTTTCGTCCATTGATCTGAATCTCCTGTGCTTTATAGCCGACAGCAGATAACACTAGTGTAGCATTTGAATTTGCATTAAGGGTGAATAAGCCTTGTTCATTGGTCGATGTCCCTTGGCTGGATCCTTTGACATTTATGGTAACTCCACTGACGGGATTTCCATTGCTGTCTGTGATTTTTCCAGCAATCTGAATCTGTTGTGCATATAAAGACTGCATCGAACTACAGGCTATGAGACACAACGTTGTGAGCACATGTTGTTTCATAAGAGTTTGAATTGATTAATTTAGTTTGTTAATATGTTGGTTTTATCGGTTGTTGATCTCAACTCCGACAAAGATTCAATGCAATGTTCTTCTTATAAGACAAAAAAACATTGCATTGAATATAATCTTATTTTCTTAAAATTCCAATTCCCGGACGGTTCGGTAAGATGCAGTTGCCATCAATTACCGTCATGCCATCAAAGATATCGTTATCGATCAGGAGTGCCCCATCTAAATCTGCCCAATCGGTTAATGGTGCCAATTGTGCCGCTGCACTGATGGCACATGAAGTTTCGGTCATACAGCCGATCATTACTTTCATTTCAAGGGAACGTGCAAGTTCGACCATCCGCTTGGCTTCACGCATACCGGTACATTTCATCAGCTTGATATTGATGCCGCTGTAGACACCTTTTAAGCCAGGTACATCAGCCAATCGTTGACATCCTTCGTCAGCAATAGTCGGTATTGGACTATGTGCCGTCAGCCAGGCATTATCGTCAATCTGTTCTTTGGGCATCGGTTGTTCGAGGAAAGCGACATTTCGCTCAGCCAGCCAATGTGCCATTTCCAATGCCTGTTCCCGAGTTTTCCAGCCCTGATTAACATCGGCACATAAAGGACGATCGGTCACCTGGCGAATGGTGTCAATAATCATTTTATCGGTATCCAGTCCCAATTTTACTTTTAGAATCTTAAACTGATCTGCTTCAGCGACTTTTTTGCGGATCATATCCTCCGTGTCGATGCCGATTGTATAAGAAGTTGGCGGGATAAGATCCGGATTTAACCCCCATATTTTATAGAAAGGCTGGCCCATAACTTTACCAAGCACATCATGCAGTGCGATATCTATCGCTGCTTTGGCGGCCGTATTCTTTGTTGCTACTTGATCTACATAGTGCAGGATCTCTTCGGTCTGGAAAGGGGAGCTGAATCCCGATAAATCAATTTGATTTAAGAAAGCAATAACACTTTCCTGTGATTCACCAAGGTAAGGTGGCATGCTGGCCTCTCCGTAACCGATAACACCATCGTACTCCAACTCGGTCAATACCACAGGTGTTGTATTTCGGCTGTAGGAAGCGACGGTAAAAACATGGCGCAGTGTTAGCGTATATGGACGAAACCTTAACTTAAAGGTCCCAAAATCTTTGCTGATCCATTCAGATTGATTGCTCATCATGGTTTATTTGTTGATATAGTAATTATTTTCAGCGATTTTTTGAATTGCAGAATCCTTGGCACCTAAATAACGACGGGCAGCAACAACGGTACGTGTCTGAAAATCGTCGTAATCAGCAGCATCTTTTAGCATGCTGTTAATGCGAACCAATCCTGCAGCATGGATAAAAGCGCCATTGCCAATATAGAGCGCTACATGGGTTACACGTGCGTTGGGATTACTATTTTTGCCCGCAGCAAAGAAGAGTAAATCAGCAGGTTTCAGGTTTTTGATCGCTTTGTCAGGGTCAAAATGCCCCTCGCTATCCAAGATATCTATCTTTTCGCCCGCTAAAACCTGCTGTGATGCATCTCTAGGGATAACGAAGCCATTCATAAAGAAGCTTGTCTTGGTAAATCCGCTACAATCGACCCCTTTGACCGACGTGCCGCCCCATAAATAAGGTAGTCCCAACATGGTTTTTGCACTTGCGATAATATGGTCAGCGGTAGGATTACGCGTATCCAGCCAATTTTTTAACGTTAGGCCTTCAGATTTCTTGATATAACCTTTGCGGCCATCGGGGTAAGCGATTTCATAAAAACTGCCTTTTTGTCCAGTTAATTTCAAGATATCTCCGTATACAAGATCCGATACCCGTTGGCTTTTCTCATTGGGTTCGGAATAAGATTTTCCGAATTCAGTGGTGTAGATCAACTTTTCTGATTGTCTCCAGTTGTCAATCTCGGCCTGATCCATGACAGCTATTGAAGATGCTGGCACCCAGGCAATATAACCATCAGGTGTACGTACCCGGTATTCACCGCTTTTCTTCTGTAGCAGGTCTACTTGTGTGCCCAATAAAACTTGGCTTGTCAGTTCCGCGGCATTATCCGGGGAGGTACGCATGTTGGCAACTGAAAGTCTGATTACCCCCACAGTTTTGCCATCAACACTAGCGTCCGGTAAAAGTTGAACTTGGATATTCGCGGATATTTCTTTTGCTTTTTGTTCGAGAACAAACTTAGCATCTTTTTCGGTTGTTTCGAGGATATATATATTTTGGGGAACATCCGCTTTTTGAATAGCCACAATTTTCGTTCTCCGATCAGGTGCAAATTCACGTTTTACGTTTTCTTGCAATTCTTTGATTTTGAAATAAGTGGTGGAATCTACTTGCTGTGCATGGCCATGACTTGTGCCAATTAGACTTGCACATGCTAAAATAGCGAATTTTAGTGTGTTTTTCATGCTGATTAGTTTGTTTCTAAAGATAGGATTAATTCACAATATAAATCAATGTTTGTTGTCGATTTTTAAGTGATTCGAGTGCTGTGTTGCTAAAAAACGAATCTTTGGGCTTAATTTTAATTAATTTGTCTATTTGCTAAAACCATTTTGTATTATTGCTTATTGATCGCAAAACCATTGATTGTTTTTGAATCTCACTGCCAAAAGCAGGTTGGCGATTGTGAAATGAGGTAGTGAACATTCAAAAAACGAATTATTCATGTTTGTAAAATGCCGGACGGTAGAGGCAAACAGGTTATTAAAAGGCAAATAGTTTATATATGAGTTCTAGACGTAATTTTATTAAGCAGGGTTTTATGGCTGCTACAGCTATAGGTACTTTAAGTGCATTTGATACAAAAGGGCTGACGATTGCATCCGATGATAAGGTGAAAAAATATCCGATTGTCATATCAACCTGGGATTTTGGGATAGCGGCAAATAAAGCGGCCTGGGAGATCTTATCGAAAGGCGGAAAAGCTCTTGATGCTGTCGAACAGGGGGTACGGGTACCCGAAGCAGACTTAAAAAATATGACCGTAGGCAAAGGCGGCTACCCGGATCGTGATGGACATGTGACCCTAGATGCCTGTATTATGGATGCTGATGGTAATTGTGGTGCTGTGGCTGGTATGGAAAAAATCGGACATCCGATATCGGTGGCCCGCTTGGTTATGGAAAAAACTCCGCATGTCATGCTTGTCGGTGAAGGTGCATTGCAATTTGCGTTGGAAAACGGTTTTCAAGAGGAGAATTTATTGACGCCTGAGGGAGAGAAAGCTTGGAAGGAGTGGTTAAAGGAGAAGAAATACAAGCCTGTCGTTAATATCGAAAATAAAACTTTTGCTGCGGAGCGCCTGCCAGGCAACCAGTACAATCACGATACCATTGGTATGTTAGCCTTGGACGCCAATGGCAATATATCTGGAGCCTGTACAACCAGTGGAATGGCATTTAAAATGCACGGACGGGTGGGAGATAGCCCGATCATCGGAGCTGGATTGTATGTTGACAATGAAGTTGGTGGGGCTACGTCGACTGGGGTAGGTGAAGAAGTTATCCGTAATGTAGGCAGCTTTTTGGTGGTCGAATTAATGCGTCAGGGTTATTCCCCTGAAGATGCTTGCAAGGAAGCTGTGATGCGTATTGTGAAGAAAAAGCCTGCAATTGCCAAAGAGATACAAGTTGGATTTTTGGCGATTAACAAGAAGGGTGAGTATGGAGCCTATGCATTGCAGGAGGGATTCTCTTACGCCGTTTGCGATAGTAAGCAGCAAGATTTATTGATCAAAGGAAAACATTATTATTAGTAATTAGAATTAGATGTGAGATTTTAGATAAGAGATTTGAGGTAGGAGATTTGAGACAAAGGATCAAAGATTGGTTTAAGAAGCGTCCAGATTTGATATTCAGCCGTTAACCTTTGTTCTTTATTCTGAATCCTTGCTCCATAATCCTCCTTATTCTTTACGCCCTTTTAGAATACACGTTTAGATAGAAGTATTAAATTGAATAATGATTATCTTTGTATAAGTGTCGTTAGCGTAAAAAAATGAGATAATAAGTAGGCCTAGTCTATAAAAGTAAAGTCTCAGTACGCACTACTAAATACACGCTGCTAAATACTCAATACGATAAAAATATGAAAGCAACATTTGGAGGTGGATGTTTTTGGTGTACGGAAGTGATCTTCCAAAATACCGAAGGAGTGACATCCGTATTGCCTGGATATATGGGAGGTCATGTAGACCATCCTACTTATGAGCAGGTATGTACAGGTACAACTGATCACGTAGAAGTGGTGGAGTTGGAGTATGACGATGAGCTGGTCAATTATGAGGATCTGTTGAAAATTTTCTTCAAAACACATAATCCGACAACATTGAACCGTCAGGGTAATGATGTGGGTACGCAGTATCGTTCTGTAGTCTTCTATCATAACGAAGAGCAGGAGATCTTAGGGAAAAATTTTATTGATGAGTTGGAAAACGAGGATATCTATGAAGATCCAATTGTAACAGCGGTAGAACCGGCGTCAACATTTTGGCTGGCCGAAGATTATCATCATAATTATTTTAATGATCATCCTGAGAACCCATTCTGTTCGGTGGTCATTGCGCCGAAACTCCAAAAATTCTTAAAAGAATTTAAAGCCTAAAGGTTTTATATGGAGAGCTGTGCATCAAGAACAGCGAAGATGACACATTGTTTATGAGAAGGGTGGGAGCAATCTCGGATCAATAATAGAAAAGGCTCGAATATCATATTCGAGCCTTTTCTTATTCGGATTACTTATTGAAAAATGCTGTTAAAACATTTCCATTTGCCCCTTGTCATCAATTTGGATGTCGTCAGGATTAGTGATTTCCAATTTGATATCATCTTCTTTTTTATCTTTAGCGGTATCTGCTGATATTTCATCAGTTACTGCATCAGATTTGGTTTCTCCGGATTTTGTTTCGCCACTTTCTGAAGCGACTTCTGCTTTTTCCTTTCCTTTTTCACTTAGATCTTCATCAGCTGTGATCAAGGTGACAGATTTTACGGTATGGAAGGAAAGGCGGTTGCCTTGTGCTTTTATACCCTTTATGTCAATAATCTCAGTCAACGGTTGCTCCAGTGTTTCCTCCGTTTGTGATTTACCTTTCAGGATGTCCAATTTGACCGTAGGCTCAGCAGCATTGCTCATAAGCACTAATTTTGAACCGGCTTCTTCGTTGATAAACGAAATACGTTTGCCAATGGGCTGGTCATCAAATTTAAAACGTTTGACAAAATAAGTACCACTCTTACCATCTTGATGTACTACGGTATAGATATGTTCCGGGTAGAATTTTTCTATACGGATCATTTTCTCATCAAAGTGGTTGCTCAGGTCGAAGTTCGATAACTCGTAGCTGCCATCGGAAAGCACAATTAATATTTTATCATCACCATCAAATTCTCCTAAATACTGGCCGCGTTCATCGGCATTCAGACGTTTCATGATGGTATCATACCAGATTTTTCTTCCGGCGAGAGTGGAAATACCTGAGCTTTTAAAGGCAATTTTCTTGACGGGATATTTAGAAACAATATTCCCTTGGGAAGCGCGACCTTTGATGGCAATTTCAGCGAAATCCATATCGAAATTCAATTTACGTAATTTCGTGTGTGGTTTGAGCTGTATATTGACCACTTCGGCTTCACCATTTGGATTAGCGGTGAAATATAAAACCTTTGATCCTTTTGACCCTTTGGATACATCATATTCCTTATCGCGGGTAACGCCGACAACAGAGAAACGTTTGATATAACTCGTACCGGTTTCCCCTTCTTTATAGATCACGTTGTATATGGTACGTTCGTCACCTTTTTTGAAGACCGCTACGTGGATAATCCCTTTTCCGACAAATACTTTATCCTGGATTTTGCTGACGACATATTTGCCATCTTCGCGGAATACAATGATATCATCGATATCTGAGCAATCACAGACAAATTCATCTTTCTTCATTCCAGAGCCGATGAAACCTTCTTCGCGATTGACGTACAGCTTCGCATTGGCTAACGCAACTTGTGTTGCCTCAACCTTATCAAAGATGCGTAATTCAGTCTTGCGTTCGCGATCTTTGCTGTATTTTTCACGTAGTTTTTCATACCATGCAATGGCATATTCCGTCAATTGACGCAAATGGCGCTTAACTTCCTTGATTTCATTTTCGAGCGTCTTCATTGTTTCGTCTGATTTTTTCACATCGAAACGCGTGATACTACTCATTGGTTTATCGATCAGTTTCTTATAGTCCTCAGGAAGAATTTCACGATAAAACTGATCAAAGAATGGCTCAAACAAGCGATTTAAAACCTGCACTACAGTGTCAAAGTCACCGGCATTTTCATAATCGGCATGCTTGTACATCCCTTCTTGGATGAATATTTTTAATAAGCTATTGAAGAATATTTTTTCCTGAAGATCATTTAAACGGATCTCCAGTTCCCGCTTCAATAAATTTTTGGTGTTTTTTGTGTTTTCAATCAAGATGTCATTGACACTCATAAAATGAGGTTTCTCATCCTTGATAACACAGGTATTTGGCGAAATGGAGACCTCGCAGGCCGTGAAAGCATACAAGGCATCTATAGTAACATCGGGCGATATTCCCGGCGCTAAATGCACGATTATTTCAACGTTTCCAGCGGTGTTGTCTTCGATTTTCTTGATTTTGATTTTGCCCTTTTCATTGGCTGTCACTACACTTTCGATCAAGCCTCCTGTAGTAGTGCCAAAAGGAATTTCTGTGATCGCTAGGGTCTTTTTATCCCGTTCCTCGATTTTAGCGCGTACCCGGATCTTTCCACCGCGTTGTCCTTCGTTGTAATTGGATACGTCGGCCATACCACCTGTCGGGAAATCGGGAAGAATATTCGGACGTTCGCCGTTCAGTACCTGAATTGAGCCATCAATAAGCTCTATAAAGTTGTGCGGCATAATCTTGGTTGCCAACCCCACAGCAATACCTTCAGCTCCCTGGGCCAAGAGCAATGGAAATTTAACAGGTAAAGTGACTGGCTCACGGTTACGTCCATCGTAGCTCTGTTGCCATTCTGTCGTTTCGGGATTGAAAACAACTTCATTCGCAAATTTAGAAAGTCGTCCCTCAATATAACGTGGCGCCGCCGCCGAATCACCCGTGATTGGGAATCCCCAGTTACCCTGACAATCGATTAGCAGGTCTTTCTGTCCCAATTGAACCATGGCATCTCCGATGGAAGCATCTCCATGCGGGTGATATTTCATGGTATTACCAATCACATTGGCAGCCTTATTATATCGTCCATCATCCATTTCCTTTAGGGAATGGAGGATACGACGTTGTACGGGTTTCAAGCCGTCATTTATATGGGGTACAGCTCTATCCAAGATCACATAGGACGCGTAATCCAAAAACCAGTTTTCGTACAGCCCAGACAAAGGTATTGTCTGACTTCCGCCCTCTGTTTTTCCTGCTCCTAGTTCTTCTTGATTATCTTCCGTTGGGAAGTTTGTTTCGTCACTCATTTACTCAGCAATAGATTAAATTGTACAATACAGAAATGCTCGAAATTTTATTTTATTCGAACGTGTAAAAATACAAAACCATTTTGTTTTATCCCAGTGAAAGTATAAAAAGTTAAAAAAATTAGTTTTTAAAGCTAACATAATTAGTTTATGGCGGAATTTTCGACCAAATCATACCAATAACAGGGGATATTCCAACGGTCAAAATCAAACTCTTCGGTGACCTGAAAACCCACTTTTTCCAATACATGCCTTGATCCTTTGTTTTCGATATGTGTAATGGCATGGAGTTCAAAATGAGTCAGGTGCTCGCGATAATACTGCATACAGGCTAATGCTGCTTCAGTGGCATATCCTTTGCCCCAGGATTCTACCCTGAAACGATAGCCTAGATCCAGGAATCCGATACGTCTATTTTCCAATTCATCAATATATTTAAATCCCGTCCAGCCGATCCATTGATTGCTTGATTTTTCAATAACTCCCAGCCGGCCAATACCATATTTTTCATATTGTTGCTGAATGAGAGCGATCGCTTTTTCCATTTCTTCGATGGATTGAACTGGCTCTTTATTGAGAAAAGTATGTACCTTAGCCTGCGAATCCATTGCAAAAAAATAGTCTCTATCGTCCATGCTTATCGGACGGATGATTAGGCGTTCGGTTTCTAATGTTGGTAGGTATTTTTCCATCTGGTATATCATAGGTTTTAGCGGGGTTTAAAGCCACAGTTTATCAATATCTTTTTTCAATATTTTCTCTTTCATTTCTTCTTCAAAATCACCGAACTGCTCTTTTTTAACAGTCTTGCTGATCCGGCCTCCTTCTAATACCAATATCTCATCACAGGTATCTTTTAGTGTCGAAAATATATGCGATGAAATCAGGATGGTTTTGCCCATTGCTTTAAGACGTAGTATGATTTCGGTCAGGAGAATACTGCTTTGTAGGTCGATTCCGTTAAAAGGTTCATCAAGAATGTAGAAACTGTTGTTCTGGAGCAGGGTCGCTGTCAGTGCCAATTTCTTTTTCATTCCTGTAGAATAAGAACTCGCATACTCCTTTAATGGTAATTCGAAGATATTCTTTTCATTGAGATTCTTAATAGATTTTCTACGGGCGTCAGTAAGGAGATAGATATATTCTTCACCCGTCATTTTTGACAAAAAATAAGGATCTGAGGTGAGATAGCCTAAATGGTTTTTTAATGGCTGTAGGTTCGCATTGATCTTTCCTGAAGCTGTTTCTAAGCCTGCAATACAGCGGAATAAAGTTGTCTTTCCAGCACCGTTTTCACCTACGATACCATATACTTTTGCGTCCTCAAAAGTGAATGTAACCTCATGCAGGACCTGATGCTGGCCAAAGGATTTACTGATATGAATAAGCTCGATCATAAATAGTTTTTAAGATTTTTGAGGGCCTTAACGTAATAAAAAGGCAAAAGGGCTAATATTAGGGGATAGAAGCTAAAACACAATATCAGCACAAAGACTTCAGGGAAATTGATTTCACGCGGATAAGCAACATATTTTAAGGTAATGGCAAAAGGAAGCAAAAAACATATACCAGCCAGGACAATTAATGCATTAAACCATGCAGATGGAAAACGAACAGTATAAATCAGTAGCATCGGGAGTAAAAATAAAAGACATTGCAGCAGTCCACGTCTAAATTTGCGCAGTAGAAATCCAGCAGGTGTTTCTCTACTGTTCCATAGATAAAAGACAGGTTCAGGCAACTGATAATAGAGTATGCAAGTCAGAGCTACACCGCTTACACAAAATAGAACAAGGTTGGGATTCGTGACATAAAAACCAGTTGCTGCCAGTAGATACAAAAGGAGAATCAGTAGGTAACTCCTTCGGAATCCAATAATAAATTCAAAGGGTTTCTTTGCGAAGGGAGTAGGGATAGATTTACCAAAAGCTTTAAAGGTCAAAAAGGCAAATATGAGTGCCAGCACAACGAGCACGACCGCATAGAGCCAAAGACTTAGAGATAGCAATATAGTAATGGATGGTAAGGTCACTATAGCATTTTCCAGTAGCCTGATGTTGTAAAAATCTTTTTTACTAAACGTATTTTTTAGAAAATCGTTCCTGTTTCTCTCGGTTAGGAGAAACAGCAGCTGAAAATTGCTTAGTATTAAAGCATAGCTTCCAAAAACCGGGTACCGCAGTAACAGGCAGTAAGCAAGATAACTCGCTGCCAATAGCAAAAATGGAGCAACAGCCATTGGAAGCCCCGTAGCTTTAAATTGACGCGCCAGCAATTTATATTGAAGCTTTAAATAATTATTTATCATTTGCTATTTGCTTATCAATAGTCCTGCAAGTGATGCTATCATGACCTTGTTAGTCTGCTAATTATCATAACTATAGGTCGGATGATTTGTATTGTGAACTTTTTTCGAAGTTATGAAAATCTGATGAAAAAGATGATACGCTGATCGCTGCGAGCAGCAACATGTCCAATCTCCTATCTTTAATCTTATATTAAAAACTAAGATTTTCTTTGCCAATTGAGCATATAAAATAAGGCGATCAAGAGCACAAAAGCGTTTGCATACATAATTTGTGGAATGCGGAGGATGATGTCAGCATAATACAGTCCGGCGAGGAGAGCCCCCAGACCAATTCCTGCTTCAAGCGAAATATACATGGTCGCGACTGCTTTGCCCCGATGTTCAGGGATACTCAGGTCGATGGTCCAGGCATTAATAGCCGGAGAAAGAATACCTGTGCCTATACCATAAATACTTGCCCCGGTCATTAGGCCGATAAAGCTGTCTTCTAGGCCGATGACAACTAGTGCGATAGCGATAATCACTAAGCCTGTGATAATCACTTTTGGCCTCCCGTAGCGATCGGAAACCTTTCCCGAAACAAAGCGTATCATGACGGATGCGATCGTGAAGGCCAGAAAGAAAAGGCCCTTATTTTTAAGTCCTAGATGCTCACTCCAATCGGGGATAAGCGTAAGGATCACACCGTAGGCAGTATAGGATAAAAATGTAACTATTCCAGCGGGGAGCGCGCGCCATTCTATAATATCCTTTCGGTTTATTTTGAGCATGGAAAGGTTGAATTTCTCCTTTTTAACTAAGGTCTCCTTCATATTGATGACGATCAGGATTGATAACAATGCCATGAAAGATGATGAGTAGAACATGACATTAATCCCAAAAGCGTCAAAAATTGCACTCCCGATCGCGGGACCTACTGCGGTTCCGATGCTGAATGCAAGACCATGCATACCCAAGGCCTCGCCCCAACGTTTTTGAGGGACAAGATCCGCGACATAAGCCGAGGTTGAGGTAGGTTTAAAGCCAGTAGAGAATCCGTGGATTAATCGCAGAAAGAGAAAACCAGCGACAGTAGTTAAAATTGGATAGAGAAATCCGCAGATAAAACAAACAATAGATCCGATGGCCATGACCGGAACCCGGCCCCAGCGATCAGTCAGTTTACCGCTAAATGGTCTTGAAATACCCGCGGTTAACGTAAATAATGCTATGATCAGGCCTTTATATTCAGCTCCACCCATACTACTGAGGTAATTGGGTAGCTCTGGAATAATCATGTTGAAACTCGATGAAAATAAGAGTGAGCTCAGGCAAAGTAAAATGAATTGAAGCGTATAGATGGATTTCTGTTCCGAAGGCATTTTAAAACAATTGTCGTGCGTGAATAATCTTCAATCAGACAATATCGTGAAAGACACAGATGCTTTTTGAAGAGTTGGTCAAAGATACATTTTTTTCAACGATTAACTGTTTCTATAATAACTGTTGCCGGGCGATTTCACTGCAGAATACCGTTGTTGCTACAGCAACATTCAAAGATTCTGCTTGACCGATGCGAGGTATGGTCACCGCTTGATCTATTAAAGCTAATATCGCTGTACTAATGCCATTGCCCTCGTTACCCATGACGATCAATCCTTCTGCCCCCCATTCGGTTTGGTAAATGGATTGTCCATTGAGAAGTGCCCCGTAGACAGGTAAGTCTGTTGAGGAAATAAATTCATGCAGATCCACATAATAAATCTGTATCCGTGACAGTGAGCCCATTGTCGCCTGTACGACTTTTGGATTATAGGCATCGACTGTCCCAATAGAGCAAATGATGTGTTTGATCCCAAACCATTCTGCTGTACGGATAATGGTTCCTAAATTACCCGGATCCTGTACGTCATCTAGCACTATATTGTAACAATTCCTCAGCTCATTGACCTTGATTTGTTGTTGTTTAGGGAGCTTGACCAGGGCAAGAATACCTTGTGGAGATTTTAAGGTACTAATCTTTTGAAATTCAGTCTCGGTCAATTGATACGATTTTATATTATGCGAGATTTTACCCACTTTTGTGTTTGCGTCGTCTGTATAGAAAATGGATTCAACCTGGTAACTCGATGAGATAAATTCCTGCACTGATTTTATCCCCTCAACGATAAATAAACCATGTTGTTTTCTATACTTTTTATTTTGTAGAGACGTTAATAGACTGATTTGCGCTTTTGACAACATTTTTATTGATGATTAAGTACCCTCGTTTTATCGGATTTGCAAGTATAATGCTTTTGACGCTATTTTTTGCATCTTGCCGATCTTCAAAATATATAGAAGACGACCAAGCCTTGGTTACAAAAGTACAGATTTCTGACGTTCCACCCGCATTGAAAGAGTCTTCCGAAACCTATATCTCCAATCAGATAAGACCAAATTCGCGTGTCAATCTATTTATTTATAATACTTTCAATACCAAAAAAGGACGTTATAAAACGAAGAAGATTCGAAATGTTGGCGAGCCGCCACATTTGTTGGATTCGGCAATGGTTGACCTCTCAGCCAATCAGATCAGACGTTTTTTATTTACCAAGGGATATTTTAATGCCAAAGTCAGTCCCGAGATTAAGGTAGAAAAAAAGAGGGCTCATATCAATTTTAAAGTTGATGAGGGCAATGCGTATCAAATCAGAAACATTGAGCGTAAATTTGAAGATGGGGATGCAAAATGGTTATTTGATCGGGATATTCTGCCAAAAACTAAAGTCAAACCTAATACTCAATACGACGCTGCCAAATTGTTGGATGAACGCGAAAAGTTATATGTTGTCATGCGCAACAATGGGTATTACGATTACTTACGACAATATATGCGTGTGGGTATTGACTCTACGTTGAGCGGTAATTTAATCGACCTAAAAATAAATGTTGAAAATCCGAGTGATTCAACGATACATAAAAAGTATCAAATTGACAGTGTATATATGACTATTAGGAATTATGGAACAATGTCAAAGAAATCGCCCCGTCGTATAACCGATTCGGCAAAACGGCTTCTGTTTATAGATGAGACCAATAGTTTCCGCTGGAAACCTTTGGAACGGTATATGTATTTGCGGTCTGGCCATTACTATTCTCTGGCTGAGGAAAACAAATCTTATGATAGACTGTATGAGATGAATGGTTTTCGGTCAGTGAAAATACAGTTCGTCAAAAAAGATTCCAATAAACTTGATGTACACTATGATTTTGTTCCGCGACCACGTATGGGCAATCAGATTGAAGGGGAATATACCTTTAGCTCGGGAATGAGTGGTTTTAATATTGGAAATACGTTTTCACAACGTAATATTTTTGGTGGTTCGGAGCAATTGGAAGTGAAGCTGCGGTATGGGGTATTGTTTGATCCACGTTTGTCGGGCGGGCTTTCCAGCAAGATATTTAACAATGATTTTCAGGCGGGTGTGAATTTGGTGATTCCACGCCTCATGGTGCCGTTCAATATTAATCCAGGGGGAAAATATGGTTTACCCAAAACAACCTACTCGATGACTCTTCAGTTATTTGATCAGGATCGAACTTATTCCAACCGCTATTTTACAACTTCACTGAATTATTCCTGGTATGAAACAGAGAATAAGTATCACAGTTTTACGCCGATAGTGTTGGAATATAGGGATGGAAGATTGGACTCGAATTTTCGGAAAAATCTTGAGCAAGGCGGTTATCAGCTGTATGTACGTAGCAATGACCGTCAATATTTTGGGTTGGGTACCCAATATACTTTTATTCTGAATGGGAAGAAGCTGACCAGCAAAGAAGATTTTCAATATTTTCGTGGAACGGTGGATGTGAGTGGTAATATCTTGGACCTGATCAGTAGCTTGGCGAAATTACCTGCTAATGCTGATGGCGAGAAAAAGATCTTTGGAGTGCCATTCTTGCAGTATGCGAAAACAGAACTTGATTACCGTTTGTATCGGAATTTGGGCGGCAATAGACAATTTGTTTTCCGGTTTAATCCGGGGATCGCAATTCCGTATGGAAACAACTCCAAGTTATTGATATTCGAAAAAAGTTTTTATAGTGGAGGAATGAATGGTATCCGGGCCTGGCAGGCGCGCACACTGGGGCCAGGCGCCTATAATCGACAAAGTCTAAGTGAGGACCTGCGTCTGAATTTGCGCAACTTGGATCAACTCGGCGAGATTAAATTGGAAGCAAATGCTGAATATAGATTTCGCATCTTAAATAATTTTTTAGGGGCCAAAATGAATGGGGCGACCTTTGTTGATATGGGGAATGTCTGGCGGCTGAAGAAAGACGAAGAGTTAAACCCTGGTGGAGAATTTAAATTCAATAAGTTCCTGGGGCAGGTGGCCATCGGTACCGGCTTTGGGCTACGTTTTGATTCAGATTACTTTGTGATCCGCCTGGATGCAGGATTAAAGGTAAAAGACCCGCAATTTTCCGGTAGTGATCAATGGGTAATCAAGCATTTCTTTGATTCAAAAGAATTTAAGCAGCAATATTATGACACCCATAGACCCGATCGATATAATTTTATACAGTACAATTTTGGGATAGGCATGCCGTTCTAGTGAGTCGCGATTTTACAAGGCGGCTTAGCTTTCCAGGCTTACGGTCCCGAAGTCAATTATCACCCTAAGAGGTTTTTTAAACTGGAGAAAATTGATTCAAATATCTTGCTTAGATCCAGCCCCTGTGAATGATTGAATATAAAGAAAACAATTGCTAGTGCAATCGCGGTCATGATCACTTTTTTAAACATATAAGCGATGCCCAACACAATCGCGGGGATAATCAGAAACATCAATCCGCTGATGGCAAAGGGAGAAAGTCCACTGTCTGTCTTGTAGATATAAAACAGTCGGCCTTTGGATTTCTCCTGGTTCTTGTGATTAAAAAATACAAAAGTAGAGGATTCTATTTTTTGATTTGGCACTGCGACGCCATCGTGAAATTGCAGTGGTTGAGAGAAACCGTTGATAGTAAATAGGTAGTTTCCATTGATGGTTTCATTTGTATTGCCTACTGAATCTAATGCAACAACAGCCAATTTTCCATTTTTGGAAAGGTTTTCTTTTACGACAAAGTCTTGGATATTCTGTTGTTGGGCGCTTGTCCAGAAAGGTATCAGCAATAGAAAAAATATAAGCTTTTTCATCTTTTTGTTTTTATTCAACTCAAGTATAACACTGTGTTGGGCCTATTCCCGTCGTGACTCGGCTAGCTTTTAAATGCCAGATCCGATGTAACATAAATTGAGTTTGCAATTTTAGGAATTTTAATCTTGTTTTGGAAATCATAAATTATTTGGGGCTGATCCTAATCGAAAACTTTCTCTTTT
The DNA here is from genome assembly GCF_002472835.1 of Sphingobacterium sp. UBA7249. Taxonomy (NCBI): domain Bacteria; kingdom Pseudomonadati; phylum Bacteroidota; class Sphingobacteriia; order Sphingobacteriales; family Sphingobacteriaceae; genus Sphingobacterium; species Sphingobacterium sp. UBA7249. The sequence continues at coordinate 35,141 of NZ_DKST01000013.1, read as the reverse complement.
TCTTTTCAGATCTTATGGTTAATTTTTGCCATCAAGCGAAGCTTGGGTTCTTCTGTTTGTTTTTTTATGTATTAGCAATATGCCGAAATTAATCTTCCTTGTTAGATTCATTATTTTCATTCTGTCCCCAAATCAAGATGTTAGCAATATTATTTACCTTAAATTCCGTTGCTAGACTCTCTAATTTTTCGGAGAAAAAATGTAGCTGATTTAATAAGATTATCAATGCTTTTTTTGTGGTTTGGTAGTCAAGTTCGATTTTATTTTTTGAAAAATATGGAAAGAAAGGTTCGTCTTTATCGTCGCAGAAAATGATAATCCTGTCTTGATTTTTGGTGATTCGGGGTGAGGGGTGGCACTCCAATAGTGAAAAATCTTCGAAATTTTCATTTAGTATTTTTTTCCATTGTTGAATTTCTTCTAAGAGGCCACAGCATTGTGGATACAATTCAATCTGTCCATTAATGGAAATTGCGTAGCCGCCAAATAGTGAGCAAGAGTTTTTTATAGGCATGTCTCCAATATGGAGTTTGATTATTGTTCTTAAATCCTCAATCTGAATGTCAAAAAGCCTATATTGATAAATTCCTGTAACGATTGGACGAGGAATATCAATATAGTTTTTCCTCAAGACCGTTTCTTGATAGACGTCCCATTCTTTCGTGTTTGTAAAGGAAGTTCCCTTAGGTATTATATTGCTTTGTGCCCCCTTTATAGTGGGAAGTTCAATCAGTGGTATAAAATCTATTTTGTCCATTAACTTCATTCGTGGTGAATCTCATATATCCAGTCTTTTGGGAGGACTCGCCATCAAAAGTACAATGTAAGAGAATACATTGTACTTGACAAATTTCAAGTTAAAAAAAACAGAAGCAAAAAGTAACAATAGTGGGGGCTAGTCATTGCCGGATTCGAACCGGATGATCTTGTTGATTTTACAACTTCATTATTCCTCCCCTTAATGGCGACGAAGTAACTATCGTTTACGGCATTCTGTTTAGAATCAAAAAGGCAACTGACGAAAAGAGTCTTTTCCTACGTTTTCGATATCGTCTATCTAGAACTGATCGGAAGCAGGATTTGAACCTGCCATTGTACCGAAGTAACTCTTTTCTACGGCACTTATCCAATTTTATCATAAAGCAAGGTAACTAACGAAAAGAGACTGTTTTTCCTGCTCTACCAACTGAGCTACTCTAAATACCTATAGAGACAGGACTCGAACCTGTGACACGGGCAACTCAAATGCGAAGTAACTCTCTTCTACGACACTTGCTTATTTTATTCCTTTTATTAATCCCGCAACCAAATTACTGCGGGATGATCTTATATTTCAACTTGATGGATCTGTTCGACAGCGGATAGGGCATTGTCCATACCAGAAAGTATATCAAATACTTTATCCGACCAGCCTGCTAATAGGTAAACATCATTTTGTTTAACATCTATGGGCTGATTTCCATATCCCGCCAGATCGAATAGGTAGAGTTTTGCATGTGGTGCTAAACTTTTATAATTATTCCAAGATTTCTCTAACGAGTTGCCTTTATAATTACTATCCCATAGTTGGCAGTCTGTAAATATCATGACTTTATCCACGATCTTTTTTGTGTGCACTAGATCGTCCACAACCAAATATCCATTTGTCGAATACCCCACTTCACCTTCTCGTTTGTAGTATTCCATAACATTCGCCAGTATTCGATGTCTAGGCATATTGATGATTTTGTATGTATCGCCAAATATTCCTGTTGTTACGGTTTTACATTGTGATTGTAACAGCATCGCCAACATGAGACCTACATCATATAGCAAGACCGTGCTTTTTGCGGAAATGGGCTTTTGCATAGATCCAGATACATCACAGGCGATTACGACAGAAGTCTCAAAACTGAAACCTTTTATATTTCCGGCACTGCATCGTGTAGCATCTTCCAATGCTGTCAATACAATGGATGTCAAATCCGATTTTATTGATTTCAGTTCTCTATAAGCTGAAAGAAATCTAAATGGAAGTTGCCTCGAATTTAACACCGCCTGTTCGTTAGACAAGTAATCACAGACCATCGAGATATGCTGAAGGGATACTTTCGCATTTAGGATGTTACGAAGATTTCTGATCAAAGCCATGTAACCCATTTTTTTTACTTTCGATCAACTCTTCCCATTTTCTGGCAAAAGCATCAGCTCTGGCAAGGGCGTTATCAAAATTTTCCTGACCCAATTTAGAAAGTTCCGTTTCCCAAGTATAAGGGATTGAAAGTTTATCCGCTGCGATCCTGTCAAAAATAGCCTGCTGTTGATCGTTCTTAGGGCGAGGGTGTATAAGAAACAATGCATCCTTTAACTTAATTTCAGCTTTCCTGTCATATTTTGCGAACTGGTATTCATCAAATCTGTTAAAAGACGCCACCAGACCTTTTTGGATTTGCTTGGAAAGTCTATCTAACTTTTTCGCTCCATTTCTGTTATTTGCAATCTGGTAATAGGCCAGAAGTTCAGTTATCTCGTCCGCACGTAAAATCACACGGTTTACCATTTTACTTACGATAGAGTCCCCAGAGGCTTTCTTCGCTAATTCGACAGCAAGTACTATCGGGATTGACCTTAAGTTCATTGCGGTACGTGCATATATGGCAAGTTTGGCAACAAATGTCGATTCGCATGCCATGACCAGCTCCTTGATTCGATCTAATCGACTGTTGCCGGTTTCATAAAAAGAGTCATTCAATCCAGTTGTGACTACCGTAGTATACAATTCCAGTTCTGGTGTCATGAGATAAACCTTTGCTTTTTCATGATTGGTAACCAGCTGTTTTTTAGTGTTAAGGAAGTTGAATTTCATCATCATTGCATTATCGTTAAACATTTCTGCCAGACTATTCTGAACTGACATTACAAAATTGCGAGCTGATCTACGCGTTATATGTGCGTAATAAGAGGTTAATGTGTGATTAATGTTTATTTGTCTGGTTATTAGGTGATTATTTTTTTTTATTTCAAAAAATTATTTGTTTAGTATATTTAAGTGCGCAGGTTTATTGCGTGGATTGCTTCAATCTGTTTTACCTGCCTCGCGTTAAGGGTTAAGATTCGTTATAAAAAAACGTAGATGTGTAGATATCATGTTGGACAAGGCTTGGTTTGAGCGAGTGGCATTTCAGAAGTTTCCGGATTATAGAGTATTCGTTGATCGGCTCAAAGTAATAAGCTTGCGCTTCTGCTCCCTGATGCGTTACCAATCGGTGGGCAGATATTAAACATCTGTTATAATAATCCTTTAAATTGCAACCTGCATAGTGGTTTAAAATCGAGTTTTTATGGATCAAGATCAATGGATTTATTACTTTTCTATCTGAAAGAATATCAATTGGTTTTGTCCAAAGTTACGAGTCTTTCTGATGCGGAGAAGATCATAAAGAACTGAAGAACAAAGGAGTCATCTTTTGCTTTATATATTTTTTAATTGGTTGTATATTGTATTTAAACGGAATTTTTATTAATTTTAGAGATAACCATATAAAACTATTTTTTGATGAGAAGATTATTATTCGTATTCCTTTTATTGAATTCTTTCTGTTTCGGACAAAAGAAAGTTAATTATAAAATAACCGAAGAAACCTTTTCCGAAGGAAAGCTTACACAATCCAAAACATTATATTTTACATTGTCTGCCAACAGATCAGCGACAAAAAAAGATTTTCCTTCCGAAATATCGATTAAAGCCATAGAACATAAGGATACCAATCTTCCATTTATCTTTTCAAGTTTTCATCCTGACAGTAATCAAAATGTTTTGTCTTCGAGTATGTTCGTTGATATTCTGATGAACTTACAACAACCTATCCACTTCAATTTTCGGGATCAAAAGACCATCGTTGACACTTCTTCACTCAGAAATGAGATTGTATCAAAGGCTAATCATTTGCAACTCTCAAATGATATGGCAGAAATGGTCAGAAACAACGTTACGGTAGGAGCTGTTTTACTTAGTAATAATCTAAATCATAAGTATATAAATAAGGAATTATTGGAAAAGCTCCAATTTGGGCCACAACTTGTCAAAGGCAATCAATATGCACTGGTCAAAGGGGACAAGAAAAATTTATATCTTACTTTTAGGGATTCCTCAGGTCGTTTGGAGGGAGAGCTTGTTGTCGATAAGAAGACACTTTTACCTGTTATGCTCTCACGGCAAAATGAATATAGTTATAATAGTCGCACATTTATCAATACAACAAAATTACACGTGATCGATACCGTTGTGTCCAGTACTTACAATGCAGCATATGCGGAGATGCTGCTGAATGGCAGCTTTGCCGGTAAGGCACTTTATACCGATGAGGCAATTGATAGCGTGAAGGTGATGGATTATATCGTTAAGTATGATGCTATTTTTCCAAATGATAAGACATTCGTACAGCGAAAATTAAGTCTACTTCAGCAAATTAAGAACCATAAACTTTATGACCTAAGTTTGAACGATGCACCGGTCAATTTTCTTGCGGGTACACATCATCTTTTGAATTTCCTCTACAATGGAGACTTATCAAGGGATAAGTTTATCGCGGCAATTCCGTTACTAGACCACGAAAAACGATATGATTGGATGCAGAATGGTTTATATCAACACTTGGGGCAACCAGCGACAGCAGGAGCCTTGTCTCCCGATGAACAGACCGACTTATTAGTCAATTATTTTTCCGAAATTGAAAAACAATATACCTATCCGATGGTGCTGGGACGGCGGATTATTCAGCAGACCGACAATCTATCGCAATCTAAAAAAATGCTTAATGAGTTGATGGATCTTAATGACGACTATTGGATAAACGGAAATATCGGGCGATATGCGTTATTGGCTTATCAGCGGATGGCCTCTGTAGATCTGGATTATAGTCGGCAATTGCTAGCAGATATTATTTCAAAACTTACGGTACTTTATAATGCAGATAAGACCGAGTATCGCAATATAACCCGTGCGCATCTCGCTACGGCCAACTATTTAGCCTTCCAAGTGGATAGCAAAAACAATAAACAAGAAGCGATGAACTATTTGGAGAAAGCTGCCCTATACTCACCAAAAAATCAGGCAGAGGTTGCGTACAACTCGTCTTACGATATTATGTTTTTGAAATCTAAGAGAAGCTATGCGGAAGAATATCTTACAGAATTGGCCGCAGGCGGTAAGAAAGATGTCGCTTTACAGAAATATATCGATGAGTTTTTGACGGTTCAGGGTACTAGCTATAACGGGTTACGTGATTTTTACCAATATTACTATCCGGAACAGAAATTCAGTGAGTTTTTCATTCAGAAGGTCGTTCCCCAATTGCCCGATGCGCCAGATTTTGCTTTGACGAATCTGGAGAATAGCCAAATCGCGAAAGCTGACTTAAAAGGTAAATGGACATTGGTTGATTTTTGGGGCACGTGGTGCGGTCCATGTGTCGCGGAGATGCCAAAACTCAATAGGTTTTATGAAGATTTGAAGGCGGATAAATCAAGATTGGACAAGATAGGTTTTATGAGTATAGCATGTAGTGATACGGAAGATAAAGTGAAACATTTTGTTGCTAGAAATAATTATACCATACCCGTGCTGATGTCAGACAATCAGGTGGAAAAAAACTTTAAGGTCCGTGGATATCCGAGTAAGTATATTTTAACGCCTGATGGGAAGCTAATTGCTATGCCATTTGGTTTTGATTGGCAGCCGTTGTTGGAAGAAGTCGCGACTTTTTGATGGATTATTTATTATCCTGAGACAATATTTTTCTATTAAGGTAGGATCTTATCTTTTAGAGTCTGATATAGAAGTTTTCAGATCAATCTAAAAGATTATTTAGTCCTTCTTTGTTGAATAATAATTGACCTATTTGCAGATTAGACCATCCTGTTTTCAATACATAAGAAAAAGCGGGTGTCTCTTCGACAATCTTGCAGTCTATATAGTAGGGGCTGACTTGGACGTTGGCTTCTGCGATTTTCTGCCGTAATTCAATTATATGTGTAGAGATAAAGAAAGTAGAAGTAGCAAACTTTTGAAGACCCTTGATTGTTTTTACACTTATAGCCAGTGCATCTTCATAGTTGGTCCCCTTAAATAGCTCGTCGAAAATAGCGAAACATCGTTTACCCTCATGCGCTTGATGAACAACGTTTTTCAATTTGATAATTTCGTTCATAAAATGACTATAACCATTTTTTAAATCATCGCTGTGATTAATTTGAATCGATACATGATCATAAAAAGGAATGGTTCCCGCGCTGGCAGGCATAGCTAATCCCAAATGAGTCAAGTAAACGCATAATCCGATGGATTTAAGCAGCGTTGATTTTCCGGACATGTTTGCACCTGTAATAAGTACGATATTGTTTTTTATGACGATATCATTTTTTACAGGATTAGATAGCAAAGGGTGATATAGTTCTGTGAGTTGAAAACAATTTTCATTCATTGTAGCGAACTGAAAATTGTTTTTATAAATTGCTTTCCCGATTGATAAATAAGCTTCGAAAAGAGCTAGTTTCTCAAAAAATAAAAGCGTATCACCATTTTTACGGTTTTCAGAAACAATAGCATTTAGCTCCTGGATGGATGTATAGCCTAGTTTACCTTTACGAATTTTGGATAAATAGTGTTGAAGTTTGAAGGAGTGGAGATAGTTTATGACAAACCTAAGATCCTCTTGATATTTATGGGGAAATTCTTTGAGTTCAATATTTCCTGCGAAATCGTTTTCAAGCTTGGATAAGAAGTTAATTAGTTGCGCATACTCGCCCAGTAAGATGTTGTTCTTCTGTTTTTTAACTTTGTAGGTTAGAAAATCTACTTTTTTTAGGTCTCCTAATGGGAAATGACATAAGAACTTATGTGAATCCGCATATTCAATTTTGGGGTAATAGTAGTCATTCCAGCGTGATACGGACAAAATAATTTGTTTTAGGATTGCTTGTCTATCGGTGATCTGGGCGATAGATGATAATGGATTTTGTAGAAGTTCGTAGAGCGCCGAATGACTATCTGAGTTTAATGTATAATCAAATAAGGGTAAAATGTCTTTTGATAAAAATAAATCTTGTGTATCATTCATAATTGCATTATGCTTATTTAGAGTGTCTATGCTGATTTTATTCCTTCATTAGATCTTCGATCAGTTGAAGTTTTACAGTTTCTAAGATCCCTTTTGGATCATCAATGATTACTTTTCCAAAGATATCCTTTTTAATAGACGCATGATTTCCATTGTTATCACTGGCTTCATAATTTCCAAATATATCCTTTCTTACAGAAACACGGCTCCCTTTGTTATCTTCAATTGTTTTGCCTCCCAATATGTCGGTTCTAATGGTCGTACTTTTACCGGTATTACTTTCAATAGTCAGGTTTCCTAAAATATCCTTTGATACACGACTGCTATTTCCTTGACTGTCAATAATGTCTAAGCCACCAATAACATTTTTAGATACGGAGGTGTGGTTGCCACTTGCATCACGGATATCTAAACCGCCGAAGATATTTTTTGAAATAGAAGTGAGGTTGCCGTGACTGTCACGGATCTCCAAATTATCGAGGGTATTTATGGAAGCAGTGGATGGGCTCCCGTCCTCATCAGGAATATCAAAATCGCCACTTATATTTTTTCTGACCGTTTTTTCCTTTCCGTTGTTATATTTTACGACTATATTGCCGGAAAAATCCTGTTTTATCGATGTTTTAAGTCCGTTGTTATCCTTTTTTGTATATCCGTCCCAGTGGTCTTTACTATATTTGACACTTTTACCCCAGTTGTCTGAAACGGTTACTTCTCCCCAACTATCTGTTTTTATTTTAATGGAGCTTTTATCTAAGCCTTCCGAAACAGCTAATTGTGTAATATACTTTCGGATATTATCAGAAAGCGTATCAGTTAACTGCTTAGAATAGTTTTTGTGGTGAGAAGGACCAGCTTTCGCGATCATTGTTGCTGAAAATAACAAAGCAAAACTAAATAGGGTATATAAGCGTTTCATGCGGCTGTGATTTATGATTAAGATACGCTTTTTTGACAAGAAAATGAAAGGAATGATTTTCACTTGTTTAATCTTAGCAGATGAAATCTCGGGCTCTTTCAAAAGTGTTTTCCAGTCTGTAAAGTTGGATTATTATCTTGTGAGTGAAAAATAAACCGCATTGTTCTGTTTAAATTTTCTATATTTAAATGTCAGAGAAAAGAATTTATAATACGTTAAGAAAAAATGTTTAAGCATTTAAAATACATAGACGGCACATCGGATAAATTTTGGGAAATACAAACAGTGGGTGTCACCCATACAGTTACCTATGGTCGAAACGGGACTGCTGGACAAAGTAAAAGCAAGACTTTTGATTCAGAAGAAGCTTGTCTAAAAGATGCAGAAAAGCTAATCGCTGAAAAGACAAAAAAAGGTTATTCAGAAGATGGAACTGTTGATGCAGAGCCGAAGATAAAAGGAGTAAGCTCAGGGAAAACTACCACTAGCGGCGAGCGAAAACAGGAGGCTGTGGTTGCAATGAAAAAGCTTATCAGTGCAGGTGGAGTGGAAGATATCATCCCTTTTCTGGAGGAGTATTCCAGTGGCAACCTGGAAGTTTTAAAAAAAGAAATTCGGGCGGCAAAGCGATATTGGGTCGATTACAGTGACCTCTCCAAAGATCCTGAATTTAAAAATAGGGCACAGTACAACTGGGGGACACGGGGCACAAAGGAGCAACAGCGCACGGTAAAATTACTTGCTCTAGCTACATTTTCTGGTTCAGATGCAGCTAACTGGGATATTTTTCACGAACTTTTGAACCAGGCAAGGAGTAAGGATGTGATGCAGATCCTAGCTTATGCCAAGCCCAATTGGTTGGGTGGATATTTATTACAGTTAGTGCGTAAAAATGAATGGCAGCGGATTAATTATAACGATCTCCGTTTTTTGGAGCAAATGGGGCACATTGATTTTGAACCGGAACTTTATGCTAGTTCGATTTCTGGTTTTAATAATTATGAATCAAAAAAGTTATTTGAACAACTTACAACGGATGAATTGACAATCCACCGGGATATTCCTTTGGTATTTGCCTACGAAACAGGTATTCAGAATGCCTACTGGGATTATAATTATCAGAATACGGTCAATGAACTGCTATGGGATAAAGTGTTCGATAATTTGCTTGAAAGCGGAAAAATTGACCCTGCACTCATTATTGAGGGGGCGTTGGAAGCACAGACCAAAAATTGGAATAATAATCTGAAGGGCTATTTCAGAAAACTCATCGAGCGGATGAAGCTTTCCGAAAATACAGTGATTGCATATCAGCAGAAATTCTTCCCTTTATTGCATGCCGAACATAGTGCTGTGATTAATTTTGCGGTGGAATATTTGAAACCATTCTTTGGCCACAATGATTTTCAATTACCTGAGTTTTTAGATTGGGCCGAAGCTATCTTTATGCGAAGCGATGTTAAAACGAGCCTCAAAACTCTTCTGATACAATTTGATAAACTGTTGAAGGAAAAGCCAGAATGGCAGGAACGATTTGTTTCGCTCGCTGCCGATATCTTTATGATCTCGGATTTACAGTTACAGGAAAGGGCAAGTAAGTTTATCCTCAAATATCAAAAAGAACCTTTGGATGAACTTTCTGCTAAGTTGCTGCTTTATAAACCACAGATGATGGGAACAATCGCTACTGACCTCAGCTACTTGGTACAGGATGAAGGTTATTCGGAGGAAGAGATACTTGCCGAACTTCATGGCGAAACACAGGAACAGTATAGGTATCAGCCTATAAACGTAAGACGTCTAAACGAAGCTTACGCATATCCGCAGACATGGAACGAATTATTTTTCAAGGTAGGGGAGGTAATCGGAGGTTCGGACCCGGTTCAAGTAGAAATACTTATGAATGGTTGGGTACAGCATGCAAGCAGTTTTCCGGCAGATTATCAAAAACAGTTGGAGCCTTATATTAAACAACTAAGTGGAGGATATCGGGAATCTTCCTGGTACAACCATTTCTCGGGTACATTCATTAATATGTATTATAAACCCAATGTGGTATACAAGGACAAAGATAGGTATCACAATTATTCCAAATGGGTCAGTCTGATGGGCAGTCAGTTGGAGTTATTGCAGCAATATCGAATAGATGGTATTCGTTTGCCATTATTGAGCTTACCCACACATAAACCGTTTTGGATCGCGCCTGGCGTTCTTGTGCAACGTATTTTAGCTTATCAGGAAGTAGGGGTGAAAATCAATTTACTGGATTTTTCTATCGCACTGAGTCGTACCGTTCGTGAAGATCTAGAAGGTATTGAGCGATCGATCAAGCAAATTGAGGAGCAGCAAATACAAGAGGTCATAAACTACGCCTTAGGTATTGGACCAATGAAGGTGCAGCAGCAATCATGGTTAGGAAATCTGTTGTCTTCCAAAGATTCGAACCAAGTCGGTTGGATTGGTGTATGGGCTACTGCTGCACGTACACATCATCCGGACGCCTATTTTGAAGAATTTAGTAAGGAGCCTTTAGCGGATATTCCCTTTGCTGCGCAGCCATTCCGTCCAGCGTTAAAAACCGAGCCAACCTATTATGATAATTATAATTATGCGACCCGGAAATCTGAAAAGGTGTATAATGGTGATAAGTTGAGCTACGTATTTCCATCCTATAAACAGGGAGCCGACAGCTTTTTGTACCATAGGGATATTTTTAACAGAGGAAACGATGCGATAATGTCGTATTATTTATATAGGGCAGATGTACCCTATATGCATAGTTTAATGCCGCAGAATACAGAAAGCCTTTCCATGTTTTTGACCATTGGCCTGAACAACAAAAGTGATTCGGGAGGAAAATCCCCAGTGGCTTATTTGCAAGAGATGTTGTATGATTTTTTCCGGTTCGATCAGCAATCCAATCTATACTTGGCTACCTCACTCTTTAATAAAGAGAAAGAGGTGCGCGCCATGGCTGTTGAGGTTGTGCTGGCAGCAATCCAAGAAAATAGGTTGGACACGGATACACTTGGTAAACAATTGGGTGCATTGTTGAGCAATGGTTACGGACCTATCGGCCGTTGTGCTGAAGTCTTGGAACAATGTCGCGACATATCTTCCAAACATAATAATGCCTTGTTGCAACTATTGAATATAGCTTTGCTCCATTATAATATCGTTGAAAAAATGCCGACCAATTTTAAGAAAATCATCGAGTATTATTATGATTTGATGAGCAAAGAGCAATACCACTGTTCAAATGATCTGCAACAGGTATTTGAGAAGCTAGAAATATATAAGAGTTTACAACCTATTTTGAAGAAAATACGAAAATAAGATTATGGCGGAGCAAGATTTAGCAATTAGTTATACGAGAAATTCACAGCTGACCCAACAATCGGGGATACAGCAATTGGTATTGGCACATCAGTCTGAACTCGCAGAAGTAGCCAATGTGCCTTGTTTCTTCTGGGGGAGCTTGACGGATCCTTTACTGACTTCCAAATGCTTATTGACGCTATCGAAAGTTGTGCAGTCAAGTTTCGGCCCTGTGCCGCCGAGTTTACGGGATCCTATTGTATCAGCTGGTACCAATCAGATTCGTTTCGAGGGCTTTTCTTCCTGCAACGGTGTTTATGCGCGTCTGGATTTATTGGAGGATGCTATTGATGGTGAGTTTATCACAAGTGGTACCACGAATGTAGATTTCAATGAACCTATGCTTAACGCATTAAATGCTGTAAAAAAGACCGAAAAAATGGTATTGGGGGTAGGGAGTAGTGAAGTCGCTATCAGTACCGATAAGACCAAGGTAATTGAGAAAAAAGTAACCTTACCATCACGCTGGATTAAGGGGCTTACTTCGGTGCAATTATATTTGGCAGGCATGGAAGTGCAATTTGAATTAAATAAGATTCAGCTTATTCAGTTATTCCAAGGTTTACCGAAAGGGAATGTCAAAGGAGAATTCTATATGACCAAAAGAGCCAGTCGGTTTGTGTTTTCACCAATAGGTACTCTTGGCGCCGTACGAATTGGTGGAATACAACGATTACGTTTATTGGAGGGACTGCTCAGCTATGCAGATAGATTACTCGTTTATCAGGAGAAAGGCGGTGAAAGTGCCGCTTTTGTTGCCGACTTTGGTAAAATGAGATTGACCCTGGCTTTGTCCCCAGATAGTTATCGGGGATTCTCAGGAGAAGGTAATGTATTGGAAAATATGATTAAGGCAGTTCCTGATGAATGGGTACATGCCGTGAATGGATTGCTCAAGTCCAACGAACTATTTGATCCGACCATGTTGTCGATAGAGCATGATGTTGATTTTGACACGATGGATACATTATCTGCCTCATTGTCTTCCATTGGTTTGTTGGGCTATGACTTGCATAGTCATCAGCATTATTACCGAAGACTGCCCTTTAAGATGGAACGTATTTTGGCATTGAATCCGAGGTTGAAAAATGCTAAAAAACTTGTTGCCACAGAAGGAGTGCAGTTTATCAGGAATACAGTGGATTATATTGAAGCCAGGGTCGATGGATCAGGTGTACAACATACCGTGATCATCCAGGGGGATAAATATCAATGTACTTGCAATTGGTTTACCAACCATCAAGGGAAAAGAGGGTTGTGTAAGCACATACTAGCGGTGAAAATGCTGAATGGCTAATAATCTACTCACTTCATACTTTGCTTCCTTTGTGAAGTATGAAGTACTCATGGTGTTAGTTCTTGCGGCTATGGAGCAGTAGCACTAAAATAGGCAGAATTGTGTCAATAAAATTCTGCTGGTGATTAGGGAGTTTCATCGTCATTACTAGACTACATGTGTGCGAAAAAATTGAAGGTTTGCTGAGCAGTTAATCTAGGCTTCGCATCGGACGATTTATTTACAAAATCTTCATACAATTCAATCGTGATAATCTTAGCTCCAGTAGGGATTTTATAGGTTTCATCCTTTGTATAATTGTAACCCCGAATATTCGCATTTTCTTTGCCCGCTATCCTTTTGATCTCGACAATATATTTCAGCCTAAAGGTATTCCCCGTGAATTCCTCTTCGATTCGGATTTTCCGTATGCGATTGATATAATGACCACTAGAGGAAATATTGCCCTGCAGACCGAATTTTAATAAGTTTTCCTTTTTGGATATCATAAAAACCAGGTGATTAAGCCGCTCTGTAATCTCTTTAAACGTGTTAAATGTATGGGAGATGCCGTTTTCAGAAACATCGCTTGTTATCTTTTTTGGCTCCGTATAAATAGGGGAGATTCGGAATTTTTGTTCGTTGGTTTTACAACTCAATAGTGTCAAAAAAGTTGAAACAATCATGATATTTCTCATTGCTTATCTTTAATTTTTTCGAATTAAAGTTAGCACAGATTGTCTGATAAGAATATCCCTGATACCGGTGATTTTATCGCACATTTCCAATTGTGTCCACACTGTGGACACAATTGGAACCTGGATAGCTGTAGAGGATATCGCTAAGGCTCGAGGGATGACGAACCGTTTTTCATACTGCAGGTCTGTTTCATATACATGTAATTTACGATCAATGTCACAGTCCTAATACATATCTTCTTCATCAATAAAATTATAACCATTATTGATCAGCTGCTGGAGATATTCATCGAAACTATCCGCTATGACGCAAAACTCATCGGGATCATGCACGAAACGTACTATTTGCCCTTTTTTACCTTTTTCTGAAGGACTGAAATCTACGAATAATTGTGAAGTGCCACCGTTGTTCATACAGTCGGAAAAATGAAGCCATTTTAAGTTCGCTGATTTATCAGTAATCTTGCTATCAATTTCCACGTGGTCATATTTCCGATCGATATAATCAGCATAATAGGTATGTGCAATAGATTGATTTTCGATCATCTCTTTAGAAGAAAGTAGATAATATGGATACTCATTTAAGTCAGACCCTAGAAAGAAGAAAGCTATTTCCTCATCGGCGTAGGTTCGCCAATAGGTCCCATCAACATACTCGAGCAGTTCTACGAGTGCTTGAGGGACATCTGAAAATATCTCTTTGAGCTTCTCCAAATTTGTTTTACTTGCACCATGTTTAATCTGTTCAAAATGATCCCAAGTTTCCCTGCTGCCATTGTCATAGTAAGCATTCTTTAAACCTGATAGATAGTTGTCAACTGTTTTCATGCACTTTGCTTCTTGTAAGCGAAGTTAACCAAACTTTATGAGGCAATAAAAGCAAATACCGTCAATTTTCCTTTTCTATCTTCCTTGTTGTTCTTCTAACGACGATCTCGAATCGTATAGTCAACAAAACATTTAACTTTTCATTTGATAAGCCCATTGGCAGCCCTTGGTTCAATATCGGTGACACTATCGCCTTCAAGAGCAGTATCAATCAGAATACATATCAAAGTGCAAAGGGAGCATTCCAGATTGAAAGTATAAAGAAAAATAAAGGTTTTGGTGGAATCATGATGTGGTTGCCGTCAAATTTAAAAGGCGATTCCATTGAGGTGTCTGCCATGATCAAACGCGAGAATATCATAGAAGGATCCTATGTTGCGATAATGTTGCGAATAGATCCGAAAGTCTTTTTTGATAATATGGCTAATCGTCAAATTCGGGGAACAAAAAAATTGGGAAAATATTGAGCTAAAGACGAAGTTGGTACCCGACCAAACCGAAGGGATATCCATTGCATTTTTTCTGTCTGGAGAGGGCAAGATGTGGGTTGATGATGTACTTATTACTGTCGATGGTAAAGATATTACCAGAGAAACGGGAATATTTGTTCCCTTTACAAAAGGGATTAGTGACCCTGTGAGTTCAGGTATTTCTGATTTTAACAATACGCCAGAGATTGATCAATGCTTGGTGGATTTGGGAAGAATCTGGGGCTTTTTGAAATATAGGCATCCAGCGGTAGCACAAGGCAAGCACGATTGGGATCAACAGTTATTTAAGTCTATGAATACTGTTATTATGGCAAAAGATAATAAATCCATCGAGTCGCATTACGCAGCGCTGCTAGATAGCCTTGGTACCACAGCCAATTATGCTAAACCACATGTCGAAAATGTCGTTCATGAGATGTCAAGGAGATTATAAAAGATCCGATGGTAACAGAGTTTTTGGGTTTGAAGCGCGAGAGTACCTATTATCGAAAAAATCTCGAAGGCTAGTTTTAGTGATGAAGTTGACGTATAAATGCGGAGTGTATATATGCCAATCATGTACAAAAACCTGTGCAGTAATAATCAAAATAAAGAGAAATGCCTATATTTTACTTATGGGATTTTGATCATTAGTGGTTTTTTCAATTTTATTTTTCAAACATAGAATATTTTGTACATTTGTATCGAATAAAATCGAAATAGAAATGGCAGAAACTGTACAACCAAGGGCTCCAAAGACAACTGATAATAATGCGAATCAAACTCATTACTACAAAACATTGGTAGTAGCTATCGCTTTAGGTTTAATAGGTACATTTATCCGTTTTGTACCGGATGTATGTACTGCAATGGGACAACAAACTTTCTTGTTCTCCGCGATAGCAAACATCGCCATGATTGTGGGCGCTCTTATAGCATTTAAAACTGTTTTCGGTATTTTGGGATTTGGAAAAAACCGTGACTAATTAAAAGTCGTTTAAAATATTGAAAGCCTCAGTTTTACTGAGGCTTTTTTTGTATTGGCGTGGCAGTTGGTAAATAAAAAGGCATCAATTAGATAATTGATGCCTTTTGCTATGATTGATGATAGACTATGCAAATAATGACCAGGTACCCCATGGAATACGGGCAAGCATCAAGATTAAACCGATGATGTAGAAAATCACAACAGTTTGATTTGCTTTTCTGGAGTTTTCCATCTTTTTAGCTTTTGAATAACCGATAGTGATCAATACGATAGCAATGATCATTGTCAAGGGGTGCTCAATGATTTTTAAACGTAATGTTGGGTCTTTCATCACGCCGCCAGAGATCATTGATGGATACTTCAAAACGAAGTATAAGATCAATCCCACTAACAATTGAATATGCGATACGATAAAACCTAATAAGGCAATTTTACGGTTGTAAGGTTTGTTGCCTAAATAGTTCATTAAGGNNGATCACAATAGATATCACCAGGGCTAGCAATAAGACAATTGCTATTGTCGAGTGTAAGTGTAACATAAAAGCTCTCTTTAATTGTTTCCTAAGTTAGCAAAGATAAAAATATAATGAATGTATTTGTTAAAAATCATTGTTCTAGCAGAAATACCTCCGCAATTGGGTTGAACAAGTACATGCGTTTGCTGGTTAACTCCATGCATTTATAGCGTTTCCGTATTTTCTCGATCCGTTGAAAAGACCGCCCATTCTTCAATTTAAAAAAATGGCCATCCTCCAATGCTTCTACCGTCAGCGCATTGCTTTTTGCTTTGTCATAAGCTTTTAATGTACGGAATAGATGAAGATCGGTACAGCTTGATGCGGCCGGATTCTCCATATAACTGTGTATTGCGCCGCTGATGTCGGCCGGAAAGATATTTAGTTTTAAAAATGGATCCATTAGCTCCTTAAAATGTCTTTTCCATTCAGTTCCATGCGGTTTGACGCGGTGCTGGTGCTTGTTCCAAGTCTGTAGATGTGCAAATTCATGTATGGTTGTGATCAGAAAGGAATAAGGATTCAGATCATGATTGACCGAAATACGGTGGGGACTGCCCCTAAAAGGAGCACGGTAATCGCCCAACTTGCTGCTACGGGAACGAGAAATCTTAAACAAGCACGCTGTATCGTTTATCCACTTAGATATGATCGGTGCAGCTTCCTCAGGTATGTATTTTTTAAGAGTAGCACTATAATCTTGCATGCTGTAAAAATAGTTATTTATTCATGCCTAGTCATAACAGAAGGACATTATTTTGTCGCAAGCAAACATTATACTGTCAAAAGATAGTGTTTATAGTTTTAAAAGCGGGATGTGATAGATTTATTTTGATATCACCATTGTTCGAATCAAGAGCATGACTTTGAGCGGTTAAAATACCCTAAAGATTTTTAATTGTTATTTTAGCTATTATAATTAGTTTTATTTGTAATTTTGATATTATTTTTAGTATTTAGCACTTATAGATAATTATCACAAAAGTTGTTTAGATCTGTAATAATATTTTTTTGGAACAAAATATATTGAAATCGTCTGAGTTTTAGGTAAATTACCTACTAAAGAAAGGATCATAAAAATAGATTATATAAATTGGATGAGGAACGGTTTTCCTCCAACTGTAACAATAGACCTTTAAGAATATGCTAGATACCTTACATATTAAGAATTATGCCCTGATCAACGAATTGGAAATCCAATTTGATAAAGGCTTAAATATGATTACTGGGGAGACTGGAGCGGGTAAATCCATTATTATGGGAGCACTCTCCCTAATTTTGGGTAATAGGGCAGAGGGAAAACACTTTTTTGATCCATCTAAGAAATGCGTGATCGAAGGAGAATTTAATATTGGAGCTTATCAAATAAATAGTTTCTTTGAGCAGAACGATCTAGATTATGCGAATCATACGATTATCAGAAGGGAAATAACACCAGACGGTAAATCCCGTGCCTTTGTTAATGATTCACCGGTTACATTGTCCATACTTAAGCAATTGGGAGAGCAGTTAATCGATGTGCATTCCCAACATGCAACTTTACAGATCAATACCGAGGAATTCCAGTTTCTAGTAGTTGATAGCGTCGCTGGTTCATTTTCCTTGAAACAAAGTTACAAGGAAAGCTATTCGGCCTATAAAAAAGCAAAGCGGGAACTAGAAGAACTGAAAGAAATGGTAAAGAAGGCGACGATAGAGTTGGATTATTTTCAATTTCAGTTTGATGAACTGGATGGAGCGAAGCTGGTTGTGGAAGAGCAGGGGACACTTGAGCAGCAACAGCGTCAGTTGGAGAATGCCGAGGATATCAAGCGTGCGTTAAATGCAGCATCGCAACTGTTGGAAAATGAGGATACAGCGGTACTGACGCAACTGAAGGACGTGATGACACAGATCGAAGGAATATCCTCTTTTCTACCCGAATCGGCTGATCTTGCTGCACGGGTGAAGAGTACGCTGATTGAGTTGAAAGATGTGGCCGCAGAATTAGTTTCGCTTGAAGAAGATACCCAATTGGATGAAGGTACTTTGTTGGAGATTAATGAGCGATTAAGCCTACTGTATTCGTTACAGAAAAAACACCATGTAGATTCTGTTGAAGATCTTATTCAGTTGAGGGACGATCTGGAAGCAAAGATATTAGCCATTAATTCCTCAGACGAACAGCTGGAGCGTCTGGAGGCCGAGGTTATACAGAAACTGGAAGTTGCACTGCACAACGCGAAAGAGCTCTCACAGGCACGTAGATTAGTATTGGATACAATAGCCAATGATGTGCAAAAGACATTGCTGAATGTAGGTATGCCGAATGCCGTGCTTCAGATCGTATTAGAGCCCCTAAAGGAGGGAGAGATGCGCGAGTCTGGAATAGATACCATTCAGTTCTTATTTTCCGCGAATAAGGGACAGGCCTTGCAATCCATCCATCGTGTGGCTTCGGGTGGTGAGCTTTCCCGTGTGATGTTGGCCATAAAGTCACTGGTTGCCAAAACTTCGGCTTTGCCAACCATTGTTTTTGATGAGATTGATACGGGAATTTCGGGAGAGGTCGCTTTGCGTGTAGGTGAGGTCATGGAAAATTTAGCTCAAAATATGCAAGTAATCGCGATTTCCCACTTGCCACAGATTGCCTCAAAAGGTGCGGCACATTTTAAAGTGTATAAAGAAGATAAAGCGGATCGTACGATATCAAATATTGTTAGGCTCGATCAAACAGGGAGGGTAAAAGAGATCGCACAGATGCTCAGTGGAGCTAGTCCAACGGATGCGGCACTGGAACATGCGGAGTTATTGCTGAAAGGATAACTAAATATAAAAATGCCTCAAAAGTATTTAGCTTTTGAGGCATTGTAATTTTTCAAGATCTTTTTACTTCGTTACTAGTTTCCTATAGATGCATCTGTTAAAACAATTTTAAGAAGCATATTGTCTGGTGCAGTAGGAGCTTGTCCGCTTACATCCCTGGCATAAACGCGTACAACACCTATAGAATAGTTGAACGAAAATTGATAGCCAAATATTTCAGATGGAATTGCCTCATATCTATCCGATGCAGCATCCAAATTAATCGCTACATTCACATGGCCGTCTTCATAATAGCGCTGATCTAAATCCTTCATAGAAATGTCTTTTCTGTAGAGATTGTTAGCTTCTTTAACCCATTCATTTGATTTAACAGGAAATACATAACTTACGCCATCTAAAACGTTTACCTCTTGTGTAATATACTCCTTTTTACAAGAAGAAAATGAAACCAAAGCTGCGGTTCCAATTAAGGCTGCTAATAAAAGTCTTTTCATATCGTTTGTGTTATTTGTGACATATTTTTTAGTATAGGACGATAAAATAGTGCTAAAGTTTAACGTCAACCTTCTTTACAACAAAAAATGCACCATATTGGTGCATTTTCTGAATTTATTTAGAATACAACGAGTGATTATTTCTCAGCTGTATCTTTTGATGACTTAGAATCTGAGCTAGAAACCTCAATATCTTTAGTTTCCGGATTGATACTCACGGTCAAAACTGAACCGGTTTGCACATTTCCTTTGAGGATTTCTTCTGCAATTGGATCCTCCAGATATTTCTGGATTGCACGTTTTAAAGGACGTGCACCGAAATTACTGTCGTAACCTTTGTCTGCAATGAAACCTTTAGCCTCATCCGTCAAGTTAATGGTATAACCCAAATCTGCAATTCGTTTAAACAATGACGTCAATTCAATATCAATGATCTTAAAGATATTTTCTTTTGTCAACGAATTGAATACGATAACGTCATCAATACGGTTTAAAAACTCTGGAGCAAAAGCTCTTTTTAATGCAGTTTCGATTACCCCGCGGGAATGTGCATCTGTCTGCTGCGATTTTGCGGCAGTAGTGAAACCAACTCCCTGGCCAAATTCTTTCAACTGACGTGCGCCAATGTTGGAAGTCATGATGATAATCGTGTTACGAAAATCTACCTTACGTCCCAAACTATCAGTCAATTGACCTTCATCCAATACTTGCAACAACAAGTTGAACACATCTGGGTGGGCTTTCTCAATCTCATCCAACAGTACTACAGCATAAGGCTTGCGACGTACTTTCTCAGTCAACTGTCCTCCTTCTTCATAACCAACANNTTCACTCATGTCAATTTGAATAAGCGCATCTTCGGTATCAAACATAAATCGTGCTAACTCTTTTGCCAATTCAGTTTTACCGACACCAGTAGGACCTAGGAATATAAAGGAACCGATTGGCTTCTTAGGATCTTTTAGTCCAGCACGCGTACGTTGGATGGCTTTCACCAGTTTACCAACAGCGTCATCTTGACCAATGATTCTTCCTTTCATCAACTCACCCATATTCAACAGCTTTTGGCTGTCTGTTTGGCTGACACGCTGTACCGGGATACCGGTCATCATCGCGACAACTTCCGCTACATTTTCCTCGGAAACAGTATATCGTTTAGACTTGGTTTCTTCTTCCCAAGCAATTTTTTCCTTCTCCAATTCGTCGATAAGTTTCTTCTCAGTGTCGCGTAGTTTAGCAGCTTCCTCGTATTTCTGACTACGAACTACTTTATTTTTCTCTAATTTGACTTCCTCGATTTTATTTTCGATATCAATTATAGATTGCGGAACATGGATATTGTTCAAGTGTACACGAGAGCCCGCTTCATCCAATGCATCAATCGCTTTGTCCGGGAGGAAACGATCTGTTATATAACGTGTTGTCAACGATACACAAGCTTCAATCGCTTCCGGAGTATAA
>NZ_DKST01000013.1:12862-14163 GCF_002472835.1 Sphingobacterium sp. UBA7249 | reverse complement strand
TTCAATATACTGACGATACTCGTCGAGTGTTGTCGCACCGATACATTGTATTTCTCCTCTTGCCAAAGCTGGTTTGAACATATTCGAAGCGTCCAACGAACCTGAAGCACCACCAGCGCCAACAATGGTGTGGATTTCGTCGATAAACAAAATCACATCCGGTGATTTTTCCAGTTCATTCATGACCGCTTTCATGCGCTCTTCAAATTGACCACGATATTTCGTTCCCGCAACCAATGAAGCCAGATCTAAGGTAACCACACGCTTGTTGAACAAGACACGTGACACTTTGCGCTGCACAATACGTAAGGCCAATCCTTCCGCTATAGCCGATTTACCTACACCAGGTTCTCCGATCAATAAAGGATTGTTCTTTTTACGACGTGATAAAATCTGTGATACACGTTCGATTTCTTTTTCACGACCTACAATAGGATCCAGTCTACCTTCCTCGGCAGCTTTGGTCAGATCGCGGCCAAAGTTGTCCAATACCGGTGTTTTGGATTTGATATCCGAAACCTTTTTAGGCTGGATATATTGATCATCCTCAGCAAAGTCATCGTCACCGGTAGGAGAACCTGGGGCCTCATCCTTGATGGTGGTTTTATTTTGCTCTACTTCAGATTTGAAGATGTCATAGGTCACATTATATTGCTGTAAAATTTGCGAAGCAATATTATCTTCATCCCGTAAGATAGCCAATAATAGGTGCTCGGTCCCAATAATATCAGATTTGAAAATCTTCGCTTCCAAATAAGTAATTTTCAGAACTTTTTCAGCTTGTTTAGTTAACGGCATGTTGCCAATAGGTGCACGTGATACAGATGCCCCCTTCACTGCGTCTTCCACAGATTGACGTAGGGCAGTTGTGTCAATGCCTATGTTTTTAAGGATTTTGATCGCCATTCCATCGCCTTCACGAATCAAGCCAAGCAACAAATGCTCGGTACCTATATAATCGTGACGCAATCTCAAAGCTTCCTCTCTACTGTACGATATGACATCCTTTACGCGCGGTGAAAATTTTGCTTCCATTGAATACCTTTCTGTTTTATATTAAGGATATATAAATGTAGTAAATTCTACATTTCAAACCTTAAATTTATTTTAAATAATGTCATCAACAATTAAGCCATGACCATTATACGTCCAAAATGTCAGTATAAAAGATTACATTTGTATGTTAATATAACAAGAGTTTTCCAATTTTTTTAAATTTTATGTCAGACGAGAAGATTATTTTTTCGATGGCGGGTGTCAACAAAATCTATCCGCCTCAAAAACAAGTTCTAAAAAATATC
>NZ_DKST01000013.1:12461-12846 GCF_002472835.1 Sphingobacterium sp. UBA7249 | reverse complement strand
CGGAAAATCTTCCTTATTGAAAATTATTGCGGGTTTGGACAAATCATATCAGGGTGAAGTCGTGTTCTCTCCAGGCTATTCTGTAGGATATTTGGCGCAGGAACCACAATTAGATACCGAAAAGACCGTCCTTGAAATTGTTCAGGAAGGTGTTGCTGAAATTACAGCTACCTTAAAAGAATACGAAGAAATTAATGAGAAATTCGGTTTGCCTGAGGTCTATGAAAACCCAGACGAAATGGATAAACTGTTGGTTAGACAAGGCGAATTACAGGATAAAATAGATGCAACAAATGCTTGGGAAATCGATTCTAAATTGGAAAGAGCAATGGATGCATTACGATGCCCGGAACCTGATGCCAAAATTGCCAATTTGTCAGGTGGT
>NZ_DKST01000013.1:0-12297 GCF_002472835.1 Sphingobacterium sp. UBA7249 | reverse complement strand
GAAGAAAAGCAAGAAACTAAACGTCAAAAAACATTGGAGCGTGAACTGGAGTGGGTACGTATGGCTCCAAAAGCCCGTCATGCCAAATCGAAAGCCCGTCTTCACAACTATGAAAAGTTAGCTTCTGAAGAAACCAAAGAGCGTGAAGAAAAATTGGAATTGTTTATTCCACCGGGACCGCGCTTAGGTAATTCTGTCATTGAGGCAACCGATATTTCCAAAGCTTATGGTGACCGTATCTTGTTTGAAAATTTAAGTTTTATGTTACCTCCTGCCGGTATTGTTGGTATCATCGGACCAAATGGTGCAGGTAAAACAACGTTATTCCGCCTGATCACAGGACAGGAAACTCCGGATACGGGATCGTTCAAAGTGGGGGAGACTGTTAAATTGGGTTACGTCGATCAGATGCATCATGACCTTGATCCTGAAAAATCTGTTTGGGAGAATATCACTGGGGGTAACGATAATATGATCCTAGGCAATCGCTCTGTAAATTCCAGAGCTTATGTGTCTAAATTTAATTTTAACGGTGCTGACCAACAAAAGAAAGTAGGTGTACTGTCTGGTGGAGAACGCAACCGTGTCCATTTGGCAATTACATTAAAAGAAGGTTCAAATGTGCTTCTACTCGATGAGCCAACTAATGATATTGACGTTAATACATTACGTGCTTTAGAGGAAGGTTTGGAAAATTTCGGCGGCTGTGCCGTGGTAATTTCTCACGATAGATGGTTTTTGGATCGTATCTGTACGCATATTCTCGCTTTTGAAGGTGATTCTCAAGTCTATTTCTTTGAGGGTAACTACACTGAATATGAGGAGAACCGTAAAAAACGTTTGGGTGATGTAACTCCCCATCGTATTAAATACAAAAAATTGGTAAAATAAAAGTGATCATGGAAAGCGGAAGGCTTTTAGCAGCGATAATAGACCATGCCATCGATGGAATTATTACCATAGACAACAGGGGGAATGTGGAAAGCATTAACCCTGCTGCTCTGGAATTGTTTGGTTACAACGCTGAAGAAGTTATAGGACATAATGTTTCCATGTTAATGCCCGAACCTGATCGGGGTAATCATGATAGTTATCTCCATAATTATCAAACGACAGGACATAAGAAAATTATCGGGATCGGCCGGGAGGTGATGGGACTAAAGAAGAACGGAGAAACTTTTCCGTTCCGCTTGGCCGTGAGTGAGGTCTGGCTTAAAGATAAAAATATTTTTACTGGATTTATCCACGATTTATCACGTGAAAAGGCTGCGGAAGATATGCTAAAACAGCATGCCGCCGAATTGGAACATAAAGTCAGTGAAAGGACGCGTGATTTAATAGCGTTGGTTTCTGAATTGGAAAAAGCAAAGGCTGAAGTCTCTAAATCACTGGAGAAAGAAATTGAGCTTAATCAGCTTAAATCGCGCTTTGTATCCATGGCTTCACATGAGTTTCGCACACCGTTGAGTTCTGTCCAACTGTCCGCTTCGCTGATTGAAAAATATGCGGATCGCCCCGATGATAAAGCGAATATTATTAAACATACGAACAAAATCAAAGGTGCAGTGCAGCTCCTGACCAGTATATTGAACGACTTTCTGTCATTGGAAAAATTGGAGGCAGGTATCGTGGTCATGAACAGACAGTATATAAATTTGGTTGAACTAGCTGAGGAAATTACCGAGGAAATGCAGTTGATCTGCAAGAAAAATCAGCATATTGTCTATCAGCATACAGGCGAGATCGGCCATTTTTCATTGGATCAGAATTTATTGAAAAATGCACTGGTGAATTTGATTTCCAATGCCATCAAATATTCGGGCGAGGATACATTAATTGAATTTACGACTTGTATTGATCATGATGGTTGTTCAATTTCTGTAAAAGATAACGGTATTGGTATTCCCGAAGAGGATCAGGTGCATTTATTCGAGCCTTTTTTCAGAGCACATAACACCGGAAATATTCCGGGCACTGGATTGGGACTGAATATAGTGAAGCGATATATCGAACTTATGGAGGGTAAAATGGAGTTTGTCTCGGAAGTGCATAAGGGAACATCATTTAAAGTCAGTTTTGATAAGATTTAAATTCCATCTGATCGATAGTAGAATGATAGGCTTGTACATCATAAATGGTAAGGATTTGTGCATCCAAATGACTATAAATACGAATGAAGAACTGAGTGTAAAAAGTTAATTGAAAGTAATGGCAATAAACACTCATCAATAATTATTGAGAGATGAAAAATAAAAAGACAATTCTAATCATTGAAGACAATATTGATATTAGAGAGGGAACAACGGAGATTTTGGAGTTGA
Source organism: Sphingobacterium sp. UBA7249 (assembly GCF_002472835.1). Taxonomy (NCBI): domain Bacteria; kingdom Pseudomonadati; phylum Bacteroidota; class Sphingobacteriia; order Sphingobacteriales; family Sphingobacteriaceae; genus Sphingobacterium; species Sphingobacterium sp. UBA7249. The sequence goes on along the minus strand of NZ_DKST01000013.1, from coordinate 9,976 downwards.
CTGGACGGTATGATGTCATTACGGCTGAGAACGGCCGGATAGGCGTTGATTTGGCAACCCGACATATTCCTGATTTAATTCTCTGTGATATTATGATGCCCGAATTGGATGGTTATGGTGTACTGCTTATGTTAAGTAAAATAGAGAGTACTTCAAAAATTCCTTTTATTTTTCTGACCGCCAAAGCCGAACGCGCGGATATGCGCAAGGCAATGGAGATGGGAGCTGACGATTACCTGACCAAACCTTTTGATGATGTCGAACTGATGAACGCAATTGAAGTTCGACTGAAAAAACATGAACAGCTGTCTGCCGAGGCGCAAGAAGACTACGATTTACAGCTGAGTGCAGAAGAACAAGTTTTATTACTTCAGGAATTGATCACCAACTCTCGGGTGAAAGCAGTAAAAAAGAAACAGTCAATCTTTGAAAAGGACGATTCGCCTACCTACGTTTACTATGTGAAATCTGGGCAGATTCGAAGCTTTAAAACGTATAAAGATGGACGTGAGCTATCCACTGGCATCTTTATAGAAGGTAATTATTTTGGCTATGGATCTGTCCTATTGAATGAAAACTACGAAGATTATGCAGAGGCTGTTGAGCCGAGTGAAATTATTTTAATCCCCAAAGATGCTTTTCTGGAACTCTTATGGAAAAAACCAGCAATAGCCAGCAAGTTTATTAAATTACTTTCCGTAGACCTCCGTGAAAAAGAAGAACAATTGTTGGGGTTCGCATACCATTCTGTCCGCAAACGTGTAGCCAATGCATTGATCAGTGTGGCCGAAAAAAGTGGAGTTAATATCAATGAGGTTAATACCTGTTCAATTGATATCACCAGAGATGGGATTGCTTCGATAGCGGGTACGGCAAATGAAACAGTGTCCCGTATGCTTTCTGATTTTAGAGAGGAAAAGTTGATCTCGAAAGAAAAAGGAAAGATTTATATCAATTCCATTAAAAACCTGCGCGATGTAAAACAGTGATCATTCACTTAACAATTAAAGCAAATAGATTGGCCTGAAGCTGCTTCGGATCATTTAAATCTTACATACAAAAAAGGGCGTCCCCGAATTCACCGGGAACGCCCTTTTTGCATAATTGTGATATATATCATTGTTAGGTATGGTCATGTATCATGTTTTTGGGCCTAGCTATGATTTACTTTTGTTATTAGGATAAACTTATATAGGTTGATTGTAGCGTTCAAAATGAAAGTAGTTGTATATAATGTGAGGTCATTTGAAAAAGAGTTTTGGGCATTGGCCAATGCAAAACAGCATGATCTAACCTTGATTTCAAATGGATTGAATCTTGAAACGCAAAATTACGCGCGCGGAAAGGATGCGGTTGTCATCTCTGGGGGAGATATTTTGGATGACAAAATGCTACTTAATTTAAAAGAATTAGGAATCAACAGGATCATGACAAGAAGTAAGCATACATCCCATATTGATTTGGTCAAAGCGGGTGATCTGAGAATTCAGATTGCCAATGCGCCTTTTGAGGATCAAAGCCCAAAAGGACTGGCAGAACAGACTGTTCGAAATCTCAATCTTTGGGGAATGGAAAAATGTGTCGGTAAAGCTTGCTGTTGTTTAAATGATTGTGCAAAAAATAATTTTCAATGAGTACACAAGAAAAATCTATGGAGGAGTTGGTGCAGAAATATAATGTTGCGGCGCCACGGTATACCAGTTATCCAACAGTTCCATTTTGGGACGAGAGAACATTTTCTACCGAAGCTTGGAAGGGGCAAGTATACCGTACTTTCCAGCAGTCAAAAGATAAGGGACTGAGTCTATATATACACCTTCCTTTTTGCGAAAGTCTATGCACCTACTGTGGCTGTAATACGCGTATCACAAAAAATCATCAGGTTGAACTACCGTATATCACCTCTCTCTTGAAAGAGTGGGAGATGTATTTGGCAGTTTTCAATGGTGAAAAACCTTTGTTGTCAGAAATACACCTAGGAGGGGGCACGCCTACATTTTTTCAGCCTGAAAACCTGAAATTATTGATTGAAGGAATTCTAAAACATGTCAATGTAGCGGGGGAAAGCTCTTTTTCATTCGAAGCGCATCCTGCCAATACCAAAACCGCACATCTACAGGTCCTTTTTGATCTGGGGTTTCGCCGTCTGAGTTTGGGCATACAGGATTTTGATCCGTTGGTGCAGTTTATGATTAATAGGCACCAGTCTTTTGAAGAGGTGGAAGAGATCATGCTGAATGCGAGGGAAATCGGATTTGATTCTATTAATTTCGATTTGATCTATGGATTGCCCAAGCAGACTATAGCGTCTGTGCGGGATACTATTGAAAAATCCATGCTGCTCGGGCCGGATCGCATATCGTTTTATAGTTATGCGCATGTACCTTGGTTAAAACCTGGGCAGCGGCATTATACGGAGGCTGACTTGCCGAAGGGTACTGCTAAATTAGCATTATATAATCTCGGAAAAAGGATGATCCTGGCAGAGGGGTATGCAGATATTGGCATGGATCATTTTGCAAAAAAAGAGGATGAGCTTTATTTAGCTTTCCAACAGGAACGTTTGCACCGCAATTTTATGGGGTATGCAGATCGGTTTAGCCCATTGTTGATTGGTATTGGCGTGTCTTCGATTAGCGATGCCTGGGGTGGCTTCGCTCAGAATGTGAAAACTGTTGAGGAATACCACAAACTGATCGCCTCAGGCGTATTGCCAGTTGTAAAGGGGCATATACTCAACCGGGAAGATCTGATCATAAGGCGTTATATCCTTGATATGATGTGTAAAGGTAAAGTACGTTTGAATCCTACATCCTATTTAGCGGAACAGATTATGGAAGAGTTGTCAACATTGGTTCAAGACGGTTTAGTCTGCATTGAGAATGACCTGATTCGATGCACTGCAACAGGACGTTCGTTTTTACGGAATATCTGTATGGCTTTTGACCAGCGTTTGTTGAATCTTCGTTCAAAAACGCAATTATTTAGTGAAGCAATTTAATTAGCGGTATGGCCGAAACTAAGGAAGAAATAAAGCTGACCGAGATATGTTTCCATTGTGGAGACAAGATCGAAGAAACAGGATATCACCTTGACGACCATGATTTTTGCTGTCTGGGATGCCAAACCGTATATCAGGTTTTACAAGATGGCGGCATGCAACAATATTATCGTTATAATCAGCATCCGGGAAAATCCAATAAAACAACGCAGGAGGACTTTTCGTACTTGGATGAACCACAAGTTGCAGCTAAATTAGTGGATTTTCAGGATGAAAAGATGACTATCATTACCTTTTATATTCCCGCTATTCATTGTAGTTCATGTATTTGGCTACTTGAAAATCTTTATAAATTAAACCCAAACGTTCTGCAGTCCCGCGTGGACTTTATGAAAAAACAGGCTAGTATTACCTTTAATCATACCCTACTTTCCTTAAAAGACTTAGTACATCTATTGGTGAATATTGGTTATAATCCTAAGATTACTTTACAGGATGTCATTAAAGAGGGGAATAAAAATAACTTGAATCCTTTGGTTGCCAAAATTGCCGTAGCTGGATTTTGTTTCGGAAATTCGATGTTATTCAGTTTTCCGGATTACTTTGGTATGGGTGTATTTGAAAAGGAGTATGCCAGTTTTTTCGGTTACATTAATTTAGCTTTTGGTTTACCAGTTTTGTTGTATTGTGCTTCAGGTTATTTTAAGTCAGCTTATGTTAGTTTAAAACAAAAGAGATTAAACCTTGATGTTCCATTAGCCTTGGGAATATTAGTACTATTCCTACGTTCTGCTTTCGAGGTAATAACACAAACGGGAGCGGGTTTTACAGACACCCTATGTAGTCTAGTATTCTTTATTCTCATCGGAAAGTGGGTACAACAGCGGACATATTACCATATTTCTTTTGAACGTGATTATCGGAGTTATTTTCCCGTCGCAGTCACTGTGCTTAATGAGCTAGGAGACAAACCTGTGCAATTGGCCGATATTCGTATTGGCGATCGTATCCTTGTCCGTAATAATGAGATTATCCCAGCAGATGCCATATTGCTAAAAGGTGATGCAGCGATTGATTTTAGTTTTGTAACCGGGGAATCAAGTCCTGTAAGTAAAACATTAGGGGAGATTGTTTATGCCGGAGGTCGACAGACGGGAGAGGCGATAGAACTGGAGGTCATTAAGCCGATTTCGCAATCCTATCTAACCAAATTATGGAATAATGAAAACTATAAAGATTATGACGAGCATTTTCAGACTTTTGTCAACTTTATAAGTAAATATTTTACTGTTGTTTTATTGGCTATCGCTCTTTTTGCAGCACTATATTGGGCTGTAGATGAAAATGCTAATAGGGCTTGGGGGGCTTTTACGGCAGTGCTAATTATCGCATGTCCTTGCGCATTGGCGTTGAGCTCTCCATTTACCCTATCTGCGGCATTAAGTATTTTCGATAGAAACAAGTTCTATGTCAAAAATACAGCAGCGATCGAACAGATGGCTACGATAGATACAATCGTCTTTGATAAAACGGGAACCATTTCTTCACCAAAAGCAACATCAATTTATTTTGAGGGTACACTTACCACAAATGAAAAAATGCTGCTCAACGCAGTGTGCCGAAACTCCAGTCATCCCCTGAGCAGGGAGATCGTAAAATGGCTGGACGTGTCATCGGATATTGCTGTGTGGAATTTTAAGGAATATCCGGGAAAAGGGATGGAAGCAGCGGTTGAAGGACAAATCGTCAAAATCGGGAGTGCCAATTTTTTAAATATAGAAAACATAAAGATCGATGGATCTGTTGTATTCATACGCATTGGTGAAGAATTAAAAGGATATTTTACAATGGAACAAGCATGGAGAACTGGTCTGTCCGCCTTGATCGAAGATTTCAAACCTCATTATGGTCTTCATCTGATATCTGGTGATAATGATCGTCGATTGGATGTGCTAAAATTAATTTTTCCATCGAATGCTTGTTTAATGTTCAATCAATCGCCAATGGAAAAACTTGGACGTATTCAAAGATTTCGACAGGAGGGAAAACATGTTTGTATGATCGGGGATGGATTAAATGATGCCGGTGCGCTGCGTAAAGCTGATCTGGGAATTGCCGTAAGTGATGATATCAATAACTTTTCGCCTGGATGTGACGCGATTCTCGATGGCGAATCATTTGGAAAATTATCAAATTTCTTTGCTTTCAGTAAGGATGCTGTGAAAGTAATCCATATGAGTTTTGCTATCTCCTTACTTTATAATGTGATCGGGCTGAGTTTTGCTGTTCAGGGGATTATGTCGCCCTTATTCGCGGCCATCTTAATGCCTATCAGTACAGTTACGATTATCTCATTTACCAGCTTAATGACGAGATGGTATGCAAAACGTCATAAACTATAGTTCTCATGGAAATTATGTATATTCTAATTGGTTGTAGTGTCTTATTAGCACTGGTATTTTTATGTGCTTTTTTCTGGGCAAATAAGTCAGGACAGCATGATGATACCTATACCCCCTCGGTAAGAATTCTGTTTGATGATGAAACAATAGAGCAAAAGGAAAAAATAGAATAATGTTAACTAAAACGTTATCGTAATTAAATCAATTACTTTTTTTTGTAATTAAGGTTATTATCAATAAAATTGGGAATAAATACCAATTTGAAAAAGAAACACATGAATAATAATCCGTTTTCATTAAAAGATAAGGTTGTTGTCATTACGGGTGGTACAGGAATTCTAGGCGAGGCATTTGTAGAAGCACTAGCTGAGGCAGAAGCAAAAATAGCTATTCTTGGACGTAATGATCAGATCGGAGCAGAACGCGTAAAACAGGTCGAATCTCTCGGCGGAGAGGCGATATTTGTCGAAGTTGATATCATGGACGAGCAGGATGTCAGTAGAGCAAAAGATGAGATCCTCGAAAAATGGGGGCGAATCGATGGATTAGTGAATGCTGTCGGCGGAAATATTCCTGGAGCAACAATAGGAGTTGACCAGGATCTGTTCGCTAGCAATATTCAGGATACAATTAAAGCGATTGAACTTAATCTCTACGGAACCATTATTCCAACACATATTATTGGCAGGGTAATCGCAGAGAGCGGAAAAGGAGTAATCGTCAATATTTCGTCCTTGACAGCAAGTCGCCCATTTACACGGGTGTTGGGCTACACAGTTGCCAAACATGGTATTGATGGTTATACAAAATGGATGGCAACGGAACTTGCACAACGTTATGGTGACAAGGTACGAGTCAATGCCATTGCTCCGGGTGTTTTCCTGACAAAGCAAAACAAAAATCTATTGATAAATCCAGATGGGAGTTATAGTGAACGCACCAAACGGATACTTAACGGAACACCTTACAACCGATTGGGAGATCCACGGGAGTTAAAAGGAACTTTAATCTATTTGTTGAGCGATGCCTCAGCATTTGTAACCGGAGAAACTGTCTTTGTGGATGGCGGCTTTAATGCATGGTGTGGTGTTTAACGAAACTTTGAAATGAATAAATTAGAACAAACATGGCGTTGGTACGGTCCCAACGATCCAGTATCCCTACAGGATGTTAAACAGGCTGGTGCAACCGGTATTGTGACAGCGCTTCACCATATTCCTCACGGTGAGGTTTGGCCCTTAGCCGATATTCAAGAAAGAAAACGTATTATCGAAGAAGCCGGTTTAGTTTGGTCGGTGGTAGAGAGCGTAACGGTTCATGAAGAAATTAAGACCAAAGGACCTAAAGTTGATGAATATATCGCTAAATACAACCAGACATTGGCTAATTTGGCGCAGTGCGGCATTAAAACCGTATGTTACAATTTTATGCCGGTGCTGGATTGGACCCGAACCCAATTGGATCTAACGATGGCAGACGGCTCAAAGGCGCTTTATTTTGACTGGATTGACCTGGCTCTTTTTGATATCTTTATTTTAAAACGGGTATCTGCTGAAAAGGATTATTCGGAAGATATTGTCAGAAAGGCTACTGAACGTTTTGGTACAATTTCCGAACAGCAAAAGGAGAACTTGACAGATGTTGTGCTGATGGGGATTCCAGGGGAAAAAAGTGTAGAGTTGGATGCATTAAAGGCGAGCATAGATACATATAAACATATAGGAAGGGATGGCTTACGGAGAAATTTGATTTATTTTTTAAATGGAATTTCTGCGCAATGTGAAACCGATGGTATTCGTATGACGATCCATCCTGACGATCCGCCGTATCCGATTTTGGGTTTACCACGTATTGCGAGTAATGGTGAAGATCTCGAGTATATTTTAAGGGAAGTGCCTCAACAATTTAATGGTATCTGCTTCTGCACAGGTTCATTAGGAGCCAGCCAGACTAATGATTTACCGGCTATATTGGATCAAGTCAAAGGACGTGTAAACTTTGTTCATTTGCGGAATGTAAAGAAAGATGTCATAGGTAGCTTCTATGAAGCAGATCATTTGAATGGAGATGTGAATATGTATAAAATTATGCAAATTTTGGTCGCTGAGAATCAGTTGAGATCTACTGCTATTCCTTTTAGACCTGATCATGGGCATCAGATGCTGGACGATCTTAATAAAGTGACAAATCCTGGTTATTCGGCTATTGGCCGACTGAGAGGTTTGGCTGAATTGCGGGGATTGGAATATGGCATTGCTGGCGAGTAATCCTCAATAATGGTCGGATTGTTTGTTTTCGCTAACAAGAGTACTGCCAAATAGAAAAAAGACAGTCAGCAGATAATAGTTTTTAGGGTATTATCTACTGACTGTCTTTTTTTTATTCTCTCCATGTAAAACGAAGAGGGATTATAGTGAAGATTTTCTTACGATAAGTTGTGTCGGAAGTTCGATGGTTTCAAATTCGTGAATTGGTCGTGTTTGATTGATGGTGTCAATCAGTTTTTTTGTTGCTATTTCACCAATTTCAGTTGCGGGTTGTACCACTGTAGACAATGCAGGATTTAATGAGGCAGCGATTTGAGTATTAGAAAATCCAATGACAGCAACTTCCGTCGGAACTTCTATTTGAAGTTCGGCCAAAATACCCAATGTTCTTGTTGTGATCACATCAGTTGCTCCGAAAATTGCGTCGATATTTTTGTGATCAATAAATTCCTTGATTATTATTTCTTTTATTCTACTATCCAAATCAACGGTGCTGTTAAACCCGCATTCAATATAATGTTTTTCATCAAAAGGGATGTTAGCATCAGATAAGGCGGCTTTAAAGCCATTTAGCCGTTCCTCGGCTACGCCTAAATTCTTTCCTGTGATGTGTAATATATTCCGTTTTCCTTGTTGAATAAGGTGTTGTGTGGCATCGTAGGCCCCTTTAAAATTATTGACGCCAACCTTGAATGTATCCAATTTGTGATTGATTCGATCAAATATGACGACGGGTATTCGAGCTTTAATAAGTTCCTTAAGTTCTTCGATGTTTGAACCGGAAGAAACAGGGGCAATCATTAAACCGTCGATACCGCGCATTCTTAATACATCTATGCAATTCTTTTCGATGCGTTCATCTTCTCTACTCTGCATGAAGATGATGTCGTAGATAGTTTGTTGAGAAGCGATCTGAATTCCATCGAGAATCTGTGAAACGAATGTATTACTGATATTTGAAACAATAACCCCAATGGTATTTGATTTTCCAATTTTTAAACTTCGGGCTAACTTATTGGGATGGAAATTATGCTTTTTAGCGTATTCTTGCACTGTTTTCTTTGTTGCTTCGCTGATTTCGTAGCTGTCTGACAGTGCTTTGGAAACTGTTGAAACAGAAATGTTGAGTTCTAAAGCTATATCTTTCAGGGTAGTTCTGCTCATCACTTTGGGCGTTATTATGAGAAGATAAATCTACATAAAAAAATAGATAAACAAGGTTTTTTTGATAAATATCGTCAGCTATTGTTGTAACAATAATGTAGTCCGCTTTATAGCATTTTTATGTTTAGCAAATTCAATTTTTATGTGTTTCTTTTCCGAAAAACTGCATTTCCAGCGATTTAATCCGAGTGTTTAGGCTGTTTTGAAGTTCTTTCGGCTGCGATTCGAGATCCGCTCGGGATCGAATCGGGCTTTAAAGACGTCTGAGTGCAGATGTTAGCATGGATCGACCGGACTGCTACTGCTGTTCTAACGTGTTAGACTCGGACTCATTATGGAGTTAGCACGGAAAGGGTACGGATTCATTCCGAAGCTGTCCCGACCCTGATATGAAGCAGTTCTGACTGGGAGGGGAAGAAGGATGCTTTTGCCTGTAGGTATACCAGGTCTGGTATTTTTTAAAGATAAGTCTATTATTAACTTAGCAATAAGCTATACTTAGGTTAGGATTTAGTTAGGTATCCATTAGCTTTTACCTAAAGAATACCTAAACTAAACCTAAACAAAACCTAAGTAAAACCTAACTAAACACAGGAACTGTATTGGTATTTTTGCTGCTGCTTTTGCCTTGTCGTTCTGTCGTCTTTACGGCCTGTTTCCGGCTGCGGTTTTTATGCCTGCCCAAGATTCGACCGCCCTGATCCGGAGTGGTCCGGCTCATTGGAAGATTTTCGGTTCTGGCCCGTTGCCTATTCGGCCCTTTGCCTATTCGGCCGGGGGCCTCTGTTTTGTTCACGTCCACGTCCCATTCTCCTGTCTTCTCACTGTATCCCCGATGGATTTCTGTTAGCCAGTCCTATGCTTTTGGCCCCCTTTTCCCATGAGCCCCCCGTTTCTATAACCTTTCCAGTCCGCTGGCTCCGCCCCCGTGCTCCATTCCTATTGCTTTTCCCCGGCATCTGCCCGGTTCTGGATAGGATCTGAAATCCCTTCCTCCGGGCACCGAAATACTGTAAATAACAATAAACCCATGCCCCGGCGGTTGTTTTTGCATGCGATGTCCTTTCTCCGGTAGACGATTCTACCATTTTTAGGCTTGCTGTGCCCTGTCCTGTAAAAACAATCGGTCAAGTTCACAGGCA
>NZ_DKST01000011.1:0-227735 GCF_002472835.1 Sphingobacterium sp. UBA7249 | reverse complement strand
GCATCCTGCGTTTAGAATATTAACAATGTAATTAGTTATTATACATTAAAACGGAAATGCATAATGTCTCCATCCTGTACAATATAAGTTTTCCCTTCTACGGATAATTTCCCTGCCTCCTTTACCGCATTTTCTGATCCTAGATTAACAAAGTCATCGTACTTGATCACTTCAGCTCGGATAAATCCTTTTTCAAAATCGGTATGGATAACACCGGCAGCTTGTGGTGCAGTGAAGCCATTTTCGATCGTCCAGGCACGTACTTCTTGGACACCAGCTGTGAAATAGGTCGCTAAATTTAATAAAGAATATGCTGCCCTAATCAATTTATGGACGCCAGATTCTTCCAAACCTAGATCATCCAAAAACATTTTGCGCTCTTCGTAGCTCTCTAATTGCGCAATTTCAGATTCAATTTGGGCTGATATAATCAATACTTCAGCTTTTTCATCTTTTACTGCTTCCTTGACGCGTTCTACATAAGCATTACCTGTGTTAACGGATCCTTCGTCTACATTACATACGTAAAGTACTGGTTTTGCTGTTAATAAAGCTAGGTCTTGAATAAATTCAAAATCTTCAGCTTCGATAGGAGCTGTCCGTGCTGATTTGCCTGCTTCCAAATGTTCTTTGACTACAGATAGGATATCGAAAGTCCTTTTAGCATCTTTATCGCCGCCTGTTTTTGCCATTTTTTCGACTTTCTGAATACGTTTTACAACAGTGTCCAAATCCTTAAGTTGTAATTCTGTATCGATGATCTCTTTATCTCGGATTGGGTCTACTGAACCATCCACGTGGATGACATTACCATCATCAAAACATCTTAAGACGTGGATGATCGCATTTGTAGTACGAATATTTCCTAGAAACTGGTTGCCCAATCCTTCTCCTTTTGATGCTCCTTTCACCAATCCGGCAATATCTACGATTTCAATGGTATTCGGAACGATACGTTGCGGATTGACTAACTCAGCTAATTTATTAAGACGGGCATCCGGTACGGTAATTACCCCAACATTTGGTTCAATTGTACAAAATGGAAAGTTTGCTGCCTGCGCTTTCGCATTCGACAGACAGTTAAATAATGTTGATTTACCAACGTTTGGTAAACCTACGATACCGCATTGTAAAGCCATATATAGTGCAAATTTTTGAAATTGCACAAAGATAGAAAATTCACTGTAAATTTTAACTATCTTGTGCTATGCTTGAGTGGTACAAAATTGATGACGCACAATTTCTAAAGGATAAGGGGATAACAGAGCATAAGCTTGGTGGAAAGATCATTTGTCTCACTTGGTTTGAGGATCAATTGCACGCCTTTTCGAGTAAATGCCCTCATGCAGGTGCTCCATTAAAAAATGGTTGGTGTGAGCGTAACAAAGTGATCTGTGCATTCCATCGGCATGAATTTGATCTCGTGACAGGTAAAGGAAATCCTGGTCAACATAACTTTATCAATATTTATCCCGTTAAGCAAGAGGGATCTGCATATTATGTAGGTATTGAGAGGGGATTTTGGCGAAAATTTTTCGCTTCTAAAAAGTAACTAAAATATCATAACTCTTGATGCAATCGCATATCTAAGCAGTAAATAAGTATATTTGCTTTCGAAAACAAATTAAAAACATGCAGGGGAAAAAGATTGGTATAATAGGTAGCGGGAGCTGGGCGACGGCGATGATCAAGATGCTATGCGAAAATGACCAAGACAAACATATTTTTTGGTGGATTAGAAAAGAGGAAGATGCCGAATATATTCAAAAATTTAAACACAATCCAACTTATTTGAGTGGAGTTTCTGTGGATTTGAATATTACTTCCATTGATACAAATGCCAAAAATGTTGTTACTAATTCAGACATTGTTATTTTAAATACGCCAGCAGCCTACTTAAAAGACGCATTGAGGGGTGTCACCAAAGAAGATTTTAAAGATAAAATAGTGGTATCTGCCATTAAAGGGATTATTCCTAAAGATAATCTAATAATTGGCGAGTTTTTGGAACAGCATTATGATATTGACATCGAGCAGATTTGTGTGGTTGGAGGTCCCTGCCACGCCGAGGAAGTTGCATTGGGCAAGCTATCTTACCTGACATTTGGTTGCAAAAATTTGGAAAGTGCAGCTTTGGTAGCGTCTCTTTTATCTTCAAGGGTCATTAAAACGATCTTATCTGCAGATATTTTAGGTATTGAGTTTGGAGCTGTATTAAAAAATATTTATGCCTTGGCGGGTGGTATCTGTCATGGGCTGGGTTATGGCGATAACTTTCAGGCGGTGTTGGTTTCTAATGCTATTCGTGAAATGCGCCAGTTTGTAGCTAAAGTAGATGGTGATACATCCAGGGATGTTAATACCTCGGCTTATCTAGGGGACTTGTTGGTAACAGCATATTCGCAATTCAGCCGTAACCGAACATTTGGTAATATGATCGGTAAAGGATATAGTGTGCAGTCTGCACAACTCGAAATGAATATGGTGGCTGAGGGCTATTATGCATCGGCTTGTATTCAGGAATATGCAGAAAAGTATGCAGTCGAATTATCAATTTGTGATGCAGTATATCAAATTTTATATCAACATCAACCTGCATCCAAAATTATTCAGGCTTTGAGCGAAAAATTAACATAAACGTAGCGATAGAGTAGATGATAACAAGAGAAGCAATTGCTTTAGCTTATAAAGAAATTCAAGATGAAATATGCCAGGCCTTGGAGCGTTTGGATGGTTCGGCCCGATTTGAGGAAGAGCTATGGGAAAGGGATGGTGGTGGAGGTGGCCGAACCCGGATTATTCAAAACGGCAGTATATTGGAAAAGGGTGGTGTTAACTTTTCTGCCGTCCATGGCAAACTGCCTGAATCGATCAAAAAGGCATTCGGTGTGGATGAAGATGATTTTTTTGCCACTGGTGTTTCCATCGTTATTCATCCGAATAATCCTTGGGTACCGATCATCCATATGAATATCCGATATTTCGAATTAAATGAACAGATCCGTTGGTTTGGAGGGGGGATTGACCTCACGCCGCATTATGTTGATGCAGATGACGCTAATTTTTTTCATCGGCAATTAAAATCGGTATGCGATAAACATAATCCTACTTTTTACGATGAATTTAAAAAATGGGCCGATGATTATTTCTTTATTCGTCACCGCCAAGAAACGCGTGGAATAGGTGGAGTATTCTATGATAAGTTAAATACCGAGAAAACAGGAATGTCTATGGAAGAAATTTTTGCATTTTCCTGCGATTTAGGACGTAGTTTCGCACCAACTTATACGGTATTGGTTGATAAAAATAGAAATAAAACTTTCGATGATAAGCAGAAAAATTGGCAATTGATCCGCCGTGGACGCTACGTCGAATTTAATTTGGTATGGGATTCTGGTACCAAATTTGGATTGGAGACGAACGGACGCATAGAGTCTATATTAATGAGTTTACCATCCCAAGCCAATTGGGTATATGATCATCAACCTGAAGAAGGCTCCGAAGAAGCCAAAACCTTATCCTTATTGCGAAAAGGTATTAACTGGATTTAATAATCGAAAAAAGAATTAGATGGTTTCATACCAAAAATTTACGTTAGAAAATGGCTTGCGTGTCTTGGTACACGAGGATCATAACACAGCAATGGCCTGTGTAAATATATTGTATGATGTAGGTGCGCGAGATGAATCTCCAGAACAAACGGGTTTTGCCCATTTGTTCGAGCATTTGATGTTTGGTGGTAGCGTCAATATTCCAAACTTTGATACTGAATTGCAAAAAGTAGGCGGTGAAAACAATGCCTTTACCAGCAATGATATCACTAATTACTACATTACTTTGCCCTCTTCTAATTTAGAAACTGCACTTTGGTTAGAATCCGATCGAATGTTGAGCTTGGCTTTCTCGCCTCAGAGCCTTGAAGTACAGCGGAATGTGGTGAGTGAAGAATTTAAGCAGCGCTATCTCAATCAGCCCTATGGTGATGCTTGGCTTAAATTGCGACCTCTGGCTTATAAGGTACATCCGTATCGTTGGGCAACCATTGGAAAAGAGTTGAAACATATTGAGGATGCCACCATGGAGGACGTTAAAGCATTCTTTAAATTACATTATAATCCACGGAGTGCAATCATGGTGATTGCAGGAGATGTACATTATGAAGACGTTAAATCTATGGTCCAAAAATGGTTCGGTGATATTGATCCCGGTCAAAAATACATCCGCCAACTTCCACAGGAGCCCATACAGAAAGAATTGAGAAGGGAGACGATTTTTGCCCCTGTACCACTGGACGCCCTTTATATGACTTTCCATGGGCCTGCCCGATTGGAAGAAGGTTATTTTGCCATGGATCTGTTGTCGGATATTCTTTCTAGAGGATCTTCATCAAGGCTCTACCGCAGACTGGTGAAAGAAGAGCAACTGTTTAGTGAACTAAATGCCTATGTAATGGGCAGTATTGACAATAACTTGTTTGTAATTGAAGGTAAACCATCCGAGGGAATATCCTTGGAAGAAGCTGAAAATGCCGTATGGGCTGAACTTGATCTCCTAAAAAAAGAATTGGTGTCTAATGTCGAATTGGAAAAAGTTAAAAATAAAATGGAGTCAACAAATGTATTTGCAGAATTATCGATCTTGGATAAGGCAATGAATTTGGCTTTTCATGAGTTGCTTGGCGACGCCGATGGTATCAATACTGAAGTTTCGAAATATTTGGCTGTGACTGCTGAACAAGTGCAGCAGCAAGCACAGGCTATTTTTAGTCGTGAGAACGCATCAATATTAATGTATAAAGCACAAGAGGAGGAGATACGACATGTTGGATAGAACAAAGGCACCTGAATTTCGTGAAATTGGCAATATAACTTTAAAAGAGCCTGTTAGAAAACGATTCGCAAACGGCTTGCCAGTATATATATTTCACTCTCCTGAACAGGAACTTGTTCGTATCGAATGGATTTTTGAGAATAAATACCTGGATGCGCAAAGTGAAAATCCATTGCTAAATAGTGCATTAAGCGCTTTGCTCAAAGAGGGGACGATGACGATGTCAAGTGCAGAGATTGCCGACAAGGTAGATTTTTATGGCGCTTTTCTCGTACCTGAATACTCTTTTGATATTACTTCGCTCTCTTTATATACATTGAATAGACACAGTCAAGTACTTCTGCCTCTTGTTAAAGAGATTCTGACAGAAGCATCAATTCCGCAACAGGAGCTTGATACTTATCTTCGCAACAATAAACAAAAGTTTCAGGTGTCCGTTCAGAAAAACGACTACCTAGCGCGGCGGAAGTTCTACAATTTGGTCTTTGGAGAAAGCAATCGTTATGGGCGTACACCAAAATTGGAGGATTATGATGCGATCGATCGGGATCAATTAGTTGCGTTATATCAAAAAGAGATCGTGCCGAATAATTGTACCTTGATCGTTTCGGGGAATGTTTCTGACGATCTAATCAACGAGTTGGAGCAGATCTTTGGACTTGAATGGAGGAGTGAAACGACATGCGCTAATGTAGATCATCCTGTATTATTCCAAGATGCAGCTGGTCTGGCTTACGAAGAGAAAGAAAATGCATTGCAGTCGGCCATTCGCCTGGGCACTCAGACCATTTCGAGGACACATGCGGATTATCCTGCTCTACAATTTGTAAATACGCTACTAGGAGGATTTTTTGGTTCACGTTTGATGCGTAATATCCGCGAAGAAAAAGGGTATACCTACAGTATCGGTTCTGCAGTGGCTACCTTGAAACATACTGGCTTTTTAACGATTGCGACAGAAGTGGGGGTGGACGTAACTAATGCGACTTTGGTGGAGATAGAAAAGGAAATCAATCTCTTAAAGACTGCATTAGCTACGCATGAAGAAGTAGAGCTGGTGAAAACGTATATGGAAGGATCTATGTTAGGATCACTCGAGAGTATTTTTTCTCACGCTGATAAATTCAAAAGTGTGTTGTTGAATGATATGGGCTTGACGTATTATTCTTATTACATGGAGCAGATTAAAACGATGACGCCCGAAAAAGCTCGTGATATAGCAAATAAATATCTCGATTTCGACCAAATGGTAAAGGTTATTGTGGGCAAGTTCAATCAATTGAAACCAATTCATCAAACGGTTGTAAATTAAATTTTGTGAACTACAAAAATCAAATCCAACTTTGTATTTTTGGTTTTTGTTAAAAAAGCATACGATCCAACATGGAATTAAAATTAAAAAGACCATTGGTATTTTTCGATTTAGAGACGACAGGAGTTAATGTTGCGACCGATCGAATTGTAGAAGTATCATTTTTGAAAGTGATGCCCAGTGGTGAAGAAACAGTATATACGAAGAAAATTAATCCAGAAAGACCGATTCCTGCAGAATCAACGTTTTTCCATGGCATTCGTGACGAGGACATTAAAGATGCGCCAACATTTAAAGCAATTGCAGTAGAACTGGCCGCTTTTATTGGCGAGTCGGACTTGGCAGGATATAATTCAAATAAGTTTGACGTGCCCATGCTCATGGAAGAGTTTTTACGTGCAGGCGTAGATTTTTCTTTGGAAGGGCGTGCCTTTGTTGATGTACAGAACATCTTCCATCAAATGGAGCAGCGCACATTAAAGGCCGCGTATAAATTTTATTGCGACGAGAATCTTGAGAATGCACATACTGCTGAAGCGGACGTACGTGCTACTTATGAAGTTTTGAAAGCGCAATTGACAAAATATGAGGGATCTGCATTTGAGGATCGCCATGGTGTTATATCTTATCCTGTCGTCAACGACGTAGCTGCATTACATGAATTTACAAACTTAAGTAAGCCTGTGGATTTTGCGGGCCGCATTGTATATAACGAAGATGGCTTGGAAACTATTAATTTCGGCAAACACAAGGGAAAACCTATTGTGGAAGTATTTGAACAAGAGCCGAGTTATTACGCCTGGATGCAGAATGGAGATTTTCCACTATATACCAAAAAAGTACTGGAAAATATCTGGATAAGATATAAGAAAGAAAAAAGTGAGCAAAAAGCGAAAGCGGCACCCATCCATTCGGTAGAGGATAAAAAAACCGCTAAGAAGGAGTTCAATCAGCAAAAAGAAGAGGCACCTCAAAGTATCTCTCTGGATATGCTGAAAGGATTGCAAGATAAATTTAAAAAATAACTTTATTAATAGCTTAGAAAAAGGATTATGGAATTCAAACAAGAAGTGGAGCATGTACAATGTTTGATTATTGGTTCAGGCCCAGCGGGATATACTGCAGCAATTTATGCAGCTCGTGCGGATATGAAGCCAGTGGTTTATACAGGTATTGTACCGGGGGGGCAGTTAACACAAACAACAGAAGTGGACAATTTTCCGGGGTATCCAAAAGGGATTACAGGACCAGTTATGATGGAAGATCTACGGGAGCAAGCTGAACGCTTTGGTACTTCCGTACGCTTTGGGTATGTGACAAAAGTAGACTTTACAGGCGATGTACATCGCGTAGAAATAGACGGAACAGTACAAGTTACAGCAGACACGGTGATTATTGCTACAGGGGCAACAGCGAAGTGGTTGGGC
Source organism: Sphingobacterium sp. UBA7249 (assembly GCF_002472835.1). NCBI lineage: Bacteria > Pseudomonadati > Bacteroidota > Sphingobacteriia > Sphingobacteriales > Sphingobacteriaceae > Sphingobacterium > Sphingobacterium sp. UBA7249. The sequence continues at coordinate 220,166 of NZ_DKST01000011.1, read as the reverse complement.
TTGGAATCTGAACAAAAATATAACGGTTTTGGGGTATCAGCTTGTGCTGTATGTGATGGTTTTTTCTTTAAAAATCAAGAAGTTGCAATCGTAGGTGCCGGTGACACTGCCGCAGAGGAGGCAACTTATCTCGCAAAATTATGTTCGAAAGTACATATGTTGGTGCGTCGTGATGAATTCCGCGCTTCCAAAGCAATGGTGCACCGCGTAATGAACACGCCAAATATTGAAGTACATTATAACTCCGAAGCAAAAGAGGTATTAGGTGATGGTCAGGTCGTGACTGGAATCCGAGTGACCAACAACAAAGACCAGTCTGAAAAAGATCTGGAAGTAACGGGGTTCTTCGTGGCAATCGGTCATAAACCAAATACTGAATTATTTACAGGAGTATTGGATATGGATGAAACAGGGTATTTGATTACTAAGCCAGATAGTACGGCGACCAATATACCAGGGGTATTTGCCTGTGGAGATGTACAGGACAATATATTCCGTCAAGCAATTACTGCGGCCGGTACCGGTTGTATGGCAGCGCTTGAAGCAGAAAGATATCTTGCTGCCAAAGAAAGCGGAGAATAAAACGGCGAAAAATAGGGGATTCCGTATGGAGTGTTATCCCCGTCAGAATAAACGGATTAATGTATTTGTAGGAATAAGCTCGATTTAATATCGGGCTTATTTTTTTGCATAGGACTATCGTGTTGGATTGAATCATCTTGTAAAAATAAATAACCTTAAGAAGAGTATAAAAATAGTTTTCAAAAANNTTTTTGAAAACTATTTTTATATTTGTACTGTCGTTAACAATTGGCGTTGGCAACGAACATAAAATATAGACTACAAATTTTGAACAAGTATGAAAAACGACTATCTAATCGCTCCTGTAAGCAACCGAGAAACTACCCCAATTTTTAAATCCTTCCTTTTCATTTGTCGAATGCGAATGTGCCGTTGAGCACTTCCTTTTTTCTTGTTTATTCTTCATTAAGCAAGTAATTCGAGTTTTAAAAAACAAGCGTACCAATGGCGTTGGCACTTGTTTGCGTATTCACATTAAATAGAACTGACAATGAAAAATTTCAGCGTACTTTCGTATGCTATTTTAGTCGTGCTGTTGTTGCATGCCTTTGCGTCGGTACAGGCACAGCAGCCTCAACCGATCATCAACGCATCCCTAATAGGAACGGTAATAGATGCGACAACCAAAGAGCCCATTGAAGGAGTGACCATACAATTGGAAGCTGTGACACATAGTGTAAAAACAGATCGTAATGGTAAATTCCAATTTGTCACAGGGCAGAAACTTCCTTTTACCCTTATCTTAACCTTTGTTGGTTATCATAAGAAAAAGATCATCGTAAATACCTCACCAGCCGTTATTGAGCTATCTCCTTCGTCCGAAGATCTTGAAGAAGTCGTGGTGGTGGGGTACGGAACCCAAAAACGCCGTGATTTGACAGGAGCGGTGGCATCCTTGCCGGAAAATCTGCTCAAGCAGCCTGTGTCTTCTCTCGATCAGACCTTGAAAGGTGGGATTTCTGGTGTTCAGGTTACGCAAACTTCGGGGCAGCCCGGAGGGGGAGTGAGTGTCCGTATTCGGGGCGGTGCCTCCATACAAGGCGGAAATGAACCACTGTATGTCATTGATGGTTTCCCGGTCTATAATCAGACCGAAAGCACAGGCGTTGGGAGTGGAACTCCAGTGAATTCCCTAGCCAGTATTAGCCCCGCGGATATTGAAAGCATTGAGGTGCTGAAAGATGCGGCAGCGACAGCAATATATGGGTCGCGTGGGGCAAATGGTGTTATTCTTGTGACCACCAAAAAGGGAAAAGCTGGGCATGTACAGTTAAACTACGATGGTAGTATTGGAGCACAAAGTGTGCTCAAGAAAATTGACGTCCTGAATGCCCATGATTTTGCCATTCTTCGTAACGATGCATTGTATGATGCTAACCCCAGCTTGGGCCCCAATCAATATCGGAAACAAACAGAATTGAATCAATTAGGTGAGGGGACAAATTGGCAAAAAGAAGCCTTTCGAACTGGGAAAATACAAAACCACCAATTATCGCTGTCTGGAGGAGCTGAGAAGGTGCAGTATTTTCTGGGTGCAAATTATTTCGATCAGGAAGGCGTTATTATAAATACAGATTTCAGACGTTTGGGATTCCGTTCCAACATCAATGCAAATCCCTTCGATCGTTTGCAGGTAGGAGCCAATTTGTCCATTAATAAAACAAATGCCCAGATCGCTCCATCAGGTATCGTGAATGCACTGCTCATTATGCCGCCAACAGCAACAATATACGAACCGAATGGCGGCTATACGCTGCGCAACCCTTTTGAGAACATCTTCGCCAATCCCATTGCAACATTGAAAGAAACCACAAATACATCCAATGGTTTACGTGTTCTTGGTACCTCCTTTGCACAATATCGTATTTTAAAAGGGCTACAGGCGAAAGTGCTTCTTGGGGTTGATCTCAATAACCGCGATGACAAATTCTATCTTCCGTCCTATATCTATGAAGGTGCGGGATCTAAGGGGGAGGCAAGTTTGGGAAATTTAAATGGTACCTCCTGGTTGAATGAGAATACTTTAACCTATACCGGGGTTATCGGACAACATAATTTCAATGCGCTACTTGGTTTTACACAGCAGGAAAATAAAAATGAGGTGTTCAGTGCCGGTGCACAGCATTTCGTTACAGACGATTTGCTTTTCAATAATCTGCAGAGTGGATCTATCCTCACAAGACCTTCCTCGGATACCTATAATTGGGTGTTGCATTCCTATTTGGCGCGGGTCAATTATAATTATGCGAATAAATATTATGTTTCAGCGAGTGTACGTCGTGACGGCAGCTCCAGATTTGGCGCTGCCAATAAATGGGGAAATTTCCCTTCATTGGCATTCTCATGGCGTATAATAAACGAACCCTTTTTTAAACAGGTTTTCCCCGGTATTGATGATTTTAAAATACGCACTAGCTTCGGCACAACCGGGAATCAGGAGATAGGGCAATATCAATCACTTTCCACCTTGTATAGTTTAAATTACCTCTTTGGAAATAATGTAGTCACGGGCTTTGCCTCGCAACGGGTGCCGAATAAGAACTTGGGATGGGAGACCACCTTTCAATATGATGCCGGTTTTGACCTTTCACTTTTGAGAAATCGATTACAGTTTACCGTGGACTATTACTATAAAAAGACGAAAGACCTGTTGTTGAATGTGGAGATTCCCTGGACCTCAGGTTATGCCACTTCATTGCAAAATTTTGGCTCTGTTTCAAATAAAGGTTTAGAGTTAGGTCTGAAATCAAAAAATCTACAGGGAAATTTAAATTGGAATACAGATCTAAATATCTCTTTTAACCGAAATAAGGTATTAACCATCGGTGAAGGCGCTACATCTTATATCACAGGAAACTATATTATTAAAGTTGGAGAACCATTAGGGACCTTTTATGGAACTGTTATCGATGGTATTCTACAATCGAGCGAGGAGAATAGTAAGGGGGCGTTGACTGGCAATGCAAATCCTAAAGCCGGCGATCGCTTGTATAAGGACATCAATGGCGATGGCCAGTTTACCACTGCCAACGACCGGACCATCATCGGCAACGCGCAGCCTGATTTTATATTTGGTATCAGTAATACGCTTTCCTACAAAGGATTTGACCTATCTTTCCTTATTCAGGGAACAGTTGGCAACGACCTGCTGAATATCAACCGCCAAAACCTCGAGATGTTTACCGGTCAACAGAACGCATCAATTGAGGCGCTTAACCGCTGGACACCAGACAATCCAAGTCAGCTATATCCGAGAGCCAAGCTTGACCCTGCTCCGGTATTCTCGAATCAATTTGTTGAAAGCGGATCATTTGCGCGACTGAAGTCTCTGCAACTTGGTTATAGCTTTCCGAAAGAATGGTTGAAAAATGCACATATCACGAATTTGAACCTATACCTGGCTGCACAAAATTTATTGACATGGACTAGCTATCGAGGATTTGATCCTGAGGTAACCTCAGGTAGCAATGTCCAGATTGGTACGGATGCTGGGATTTATCCAGCTGCTAAGTCTGTTTCTGTCGGTATATCCTTAACCTTCTAATTTTTACAGATTCCAATGAAAAAAATATATTATTCTATTCCTCTATTGTCCGTTTTGTTAACAGGAATCTCCTGTTCAAAATTGACTGAGAAGCCCGAAAGTGCATTGGTTTCGGAGCAGTTTTACCTGAACCAGGGACAAGCAGTGGCTGCAGTAACAGGTACTTACCGTAAACTGTATGAGACGGGGCAATCGTTGTACAACAGCTTATTCCAGATCGGCGTGGAGATGGCAACAGATGACTATGAAGCCGGACCTCGGGCACGAAATGCCCATGTGCGCGCTATAAGCAATTTAACCCACGACGCCTCAAACGATCGGATGGAACAACTCTGGAAACAGAGCTATGATGCCATTAACGCGTCAAATCTAAATATCGTTAATATCGAAGCGATGACCCCAAATCAGATCGATGTCGCAGTGCAACAACGTCTGATCAACGAAGCCAAATTTCTGCGTGCACTACATTACTTCAATCTGGTGCGCTGGTTTGGTCCGGTTCCGCTCGTCTTAGGTCCTATACAAGGCTTATCAGCACAAGAATTGTACGTAGCAAAGGCTTCAGAAGATGAGGTATATGCACAAATTATAAACGATCTAAAAGCTGCCTCCAGCCTCCCGAATTATAAGAATTATGGCGACGCGGATAAAGGGCGTGCTACATCCGGCGCTGCTAAAAGCCTCCTGGCCAAGGTATACCTGACTCGGGCAGATTGGAACAATGCAAAACTGTTGGCTAAGGCTGTGATTGACAAAGAGGGATATGCACTTTTTCCGGATTTTTCAGACGTCTTCGATGTAGATAAAAAAAATGGTACTGAACATATTTTTTCAGCGCAGTTTAAAGGAAATAGTGGCTACCAAGGGAATTCATTGGCCAGTCGTTCCGCTCCAGCGGATATACCAGGTATCAATGGAGACTACGCCGATGCCCTTCATAGTGAAGGTGGTCTTTACAAGAGCTTTGCAGTGAATGATAAACGTCTTTCCGTAACGTTTACAACTGGTATGATATCGCCCACAGACGGGAAATACTATGCACTGGCCAAACCACAATTCAATAAGTATTATGACCAGACTGTAATCGGAAATCAGTCACAGTCTTCAAAGAATACACCCATCATACGATATGCTGAGGTGTTGCTGATTTTGGCTGAAGCCGAAAATGAGTTAAATGGTCCAACGCAGGAAGCACGTGACGCGATCAATACAGTGCGCATACGTGCTGGTGTTGAAAAGGTGTCCGATATGGAAAATAAAGATAGCTTTCGGGAGCTGGTATTTGAAGAACGAAGAAAGGAATTGGTCTACGAATACCAGCGGTGGTTTGACTTGGTACGTCGGGGGGCAAGCTATTACATCACAAAACTAAAAGCTGCAGGAAAAACAAATGCTGCAGCGCGACATGTTCATTTTCCGACTCCTCAACGAGAACTGAATTTGAATCCAAAATTGATTCAACATCCTGACTGGTTGGCTAAATAACTAATGGTATCACTATGAAGGAGCAATCTATTTTTATTTGTACTACAAAACATCACAAATTATGAAAACAACATGCATTCTTATCTCACTTTGTCTAAGTTGGATACTGAATAGGAGTATTGCACAGGACAAACGGCCAAATATTGTATTAATTCTGGTTGATGACTTGGGTTTTTCAGACATAGCGCCTTATGGCGGAACAGATTTTCATACCCCAAATCTTGTGGAGTTGGCAAAACAGGGTACACGTTTCCAGGAGTTTTATAACAATTCGATTTGTGCACCAACACGAGCAACATTATTGACAGGACAATATGCACATCGCGCCGGTATGGGGTATTTTAACGTTAATCTTGGGTTGCCCGCATATCAGGGCTTTTTAAACCATGAGTCGTTGACATTGGCCGAGGTACTGAAGGGAGCAGGCTATTCCACCATCATTTCTGGAAAATGGCATGTTGGCGACGATTACGATCAATGGCCTGCGCAACGAGGTTTTGAACGTTCCTTTAATTTTGTGGGTGGAGCTTCCAATTTTTATGAAATCAATGGACCTGAAAATCCTACCGTGCCTTTATACCGAAATAATAAACCTTTCTATTTACCACAAGGACGTTACCTCACGGACGAGATTACTGATCAGGCAATTGGCTTTCTGCGTGAACAAGAGCAGGATAAAAAACCGTTTTTTCTGTATCTCGCCTTTAACGCACCACATTGGCCTTTGCAGGCTCCGGAAGAAGAAACCCACAAATATCAGGGCGTATACCGGCAGGGCTGGGATAGCCTGCGTGTGAAACGTTATGAAAATGCCGTTCAAAGTGGAGTTTTTCCGAAAGGGCAGCCTATTTCGACAAAGGATTCAAGTGTACAGGAATGGAATAAGCTCACCTATGACGAACAGCAATATTGGCAACGTCGACAGCAGGTATTTGCTGCCATGGTCGATCGCGTCGACCAGAGTATCGGAAAAGTGCGGCAAACCTTGAAGGAACTGAAAAAAGACAAGAATACCATTATCATCTTTTTGTCCGATAATGGTGCACAAGGCGGTGATCGCAACCGCATATATACCTCGCGTAATACGGAGACTGTAGGGTTGCCGGGTTCCTATGATATGCAAAATAGCAATTGGTCGCAAACGGGAAATTCGCCCTTGCGGAGCTATAAAGATAATCCTTATGAAGGCGGTATCGCTGCGCCGTTTATTGTTTGGTTTCCAAAGGAAGTTAAAGGCAATGTCGTCAAGAAGGGGACTGGGCATTTGATTGATATCGCCCCGACATTATATGATTTCGCGCAAGCGAAATACCCGTCGGCACAAGGCGATTTAGCCATTAATCCTTTACCAGGTGTGAGTCTACGAGAGTTGTTGCAGACAGATAAAAGCGAGGTGAAGCGTCAAAATCCACTGTTTTGGGAACGAGCTGGCAATAAGGCTGTACGATACGGTAAATGGAAACTTGTGTCTTTACTTAAAGAGGGGAATAAACCACAGCTGTACAATATTGATGAGGACAGGGGAGAAAACAATAATATCGCAGATCAATACCCAGAAATTGTTGAAGATCTTGAAGCACGTTATAAGCTCTGGGCAAAAGAGAATGGAGTAGTGGACTATAAACTGCTGAAAATAAGTAATCAATTTCGTTAAGCATAAAAAGTAAGTTTATCAAGACCTTGATGGTGTATTCAAACCGAATGAAAAAGTTCATTTGTACCAGGAGACCAAATACTTATAAAAAATTTAAATAGATGAAAAAAATAACACTATGTATTGCCCTTATTTTTGGCTGTGCAAGTGCCCTCGTGGCGCAAAGCAACAAACCAAATATTATTTTGATTCTTGCCGATGATCTCGGATACTCCGATTTGGGCGCTTATGGATCGGAGATAGCAACACCTAATCTGGATCGTCTAGCCAGCGAAGGGATACGTTTAAAACAATTTTATAATAACTCCATCTGCGCACCAACACGCGCATCCCTAATTACAGGACAGTACCAACACAAAGCTGGAGTGGGCTATTTTTCCAATGATTTGGGCCTACCGGCTTACCAAGGTTATCTCAATGCTGAATCATTGACGATTGCCGAAGTTCTTCGCTCCAATGGCTACCTCACCGCGATATCAGGCAAGTGGCATGTGTCCGGTAAAGGCAAGAGCCTGCCTTGGGACCGTGGTTTTGATTTCGTTTTTCCAAAAGAAGAAAAGAATTCAGATTCAGGAGCCCCAATTTTTAAAGGAGCAACAGACGCTACAGGTTACCCCTTGGAAAGCTCTTTTTCTACAGAAGTGATCAATCGGGAGGCCGAAGGTTTTCTGGATCAAATCAAAGGTCAGGACAAACCGTTCTTTCTATATTTAGCACATACTGCACCGCATTGGCCTTTGGTTGCCCTGCCACAGGATATTGCAAAGTATAAGGGACATTATGATAAAGGTTGGGAGAGCATCCGCAGGGCGCGGTTTAAGCGCCAAAAAGAACTGGGGATAGTTGACAACACGACCACACTTTCCATTACCGACGAAGATATCTACGATTGGGAACGCCTGTCCTTTGATCAACGACAACAGTGGGCCAGAAAAATGGAAGTATTCGCTGCGATGGTCGATCGCCTGGATCAGACGATTGGTAAATTGCTGCAAAAACTCAAAGAAAATGGACAGTTAGACAACACATTAATTGTGTTTCTGTCAGATAATGGAGCACCAGCTGAGGACCTCGTTCGCTGGTTCCATGGCGCCCGATTAAACAGTGGGCCAGTGGGTACCGTGGGGTCGTTTGAATCACAAAGTAAAAATTGGTCCTACGCATCAAATACTCCGTTCAAGGCGTTTAAAGATTACACCTATGAGGGCGGGATCAATGCCCCATTTATCGCCTGGTTTCCCGGCAAGATCACCAAGGGTATCAAAAAGGGGACTGGGCATATCATCGACTTGGCGCCAACCTTTTATGAACTTGCTGGAGCCATTTACCCTAAGGAATATCAAGGACATCAGGCGAATAAACTTCCAGGCAAAAGCTTACTTCCGGTGCTGTTCAATCAACAGGATACCGTAACGCGCGACGAAGGTCTTTTTTGGGAGCGGGCCGGAAACCGTGCCGCACGGATAGGAAAGTGGAAGTTGGTGTCCACCTGGCCATCCTACAAGTGGGAACTATATGATCTGGAACAAGATCCTACCGAACGGAAAGATATTGCGGTACAGCATCACAATGTCGTATCGCGCCTATCCACCGCTTACTTTCGTTGGGCTAAGGATAATGGAGTGGTGGACTTTGGTGAATTAGAAAGCAAGGAGCCTAGCAATATGAAGGAGTTTCGGGAAAGTAAGGTACAGGAGATCGCCTCACCAGCATTTCTTTTTTAAGAAGCAAATCTTTATATCAATGAAATGGATTTGCTATAGATCGGATTGATTGGAGATAGACTGTTTCACTTTACATTATTTTATGAAAAAGGCACCAAGTTCCAATAATCTGGTGCCTTTTCGCTAATTTAAGTAATATTCAAAATTGTTTACGTCATTTCTAAACATCGACCGTTGAATTTGTATCTTCCTACTTGTTTTCTTCGACTTCAAATACCGTGTCGATTTTCCAATTGGCTTTATCTTTGGATGCGGCTACAGCCAAACGGTCGCAACGTTCGTTTAAGGGATGCCCAGCATGGCCTTTTACCCAAACCAATTTGACCTTATGTAGTTTATAAACATTCATCAAACGCATCCACAGATCTTTATTTTTTTTACCAGCAAAGCCCTTTTGGATCCACCCATGTACCCATTTTTTGTCAATTGCATCGATGATATATTTGGAGTCAGAGTATACTGTAACCGGTTGGTTTAAGTTTTTCAAAGCTTCGAGACCTACAATAACGGCCATCAGCTCCATACGGTTATTGGTCGTTTTTCTGTACCCCCCTGAAAATTCTTTTTCTATCAATTTACCTTTAAACGCCTCATTGTCGCCTGTATAAATAGTCCTTAAGATGGTTCCATAACCCCCTGGACCTGGATTTCCACTTGACGCCCCGTCTGTATATAATTCGATCATACCCTCCAAACTTAGATAAATTTGTGTTGAAATACAATTATAATTGCTCCTTGCTAGATCTATATCCTGACAATGTGATCGTAATGTTTAGAAGTTATTCGGTTTAGCAAGAGCGTCTTCGCTGTAATTTATCGCTTACACGATAAAATTCTGGTGATTTATATGTATTTTGCTGGCTTAAACTCGTTATGTAATCGATAATTTAGCTCTATGAAGTTTCAAAAGGTTTCTCTTTTTGTTCTTTTAGCGTCGGCGTGTTTCAACGTCAGCGCTCAGAACACTATTTCAGCACAAAAAATGGATTGGTTTGAAGACGCCAAGTTGGGGATTTTTATTCATTGGGGGATCTACTCTGTTAACGGGATCTCAGAATCATGGTCATTCTTCAATAATTATATTAACCATGATAATTATATCAAACAGCTTGATGGTTTTACGGCCAAAAATTATAAGCCAAAGGAGTGGGCTAAACTGATCAAACAAGCAGGAGCAAAGTATACTGTGATTACAACGAAACATCATGATGGGATTTCCTTGTGGAATACTCGGGCCGATAAAGCTATTACAAGCCTAAGAGATGCCGCTGCCAAACAGGATGTTATTACACCTTTTGTTCAGGCTATTCAGCAGGAGGGACTGCATACAGGTTTCTATTATTCCTTGCCGGATTGGAGCCATCCTTATTACGATGTATTTACACGTGCAAGAAAACGGTATGAACTTGTCAAAGAGCCTAATCGTTGGGACCACTATGTCGAATATTATCAAAAACAACTCAGCGAATTATCGCAGCAATATAAACCCGAATTGATCTGGTTTGATGGAGACTGGGAACATAGTGCAGAGGAGTGGAAATCCAAGGAAACGTTGTCGCTTTTGCGAAAATACAACCCGAACATTATTATTAATTCGCGCTTGAATCATCATGGCGATTATGAGACTCCTGAGCAGGGGATTCCAGTAACCCGGCCAGATACTAAATTCTGGGAGCTTTGTTATACCATGAATGACTCTTGGGGATATCAGCCATTTGACAAGAAATACAAATCGCCCAATATGATTATCCGTACTCTGGTGGATTGTATTTCCATGGGCGGAAATCTCCTCTTGGATATCGGCCCGAAAGCTGATGGCAGCATTCCAGAAGAGCAGATGAATATTTTGAAGCAGTTGGGAAGATGGACGAATAAAAACGCTTCTGCAATATATGGCACGAGAGCGGGTATTCCATTCGAAAATTACAACGGGAAGTCTGCTTTGTCAAAAGATGGAAAAACCCTCTATCTCTATGTATATGAACAAAAACCGCAATTGCAGTTAAAGGGTTTGCTGAATGGCGCTATTCAGGCGGTTTCTGTTGTTGGAGATGCCGGGTCTAAGGTAACTGCGGTATCGTTGGATGAAAAAGTCCAATTGGACCTGACAAAAGTTAACTTTGATCAGGACGTCACAGTACTGGCCTTGACATTCAAAGACAAGGTACAGTGGCAAGAACCCCAGGAGGAAGCTATTACATTACAAGCTGTACTCGACAACAAGCAAACTAATACCGCATTAAATCAGATTGCATTGACCCTTCATACTGGGAAAAATATTTTTGATCATTCTGGTTTGACGCTCGATGGTATGGAAGCAAAATTGCCTATTGGAAATTTGACGAATCCAACCGTTTTAGATTGGGTTAAAAATCATGCTGAGGCACTTTATGAAACAGGGAAGGGACTTCCGGAAGGACATTATGAAGGTTTAAGCGCGCTTTCAAAGGATCGTCAGACCCTTTATCTTTTTGTTGAAGGGACACCAACAGGACCTATTGCGCTTAAAGGAATAAAAAACGGTATCGCTCGTATTCGACTGGTGGGTGAAGGATCCATGATCAATCATGAAATTTTCAATAAACTTTACTGGAGCAGTATTCCGGGCATTGTTTATATTCAGGCTCCAAAGGAGCGTTTGGATAAAAATATGACTGTTATTGCGGTGTTATTGGATTCGCCTTTGGCATTGCACCGTGAGAAAGTTGGCGCGATTGAAAATAACCTCTAATTACTGCTGAACAAATTATTTGGGCCCGAGATGTTAGTATCTCGGGCTTTTTTATCCGATAAACAATAATTTTTGATGTCGCCGTTATGGCGTGAAATATTTTTATACTAAATTAGACAGATGAGCCTATTGCATACTTTTCTTGCATCCCTGTCTGCGGTCGCACTATGCGTTTGCTGTACTGCCGGAGATGGAAATAACATGGAACGACAACGTGCGGATTCGCTAGCGAATAAAGTGGTTGAGGGAAAAATAAATCTGGAATGGCTGGCCAAATCAGACGAATTTATGTATTTCAATGAGAAATACTTTCATGAACCGGCTGATTTGAAAACGATACCGAAGTTTGACAAGGTACAGATTCAAATTGTAACCTATCGTATTTATAAGCATGTCAAGTTGTCGGATAACCGTTATCATTTTGCTGTAAAACAGGCAAAAGATTTGCATATACCCAATAAGGCCTTTGTTTATTATCAGCGTTCCTTCGATGAGATGAATCGAAAGGCCGCCGCTAGCAAAGATTCTATTCGGCTGGAGCTTCCTGATAACTACGCTACCAAATTGATAAACGAGTAGTGAACTCGTCTCTTGTTTAAAAAGTTATCCTTTCGAAGCCAATAGATTCATCAGATTTATTTATTTTTAAGAGACTAAGCAAGCCACATGGAAAAGAAAAATATCGTTGTATTAACAGGAGCAGGGATTTCTGCCGAAAGTGGGATACCTACTTTTAGGGATGCAAATGGACTATGGGAGGGACATGATGTGATGGCTGTAGCCTCTATTGAAGGCTGGAAGAAAAATCCAACTCTTGTTCAGGAATTTTACAACCTTAGACGCAAGGTGGCGCTGGCTGCAAGGCCAAATGCAGCGCATCTCGCTTTATGTCAGTTGGAATTGGCCTATCAGGTTACGATCATCACACAAAATGTCGATTTGTTGCACGAGCAGGCTGGCTCTACAAAGATTATACATTTACATGGTCGGTTGGATCAATCGAAGTCATCCATTGACGATCGTTTGGTTTACCCGATAGAAGGCGATGAAATAAAGATGGGAGATCTCTGTGAAAAAGGAAGTCAACTGCGCCCGAATATCGTATGGTTTGGCGAAGCGGTTCCGGAGATTGAACGGGCAATGTCCTATGTTTCAAAAGCAGATATCCTTATTATTATAGGAACTTCCTTGCAGGTTTATCCGGCGGCCGGGCTGCGACAATTTGCGCCTAATTATTGCCGGTCTTTCTTAATCGATAAACAGATTCCGAATAGTACAACTTTAGGCCGAATACAATGTTTTGAAGAGGCAGCTACGACGGCTGTTCCAATTTTGGTAGCACAGTTACTTAAAGAAACTTCGGTTAACGAGTAATATAACAGTAGATTATGAACCTGATGCGTTAACAACTTGGGAATATAACAAAACTCTATCTTGAAAGATGGAATAAAAACTTAAAAATATGAAAAGAATAATAGGACTGATTTGTTGTTCAGCATTGGCTATTTCTTGCCACAATAACTCAGAGATCAAGGTGAATAATAGTACAAATAATGCACCCATACAATTGGATAGTACGCAGGCAAAGCACTTGCTTACACTACCATTGCATTGTATTGAAGTTGAATATCCGAACAAATTGGGACAAGTACTCGGAAGTGACAAGGATTTGAAGGGGCCGCGTACATTACATCCAATTTTTTACGGTTGTTTTGACTGGCATTCCTCAGTGCATGGTTATTGGTCAATCGTACGAATTTTAAAGCAATTTCCTGAGTTAGACAAGTCCGGCGTAATCCGGAAACAGCTGGACAGGAATATCACTGAAGAAAATGCAGCAACTGAATTAGCTTTCTTTCAGGATAAGAATAATAAAAACTTTGAACGCACCTATGGTTGGGCCTGGTTGTTACAATTGCAAAAAGAACTCTTAACTTGGAGAGATCCAGATGCGGAGCGTTGGGCAAAAATTCTCGATCCGATGGCAAAACATATCATGAAAGCCTATCAGGAATATTTACCAAAATTGGTTTATCCGATTCGAAGCGGTTATCATGATAATTCTGCTTTTGGCCTATCGCTGGCATTGGATTATGCGCGGGGGACAAATCACGTTGCTTTCGAAAAATCATTAATGACAAATGCTGTCAGGCTATACGATCACGACAAAAATTGTAATATCTCCTTTGAGCCTAGCGGAAGCGACTTCCTTTCACCTTGTCTTGAGGAAGCACTTTGCATGAGCACGGTTTTAAGACAGGATGAGTATCGAAAATGGCTGAAGGATTTTCTGCCTGATCTTTTCAATCCAGATTTTAACTTGGAACCCGGCATTGTGAAAGACCGCACAGACGGGCATCTGGTTCATTTGGATGGATTAAATTTTAGCCGGGCGACCTGTCTAAATGGTATTGCAAAGGCACTTCCTGAGCTAAATCATCTGCATGGTTTAGCCAATAAACATCTGAAATATTCATTGCCCAATATTACTTCTAAAGACGACTATATGGGGTCACATTGGTTGGGTACCTTTGCGCTGTATGCTCTTTCCAAAAATTAATGCCCACAGTCAAATGAAAGCTGTGAACCGAGATCTGGGGTAACAACAACAAAATAGAATCCCTGTGTAATCAAATGCAGGGACTCTATTTTACATATTTGTCTCACCCCATTCATCCATAAGGATTAAAATCTTTTCCAACGAACGCCCCAATGCTGTAAGTTCATATTCAACCTTAGGGGGTACCTGTTGATAAACAATCCGGTCGACAAGTCTATCCTGCTCAAGTTCTTTTAATTTAGCGATGAGCATACGCTCTGAAATACCGACGAGCCTTTTTCGTAGTTCACCATAACGTAGCCTACCTTCATGGAGGAGATACGTGAGAATATTTATTTTCCATCTCCCACCAATAGCAGATAATGTGAAAGCAATTCCACAATGATCTTTCCAATAGGTTTCGTTAATATGGTTGGTGGAGTTTTCTTTTCTCTTATTCATACTTACTTTTCTGTTCGTATCATACAATTTTGTGCGTACTGTTATTCATGCAATTTAATAAAGAAATTTGTAGCTCATCTCATAAAGTATAAAATGGAAACTATAAAATTTATCGTTCATTGGTTGAGTTATGCCTATTACCTGTATGTATTTGGATATGCCTCATTATTCAAAGTTTTTCAGAAACAGTCCATGATGCAAAGCATGGATTCTTTAGGTTTTAATAAAACCTGGACATTAGGCATCGGAGTATGCGAGTTGCTGGGTGTTTTACTTCTTCTGATTGGTTTGTACAAACCAGAATTCAAAACTGTAGGGATTTTACTTTTGTTTCCATTTGCAGTTGGTGCTTTTACGGCACATATGGCTCATGGAGAATATCATCATTTTTACAGTTCATTAATGATGTGTATTCTTAGCATTGTTTTGTTGGCAACAGACAAAAATTTTAAAATTATTATTTAATTGATATTTGGTTGCAAAAACCAGATATCAACTAAATAATTTACGTTACTTTTAAAGGTAATGCTTCACCGCTTCGTTTTACTTTGGTAAGCTAAATTGATTTAAAGGCAGCTCTCAGTTATAGCAATTAATAGCGTTCCTATGAAGCAAGTCCATAGAACAGTTTGGTGGATTGCTTAGATATCTATATTTAAGTCCTGTGATTTATGGCAAAAATTTTTATTGGAGACTGTAAATGAGTTTGATAAATCAGATGTGTGTACTAAAATAAGTATATCTAAAGGCCAGTCTTAGTCGTGACTAAGTCTGGCCTTTAGATTAAATAGTTAAGCTAGATCAATATTTAAGCTGATCCACGAATGACACGTAGCAACACAACGATAATTGCTATAACCAACAATGTGTGGATTATGTTGCCCGTCGCATACCCGCCGAAAAAACTGATTGCCCAAATAATCACTAAAATAACGGCAATAATGTATAATAAATTTCCCATAATATTGATATGTTTTTATAAGAACAACATCTGTTTAATGAATGTTTTATAAATAAATAAAACAAACGAACTGTAGCTGACTGCTGTTAAAGTGTTAAGGTTTCCGGTTAAGCTATAGTTTGCGGATGTATAATTGATAATAGTCTATTCTATGGCGAGGAAACCATTATAATAGTTAACCATAAAAATTGAGGTCATGGCAAAAGCTTATTTACAAATTACCTTAAAAATCAATAGCGCCAATAGGGGAGTAGCATCGGGTGTGTATGACAAATTTCAAGAACCATTTCTTGACCAGATAAAAGGCGCTACTTCAATTGAATTACTTGTGGGAGATGAATATATCCAATTGTTACATGGTTTTGATACCACTGATGATGCACACGCTTTTTTATCTACTGAGTTATACAATAATGATATGCTTGCTACGCTAAAATCATTAGTTGTGGATACACCCGATGTTAGGATATATACGGTTGTATAGATTAATTTACTCGATTAATAAATTTAAAAGCTATGATTAAAATGGAGTTTCCTAAGTCACTGCTAGAACAAATAAAAAGTTCGCTAGCCAATTCGCATGGCCGTGTTGCAGTCGCAGAAAGTGTGACTTCAGGTGTTATGCAGTTTGCTTGCTCGCAAATCAAAAATGCTACAAATGTATTTGCTGGAGGCATAACAGTATATACCCCTGACGAAAAAATTCGGTTATTAGGAGTTGATCCATTGGAGGCAAAGAGATGTGACTGTGTATCTCCATTAATAACTCAACAAATGGCGATCAGTGTATCTACTTTATTTCATACTGATTGGGGGATAGCAACAACGGGATATGCGACCGTAGTAAAAGAATCTAAGGGGAAGCTATTTGCTTTTTTTTCAATTGCGTATCAAAGCGATATACTACTTACAGAAAAAGTGGAATTAGAACCAACAACTATGCCTGAGGAAGCCCAATTTATTTACACGTCTAAAGCTCTTCAGGCATTTAATTCAATACTGAGTAAATGAAGGATAACGGTTGAATAATGGAGTTAGTTTATATGATGTTTTTGATCCGCTTAGCTGCTTTTTTCAAAGTGATAAAAAACGAAGAAAGTCTCTCTATTTTGAGCGACTTTCTTCGTTTTATGCTTCTTGTTTAAGATCAAACGTGCGGTAATTTTTGTATTGTACCAATGATCGTATTGGGGTCGATAGTGTTAATAAAAGGTCCAGATAGATTTTCGCAACCATTTTCCATGTGGTCTGTTCACCGTAGCTGCGTGCTTTGAAACGATGCCAAGCCAGCAGTCGTTGAGAGGTATATAATATTCTGATATTCTTACCCATGGTATCGACATCATTAAAAGGTGTCAGAATTCCGCGTTCATCCGCCAATAAATCCTTCGCATGCCAGTATGGTGTTGAAATAACAGCAGCACCGGCACCTACGGCAAAAGATAGCGTTCCACTACTGATTTGCTGTTCATGTTGGTAAGGTGATAAATAGATGTCGCATGCGGATAAGTATTCTTTTAATTGATCGTCATTTAAGAATTCATCAATAAAAACTATTTTATCCTGCAATTTTAACTGCTCTACTAAATTTTGTAATTCGAAACGATAAGATTCACCTTCATGTGCTAGAACATTTGGATGTGTTTTGCCTACGATCAGATATTTAAAATGTGGTAGATCGAGCCCCGCTAAGGAACGGATAGCGTATTCTAATCCTTTACTTCTACCAATTAAGCCAAAAGTCATCATCACAAAATTATCTTGAAGTCCGAGTCGATACTTTGCCAATCCCTGGTTATAGTCAAATTGCGGTACACCGTGTGGGATGACTTTAATTTTCTGAACGTCAATTGTAGGGAATAATTCTGTGAGCAATTCACTACCTTTTGGCGATAAGGATACAACTGCATGCGATTTCATAATAAGCAATTCCATGATTTCTTTTTGTCGTAATGAGGGAGATTGCAATATGGTATGAAATATCGTTAATAAAGGTATCGTTAAATGGTGGGTAAGCTGGTTGATAAATATTCCATCAGCACCGCCAAAAATACCATACTCATGCTGTACGATACAATAATCGTATTCTTCATTGATAATTTGAGCAGCTTGGATATAACTGTCCAATCTTTCTTTGTCGATAACAAAGCGTACCGTTGGATCGAATTGTTCGCTACTGAATTTAGATACAGCAATCACATCAATTACCGTATTTTGATCTGCGCTCATGCCTTGTCTAAGATCTTTAGTGAAAGTTGCTAATCCACACTCCTGAGGTGGATAAGTGCTTAAAATAACTATCCTTTTCATATTCTTAGCTCTTTTTAGCGTCGTCATTATCAGTATGGACCGGGATGTCCAAAATTGCCATTAACAATAGATAATATCCTTTTTCTAACCCCATTTTTTTTGCTTGTTGATCTATATTTTCCATATTAAGTATTATGATAAAGGTGGTACATTTGTTTCGTTTTATAAATCAAAAGCTATACCCAAAAGAGTACTTTTATTCTATATGCGTAGTTTTCAAATGCGTAATCCGTAGAGCGCACAGGGTAAACCGAAAAAAAACTCTTCGAATAGGTATTTTTCGCGGTATGAAGAATTTATCTCCTTTCCTAATGATAGTATATGTCAAAGCTATTTGTTTCTGATGGAAAAAACAATTCAAAAAAGGTAACGATCATTTGGCCAATAAACGCACATTTTTAGCTTAGATAACCACAAGTTTGGGTGTTATGGGTTTGGCATGTTACTCAATTGGCACTTCTTAAAACATTATTTTGAGGGCTTCTAGGGAGAATTTAAATTTTCTATAATTTTCGTGAGAACACCGGTCCAATATTTTTTTGCCATGTCTCTGTGTAACTCATTCCTGATTTGGTCAATATGTAAGGCAATAGTTGTTTTTTTTGTCCTTGAATTTGATAATACTCGCAGTTGAAGACTGGCAGCATCATCCCAGTCTCTCATTTTCCATTTGGTCCGGATGTGAGAATATTTTTTAAATGTGCTGAAGTCTGTCTGAACCTGATCTGCCCATATTTTAAATCCATTTTTGGAGAATAAGTAATCCCATACCTCTTCTAAAGGTAAATCTACCGTTCTCCTGATTCCATATTGCCAGCCAGCATCTTTTGTTAGACCAATCTTATCCATGATATTATACTTAAATAATTTACTAAAATGGTTATGTCTTTTTATAGTTTAAAATATTAAATTGAAGTTACAAAATAAGATTAACTTCTCATATTCATTCTTTCTTCCTGAAGATCGAGTAAACGTAGGTGTTTTCTAATAATTTCCTCGTCCAACAAAAGTTCTTCACGATTTTTATTGATAAGCCAGGTTCTTTGAGTCTCCAAAATGTCGATATAGATTTTTCGGTATTCAGCGTAATTAATGATGATTTCAGAACTAGTCAATTGATTTTCATATTTCTGTAACTGGTCCTTCAATGTAGGGAAACTGTCTACCTTATCCGCATAATCCTGGTGAATTTTGTCCACTGCCACTTGAGCAAGTTTGTTTTGAATTTCGTAATCGATTTCTTTTTCTGTTCGCACGAAATCTCTGTCTATCAATGGGAATTTTTTTAATAAAAAAGGAAGGGTAAGCCCCTGAACAAGCAATGTCAGAAGAATGGCGACAAATGTGATGAAAAGGATTAGATTTCTCTGTGGAAATGGAGTTCCATCAGCCAATGTTAAAGGGATTGAAAGCGCCGCAGCTAAAGAAACTACACCTCTCATTCCAGTCCATCCAATGATCATAGGAGTTCGCCAACCGGGGGACTGTGCATCAGCAACGGTGATGAAATTTCTCATAATTAATGTGGTGATTACTGCAGCATAGCCTGCGAAAATTCTTACAATAATTAGAACTGTTGTAACCGCAACACCATAACCGATCGCCGTATAAATATCAGTATCACCCAAACCATTGACAATTTCAGGTAAATCTAAACCGATAAGCATGAAAACCACCCCGTTGAGCAGAAAACAAAAACTTTCCCACACTGTTACGGTACGTATTCTAGATGCGCTACTTAAGAAATCGTGACTGCGATAGGAGAGAAACAATCCACCACTTACGACTGCTAAGACGCCAGAAGCATGAAGCTCTTCCGTGACCAAATACATGGAGAAGGGCGCAATGAAAGTCAATAATATATCTGTATTTGGATCGGTAGGTAAAATCTTGTGCATTTTAAGGAAAATATAGGCCATTGTAATTCCTATGCCTACGCCGCCTACACACATCCACACAAAGTTTCCTGCCGCTTCATACCATACAAATTGTCCGGTTGCTGCTGCAATCATTGCAAAACGAAAAATTATTAGGGAAGATGCGTCGTTCAACAAGCTCTCGCCTTCAAGAATGGAAGCCAATCTTTTCGGCACTTTTACAAATTTCAAAATTGCACCTGCACTTACTGCATCGGGAGGAGAAACAATTCCGCCCAATAAAAAACCTAAAGCCAAAGAAAATCCGGGGATGAAATAATTAGCGAAAATCGCAACTGATAATGCAGTAAAAAATACCACAACGAAAGCAAAACTAAAAATAATTCTGCGCCATCGCCAAAGTTCTTTCCATGAGGTAGACCAGGCCGCTTCATACAATAGAGGTGGCAGAAATATAATAAATATTAATTCAGGTTCTATTTTTATGGGTGGTACACCCGGAATAAAACTTATCAAAAGCCCGGCTAAGACAAGCAATACAGGGTATGCAACCTGAATTTTTTTGGCCAGCATGATGAGCATCGTGATCAATAGTACCAAAAATAGATAGAATGCGAAATTTTCTAACATGTACAAGTTTTAGATACATAAATATATATTAAATTTTTAAAAAGATTAATTGTCCACTTAAAAACTTAAACAAGAATCGAACGTTGTGAAATGATTAGGCCCACTTAGACCAACTTAATAAACAGCATAGGCTTCAGCGAATAGAACGTTCATGAAATTGCGTAAGAATTTAGCCTCGCCAACGAGAGCCATCAGTAAATTTCCCAAGAGGTATAATGCACTATGGTCAAATGAGACTTTGGCGAATGAGGTTTCGGAAATGCTATCTTATGTAGTTGAATACGATTTTTTTAGAGTTTAGGAGCAGACAAGTGAACCCAAATACATTGACTTGGGATCAATTTCTGCGTAGTACTAAGTGGAAAGCTGAAAAAATCTATTTTATCACAGCATTTGATAAAATAGATATAGATGCTGCGTTCATATACTTTTTCCTTTTAAAATGTTGGAGCGGTAGTTTTTAAATCAGAATTCAAAAAATCATCGATCATCGGTAGCAACCAATTCATTCGATACATCATACCAATATGGGTTGTGCCTGGGATAATAGCCAGACGAGATTTGGGCAGTCCATGTATATCTCCCATTTTTCCACCTCCCATTGCTCTAAATAATGCTAGAGCATGTTCGTATTGTATTCCATCAGAATCACCAATAGCCATAAAAATGGGTGCTTTTATTTTTTTCACCTCCTTAGACCAGTCGTACGGTTCAAGGTCAATGCTGATTACCTTTTTTACAAATTCTGGAAAATGTTTTGGATCATTGCCAAGACTGTCGTACTGTTTCTCTATTGGTGAACCTTTAAACATTTCGGCATCTATTGAAGAGTAGGACGCTTCAACATCTGGCCACCAACCGTCATGCGCATAACTACCTGACAGTACAATAAGTCTACGTACTTGTTTAGGATGGCGTATTGCTAGCTGAAAAGCTATGCCTCCTCCCATGCTATAGCCTAGTATGTCTGCACTATCTATTTTAAGATGTTTCAAAAGACCTGACACATCATCAGCCATTCCTTCATAGCTGAGTTTTCGCGCTGTATCTCTGGTACGGCCATGGCCTTGCATTTCCGCAACAATTACTTTTCGACCGCTAAACATAGGGATAATGTCTGACCAGTTCAATGGAATCGTCATATATGACCCATGAAGTAGTACGATTGGCTTACCTTTACCATATACTTCATAGTACATTTTCAATCCATTGAGATTCGCATACCCAGTTTCTGATGGTTTAATTGTTTTAGTAGTCACGATATCCTTTGGAGAGTCTGATTGATTTTTAATCTCTTGCTGGCAAGATAGGAATAAAGCAATGACTATTGCTATTATTAATCCTAATGAGTTCTTTGTTTTCATATTTATATCACTGTTAGATTGTTATGATCAAATGTATTTTTTTTCGACAGTGGGTCTAGGTTGGCTTTGCGACAATTTTAAGGGGTAAAAGCGACAAAAGAGTATCCTTAATGATCTGCATTAGTTTATGCAGCGATTGAAAGCCTTGATGTGTCTTCGGTGACTCAGAATAATGGGGTCTCAAGAAATTAAAATTTAAGTTTGTCAATAAGCGCCCAGATGGGTGTTCAGTTCTGAACATTCGCTGTCCGATCGCGACCAGTTTATGATTTCGGATATCTTTAGTATTCTGTTTACCAGGTGTATACTGTTTTGGCTAAAAAGTTGGCAGTTGACTTAACAGTGTTACGCGCATTTAAACATCGAAATTGCATGAAGATTATACCCGACGAGCGAAAATGTATATGATATTTTAGCTAAAGCTTAGCTGAAAGCAGGCCAAAAAGACAAGGCGAATCAGAATTATAAAAAGGGGCTCAAAATCAATCCTAGGAATGAAAAAGTAATTAAGACATTGGAGACACTATAAAAGGAACTGTAATAAGCCAATTTTTTCCTAATTTGCACCATGTCAATGCAAGCAAATACTTATCAATTATTTTCTGGCGGGATTCTGTCTATCTGGAAAAATCAAGGAGTATCCTATATTAAGGTTGAGGAACTATCTACTATAGAAGGGATCACTTTTTTTGAGCTCATACCAGATGCTGAACTTTTGGATGGCGGTGAGGTAGATACGCTTTATGCCATAGATTCTGAGGATGTGGATGATAAGTTATTATTCAGTAAAAATGTTAGGTTTGTCGTTCACAAGGTCTATTTAGAAGAAGATTAAGACAAATATTTGTGTAATATAAGAAATGGCATTCTGAAAATTGAAAATTAGTAATTATTGTAAAGCTTTGCTTATAATGCGCTTATTTAGATGACAAAAACGAGATTCAGTGCCGGAATATTATTGTATAAATTTCAGGGAACAGAAATTTCTTTTTTTCTGGTTCATCCTGGCGGTCCCTTCTTTGCAAAAAAAGACGAAGGATGGTGGACCGTACCCAAGGGGGAGGTGGAGGACAATGAAAGTGAACTGGAGGCAGCTAAGAGAGAGTTTCAGGAGGAAACTGGGTATTTGCCCAACGGAAGTTTTATACGATTAAATCCTGTTAAGCAAAAAGGCGGAAAAATTGTACAGTGCTGGGCTGTTGAGGGCGACATTGATCCAGACGGTCTTATCAGTAATAATTTTCAGATGGAATGGCCACCAAAATCGGGTAGGATACAGACATATCCGGAAATAGACAGTGGTGCCTGGTTTACGATGGAAGAGGCCAAGAGGAAAATCAATGTGCAGCAAATTTCTTTCCTTGCGCAAATAGCGGCTATTTTTGATGCAAGCACTGTAAATAAATCTTAGTATGATTGTAGATAAGCTTTATTTTTTTAAATCAATTTTTTTGACAGAGAGACCTCATTGTGTAGGTAGCGCTTCCGATTTTTTTCGAAGTTGATTTGGCGCTATGCCACATTGCTCCTTGAAGGTCGTGTAACCGGCTTGTTATGTCTATGTTTTGTATGATGAAACATTTCAGGAACAAGCGGATTGCTCTTGGATGGCGTGTAGTCAACCCGCAAGGCTTTCGATTAAACTTGACCTATAAATTTTAACTAAGCCATTATATAGTAAAAATTGTTTGTCACGTGTTTTACTGGCCCAGCTATCCTTTAACTGAGCTTTTTTCTTTCCGACAGTAGAGCATCACGCTATTGGAAGCAATAAGCAAGCCTGTTGCCAACATTATTATATCTTTTAACACTAAACGACCTGCTGCTGATAGGTAAGGAAATCCTAGGTGATTTTAATGGGCATTTCAACATGTCGAATAAATATTCTTTTAAAACGAATTGTAAGCAAAGGGCTTTCGAATATAAAATGGAGTTTAGTTTATATGAGGAAAAAACATAGATTTAAGTTGAATTTGTACTTTGGATATAAAGATTAAGAAATACGCATGAGTTGATAGATGATTTTATAAACTTCTCAATAGAAGAAAGAATGAAAAATATGCTCCTATGGCTATTTCTAGCTATTATACAGCATTACGGGGCGTTTTTTAAATTTATTAACGCTAAATCCTTGAAATAAGGGGTGAATATCCAAATCAGAAATCGGTATCGAATATATTTGGGGAAAGGAAAGATTTTGTTGAAAAAATAAAATACAGATTTAATGATAAAAACAGGAGAATTCGGCTAATAGGCTATGATCTGAGTTACCGTAAAAACACAGTCTTCATTACAAAATCGATCAATTTCATTACTGGAAAATACATTGTTAGCCGCAAAGAAAAAGGGAAGAAAAATGTTATTACAGATGGTTGGTCAGGGGAACTTGAAAATAATATCTATACCGAAGATTGGAATTTATCATTCTTGCGAGATAAGATTTTTTGGGTAGGAAACGAAATGGAACCGAGCTAAAATTAATGTGTTAAATAACAAAAGGTTGCGCATTTATACGTTATGAAAAAAACTATCTTTCAATTTTGGCGGCTCAATATGCTGATAAGTATAACCCTATCTGTTCTGTACAGAATTGTTATTAATAACCTGAACTCCGCTGATAATACCCTTTTTGAAAGGTTTATCAGTATATTGAGTATATTGATAAATTTGGGTCTATCAACGGTATACCTTGTTGTAATCGTTTTTAGTTCCTTATCATTTTTTCTCAATCAAATTGAAAAAATCAGGTATAATTATTTTTTGTCATTTTTGACATTTTCAGGGATACCCTTCTTCTGCGTTCTTGTTCTGGGAAGTGAGGTTTTGATCGACTATTATCGATATGATATCGTACTTCCGCCGCTAAGGCTGCTGCTGTTTTTTTCAATAGTTTATTTATTATGCACAGTTGTCGAATTTTTGGTATTCAGGAAAAAAGTAGAAAAGATATATAGTTGATGTTTTTTTAGCAAAACAAACCAACAATCGCTATTGATATCCTATTATCAATAGCGATTGTTTACTATCAGTAGCATATTGGCGCTTACGTCAATACTTCATCTATTATACCAAATTCTTTTGCCTCAGAAGCAACCATCCAGTGATCTCTGTCGCTGACATCATGCACTTTTTGATAAGGTTGTCCACTATGTTTGGCAATAATGTCATAAAGTTCTTTTTTTATTTTCAAAACTTGATTTGCAGTAATCTCTATATCCGAGGCTTGTCCTTGTACTCCACCCAAAGGTTGATGCAGCATAACTCGTGCATGTGCTAAGGCACTCCGTTTACCAGCAGCGCCGCCGCACAACAATATTGCGCCAAAGGAAAGGGCCATTCCAGTACAGATCGTTGCGACATCTGGACTAATTAGTTGCATGGTATCGTAAATGCCAAGTCCAGCATAAACTTCCCCGCCGGGAGAGTTAATATACATATGTATATCCTTTTTGGGATCAACGGATTGAAGGAATAATAACTGGGCCTGTACGATATTGGCGATATTGGGTTCTACAGGCGCTCCCATAAATATAATACGGTCAATCATTAATCGAGAAAATACATCCATCTGCGATACTCGAAGCTCGCGTTCCTCAGTAATGTATGGCGTCATTGCTAGGGGAGTGCTGTTGCGTTCAACGCAAGTAATGTAAGTCTCTACTCGATCTTTTGGGACATAGCAATGCCCGACCGCAAATTTGCGGAACTCATTTTTGTCAATATTCATGATATTTGGGATTATGGTTTTCTAAATAGCCGCCTTACTTTTTGGCTAAATCGTATATGTTTAGGTTGTGAAAATAATATTTGGTGTATTACTTCAATTTCCTTTTTCAATTGCTTTCGACCAAATTGTTTTATGACACAGTAAGCCTTTTGTTGCGCAATAACTTTACTGGCCAGGTCCTCGTCCAACAATAATTGAGCATCAAACAACAATGAGTCACCTGGATCAGTCTCCCCCATAAGATAGGTCTCTATCTGTTTGGTTTCATTCCATGAAGTCGTCATAAACCAAAGATTTTTCTCGAATGTTATCTCTTACTTTCTCCAAGCATTTATATTTCTGAACAGTGGCACTTCGTGTTCCCGAATAACCGAATTCATCTGCTATTTCTTGGAGCGACATTTGGTCATAGTAAAAGCCCTTTAATACCTCCATGCATTTACGTCCTGCAGTTTCCAAGAATCTCAGCAAGCGTCTACTGGAAGGCAATTCGTCAATCGTTAGGGCGATGTCCAAATCATCTAACGGTTGGATCTGACTGGTTTGACAGAAACGTTTTAACCATAGGTTCTTGGCCGTCCCAATCAGATAGCCAATATCATTTTTCAATACCATTGGATTTAAAATGGCTTTCTCATAATATACAACCAAAGCATCTTGAAATACATCCTTGGCTTCATCAAAGCTGCCACCCATGCGGCTTATATACTTTGCGACCGCGGGAAACGCACTTTTATATAAATTAATAAAAAGTGCCTGTCGCCCCGCTACTCGTTTTGATTTGCTAACACCGTGCATATAGTTACCTTTTATAACAATGTACCAATTATGGTTAAAGTATCACCTTATATTTGAAAAAATAATTTTTATATCATTAAAGAATCGCTTTTTATCACGCTCAAATGTGTAACTATCATGCATTTTTTTGCGATATAGTAATTTTCGTGACACGTTATAGTGTGCATCTTAACATTTTGAGATTTTGTACTATGGATAAGTTATGATATCAGTACTTAGATTTTGTTTAATAAATTCTCTATTTTTAAAGGGTATAAAAATAGATCATGATGTTGTCTCAGAAAAGCCTAGCAGCTTTCATAGCGCTATTAAGTTGGGGTGCAATTATTGCGCAATTTTTAATCAGTATTAATAATTCAACGATTTCGAATTTAGAGCTGATTATTCGTTTTTTTAGCTATTTTACCATTTTGACGAATTTAATGGTTGCAATTAGCTGTACCTCGATAGTACTGTTACCCAATAGTGCTATTGGACATTTTGCTGTTAAGCCAGTGACAGTCACAGCTGTGACACTATATATTCTTATTGTCGGACTGATCTACAATTTTGTTTTACGCTTCTTGTGGCAGCCTGCAGGGATAGTCAGGATTATTGATGAAATCCTGCATTTGATTATTCCCATATTGGTATTAATTTATTGGTGGCGCTCAATAAATAAACCTCTTATACAATGGTGTTCGATATTTAGTTGGTTGCTTTATCCCATCTTCTATTTCCTGTATACCTTGTGGCATGGAGCGTCTTCTGGATTTTATCCATACCCTTTTGTTGATGTCTCCGTATTGGGAATAAATCGTGTATTAACCAATAGCCTGAGCCTATCCTTAGTCTTTTTGCTTTTAGGATTACTTTTAATACTAGTAACTAGACTAATCGCTAAAAACCGGGGGTAATAATATAGTTAAAATAAGCTATGGCTGATAAATTTTTCTTAACCTGTCTTAACGCCGCTCTAAGCTATTCTTTTGTACCAATAAAAAATTTAAAGAAGTCTTAGGGTTATTATTTATACCCAGTGCATATACCTACTCCAATTATCTGGAAAGGAGTATAAACGACATATAAGATCGGCGGGATTAATATTATATAAAAAAGGTAACATAAACAGTTGTATGCTTTTATCCCCAGTTTATCCATAACTTATCAGATTTATATGTCAGGAGTTTTTCTTTACGACATCTACCATATGATCGAGATCAAAAGGCTTTTCGATAAAATCGTCTGCTTTGCATGCGTTCGCTTTTGTCGGCAAGTCAAAGGATGTGGAAGTTAATACCGCAGATATATCTTCGGTATCAGGATCCGATTTAAGTTCTTCGATAACCTTTGATCCTTTTTTTGTTCCTTTAATGTGCTCATCAACAATGACTAGATTAGGGTCAATTTCATCAATTTTTTCGATTGGTTCAGTGGTCAAAGATGAAGTCACATCATACCCTTCGTCTTCTAGAACTTCGTCCATTATATTTAGAATATCTTCGTTATCCTGAATAAGCACAATCTTTTTTTTCTTTCTCATTTTAAAAATTTATTCAAATATATGGAATTCGAAGGCTTGTTTAATGCTGTTTTTCTTATGTTTTCATTTGGCCGACCAACGATTTTGCCTGTTCGATTGTTATATATAAAAAGATCACTGAATTTATAAAATATTTAATGTACTGAATGATGAATATTAATTATGATGAACCTAAGGATATTACAAATGATGCTAAGGAAAAAGAGAAAGAATTGAAAAAGGAAGGAGGTGCTTTCGGAAACACACTCGAGACCCGGCCTTTATCGAAGGCCATAGTGAAAGAAGAGGAGAAGAAAAAATCTGATCAAGGTGATCGATAGCGGGGATACATAGATCGAAAATATTTTAGCTAGTAAAGTTTTTGATCTTTTAGGCAGTAAAAACATCTTCGTTTGGTTTTACCCAAATGGTTTCGAATTAGCCTTTCTCCGCATTTCGGACAGATCGATTTATTATGTACTAACCAATGTTTTTTTAATACAAACTCTCTTTTCCAGTGTAAAAAATCAAAACTGTAATTACGGGCTTCGACAATTAGTTTGTCTATCATTTTTGCAGGTAAATTTCTGATTAAACTTTCGGGCTGCACACGGATTCTGAAAAGCACCTCATTTTTAATAATATTGCCGACACCCGAAAAGATATTCTGATCCAGAAGTGCATCACAAATCATAAGATCTGGTAATGATTTCAATTTTTTCTTTGCTTTTTTTGGATTCCAGATAGGACTCATCACATCTGCTTCCCAATCGATTTCGGACAAGAAGGTTTTATCAACGATTTTAGCCGAGCAGGTGTAGAAAAAAATACGACCGGTTTCAAATTGTATCATGAGGCGTAGGCTTCTTTCTGTTTTGGTTTGTTGATCAATACTGTAAGAACCGAACATAAGTAAATGAATACGTACGGCCACTGTATCAAACAGCAAAAACAATTGTTTACCAAAGGTTTTGATATCGGATAATACTTCATTATTTAACCAATATTTATCGAATTTGGCATTTCCCGAAGCACCTATTACCTTTTCACCTACAAACTTTTGGAGATCTTCCTTTATCAATACTATTGAAGGGCCTTCGGGCATATCTTTAGATTAACTAAATTGTTATTAATATTTATCCTGACTATACGAAAAAAAGATCTGCATTTATTTGAGCCTTTACTGGTTATTTTCCCTTGGAGAAATAAAGTCTTATCGATTTTTGGTTAAGAACAATGCTCATAGTTCAAAAGTTTTAATATAATAACGTTGCTATTGACTTATGGGCGTGAGGTAGCCTTTTGTTAAGAATCAATGGGTATCCGCGAAATTATTGTGTAAATTAGATGATAATTATCTAAACGAATGGATTCAAATTTTATCTATCTTGATTATAATGCAACGACACCAGTAGATGAGCGGGTATTAGCTGAAATGCTTCCCTTTTTTTCAACTTATTATGCCAACCCAGCTGGGCTGCACCTGCTTAGCTTAACGATGCAGGATACTATCGAGCAAGCAACAGAAGAGATCGCAAGCGCATTTCGTGTCCCATCAAAAAATATTATTTACACTTCTGGCGCTACCGAAGGAATCAATTTAGCGATCAAGGGATTTCAGTTTTCTGTCAAGAAACATATTGTTAGTATTGTCACCGAGCATAAAGCCGTACTGGAGGCTTGCGTTTTTATGGAGCGGCTGGGATTTGAAGTCTCTTACCTTGAGGTGGATGAGGAGGGAATGCTGGATCTGAATGCATTGAAGGACATTATTCGCCAAGATACGGTGTTGGTTTGTGCCATGTTGGCGAATAATGAAACAGGTGTTATTTTGCCCATAAAAGAGATAAGCGAAATTGCCCATCAGCACAACGTGTTCGTCTTGTGTGATGCCACCCAGGCAGTCGGTAAAATGCGAATTGATCTCTGTGATCTTGCTGTTGATTTTCTTGTGTTTTCGGCACATAAATTTTATGGTCCGAAGGGCGTCGGAGGACTCTATATTTCCGATCGTGCAAAACAAGATATTTTCCCGCTGATGCATGGGGGTGGACAGCAGCGGGGATGGCGTGGCGGTACACTCAATACAGCAGGAATCATCGGTATGGCTGCAGCCCTTCGAATTGCCCTTGATGAACTCGAGTGGGATCAACAGCGGGTAACTCATCTTAGGGATACGCTTGAAACTGAACTACTTGATATTACTGGAGCATACCGAAATGGCCATAGTCCCCAACGGCTCTACAATACAACAAATATCTGTTTTCCCGGAGCGATTTCCGAACAGCTAATCATTCGGCTCAAGACGATTTCTGTATCTAGTGGTTCGGCCTGCTCGGCAGTAACTTCCCGCCCTTCACACGTACTTAAAGCCATGAGGCTTTCGGATCTGCATGCACTTTCTTCCATTCGATTTAGTCTAGGTAGATTTACCACCGAAGCGGAAATTGGCCAAACGCTGGAGCAGGTCAAACAGCAGGTCCGAAAGCTGAGAAATTTAGCCTAATGCCCCGTGTTTTCCCGAACTTGAAAAACATGAAGCACCTGTGGAAAAAGTGCCGCAATACTCTCTCGCACGCCATTTGGTGATCCTGGCAACGTGAGAATAAGCATATGGTCCGCAAACCCCGCAATGCCCCTGGATAGCATTGCCGTCTTGACACGTTGCTGGCCATATTGACGTGCTGTTTCCATAATACCGGGGATGTTCGTCGTAAGATAAGGAGCTACAGTATCGGGGGTAATATCTCGCTTCGAAAGCCCAGTTCCACCGGTAAAAATTAAAAGATCAATTCCTGTTCGCTGATAATATTCTAACCTTTCCGCTATGGCCTCGCGTTCATCTGCAACCACTGAATAGGCAATATCGCGCAATCCTTGC
The DNA here is from genome assembly GCF_002472835.1 of Sphingobacterium sp. UBA7249. NCBI lineage: Bacteria > Pseudomonadati > Bacteroidota > Sphingobacteriia > Sphingobacteriales > Sphingobacteriaceae > Sphingobacterium > Sphingobacterium sp. UBA7249. The sequence goes on along the minus strand of NZ_DKST01000011.1, from coordinate 189,396 downwards.
TGCTCGAGAAGTTCGAAAAGGAGCTTTCCCGAAATATCTTCCTTGTTGCTCTTGGCGACCGAATCACTACAAACTACGACGGCGGCTTTGAGCTGTTCGATCCAGGGAAGGGATTCATTACTCTTGCCACCTCGTTTTTCGAGCAGACGGATGCCTCGGATTTCTACTTGTTTGTCCACAGGCTTCAGCATATCGTAGATGACCAGTGCTGCGACCGAAGCTCCATGCATGGCTTCTACTTCGACCCCCGTTTTGTATATCGTATGTACCTCGACTTCAATATTGATCTCCAACCCGGAATGGGTATAACGAATTGCAGCATATTCTACCGGTAGAGGATGGCAATCGGGGATCATATCGCCTGTCTTTTTTATCGCTAACAGTGCCGAAGCACGTGCAAATTCAAATATATCGCCTTTAGGAATCTGCCGTTGCTCGATAAGCTTGATGGTATGTTCGGATGATACCTTTATCGTTGCTAGCGCAATAGCTTTCCTTAAGGTGGTACTTTTGTATGTAATATCGACCATGTTATCTATTAGTTTTCCATTGATGAGTATTGTCTTCAAATAGTTCTTTACCCCAGATTGGCATTTCTTTTTNNGTTCAACAAGCTCATCACAGGCACCAATAGCTGCCCGACGATGCGCTGAAGAGGTAAATACAAAGAAGCAGATTTCACCTACCTGTACCAGGCCCTCGCTGTGGCACACGTGCATACAGGTGACGGGATAGTTATCAAAGATTGCTTTGCGGATCTCAGCCATTTTTAGCACCGCAAGTTCGCTGTTGATACTATACTCAATAGCTTGAACTGATTTACCTCTGACTTGGTCAGCACGGATCTGTCCAAGAAAGACACTGTGGGCACCGATATCGGATTTACTACCGTGCTCTGCAATTACATCTGCAATCAATGACGGAGGAATGGGGCCTTGTATAAATATATCGTTTTTTTGTTTAGTCATCTAAATAGTTTTTTAAAGCGATCATGCCGCCCTCCAGATGAAATACCTGTTGGCTGCTGCCTCGCTGGTCGTAGAAATATTGTGCGGCCATTAGGCTGCGTTTGCCGCTCTGACAGATAAAAACAATGCGCCTGCGGTCGATTTTTTCCAATTGCGTCGGCAATGTCCCTAGGGGAATGGAGAGATGGGGTACCTGGAGCCGGGGCGTTTCATTGAACTCTCTTACATCTACAAGCAAGACGTCGGTGGCCTCCCAGGTGGTTATCAGTTCAGCTATCGTTATACCCTGTATCTGACTACGCACTGAAGCACAATACTGAATATAATCGAAATCTTTCAATGCATTTAAGCTCCGTGGATAGGAGCTTTCATCGAAACTTGTTTGTGGTATATTAAAAGTAAATATGCCGTTATCAAGTAGGTTGATTGTCATTAGCTTATTGCTTAAAATGGTTCCTATACCTGTCAATAATTTAATAGCTTCTGTGGCTTGATGAATTCCGATCATCCCAGGTAGCACCCCCAAAACTCCTGCAGCATTACAATCGGGCGATTCCATAGGATCGGGGGGGATCGGGAATAAATGTCTGTAGGTGGTCTTGATACCTTGTGTATCGGCTACATTGAAAACTGCTAGCTGACCTTCATATTGGTAAATGGCGCCAAAAACTAAAGGTTTGTCCAAGAGGTAGCAAGCATCGCACAGCAGGTAGCGTGTAGCGAAATTATCAGTACAGTCCAAAATTACATCATAGGGTTGGAGCCGTTCAGCTGCATTAGCAGGGCATAATTGCTCTACCCAAAAAGCAATGTCAATATCGGGGTTTTGCAGTATCAATTTACGGGCTGCGACCTCAGCTTTGGCATGGCCAATGTCTGTTGTATCGTAGAGTACCTGCCGGTGTAGATTGTTCAGCTCCACAAGATCATCATCAATAATACCGATGTGCCCAATGCCGGCTGCAGCTAGGTACTGGAGTACCGGACAACCTAGGCCGCCGGCCCCTACAACAAGGAGGCGTGCTGCCTGCAGCTTCTGTTGACCTGCCTCGCCAAAACCTAGTAAGGAAAGCTGTCTCTCGTAACGTTCATTCTGCATTACTTATCCTCCTGAATAGGGCGGCATCAAAGCCACAACATCATTTTCCCGTAAGTCTACCGGTGTGTTGATTATTGTGTTGTTAACAGCAACTAACAGTTTGCGATGGGCAAGGTCTGGATGTTGGCGGGATAGGGTAGTGAGCAGCTCAGCGGTGTCACCCGCTGTGACATAAAACTCCCTTTCGAGGATTTCTGTTAATGCACCAAATGTCTTCACTTGTATTCTCATTTTTCGATACGTTTAATGTGGATATAATGCAAGCCTTTTACATAACGTCTGCCTGTGGCGACATCCGCGGTGGAAAGCAGTGCATAGGGGCCCTTTTCTTTGCCTAGGCTGGCGCGTTCAATATTGGTTACCAGCAGGGCATGATCACCGACATTGGTGTTGAATAGCTCGTTCCACGAAAATACAACTCTATAACCGTCAGTAGCCTCGCAAACTACATAGTATTCGCTGAGTGCTTTTGGGGACTCAGCAGGAAAGGTGATGTTTTTCAACAGGTCCTTTAGCAGACCACCCTGGATATTTTTGAGGGTGGACCGATAAGCACCCGTATGGTTATAAATCCGCGCGCTATCGAGCGAGTGTGTTGGAAGTTGTCTGATCTGTTCCAAAGTTATGTTGGTTTCCTGCTTTCCAAAGACAGTAACGCCAATATTAGCTGGTTGCTGCCCGTAGAGAGGAAAATACAAAATAGATAGTATCAAGAAGACAAACGTTATACGCATACCTTTATTTTAAGCTGTTGTAAATAATAATTTATATGCCGCTACCAAAAGCACGGTGGCAAGCACATATTTTAAAACATCTTGTTTTAATATTTTTGATCCTAGATAAGCCCCCAATAGGCCACCTGAGAACGCGACGGCAATGTAGCCCCACATGTGCACATTAAATGAAATACCCTTTGTAAGCATCCCCCCCAGTCCCGACAATGAATTTACGAAAATAAATGAAGCGCTGATGGCTGCAGTTTGTTTTTGATCAGTCCATTTGAGTAAGATCAAAAAGGGCGACAGGATAATTCCGCCACCGATTCCAATCATGCCGGACAACAGACCAACAACAGCACCAATCACAAGTGCCCCTAATGTATTAAATGATTTGAGCTCATCCGCTGATGGACTCCTAAAAAAGAAAAAGCGAAAGATCGGGAAGAGCAGCAATAGACCCAGTAATCGTTTGTAAAGATGATCCTCAAGGGTGATCATGCCACCAATAAATGCCATTGGCACAGATGCAGCAGCCACCATCAAAAACAAATTGCGTTTAAAATAATTACCTCTGTAATATTGGATAAATGAGGTTAACGAAACAAAAAGATTAAGCACGAGTGCTGTAGGTTTCATCTCCTGGGGTGCAATACCATAAAGCGCCATCAAAGCTAGATAACCACTGGCGCCACCATGTCCCACAGCGGCGTACAGGAATGCGAGAATAAACAGAAAGAAATAGAAGAGTTCAAACTGCATGGCTCGCTAAGTTAAAAGATGTATAAAAACTTCGTCGCCCACTGCACAGCCTTCGGCATCCTCTTCTAGGATCAATAGGCAATTAGCCTGTGCATAGGAGTGGAGTCTATAAGACTCCTGTGCATGGAGAGGTTCGACCGCATGCCCATCATAGTGCGCTTTCAGAAAGTGGGTTAGACCAGCTTTTTTGCTGTATGCATGGGTAGTATGTGTTTTGATGCGGCGGTTGCGGTCGGGAAGCTGCATGATCTGTTCCAAGGCCGGCTTAACATATAGATAAAAGCAGGTCAGTGCTGAGGAAGGATTGCCTGGCAGTCCAAAAACTATTTTTTGTTCCCGCGTACCAAAAAATAGGGGTTTGCCCGGTTTCTGTCGGATGCGATGGAAACGTTGCTTTACACCACAGCCCTTTGCAACGTCCACTACATAATCGTAGTCGCCTACACTTACACCACCAACTAAAAGTACAATATCGGCTGTTTTCAATGCCTCTTGCAATGCGTGTTTGAGTTGCTGTTTGTCGTCCAACACATGCTGGCATTCGGCACTAGATATTCCCATTTGTTGCAAGGCAGCCTTCAGCTGATAAGAATTGGATTCATAAACTTCGCCATATCCAATCCTGCCCCCCGTCGCTCTCAGTTCGTCACCGGTGAGGATAATATGGATTTTGGGTGGAGCGTATACCGTCACCTCAGTACAGCCGATGTTGGCTAGATAACCGATAGCAGCAGGTGTGAGGCTGGTTCCAGGGAGCATTGCGACAGCCCCAGCGCCGATTTCAGCCCCCTCTGGGCGGACATTATCCCCCAGTTTTAGTGCCTCGTCTTTTATGCGGATCGTGTTTATTTTACTTACATCTACTTTTTCCTGCATCACGACGGTGTCGGCACCCAACGGTAGTGGTGCGCCTGTATAGATGCGCATGGCCTGTCCGCTGTGTAATGACCTAGGAGTTGTAGTGCCGGCGGGTATCTTGTCTACAACAGGAAGGTCCTGTCCGCTATCGGCATAACGGATGGCATAACCGTCCATGGAAGACTGCGCAAAGCCCGGAATGGCTTGTGAAGCGATTACAGTACGGGATAGCGTATGTCCAAGTGCATCTTGAATGGCTACTCGCTGTTCCTGCGAGGCAGGGATATAATGATGAATAATATCTTTCGCCTGTTGAACACTGATAAATTGATGCGGCAGATTGAAGTAGTCCTCTTGGGTATCCACATCGTATTTTGCGGGTTCATAAAGGAGTATTGCCCGATCATCAGGGTATTGCTCAGCAAGTTTCTTCGCGCCCTTTTGGCCTTCAAGCTGCATCAGCCTATCGAAGTATTTTTTTTCAAAAAGAACCGGTGCACCCCATGTTCCTGCAAAGCCCGTAGCGACAATACCTTTCCCGCTGCTATCGGCAACTTGAAGAAGCTGTTGAAAGACGTGTTGATCCACAAAGGGTTGATCGCATAAGCTGATAATGCAACGGTCCAGAAGCGGCTGGTTTTCCAACATATCCTTCAATCCAACAATAACGGAGCTCGATAAACCAGTCGCCCAGCGCGGATTGATCACGATGCTCACGTTACTATGCTGTAAGGTTGAATGGATTGGATCGGGGTAGGCGCCGATAACTACCGTGACAATGACATCCGGAACCGCCAAGGCCTCCCTGCTGATGCGTTTCAAGAGAGATTCACCTTCAAATTCGAGCAATTGCTTGGGAAGCCCAAGCCGTGAAGAATTGCCCGCTGCTAATATAATTATACCTGTATGTTTTGTCATCCACCAATTGTAATCATGCTCCGATTTTTCAGAAAATCGGTGTCTATATGTTCAAAATTTGTCGCTAATTGCCCACCCAGCTCTTTTGATTTGGAACGTATATTTTCCTGGATCAATGGCAGTACTTCACCACCGGCCCGCAAAACTGTCAATAGATCTGTCTCATCAGCGGAAAATAAACAATTTTTAAGTTTACCGTCAGCGGTGAGTCTTATGCGGTTGCAGCCGGCACAGAAGGGGGCCGTCATCGTACTGATAATTGCGATACGCCCAGCATGGCCGGCAATTGAAAATGCTTTGGCCGTATCATGAGGGCCTGCTGTAATAGATTCTGTTGTATAAACAGTATGTATTTTATTTAGTATATCGACCTGAGTATATACTTGGTTGCTGGTCCATTTGTTTCCGCTAAATGGCATAAATTCGATAAATCGTATTTCAAGAGGATTGGCTTTGGTTAGAGCTACAAAGTCAAGGATCTCGTCCTCGTTGATCCCTTTCATCACCACCATGTTAATCTTAGTGCGGATGCCATGCTGCAGGAGAAGATCAATATTGGCACGCACGCGTTCGAAGTAATCCCTCCGGGTAATCTTAAAAAAACGCTCCGATCGTAAAGTATCCAGACTGATGTTGATGCTTTTGAACTGCGCTGCCATTAATTGAGGCAACATATCGTCAATACGTATGCCATTGCTGGTCATATGCAGTTCGACTGGTAGTTGAGCTAAACGTTCGATAATGGCCGGAGCATCCTTGCGCACCAGAGGTTCACCACCAGTCAGACGGATCTTGCTAATGCCCTGCATTACAAATAGCTGGGCCAATTGCTCAATCTCGTCGACTTGCATCAGACGGTTATGTGGAGTGAAACTATATTCTTCCTCCGGCATACAATAGAAGCAACGTAGATTGCAGTTATCGGTAAGCGATATCCGTAAATAGTTGTGTACACGTCCAAATGTATCCTTGAGCATAGCGTTTTAAAGTATTAAGGGATTTTCAGTATGTATTTTTGTCGCCAGAAATTTGAGCGAACCTCCACGACGATTACTTAGTACAGCCTTGATTTCAGCGACAATAGCGATTGCGATTTCTTCGGAAGTTTCAGCACCAATATCAAGCCCCACAGGGCCATGAATAATTTCTTTCTGCGTTTCAGTAAGTTCGAGTCCTGCTTGTTTCAGATCCTCAAACATCCGAAGTAGTTTAGTCTTTGGCCCCAACGAACCAATGTAGCCGGTAGGCGTATGAATTAAGTTTTTTAGGAGCGTTAGGTCATAGTGATAATTATGTGTCATCAGTACAATAGCCGTACACGGATCGATGTTTATTTTTTGAAGCACCTCATCTGCCGCAGATAGGATGAGCTGATCAGCCTTGGGGAATCGTGCTGCTGTCACATGGCTTGCCCGCCCCTCAACGACGATGACTTCCCAGCCCAACAGCTTAGCTGTATTCACAAGAGGCTGGACGTCATTGCCCGCTCCAGCAATGATTAGCTGTATGTTTGGGGCGAGGTATTCAATAAAAGCCTCGCAGTGTTTTCCGTCTAGCTGGACCGCCGTAAGCACAGATTGCCGTTTTGCGGTGGCGAGCACAATATGATCGGCTAGCTTCGATAATAAAGGGTCGGATGTAGATTTTTTATCTCCATAGCTATTGATTACAAGGATACTTCCGCGTTGTTCACTTAGTCTCTGTGTTGAAAAACAGGTGATCAACAGTACCTCAGCACGCTGCTTTAATACGCATTCCAACAATGCAATGGGATGGTTGGCCTGTTGCAAATCAACGTATTCAAAAAGAATATGGATAATCCCATTGCATCCGAGCTGTACACCAATTGCTGACCCCTCCTCAGTATTTGTATCGTAACTGACAAGTCTATTTTTGCGCTGGTGTATCGCCAATAGGGCCTTTTTCAACGCATCACCTTCGAGACAACCGCCGCTGATTGCACCTGTCATGTGTCCATCTTCGGTTACCAACATACGGGCGCCAGGTCTGCGGTAGGAGGAGCCCTCGACCTTGACCACTGTCGCGAGGGCCATCGAACGGTTTTCGGAAGCGGCTACACCTGCAGCTATCAAAATGTCTCTTATCTCTTTCATGCAATTACGGGCAATGCTATAATCATTAAATTGGACAGTGCTTTTATTACAATACCGTTTACCAAATTTAACGATTTACATGGTAAAAAACACGAAAACTGTAATAATGGCAAAAACATCCATAAAATCTACAATTAATTGATTAATTTAAATAAGAATTTTGCTGCTGAATGTGCTGAATGCGAATACATAAGTGAAAACTTGTCTTATTATTACGGCAGAAACAAAATCAATTCAATTGATTAAATGCTTCTTGTAGAAGCAAGAAAAAAATTACGATTATGGCAAAATATTCAATTTTGGTAAACGGTAAAAAGCATGATGTTGATGTCATGGAGGATATGCCTTTGCTGTGGGTGCTCCGCGATATTATTGGTCTGAAGGGGACCAAATTTGGCTGTGGGAAAGCCCTGTGCGGCGCGTGCACAGTGCACCTCAATGATACCGCAATCCGATCCTGTTCATTTCCAATTTCAGCAATAGGAGATGGTAAAGTGACCACGATAGAAGGTCTTTCTGAAACCGGGGATCACCCTGTTCAGGAAGCCTGGGAGAAATTTGTGGTCCCTCAATGTGGCTATTGCCAGACAGGGCAGATTATGAACGCAGCTGCGCTGTTGAAAAAAAATGCCAAACCTTCAGAACAGGAAATCGAACAGGCCATGCAAGGCAATTTATGTCGTTGTGGAACATATAATCGAATTAAAGCTGCCATCTTGGAAGCTGCCGGTACGCCGGTTACAACCGGGTAGGGCTTCACTTAAAGCAGAGATAGCATGAATATATTAACTCCTTTTCAAAAAAGAAAGACCGCAAGGGTCGATTCGGAGATTTTTAGTGTTTCCAGACGTGACTTTTTAAAAACCAGTGGCCTGCTTACCGGTGGACTGATACTCGGCGTTAGTTTTTTTAGCTGTGACAATAAAGGTAAGAAGTTGGCAACTTTGGCCCCCAATGTTTATCTAAGCATAGCTTCAGATGGCAAAGTAACAATTGTTGCCCATCGATCAGAGATGGGACAGGGGATTCGAACCTCGCTGCCGCTGATCATAGCTGATGAAATGGGGGCCGATTGGAATAAGGTCGAGATTATACAAGCCGAAGGAGATGAAAAGAAATATGGAAATCAAAATACTGATGGTTCATTCTCGGTACGGATGTTCTATCAGCCCATGCGGGAGGCTGGAGCCATTGCTAGGTTATTGCTCCTGCGTGCTGCCGCCAAAGAATGGCAGGTCGACGTAACTAAGTTAGATACCCAAAATGGACAGGTTATCCAACTTGGATCAAGCAAGAAGAAAGATTTTGGAGATCTGGTGCAAACGGCATTGTCCCTGCCAGTTCCAAAAGTTTCCGAGATCGAGCTGAAGGACAGGCAGCACTTCAATATGATTGGGAAAGAAACTCCGATTATTGATTTGCACGATATTGTAACAGGCAAAGCAGTTTTCGGGATCGATGCTATTGTCGAAGGAATGAAAATCGCCGTGATCAAGCGCTGTCCTGTTGTTGGAGGGAGTGTAAAGTCGGTCAACGATCGTAAAGCACTTGCTGTACCTGGTGTAGTCAAAGTGATTACAATCAAAGGTGCTGGCCTACCAGCAACTCTGTCAAGACCACTCAGTGGTGTGGCCGTGATTGCTGAAAATACTTGGGCAGCGATCAAAGCACGCGATCTATTAGAGGTGGAATGGGAATTGGGTGCGAATGCGAGCTACAACTCTGCCATGCAGATTGAAGAGCTCAAGCAGGTGGTTGGGCAGGAGGGAACGCTTCGGCGTAAGCGAGGCGATTTCAATGCCGCCAAGGCGAATGCAAAAAAAGTGATTGAACATACCTATATAGCACCCTATCTGGCGCATGCAACCATTGAACCACCCTGCGCGCTGGCTATCGTGACAAACGGAAGCTGTGAAATATGGGCATGCACACAGAATCCTCAGGGCGCACGTGATGCTGTGGCCAAGGAGCTGGGAGTTGCCGCGGAAAAGGTAAAAATGAATGTTACACTGCTTGGAGGAGGATTCGGACGAAAGTCTAAACCTGACTTTATACTCGAGGCGGCTATTCTTGCCAAGGAATCCGGTCTGCCTATTAAAGTACAATGGACACGGGAAGATGATATCCGTCACGATTACTATCATGCAATGAGCGTGCAACGCATTGTGGCGACCATCGATAGCCAAAATAAATTGAGCGGATGGGCACATCATATTGCCAATCCATCCATCTCTGCGACGGAAGACCAAGCCGTTGTACAACCCAGTGATGGTGAATTGATGTTGGGCGCTTCGGATTTCCCGTATAACGTGCCAGCTATCAATATTGTAACACATGATGCAAAGGCACATCTGCGGATCGGTTGGTTGAGATCGGTTCGCAATATTCCGCAAGTATTTGCCGCAGCAACCATGCTGGACGAAATTGCAGAAGCAAGAGGTCTGGACGCTGTAGCCAATGCATTGGAATTGCTTGGAGAAGATCGCCATATTACTTTCGAACAAGAGTTAATCAAGACAACCTATCCCAACTATGGTGAAAAGATCGAAGACTATCCCTGGGAAACCAATCGAATGAAAAAAGTGATTGAACGGGTCGCTAAAGAATCGGGTTGGGGGAAAAGTATGCCTGCAGGTAGCGCACTTGGCTTTGCTGCACATAAAAGCTTTCTGACCTATGTCGCTTGTGTAGTGGAAGTAAAAGTTAGTCAGGATAAAAAAATTAGTATCCCCAATGTCTACTATGCAGTTGACTGTGGGTTGGCGGTCAATGTGGACCGGATCAAATCGCAGTTTGAGGGAGGGGCACAATTTTCTGCCAGCTTTGCGCTAAAAAGCACGATTACGGTAAAGAATGGGGAGGTAGAGCAGAGTAACTTTGACGGCTATCAGATTATCCGGATGCCTGATTCACCTAAACAGATACATGTGTATATCCTAGATAGTGATGCGAAGCCTACGGGCGTAGGCGAGCCTCCAGTACCACCGTTTACGCCAGCGCTCTGCAATGCAATTTATGCTGCTACTGGAAAACGGATCTATACACTTCCAATTGATCTGACTGTTTAGGAAATCAATGTTCTTTAAGATTGCGAATAAACGATATACGAGAGCCTAGTTGTACAGGCTCTCGCTATTTACTGACAAGAAAGTAGATCAATGCCCTAAAGCGGAGTACCTCAGCGACCCTGATATTTGTTGGCTATAATCGCTTTTGCATACTTGGCCTCTTCGTGTGTATTGACATTTGTGAGAATATTTGCCTCTTGAGGACCAATTAGCGAGACCTGTTGTTGAATTAATGCCTGGCGCGGAGATAACTTATTTTGTGCGATCAGCTGTTTGAGAATCGAGTAGCCCTTTGGCTCCCATATCGTACATAGTGGTTCTGGAAGGCCATTTAGCGGATTTGTAAATGCCGTTGCTATTTTTTTTGAATCGCGTCTTTGGATCAGAAAATCGATAGCCGCGCTGTCAATGAGAGGCATATCACAAGCGAGTACCAGCCAAGCTCGATTGGGCTCCAAATCAAATGCTGTCAATATACCTCCTAAAGGGCCTATATTTGCATAGACATCGGGCAGAAACTTATAAATCGGATCTCCTTCGAATTTGTTGCTCATCTCTACCTCCTGTTCGGCACGACAGGAAATATAGACGCTTTTACAATAAGCTTTCAGCAGGTCGACCAAATAATAACACTGTTCTTTGCCGTACCATTGGATCTTTTCTTTTGGGATACCCATCCTTTGGCTTTTCCCCCCAACAAGTACTAGGCCATTTAATAGTGGGTATATATTTTCATTCGGAACCATTGTATTTGTTATCAATAAATCTATTTTAATGAAGTTACGTAATTTAACTGGATCAGAAAAATAAGGTGTCTAGGGTCAGAAATGATTGCTTCTACCTATATTTGTCGTTGCCAGCAATGCGTTATTTGCTAATAATGAAAAACGATATTGTAAGTCATTTTGTTAAGCAAATTTTAATACTTTTAACAAGTTTGAAATACGGGAAAATTTATACCCGTTAAAAACTAAGAGAATGCAGTACAAAAAAAATATTCCGGTTCGAACTTTGCCCAAGGAATTTGGCAATGGCATTGCTGTTTCCAAAGTTTCACCCGAATCGTTTTGGGAAGATGAAGAAACTATGCAGGCGCATCGGCATGATTATCATTTTTTTGTTCTACAGAAAAATGGAGTCACACTTACTGAAATAGATTTTGAACAATACCTCGTTGATAAGCCTACTATCTTTTATCAATCACCCAATCAAGTGCATAAAGCACTGAAGGTAGAGAACATAGAAATGTTTATGCTTATTATTAGTAGTGAAAACATTCATTCCGATTATTTAAATGTGTTGCAAAGTATCACACCTTTAAAACCTTTAGCGATTGATTCAAAAGATCTTGATGTTATTGAAAGGACCTATAATCTGTGTATTGATTTTTATAAAAGAACTCCCGACAAATTGTATTTTTCCCTACTAAAAGATAGCACTAATGCTTTGGTAGCTTTACTTATTTCTTTGTATCTAAAATACACCAAAACTCCAGCGCTACTCTCCAGATTTGAACGTATTAATAAAGCCTTCTTCCTGTTGTTAGAACGAAAATTTCATATATTGAAACGTCCTTCGGAGTATGCTGCCCAATTTAATATTTCGGTTTCCTACCTCAATGAGTGCGTTAGAAATGCGACAGGTTTTTCAGTTTCATATCATATACAGCAGCGTATCGTTTTGGAAGCTAAGCGGTTGCTTTATCACTCCGATATGTCAGTTAAAGAGATTGCTTTTCAATTGGGTTATGAAGACTATCCTTATTTTTCTCGGTTGTTTACTAAGGCATGTGGCATGAGTGCGAAATTGTTTCGTTTAAAAAACCGCGATTAGTCCAATTACTACAACTATTTATTCTTTTTTGTGTTAAAACCGATGGCTTTCTTTGTTTCGATAAAAAACGTAAGATTATGCCAAGCGCTCCAAAATGGGTTTTTGATACCCTGAATTTCTTCATATCTCAAATTCCTGGCATACATGTATGTCAAACAGAATATCTGTCAAGATCCGTAAAACGGATTAGTTTACAAGGAAATTTTGAAAAATTTCAATTTCCTATTGGTGCTTTTTTTGACATACGAGTCTCTGAGACCGATGCCAGAAGATATACAGTTGCCGAAATAAATAATGAGAAAAACAGACTAAAACTGATTGTATATATACATGGTAATGGATGTGGTAGCGATTTTATGAATAGACTGAAACCAGGTGATCGTATAAAGTTAAACAAGCCACGAACGGAACAAAAGTATTATGACAAATCGGTAGAGAAAATAGTGTTTTTTGGAGATGAAACTTCACTTGCCTTAGCGAGTTCTTTTCTGCCAATTATGCAAAATCAAAAGAAACAGTATCGGTTTCTTTTTGAATTGGATGCAGAAAATAACCATATCCCAGAGTTGTTGGGGTTGGATAACAGTATTGTGTTTCCAAAATTAGATTTGTTTGAAAATGCGGATAGGATTAAGGATCTAACCATTTTTAAAAATGAGGACTGGTTAGATGCCTACTTTGTTCTCACTGGAAATGTGAAGACTGTACAAAACTTTAGAAAAATCATAAAAACGCAAATTAATGGCCGAATTAAGCATCATGGCTATTGGCTTCAAGGAAAAAAAGGACTTTAATTAAAAAACAAATATGCATTATTTAATAATAGAAAATGAGCAGGTAGAGGAATTGACGTATAACGTCGTAGGTTTTTTGTGGGACAATGGGAATGAAGTTTCAATACAGAAACGATATACAAATAGCGACAAATATTTACTTGAAGCAGATTGTGTCGTTTCTTTGGAAAACAAGTGCTTTTCAATGGATAATTTAGCAAAATCAAAATTGTTTCTACGCTTTTGTAGTGATGGCGTTTACTCCAATGTTATTCCATCTCCGTATAGAATATTCGAATATAAGGTTTTGAATAAGCATACGTTGGCGGCGTTTTTTTCTTGGTGCAAAAAGTTGAATCTTTTTAAGGGTAAATAGCTTTATTATAGATGTAATTTAGATAAATAAATCAAATAACAATTTGTGCAATTCACAGTGAATGGGACTTCGATTGTATATTTTCCATGATATTCCAGGAGTCATTTTCCTGGTCATATATAAGACGCCACATTTTTTCGGGGACCTTTATACCATTCGCTGTAACATATTCGCCAAGTCGTATAATTACTTCCGAAGACAGTACTTTAGCAATCTCAGCATAAGCTTTTACACCACCGTAGAATTCTGCGATTGCAGGTGTTGCTTCTTGGCCAATTTCGGGTTTGAATAAAAATTTTGCTGAACATCCGACATACACCTTACTGTCCTTAAAGATTATTCCATTCATATTTTTATAGTTAAAGAACCAGGTGGTTCTATAAAACCATCGACCAGGTCTGTACCTAAAGGGTTATCGACCAAACATTATGAGATATTTTAAACGATCTGGCTTCGAAATTGTTTTCTCCCGTCTGTAATCTGAAAATACGATGACAATAAAGGGTCAGTGGGGCAAGTGTAACCTGATAACTTGTAAGTAAGTCAAACTATTTAACGATGACAGATGTTATCAAAGAAGATTTTCATAAGCAGGTTTATCTAAAGTTGGGCCACACGATGTTACTTGCTTGTTTATTTTTTATGCTAATCTCATCCACGTTTATTGAGCGTCCAGGTACGAATCGAAGCATAACGTGGGCAATTGAATGTGATTTTTTGGAGCTAATTTAGGATAGATGAAAACAGTGCTTGATGTGATTATTATTGGTGGCGGTCTTGCCGGACTTACAAGCGCACTACATCTGATGAAACAGGGCTTGCAAGTCACTTTAATCGAAAAGCATAGTTATCCTCGTCATAAAGTTTGCGGTGAGTATTTATCCAACGAGATTTTGCCCTATTTTAGCTGGCTTAATGTAGATATCTCTGAGTTGTACCCGTCTTATATACAGTATCTTAATGTTACAACGCAACATGGGCGATCAGTAGATGTGAAGCTGCCTTTAGGCGGTATCGGGATAAGCCGCTACAGATTGGATAATTTTTTATACCAGAAGGTGAAAGCACAAGGTTGCAAGATATTAAATGCAATTGTCTCGCGCATAAATTTTAATGATGATACATTTACCGTTTTCGTTCAAGATCAGGCTTTGGAAGCAAAATTTGTTTTAGGGGCCTTCGGTAAACGTGCTAATCTTGATCAGATTTTGTCTCGTGGTTTTATTAAAAAGACGTCTACATGGATGGCTGTCAAGGCCCATTATTCTGGCGAGTTTCCAGATGACCAAATCTCCCTGCATAGTTTTAGCGCTGGATATTGCGGTATTTCCAAAGTTGAAGAAAACAAAATAAATCTCTGTTACCTGACAGATATTAAGACCTTTAAAAAGTATAAAAACATAGCTGACTACCAAAAGTACGTCCTTTCCAAAAATACTCATCTAAAATATTTCTTCGAGCAGAATGTGTTGTTGTTCGACAAACCAGTAACCATTAGCCAAATTTCGTTCGATAGAAAGTCCATTGTAGAAGATCATATACTTATGATCGGGGATACAGCCGGTCTTATCCACCCCTTATGCGGGAATGGGATGGCTATGGCGATCCAGAGTGCAAGAATAGCTTCAGAACTTATTTTGGACTATTTTATTGGCAAAATTACATCACGTAAGCGATTGGAAATAGATTATGCCAAGGAATGGGAACAAAACTTTGGGCGCCGTCTGTTGTTTGGTAGAATTTTGGCCTATGTGCTACGGCATGAGTTCGGTGCCAATGTTTTAATAAAGATTGCCGCTACTTTTCCGGCGACACTGAAATGGATAATTAAACAAACGCATGGAAGCGCGAAGACATTAAAATGGGAATAAACACTAGATTTAGAACTGAGCGCGTTGAAATCATGGACGATTTTTCGCTTGAGGGAGAGGAACTTCAGATGACATTAAATAGGCTATCCAACATCAATAAGTTCTTGGGTGGCTATAACATCACATTGGATGGCGTAAAGAAATTGTTATCGAAAACTGATATTTCCAAAACAGTGACAGTTCTAGATATCGGCTGTGGAGGAGGGGATATGTTGCGTATGTTGAGTGATTTTGGTGCTAAAAATAATATTGATTTTAAAATGCTTGGAATAGATGCGAATTATTTTACTATCACCTATGCTCAAGGTTTATCAAAAGGATACCCCAATATATCGTATAGCTGCAAGGACGTATTGGGAGAGGATTTTTCAACTAGACAATTTGATATTGTATTATGTACTCTTACCTTACATCATTTTGGCAACGAGCAAATTATTGATTTGATCGGGCGTCTTTCCAATATGTGTAAGCTTGGCATCATTGTCAATGATTTACAACGAAGTAAAATTGCATATCGACTATTTCAAACCATTTGTGTTGTTTGTGGGTTAAATAGAATGACCAGGGAAGATGGGCTTGTATCCATACTTCGGGGCTTTAAAAAATGTGAGTTGGAGCAATTCGCTAAGAAACTGCATTTAAAAAATTATTGCATCCAATGGAAATGGGCTTTTCGCTACCAGTGGATAATTTCTGATATATGAGCGTTAAGATAATAACTGTTGCAAAGCAACTACCTAAATATTCTTGTACTACTGCTGAAATTCTTCCGTTATTGGAAAGGTGGCTTCAAGGGCAGGAAATACGTTTCATAAAAAAAGTAAAGAAGCTATTTGAAGGTGCCACCATAGACAGGAGGTATGCCATTATGGAGCCGAAAGACATTTTCACAGCCACATCCTTTGAAGAAAAAAACGATATTTATTGCCGTGAAGCGACGATTTTGGCTGAATTAGCACTTCGCAAAGCATTAGCCAATGCTGGTTGGGGGCCACAGTCGCTGGATTATATCATTACTGTAAGCTGCACAGGGATCATGATACCCTCATTAGATGCTTACCTCATCAATAAGCTAAGATTACGACAGGACATTGTTAGGCTGCCTGTCACTGAGATGGGCTGTGTTGCTGGAGTTTCTGGTGTTATTTATGCCAAAAATTTTTTGCAAGCTAATATCGGCAAACGAGCCGCAGTAATAGCTGTCGAAGCACCCTCTGCCACCTTTCAATTAGCAGATCTTTCAATGTCCAATATGGTAAGTGCTGCTATTTTTGGTGATGGCTCCGCCTGCTGTCTACTTTCATCGCATGAAGCAGACGCAGGGCCGGCGATTCTTGACCAACGGATGTATCATTTTTATGATGCCGAAGATATTATGGGCTTCAAACTTACCAATAGTGGGATGCAGATGATATTGGATGTTGATGTACCTAATGTAATTGCATCACATTTCGATGCAGTTATACATCCATTTTTAGCAAGTAATAACCTAGGAGTGCAAGACATAAAATATATGATTTTTCACCCTGGTGGTAAAAAGATCATAGCAACGATAGAGAAGATTTTTGCAGTATATGGTAAAGACATCTCTGATACTAAAGCTGTGCTATCACAATATGGAAATATGTCAAGTGCTACAGTACTCTATGTGCTTGAACACATCATGGAGCGCGCTCCTCAAGCTGGTGAGTTGGGATTAATGTTAAGTTTTGGCCCCGGGTTTACGGCACAGAGTGTCTTATTGCAGTGGTGATTTAATAGAAAAGAGTGATGGACTTAAATGATATTATTGCAAAATTGCCCTACAGAAATCCATTTTTATTTGTGGACGAGTTGCTCTATGTGGATGATAATAGTATTATCGGTAACTATACGTTCAGTGAAAATCTCGATTTTTTTAGGGGACATTTTTATGGTAATCCCGTTACTCCCGGGGTAATTTTAACCGAAACGATGGCTCAGATAGGCCTGGCCTGCTTCGGCGTCTATTTGCTAGGTAGCGAGGCCAGTACCGAAACAGTCATGGCGTTGACATCAACGGAAATCCAATTTTTAAAAACGGTGTACCCCAAAGAAAAGGTTACTGTAATTTCTAACAAAATATACTTCAGATTCGGTAAACTGAAATGCGCAGTTACGATGAAAAACGAAGCTGGGCAGGAGGTTTGTAAAGGAATGTTAGCAGGTATGATAATCGACAGAATATGAGTAGAGTAGTTGTCACAGGGATTGGGGTAGTTGCCCCAAATGGAGTGGGGATACCTGCCTTTACACATGCCATAAGAAATGGAGTTTCAGGTATCAGACATGATCCATTTTTGGAGCGGCTCCAGTTCACCTGCCAAATTGCAGGGATGCCGGTCATAGAGGAAGATTTGAAAAAACAATATTTTAGCGAACTTGAACTTCGGGGCTTCAATAGTACTGGTATATTGTACGGTGTCATTGCGGGTATGGAGGCTTGGACAAATGCAGGCCTACCTATTGCTGCAAATTCTGCACCCGATTGGGATAGTGGAACGGTATTCGGATCTGGCACTTCAGGCATTGACAAGTTACGCGAGAGCATTTATAAAATAGATGATTTGCAAACCCGTAGACTTGGCAGCACGGTAGTCGCTCAGACTATGAACAGTGGAGTCAGCGCTTATTTGGGGGGGAAATTAGGATTAGGAAATCAAGTCACTAGCAACTCATCGGCCTGTGCTACAGGCTCGGAAGCTATCCTTATGGCTTATGACCGTATCCGTTCCGGACGGGCCAAAAGGATGCTTGCTGGAGCCACTGGAGATAGCGGGCCATATATCTGGGCCGGTTTTGATGCATTACGCGTTTGTAGCTCTCAGTTTAATAGTCGACCACATGAGGGTTCACGTCCAATGAGTGCAACAGCTGGGGGATTTGTTCCCGGTAGTGGCGCTGGCGCATTGGTATTAGAAGACTTAGAAGGAGCCTTAGCGCGGAGGGCAACTATATACGCGGAGTTGTTGGGAGGGCATGTGAATTCGGGAGGGCAGCGGGGCAACGGTAGTATGACCGCCCCGAATAGTGACGCGGTGCAGCGATGTATTGTGGGAGCACTTGAAAATGCAGGTATTTCTGCCGTGGACGTTGATGCCATCAATGGTCACCTAACAGCAACTGCTAAAGATGCCTTGGAGATAGAAAACTGGATTAAAGCCCTGGGGTGTAGAGGCAAAAATTTTCCTTATATTAACTCACTTAAAGGCATGACCGGACATTGTCTGAGCGCAGCCGGTAGTGTAGAAAGTGTGGCTGCCGTATTACAGTTGTATCATGGATTTTTATTTGGGAATAGGAATTGTGATGATTTACACCCTGACATTGCAAAACAGATAGATCACGCACGAGTGCCTTTGAAAGCAATTGACTATGCACCAAATATCATTGCCAAAGCCAGTTTTGGTTTTGGAGATGTGAATGTCTGTTTAATATTTAAAAAATTTGACAACTAACATATGAATAGGGAAGAACTTATCGGTGTATTAAAGCTCATTATAGAGCCATATACAACAAATAACGAATCTTTTGGAAATCTAAATGAGGAAACGGATTTTATCAATGATCTCCAAATCAATTCAGCCAATTTGGTTGACATTGTACTGGATATTGAAGAAAAATTCGATATTGTCATTGATAATGCTGATATGGAACGTATGCTCAATGTAAGAGCTGCAGTTGAAATTATTGAATTCAAGCTTAGCGAACAATGATTGGCAATGATGTGATCGATCTTGTGCAGTCCCGAAAAGAGAGCAATTGGAGAAGGCCAGGATTAATTCCAAAACTTTTCGATGTGAATGAACAGCTGCTGATAGCGAATAGCGAAGATCCTGAGATTGCCATATGGGTGTTATGGAGCATGAAGGAAGCCGCTTATAAAATATGGCATCGATACACCCGGGTTAGGAAATATATCCCCAAAAAATTGGTATGCTCTTTGGCAACGCAATGCAACAATAGCGCAGCAGGCGAAGTGACTTGTGGCCGACGAACCTTTTATACCACAACGCAGCTATCACAGGGTATTATCCATACGGTAGCAGTAGACAATCTAGGTAATCTTAATCATGTTGCTGAGATTGAAAGGGATAGGATTTTTAAAGATTATTATGGTATTCCATATATTATAATTGAAGGGCAACAAGATGTATCGCCAGCATCTGTAAGTAACCATGGGCGTATCGAAAAAGCAGTTGCTATTTTAAAACCTAATTTACATTTTTTTTGAGTTGCTAAAAACAACCGCTTTGATCATGGTTAGACAACAATTTTATTTCGTGTAAATTTTTAACTTAATCCTCTAAATTGGTTTACACCCAAAATGGTCAAGTCGCTCAAGATAATTGAAATGGTACTATAAATTTAGGAGTTATGCCATAATGTTTGTAAAATTAAGATAGAAGTAAAAAAAATAATAAATAGAATATTTTCTCTTAAAACTTGTGGTACTTTAGTTTCATTTACTACAGGTTTAATTAGCTAAAAAATCCCTAATCAATAGGCCAACCTCGTTAGGTTTTTCAGCAAGTAAAAAATGACCGCAATTTTCGATTTTCTCAAGCTGTAAATTCGTTGAGGCACTAGGTAAGGCATTCCGAAGTAAATCGTACCCGCTAGCTCCAATTGCCAGTATAGGTATATTTAATTTTTTATAGGTTGTAAAATCAGCAATATCTTGAGGAAAAGCCTGATACCAGGAATTCGAACAACGAATAGCATCTCTATTATTGTAAACATCGATATAAATTGCTCTATCAAAGCTACTTACACTTTCTTTATTGACCAAGAGATGATCAAATAACCAAGAAATGACTATTGACATGCGCCCCTCAAGAAGCTGTTCAGGTAATTCCTTTACTTGGTTGAATGATAACCACCATGGGTAAAGATAATTAGCATCTAATATGGGTAACATAGGAAGTTGATACATACTGGGGTCCGGATGTGGAGTGTCTAATAGAACTAACTTGATAGTTGTTGTTGGGTAATTGCAGGCATAGCTAAAAGCAACATGGGCCCCGATATCATGTCCACCAATATATACTTTCTCAAAACCCAAATACCGCACAAGTTCGCTAATGTCTTTTGCCATATTCTTTTTGTCGTAACCAGACTCTGGTTTTCCTGAACTTCCCATACCCCGTATTTCAACAACAATTACTTGGTAATACTCAGATAATAACGGCATGACATGATGATAGGCCCACCATGTTTCGGGATAACCAGGGATTAATATCAGTGGATCGCCTTGACCACCAATAACGTAATGTATTTTTACGCCGTTTACTTTCGTGTAATGGTTCGTAAAGCCGGGTAATAATTTAATGAGTTCTTTGTCTGAATAGGATGAATCCATAATATGTGAATAATTTAAGCTACCATTGAATTTTCATTGACTAAATTAGCTTGTATTTTCTTAACTTACAAGTATGTAGTACACTGTATACTTGTAATTTTTTTTATAAAATATTGATAATCAGATGAAATTAATTAGTCAAATAGCAAGGGAAACTGGCATACCGATAGGGACTATTCGTTTCTATGAAAAGAGCGGACTTATAGCAGGCACAACAAAAAAGGAAGTAACATCCAATAATTATGTTTATTATGACCAGGAAGTCATCGAAAAACTGAGGTTTATTCAGATGGCAAAAGCGGTAGGCTTTACCTTGGCTGAAATTAAAGAAGTTATTGATGCATGGTATAAGAAGCAATTTAATAAGTCTGCGAAAATAGAAGTACTCAATCTGAGGTTGGAGCAGATTGATACTAAGATGAAGGAACTTAAAGCAATGAAAAAACAGATAGCACTTTGTAAATACAATATTGAAAATGACTTAAGTCGTTAAGTTTATGGTACGCTCATCTTAGCCAATTTTTATTTAGATCCGCCCTAAGACTTCCACAAATTTGTATAATAAAATTGTGCCGACATCTCTATTTGAGCCAAACATAGTGAATGATTTGAATATTTAAACAACGAAGGTAATTACCACATCACTAGCAATTCAGTAAAATGTTATTAAAGAGTTTTCTTTTTTTATTAGGTTTTTCTAATATGTTTGCCTACATGACCACATTTATGTAAGTTTAGGTTCGATAGATGATAAAATGTTTGTTAAGCGATGATTGAAGGGAATAAAGTATATGCATTGCTTTGATTCCTTTGCCTTGATAGCCTATTATTCATTACAAATAAAAAAGTAACTTATTTATAAGCCTTTCCAATGAAACAGAATGAATTAATAATCAATTTCCTTAATGAAACAAGGAGGCGTAGTATTCTCCTGTGGAAAGTGCTTCCCGAGGGTTTTTATGACTGGGGAGTGGTTCGGAAAATTTCCTTGGTAACTATTTATTGCGTAGTGCATATCATGAATCAGTACATGCTGGGCAGTTTATAAGTTATCTTCGAGAAATAGGAGTGGAAAGACCCTTTATCTGGGATTAATTCATGATCATGAAACGAGCATTCAATCTATTTTTAAGACTTAAATAGTATTTTGTAAATTCATATCGATGAGTAAAATACTCAAAAAATTCAACCAGGTATTTTGTAATAATTTGTAAACAAGTATAAGCGAAAAATGGCCTATTATTTTTGTGCGAAAAATAATAAGATGACGTACCTAAGGATCAGAACTAAAGCTGTGAATTATTTTCAAAATCCGATAAACATGCTTTTATAATAAAATTCATTACATCATGGAGGTTAGTTAGGAAAAGAATTAGAGTATTGTACTTAAGTGACTCTATGTATGGATTAAACATTTTATATTTCGTGTTTTTTAAATTTAAATGTGTATATTTATAGAACCTCCCTACGTGCAGCACCTTGTTAAGGATACAAGACGATAGTATGCAAGGACTTCACATAAATATTCAACAATGATTTCGACATCGAAAAGGGGAATAGCATTCCTTTCGACTTTTCCACCACGCGCCTGCGGTATTGCTACATATACAACAGATTTGATAAAAGCCATTTCAAGTAAATTCCAAGGTTCATACCATCTTATTCCTATCCCAATTGAAGAGTCTAAAAGTTATAATGACTATGATTCCGCTCTGCTAGGTATATTGGATATGGCCGATCCGCTTTCATTTGATGCTATATTCGAAAACATCCAACTATATAAACATATCGATTTGATCTGTATCGAACATGAGTTCGGCTTATTCTCAGCACAGGAAGCGAAATTCAGGTCGTTCCTTTCAGAACTTTATGAAGCACAAATCGCAGTTGTAATTACTTTTCATACGGTATTACCATCTCCAGAGAAAATCCTATTTGACCAAGTTTCTGCTATTGCGGATTATTGTTCACAGATCATCGTAATGACTCAAAGCTCTGCTGAAATCCTTATTAATGCTTACCAGATCTCTCCGAATAAAATAACAGTGATCGCACATGGTACGCATTTAGCCCCAGCAACAGATAAACGTGCGATTTTAGAACGTTATAATCTACTGGATAAGAAGATTCTAAGTACGTTTGGCTTATTGGGGCCAAGTAAGAGTATCGAAACAACACTTTATGCACTTCCTGCTATTATCGAGCAGAATTCCAATGTGATGTTTCTTATTTTAGGACAGACACATCCTACGTTGTTGCTGCGAGAAGGGGAAACCTATAGAAATCAACTACAGGAAATAATAGATCATCAAGGAATCTCCGATCATGTCAGATTTGTTAATGAATTTCTCCCAATTGAAGCTTTGCTGGATTTTCTATCTATTACCGATATTTATTTATTTACATCAAAAGACCCTTTTCAGGCGGTTAGCGGTACATTTTCCTATGCCCTGAGTTCAGGCTGTCCCATTGTTTCAACACCGATTCCCCACGTCAGGGAAGTTTTGAAGGAAGATATGGGAACAATGATCGATTTTGAGGCATCTGATCAGCTCGCAAATGCTGTCAGTCAAATTTTGGATGATGCCCCAAGGCTAAAGAAAATTCGTCATGTGAATCTCCAAAAAATGGTTAAAACTTCTTGGCAAAACGTCGCTATAGCACACGTTAATCTATTCGAACTTCTCATTGACGATAAAAGAGAGACGATATATTCAATCCCGCCTCTCAATCTAGACCATATCTTTCGTATGTCAGCGGAGAGAGCATTTACTCAATTTGCAGATATAAGCATGCCAGACGTGGCCAGCGGTTACGCCCTGGATGATAATGCGAGAGCGCTTATCGCTATATTGCATCACTATAAATTATACGAGTCTTTGGAAGACCTCGATCTGATACAGAAATTTTTAAATTTTATAGACTATTGTATGCAAGACGATGGCACATTTTTGAATTATGTAGACAGTTATGGTAATTTTACCATACAAAATGAGCAGGAAAATCTTGAGGACGCAAATGGAAGGGCTATATGGGCATTGGGTGAAGTGGCTGGTTTAGCCAATCTTTTACCAGAACAAATAGTTGAACTTGCCCGGGTGCTTTTGAATAGGGCTTCCAAGCATGCTTTAGTTTATTATTCAACCAGATCAATGGCTTTTACGATAAAAGGATTAAGTTTTATGAAAGGTGAGAAGTATAAAGCTATCATTGAGGTTTTGGCTAATCGTCTGGTTGCCATGTTTGAGTACGAAAGTACTGCAGATTGGCAATGGTATGAATCCTATATGACCTATGGCAACAGTGTAATTCCGGAAGCATTATTAGCGGCCTATGAGTCAACTGCAAATAACAGATATAGAGACATTGCCTATCAATCCTTCGATTTTTTGTTAAGTAGAATTATAGTTAATGATGAGATCCATGTTATTTCCAATAAAGGATGGGCACAACGCGACCAGCCACGAGCCGAATCCAAAGGGGGAGAACAGCCTATCGATGTTGCCTATACGATTATTGCTCTTGATAGATTTTATAGGCATACCAAAGATGAGCATTATAGGAGGACCATAAGAATTGCATTCGAGTGGTTCTTGGGACGCAACCACCTACAACAAATAGTATATAACCCAGTTACGGGGGGATGTTTCGATGGTTTGGAAGAGCGGGCGATAAATATTAATCAAGGAGCAGAATCTACTATAAGTTATCTATTGGCAAGGCTTAAGATGGAAGCCTATTTACCTGAAAACATAGGTTGATGGAGTTATTAGAGAAAGAGCTTTGCCTATATAATCGCAGTTATTAATTAGAACTGGTACAAAAGCTGGTGTATAAATATGTTGTAATAGCAACCAAGAGGTCGCATTTCTTTTAGCGAAACTGATGACGGTAATTCCTTTAAAATTTGCTGTATCTCATAAAGCATTCCGTTCTCTTGGTTAGTAAGGCGCTTATACGAACCGTGTATAATTTTAGTAACCCCTGAGATTGAAATGGCCTTTAGGTAGGTTTTCGCAATTCTCTTTTGATGTGTATAGACGTCAATAGTTTTATCGAAATAATTTGTAGGTGCTTCCATATACCTCCATATACTTATTGCAGTAAACTTTATAAATCCGCTAATCCTTGTCTCCATCTTGCAAGGCAATAATGGTATTGCGCTTTTTGGAAGGCGGTTTTAAATGTTTTATACAGAATAAGAGTTGTAGGCTCTTATACTGTAGGATATTCAGTGAGCGGTTAACCTCAGATAACATTTTGTCACATATAGATCTTCCTGATGAATCAAAATCAGGAAGATCTTTAAAATATTCAATTTAACGATTCTAATTGTTTTTGAATTGATCTGCTACAATGTACCAAGCCTTCTTTTTTTCTCCCCGATCGGATAACAATCCTTTTCTGTTCCAACCCTTTTGATAAATGGGATTGGCTCGCCCCGGAGAACGGAAATCTACCAGGAGCCATGGTGTTGCTCCACGTAGGAAAGGTATGTTGTTGAACATTTTAAATTGGCGCATATAAATAGCAGCCAGGTAATCTTCACTCCAGCTGCTTGCCCGATTCGGATCGATATTGTTTCCGAAAACTGCTTCACCGCCAAATTCCGAAAAGATCAGCGGTTTATTGAATTTGGATATCCACTCGACTTCTTTATCGGGTTCGGGCCATGGTTTATACCAGCCGAGGTATTGATTGATCGCCATGACGTCCATCAAACTATTGAGTTTATCTTCAATATAGGCCTTGTTGCCCTCAAAGCGCATATTATTGAACGCTGAGGTCACGAGACGGGTATTATCCAACGATTTTGCCAGGTAATACAGTGCTGTGAGCGAACTGTCTCTCGGCGGCGAGGAGTAGGTTTCATTCGAGAGGCTCCATATGATGGTTGCCGCCCGGTTTTTATCCCGGGCAATCATCTCTTTGAGCATGAAGTTCATTTTTTCTTTCATTCTCGCATTTGCAAAGTCTATTCCCTGGTAAATGGGCAGCTCTTCCCAAACCATCAGGCCCATTTTCTCTGCCATTTTTACCATCTTTTCATGATGCGGATAGTGTACCAGGCGCACATAATTACAGCCTAAATCCTTGGCCCAGTCCAAAAGCATTTGATAATCGCTTTCGCTATAGGCACGGGAGCGACGCTGCGGAACTTCTTCATGAATATTAATCCCTTTTAGAAAGATTGATTTGCCATTCAATAGAATATGTGTCCCATCGACTTTGATGGTTCGAAATCCAATTTGTTCCTTTATGTGATCCGTTTCGGCAGAGACACGCACTTCATATAATTTCGGATTTTCCGGTGTCCACAAAGTCTTCTTCCGAAAAGGAAATTTGAGTATGGCTCTTCCTTCTTTATCTGTTCTGGTTTTAAACCGGACATGCAGTTCCGGAATGTTTATCTCTATATCTTGTTCCTTTGTAGGGCCATCAATGGAGACGTATCCGTTAATGATATTTTCATCATGCTGTGCCAGTTGAATAAAGTAATCCTTGATATAGGTTTTTGGTGTCTGTATGAGGTCGACATCACGCGTTATCCCACCATAATTGAACCAGTCGAAGCCAAGTCCAGGTATACCGTCCTTCATGCGCTGATTATTTACTTTCACAATAAGACTATTTTCCCCGCCTTTTAGTAGGTCTGTGACTTCAAATTGGAAAGGTGTAAAACCTCCTTCATGTTCGCCAATTTTGCTGCCATTCAAATAAACTTCTGCCTTATAGTTTACTGCGGCGAAATGGAGGAAAAATCGGCTATCCTCAGCTTTTTGTGCGTTAAATGTGCGTTTGTACCAGATGCTGCTTTCATAATAGTTGAGCTCAGGAAGTTGGGAGTTGAAATCCCCGGGCACATAAAGCTGAGGACCACCTTCAAATGCGGATTCGACAAAGTCGACGTTTTTTAAAGGCTTGCGGTCTTTATAATAGGCAGCCCAATCTCCAGACCCGGCATCGAAGGGATCTATAATCACATTCCATAAACCATTTAAGCTGCTGCTTTGCCGCCCTTCGATATGGATCATTGCGGATTGAGCAAACAATAGGAGCGGGAATAACTGTAATAATGCTAATATAATTTTCATGTTGCGCATAGTTTTAATTTTCTAATTTCTTGGCCGATGTCCGGAGAAAGCCTTGCTGTTTTATTTTTTAGTCCGAATAAACGGTTTAATTAATCTTCAAAACCAGCGAAATTTGGTTTGGTTTCTCTGCCGGCAAGTTAACGGAAAGTGCCTCTTCATTTTGATGGAATACCAGTTTTTTCTTATGACCCAATAGTGATACGGTTTTAACGGTCACTGGAGGAACTGTTTTATTTTTCTTTCCCAAAGACTTTATCAAAATTCTTCCATCGGTTGGCCAAGCCATGATATGGGCATAAATGGCCTCTCCTTTCTGCACAAAACGGATATCTTCTGCCGTATAGGCATTGTCTTTGTCTTCATTGAATCCAGCCGCATTCAAAGGACTTTTTTCCGCTGTACTTGGGCCTTCACCATATATTTTCCAGGGGCGGGTATCAAAGATTCCTTCTTTATTGATTTGCATCCAGTCGCCTATTTCATGCAGAATTTTCTCTTCTTTTTCGTCTATGCTGCCATCTCCCTTGATCGGAACGTTAAGCAGGAGGTTGCCATTTTTGCTGACAATATCAATAAGCATATGGACAACTTTTTTACTGGACTTGTAAGTGTTGTTTTCGTAGTCAGCTTTATTATAGTGCCAGCTACCCAGACAGGTACATGTCTGCCAGGCTTTTTCTTGAACCTGATCGGGCACGCCACGCTCGACATCCCATACCAAGCACTCTTTTTGTTGTTCGGATAAAATTTTCCCGAACAGCACTGCATCGACCTTTCCCTTGTTTTTCTTGGCGTTACTGTTATAAAAATGGGCTGCAATATCGAGCCCAACATTACTGATCGGCCAGAGGGGGAGTGTCGTATCATCAAAATAGAGCAGGTCGGGTTGATAGGTGTCGAGCATGTCGACTGTTCGTTGATAGAAATTATCGATATACTCCTGCGTCGGTATGGAGGCTCCATTATGCCAATCCCACTGCGCCCATAATGATTTCACATCCTCGCTTCCTTTGCTGAGGGGGTGATTTTGACGATAGAGTTCTTGGGGATCATAGCCTTCCCACCATTTACCTTTTCCATCTTCTTTCGTTATGTTGCCATCATAGGGAACGCCTTTGAGCGGGCCTGATTGATCTGCTCGTTGGGCTGTTTCATACCATGTCCATGCATGGGAGGAATGGATGCTTACGCCGAAGGGAAGGTTGTTTTTTTTCGCGGCCTTTGACCATGCGGCGAGGATATCACGTTTGGGCCCCATATTGACCGAATTCCATTTTTGATATTTGCTATCCCACAGATCGAAGTTGTCGTGATGGTTTCCCATCGCAAAGAAATATTGTGCCCCGACCTTTTTGTACAATGCGACAAGTCTTTCAGGATCCCATTTTTCGGCTTTCCAGGTATGGATAACATCTTTAAATCCTGCCACAGAAGGATGACCATAATTTTTTAGATGCGAATTATATTGCCAGCTGCCTTCATCATACATGCCACGGGCGTACCAATCGCCCTGTTCGGGCTGACATTGAGGTCCCCAGTGTGCCCAGATTCCGAATTTGGCATTGCGAAACCATTCAGGCGCTTCATATTGCGCCAGGGATTCCCAAGTTGGCTGAAATTTGTCCGAAGAGGTTGATTCTTTTTTTTGTTGGGCGGACGCATTTAAAGTTGTTCCGAGGACTGTAAAAAGTAATAGTGTTTTAAAAATATTCTTGTTCATCGTATGCTGTATTTTTATGTTGAATAGTATGTTTAACCTGTTGATGTTACTGTGGTTTGATAACTGCGGCATAGCCACCACCGCTGACCATTGGTATTTTTATTGACATTCCGGCTTCGAATACCAGTGTTTTTTTATCGAGTTTTGAAGGTGTTGTTGCGGCATCTTTTGCATCCTGCCAATATTCCAGCACATATTTTCCTGTAGGCAGGAAATTGGTTGGTACCGTAATGCTGCGGGCTATGTTGTTGGTCATGGCACCGATAAACCAGTTTGTTCCCGAACGTTTGGCCATCACGATAAATTCCCCGGGATAACCGTCTATGAAACGGGTATCATCCCATACTGTGGGTACGATCTGCAAAAAATCACTTCCAGGTTGGCCTAATACATGCTTCGGGTGATCGCAGAACACGGTCAGGGGACTTTCGTATAGTACAAATTTGGCGAGTTCGGCACAGCGGGTATTCATCATCATGGTCGGTGATTGCTTCTTAAACTGGGCTGGGGTCACATTGAGAAAACCACCTGGCGTATAATCCATCGGTCCTGCCAGCATGCGCGTAAAAGGCAAAGTAACGTTATGCGTAGGGATGATGCGGTCAGAAAATTTGGCGTACTCTTCACCCAGCACACCTTCACGTGTGATCATATTGGGGTAGGTACGTTCGATGCCATCGGGTTTGTAGGCACCATGGAAGTTGACCATCAGTCGGTGCTCGGCTGCTTTTTTGATCACTTTATGGTACCAGTTTACCATCTCCTGATCGTCGCGGTCCATAAAGTCTATTTTTACACCGGCGATTCCCCAGCGCTCATACAGGGCAAAGGCTTCTTCGAAAGCGTTGTTGCGGTTGGCATCGGTGCTGTACAGCCACAGCCAGAGGCGTACATTTTTCTGACGGGCATAGTCAAGTATTTCGGGCATATTGATTTGGGGGGCGGGTTTGGTAATATCGGCTTGAGCTTGGTTGAACGGCCCGTACCACTGCCAGTCGATCAGCATATAAGGCCATCCCTGTGCAGCAGCAAAATCTATATATTCTTTGATAACGGCCGTCTCCATTTTCACTTCGCCACTCCACCAGTGGTCCCATGCGCAAAGTCCCGGTTTTATCCATTTTGTGTCTTCGATTGCGCAAGGTGGGTTGAGCGACTGAACAATTTCGGATTCGATAAATCGTCCGGGGTTATCGCCTATTATCACCACACGCCAGGGAGTTTTTATTTTGTCTGCAAAACGGGCTTTGATACCGTCTTCTTTTTCGCCCGGCAAAGGGGAAAGTTTGGTGGTGAGCAGTGCCTGCCCTTTAGCATCAGCGGAGCTGCTACCGATATAAAATCCGGGATAATTGTCTATGTTCGCTTCGGTGATGGCCAGATAGTTTTCCTTGTCTACTTCGATCAATAAAGGAAGTCCGATCAGGGTCTGATCGCTGAATCCGGCCAAGGGAACTTTATTGAATTCGCTTTCCTGGCTAGAGGTATAACGGGGCTTATATGTTGCTGCCCAAGCGTGAGCCTGATCAGCGACTGAAAACCCGGTCATCTCGCGGCTGATGGCTCTGTTGCCTATTTTCGGACTGCTGTACAATTGATAGCGAAAGGCTATTCCATTGTTATACGCCCGAAAGAAGAGATCCATCCGCCGTTTCTCGCCTTCCTTTTCGATCAGGGCAAGATGAGTTTCGTTCCACTGCATGTCGATATGGGCGTATTTATTCTTCACGACCGGTGTCCAAGAATCGTGCTGACTGCTGTTTTGAGGAGCACTTAGTAGGGTAAAGCCTTTGTGCATGGCAGGTTCATCTTGTAGTTCAAAGCCCATTGGCGAAGGGTGTATCACTTGTTTGTCCCTGTAGGATACGGAGTAGGAGAGTTCATCAGATAGGTCAATGTCCAAACAAATTTTTCCATCAGGCGATTTTAAGGTGTACGTCTGCGCCGAAAGGCCAGACGATATTGCGAGAAATAGAATGATAATAAATGCTCTCATGATAATTAGTGAATATGTTGATAAGGGTAGTGAATTATTTTTCTTCCATGATGGACAGGTCCCAGGGGCCCAATAGGATCTGTTGGCCTGCTTGCGCCACATTGCCCGAAATAAGTTCTTTCGCTGGAGCACCTGTATATGTAATCTGTTTTGGTTCGGCACTGTAATTAAATAGATAATGTATCGTCTTGCCCCATTTGTTCGTTCCCGAACGCTGAATGATTGGGAATGTGTAGCTATCGACGGCGGTAACCTTCGCTGTCCTAGCAGTTTCTCGGATGATTGCATTGAGCAATTCCTGTGAAGGGTAGGTTCCGATATAGGTTAGCTTTCCTTTGCCATATGTATTTTCTGTGATCACGGGCCACTTTCCAAAGAAGGGGTGTTCGGCATAGGCCAAGGGTTTGGCCGTCTCGGTTACCAAAAATTCGTACCAGTCGCCTATTTGGTTCTTGTTGGTCAATTGAAAACGATTATCTTTCAGCTGCATATCGCCGATTGTGGAAAACTCTTGATAGTTGAATCCACAGGCTTTCCGCAATGGTCCGGGCGCAGCCGTCGCCCTAACGGCCGAGTGCTCGTTGCAATAGCCGCTTTTGTGCATCATGACGACATGGCCGCCATCTTTTACAAATTTATCAATCGCATGGAGCAGCCCATTCGTAGCGACATAAAGTGGAGGGATAACCAACATGGCATAGCTGCTAAAATCGGAAATTTTATCGCATGGGATAATATCGGCTTCGATATTTTGATAGTAGAGCGATTTGTGGACCATGTCGATGGGGTAATTGTTTTTATAGGTATACGGCATAAAGTTCAGTGCGTGGTATGAATCGTGGCTATACAAGATTGCTACTTTATTTTTCTTTTTCAAGTTGATAATATGATCACCGATTCTTGCGAGCTCTTCTGCTGTAGTTTTAAACTCATGGTATATTCGATTCGGCTGCAGATCGTGTCCCAATACACCGCGCCAATAGGTTTCCTGACCATAATGTAGGGTAGACCAATGCCAGTACTCCACCATATTGGCACCTGAGGCATAATGGGCGTATACGTTTTGCCGCAACTGTCTGTCGTAGGGAGGATACTGTGTGCGGGCGTCCCAACCTATGCCCTGGGCGTTGGTTTCCATAACGATGTAATTATTTTTGCCGACAGTGCGCACAAAATCACCCGCGTAAGCTATGCGCTGGCCATCTTGTTTATCCTGTACGTCATGGTAAATATTGATGGCAGGATATTGCATCTGGCGGAAACTTTCTACCTGATCTATATTGTGAAAATCAGGCATGAAGCAATGGGTTACAAACTGGTCTTTGCGTCTATATTCATTGACAATGTCGCATTGCCAGTTGAGAAAGTCAGCGACCTGTTTGCGATTGTACCGCTCCCATTCGTTTTTATAGGAGGGATTGGTGACACCATCGCGGGTATAGAATTCTTCCCAAGTGCGAATATTCATTCCCCAGTAGTTCATTCCCCATGCTTTGTTGAGTGAATCGAGGTTGTTGTTAAAGCGGTCCTTAATGTAATTGCGGAATCCGATAAAATAGTCAGCGTTGTTTACGTCACGTGCTTCTGTTTCGTTGTCTACCTGATAGCCAATGATCCCGGGATGTTTGGCATATCTTTCCATTAGCTTACGGATGATACGCTCACTGTAATATTTAAAAGTGGGATTGGTAAAATCTATATTCTGCCTGATTCCATAATAGGCTTTATTGCCGCGCTGATATTCGGCCAATACCTCGGGATGTGTGTGGGCAAGCCATGCTGGAATGGAATAAGTCGGAGTTCCAAGTATCATTTTAATACCGGCCTGATGCATTTTGTCGATGATGCGGTCCATCCATTCAAATTCAAATACGCCTTCCTGTGGTTCAAATAGACCCCAGGCAGATTCGCCTATACGGATGACATTGAGCCCTGCATTTTTCATCAGACGGATATCTTCCTCCAGGCGCTCGCCCGGCATGTACTCGTGATAGTAGGCCGCACCGTAAAGGGGGCGGTCGAATTTGTACTGTGCCTCCAGGGGCAGGACTGCGAAGAACATTAGGCAGAGGAGAAAAATGTTTTTTGGTGTCATGGGTTTTGGTACTCGTTATGTTAAAGGTTAGAGACGTACACTGTACGTCTCTATGGGGCTATCTATTCAAAAGTTCCTTGTTGTATGCGATCCATAAGTTGCGATTGGCAAACTTTACTTTTTATTGCGCGGATATTTAGTAGGTATTGCTTTCATCTGTTCCAGAAAGACTGGATCTTTAAATGTACTGGTTGTCCGATCATATTGCCCGGCGCCCTGAACATCCCAGAACATCGGACACATACCACGTGAATAAATGGCTTCAGTAACTGAAACATTAAATAGCCTGACTACTTCCTGCGTTCTATTCTGTGAGGAGCAGGCATACTCGCCAACAATGACGGGCATTCCTTTGTCGACACAATTTTTCTTTAGCAAATCCATATTGTCGTTGAGTTCTTTAAATTCCTGCGGTGTACCCCAAGAAGGGACGCCAACGCCCCATCCCGCGTCTTCGCCGTTGCCCAATATGGCAAACAAAGGCGGCGTGTAGTAATGTACGGTCAATGCGAGATGTTTTGCCGGATCGTTTGGAATTTTGGTCAGTGGGTCGAAGGCATACTCCAGACCGGTATTGTAAATTTCGACCAGAAGATGGCGTTTCGCATTGTTGCCACCTGATTTCCTGACGATGTCGACAAAAAGCTGGTTCAGCTCATTGACATAGCCGAATGCTTTTGCTTTTTCTGCCTGTCCTCCCTTCCAGGGCGTCCATATCTCATCATAACCGATTTCATTCATGGGTTCAAATAGGAGGTGATCACCATATTTCCCAAAGCGGTTACAGAGTTGCTCCCAGATAGAAGTAAATTTCTTCTTGGCTTCATTGTCTGTTGGGACTTTTTTGACCCATTCGTTCTCATGGTGTACATTGATAATGGCCACCATGCCGCAGTCAAGTGTCCAATTTAAGATCGATTCGACTCTATTTAGCAGATCCGGATGGATTCTGTAATTTTCCTCGTTTATCATCATATTGCTCCAGGTGACTGGAATGCGCAGTGAAGAGTAACCGGCTTTGGCATACCCTTCAATCATCTCTTTTGTAATGAGCGGGCTGCCCCAAGCCGTTTCATAATTGGAGATACTGCTTGGATTGATCCAGCTGCCTGTCGCATCCAAGGCATTGCCGAGGTTGATCCCTAAACCCATTTCATCAACCAATTGGCTGGTGCTGAAATTTTCACGGATTGCGAATTTACTGTAAGCAGGTTTTGGTTCCTCTTTCTTTTCCGGTATGGGCTGTTCTGGAATAGCCTTAATTTCCTTATTGGAGCATGCCGGAAGCATCAACAGCATGATGATGTAACTTAATAGTGTTTTCATTGTACTAATTTTTATTTGTGTTTTTTGATCAAATGAAGTAACTCATGGTTATCGCGTTTGATTACTCATTGGCAAAGGGCACGGCTGGTAAGCCTTCCTTATTGAATAAATTGACATCTGGATTATCACTCCATGCATAGCGGACAAATTCAGGATTTAAAACCTGATCGGCATAGACAATTAGTTTATTGCCTTCTATATGCGCTTTGGCCCATACAAATTTTTTATCTGCTCCAGCGATGGCAAAACCTTCTACATAACCGTATTTGTTGTTAACCAGGAGTCCTCCTCCGGTAGCGTCAAAAGATATAATCAGTTTATTGCCTTCCTTTACCATAGATTTGAACGTTGGCCCCGAATAGACCAGCTCTTTTTTGCCATAATCCTTGGCCAATGCAATTAAAGCGAGCCTTCGACCGACTTCCTGCTTGTTGCGCGGATGGATATCATCTGCTTCACCAATATCGGTGATCACAGCCTGACCAGTATGTGGAAGACGGAGGGTTCGGGTCTGTGCATCTCTCAGCTTTGCCCAGTCGCTATCTTCAGGGGTTTTATCTTTGGCCATATAATTGGCCAATTGCACCCAATAGAAAGGGAAATCAGTTTTCCATTGTGATCGCCAATCCTGTATTAGATTGGGGAAGAGGGTACGGTAATCGTAAGCCCGGCCGGCATTATTTTCGCCCTGATACCAGATGACGCCCCGAATGGTATAAGGGATCATGGGATTGATCATGGCGTTAAAGAGCAAGGACGGAAACATATTTGGCGAAACTTCTTTATAGCCGTACTGCTTGGTTGTGACGGCCTCTTTATAATTCCATTCGCCATCAAGGGGGAATTTCTCGCCTCCAACTTCGAGATATAGCTGGGCAGAGTTTCCGTAAAATCCACCGCCGCCACCGGTATCCATAATTTTTACGGTAATTATATTTTCACCATCTTTTAAAGCAGTTTCTGGGATATTGTAGCTCCTAGGAATGGTATATCCTTTTGTTTCCCCCACTTTTACGCCGTTGATCCAACAGACATCATCGTCATCAATGGTCCCAAGATGGATAGATGCCGACTTGCTGCCGCTACCCTTTGGAAGATGGATACTGCGTTTGAACCAAACAATGCCGTCGATATTATCCAATTTGGGGTCCCATAATTGTGGGACATTCATTTTCCCCCATGTTGGTAAGTCCGAATTGCTTTCGTACCATTTTTCGGCTATCCCCGGATCGTTCGCTAAAGCTTGTTGATAGGCCTGTTTCTTCAATTCGTTTTCGCTCATAAAACCCTTTAGATCGCCTGTGAGGGCTTGTTTGTAGGGTTCGTTGAAATGTGTGGGCAGTTTATTAAAGCTGTTTCCACTGGTCCAGGTTTCGACACCGGTACCACCCCAGGAAGAATTGATTATGCCGACGGGTATACCCAGTTCCTGATAGAGCTTAAGGGCAAAGAAGTATCCTACAGCTGAAAAATCGCCCACGGTGGCAGGTGAGCATATTTCCCATTTCCCGTTAAGATCTTGTTTGGGCACATCGCTCATATTCTTTTCTACATTGAATGACCGAATGTTCGGATAATTTGCCCGGCTGATTTCGCTGGCGGCATTATTGGAGTTTTTTACGATCCATTCCATGTTGGATTGACCGGAAGCAAGCCATACCTCACCGACCAAGATATTTTTTAAAAGGATCTGTTCCTTCTGGCCTTTTATTTCCAAACGATAGGGTCCTCCGTGTGAAGTAGGGGCTAAGGTGAGGTTCCATTGACCATTTTTATCGGCTTTTGCCTTGAGGTTTTGCTGCATAAACTGGACATGGACCGTTTCATTTTTTTCGGCCCATCCCCATAGTTTTATGGGACTGTCCCGCTGTAGGATCATGTTGTCGCCAAATATAGCGGGAAGCCTAAGCTCGGCTTTTGATAGAAACGCATGTAAGAAAAAAGCAATGAAAATTGGGAGATGTTTTAGATTCATATTTTATTGTGTTTTATAGTCGAACCAGTCAAAAAATACTTTTGCATTACTCGGAACACCATTGGAGGTGCTGTAAAGCCCTATCATTACGCCGGTAAAACCGCCAGCAACTTCGGTTGCAAGATAGCGCGTGTCCAGTTTCCCGATTTCGCTGTAATTTTCACTGTCGGGATTTGCTACCGAAAAGATATACTGTTGTGGAGTTCCTTCTATTTTTAATTTTTGTTGATTGCCCTGCACTATCTTTTCGGAAGCGATGTAGCTCAGTGATCCTACTTTTACGCGTAATTGAATGATATTCTTTCCTTTTTGTTTTTTGATCAATAGATCATAATGATGGTTGTTGTTTTGGATTAATGTTATTCCAGCTTCTTCGTTGTCCTTTGAAGATTCAAGTTGCAGGAATGTGCTAGCCGTAAAATTGTGTTCCGTTTGTCTTCTGAGGATAGCTGAGATCGGTTTGGCATCGTTCAGCGTATTTGGAGTAGCCTTTATCCTGAGCCATCCCCTTTTTTCGGATAGGGAATAATTGTCCCGTACCGGATTTCTTAAATATTGCCATTCAAGGCCAAGTTGTTCTGTATCAAAATCGCTTCGGGTAGCGGGTTTGCTGAATGGCTTGAGCGGCAAAGTAGTTGTTTTCATATCCAGGCTGATTGTTCCATTGCCATTGACCTGTGGCCATCCCCCCTGAGGCCAGTCCACAGGAGCAAGAAATGTTTCGCGACCTAGAATATGGTAATAGCTGTAGGGTTGTGTAACTCTGAAACCAAGGCAAACCAACCACCAGCTACCATCTTTGGCCTGTACTAAATCTGCATGCCCCACACCTTGAATAGGATTTGCCTGACCAATTCTATTGGCATGGGTCAGTATGGGATTGAGTGGGCTGGATTCGTATGGGCCTAAGATATTTTTGCTTCTGCCAATTGTGGCACTGTGCATATATTCTGTACCACCTTCACCCAAAAGGAGGTAATAGAATCCATCTTTTTTATAAATATGCGGAGCTTCTGGAAAACGGCCACCGATACCGCCCCAGACCAAGTGCTCGGGGCCAATAACCTTTCCGGTTTTGATATCAATCTCCGTCACCCGAATCCCTTCATTTCCCTGCGTGACAAAATAGGTTTTACCGTCCTCGTCCCAAAATATATCGGGATCGATGCTCTCGATGGCCACGTGGATTGGATCACTCCATGGACCGCTGGGATCTGTCGCCGTGCAATAGAAATTCCCGCCTGATGATACATTGGTGCAGATCACATAGAAAAGTCCATCGTGATAGCGGATCGAGGGCGCATACAAACCTCCCGAAGCAGATGCATTTTCCAAAGGAAGTTGTGCGTCACGGGTGAGACAGTGACCTATCTGCTCCCAGTTGACAAGATCCTTACTGTGATAAATCGGGAGGCCCGGAAAATATTCAAAGGACGAAGTGACTAGGTAATAGTCATCGTCTACACGACAGATACTTGGATCCGGATTGAACCCCCTGATAATCGGATTTGAAAAGCCAGTTTGTGCAATGACATAATGAAAGGCAATGGAAAATAGGGCGGAGATAATGACGTAAATTGACTTTTTAAATTTCATGTGTGTGTTTGTGAAAGATGATTTGCTATTAAAGGCCGACATTGACGATTGCTCGTATATCCGGCCTAATATTAAAGTGCTTATTTGTCGTATATGGATTTAATTTTTGCTTGTGTCTATAATTCTAAAATTGTCGAAATAGATGTCTACCTTGGCATTGGCATTGTCCGCTTTATTTTTCGTGAAAATACCCAGTTCGGCGTTTGCAATGGCGGCAAAGCTTCCATAGTCGGTGACCGCCGTGAATCTATTGAGTAAGATGTCGCAGGTCATCCATTTTCCAATGCTTGTTTTGTTGGTATTTCTGTCGCGTGGCACATAGTCTGATACCATTTTATCCCAGTTTCCATTGAGCTGTATGTCAAATGTTGCTGTTGAAAGCGGTTCATTTAAATAGCATTCAAAGCGCAGTACCAGATTACTCGTAGCTGTGCTTGCCGGGATTGCATTTACGGTTGGATAGACACCTTTGTTGGAGAGGTTTCCCCACCAATATTGCCAAGCTCCTGGTGTGCCAAAAATGCGGTAAGCGGTTCCAGTGGTAAAAAAAGGTGACTTGGAGCCGTCTGCAATTATAGGCATATTGTTGTCTCCCCAATCATAGTTTCCTATTTTATCCCAATCTAAAACGAGGTTTTGAATTAGATAGAATGGTAGGGGAGACGTAGATTGTCCACCTGCGGCATAAATTGTAATTGTACCGGATTTGGTAGGGGCTTTGGGGAGTCGATAATAGATGGTATCTTGACTTTTTGCTACCATGAGATCTTCACCTTGAACATCAAATTCTCCATTGATATTTAGTTTGGTCACGTTGATGAAGTTGGCACCGGTAATAAACGCCTGATCGCCAATGATAGGCATATCGGTGCTCCATGATTTTATTATTGGTGGCGAAACATTGGTTGTGAAGGCTATGCTGACCGAATCTGTTATGCAGTATACTGCCAGACGACCATCTTGAATACCTGATGGGATCTTTAATTCGATTTTATCATAGTCCTTGCCAACTTCATATTCGGTAGCTGATATGCTACCGCCAGTTGCGGTTTCGAATGCTATTTTTTTAACTTCATAAAAGTTTAAGCCGTATACACTGAGCTTTTCACCAGCTTTGGCTGGATAATTTAATTCGATACGGCTGATCTGTGGTGCGGGCGAATAGATATGGAAATTGAATCTCGCTTCACCGTGGCTCGTCTCTATCCGAATCTCATTGGGGAGATCCGGATTGGTGCCAGTCAGTAGCAAGTCGGCAGGAATGGAAATAATAGCACTTGTTGACGTGCAGTAATTTGCATTAAATCCGATCTGTTGGTCATTAATATAAATTTTTTGTATACCATCGAGATTTTTTCCGATAACAGCAACCATTGTGCCCGGAAATGCGCCTGTAAAGGTGCTATCTGCTTTTTCAGGATCTGTCAATCGCACGTGGGTTATCTCTGGAGTCATTGTCAGATCATTGTTGCGACTACAAGATATTGTAGACAGTAGAATGATTGACATCAATACCGTAAAAATAAAACGATTGTTATCGTATATTGCTTTCATAATTCTTTACTGATTATTAAATGGATAAGCTTGTGGCTCTTCTTTTAGCCTTGGATTTTGGATAAGATCATTCTCAGGATAAGGAAAGAAGATGTTGTTTGCTGTCACGACGACGGGTACTGCAGGTGCTGTGGGCTCTTCAAAAATAAGATTCCCGTCTTCATCCTTGGTAATGGAGGCTGTCGACCAGCCCCGTTGCTGATCATTAAAATATTTCAGCATTTTTTCGGGCTTGTAGCAATACCAGCTGACCATATCGTACCAGTTGGTATACTCCATGGCAAATTCAACGCGTCGTTCTTTGATGATGTCATCCAATGTAATGGAGGTTTTTCTCCCGATTTTGGCCCGATCCCTTACTTTGTTAAAGTAGCTTAATGCTTCACCACCGTTGAGTGTCGCATTATTTCCCAGACTAGCTTCAGCATAGGTGAGGTATACATCTGCCAATCGTAAAATGTAGGTGTTGAGTGGTGAACTCATGGACTGTACAAAGCCGTCATTATCATCATTTGGTCCGCCGATTACCCCTTTTTTTATGGATGCTCCTGCATTAGGATAAGAATAACCGCCTTTATCAATGGCAATATAAGGATAGAAGGAATGCTGGGTAAAATAGGTGGCATTTCTCCGGAGCGTATCCGCGCGTTCGTATTGTTTGAGTATGTCGATCGTTCCGTTCAGTCCGCCGCCCCAAACATTGACACCACCCGTTACATCGGATGAAAATGCCAGATCAGCTAAGAGCGTATTGCAGACGCCCCAGTCGCCAAGTGGTACCCATTGCATGGCGATAAGCGATTCGGGATTATTATTATGTTTGTATTTGAACAGATCTTCATATTTAGGATACAGTTCCAGTCCACTATTTACACAGACATCCTGTGCGTATTCTTTTGCTTTGGCCAGATCGGCTTCATTTCGAGTGCCGCCGGTTTTCCAACCCGCGCGGGAAAGGTATACCTTGGCGAGCATACCTTTGGCACCCCAGCTTGTTGCGCGGCCTTTATCTGCTTTATCCGGAAGGTTTTGAACGGCAAAGCTGAGATCATCGATGATAAAGCGAAAAATATCTTCTTCCCGATGCCTTGGCTGCATAGGGTCTTTGATCACGGCATCATTGTTTTCGATCAATATAACAGGCCCCCAAGTGCGCAAGAGATAAAAATATGCGATACCGCGCATAAGGCGAGCTTCTGCGATAGCGACGTTTTTCTGTTTCTCAGTAACATTGACCGCCTTGTTTTTGACGGCGTCAATGATGGCATTCGACATCGTTACAACGCCATAAAATGATTTCCACGAGTCTGAAAGTCCATCATCCAGTGATGTTACCGTGAATAAAGTATAAGATGGATTCATGTAAGGATTATATCCATCGTTTGCTCTCAAACTTCCGATGGCTACAGCCGGTCGTTTATTATAGTCAAACCAAGCCCGATTATAGAGTGGGGCTGTCGCTGCTTTTAGTGCTTCGGGAGAGGTATAGAAGGTCGCGTCCACATAGGCCCCTTCAGGTTCTCGTTCAAGAAAGCTCTTATTACAGGAATGTAGAACAACAATAGCCATCAATGTGGCTACAAAGAATAGCTTTTTCATAATTCAAGTATTTAATATTAAAACATGAAGTTTAAACCGAAAGTATAGATGCGTTGTGATGGATACCTTGCATAGTCTATTCCCCTTAATAAGACATTTTGATTGTAGGATCCTATTTCCGGATCATAGCCCGTATATTTTGTCCAAGTGAAAAGATTTTGAATATTCACGTATAACCTTAGGTTTTCAATTTGATATTTTTTTAAGAAGTTTTGTGAGAAAGTATACCCCAGAGAGATATTTTTCAAGCGCAGATAGGAACCATCTTCGATAAATCTATTGCTCATTCGGCTATTATCATTTGCATCACTGACCGTTATACGTTGAATGCTCGCATCAGGATTAGAAACTCGTACATTTGAAATATCCTGGTCTGAACCAGCTGGGTCTATAGTTTCGATGAGGGCAATTCCTGTTGTTTCTTTGAGCATACCCGAATTATTCATTGGATTTGTAAAATCTTTGCGCAGTTGATTATATATTTTATTCCCATACACTGCGTTAAGAAAAATATTCAAGTCAAATCCCTTGTAGGAAAAGTAATTGTTCAGCCCTACGATGAACTTAGGATCCGGATTGCCTATAAAATCCCGGTCTTGCTCATCTATTTTACCGTCTTTGTTTTTGTCTTCGAAGATAAAATCTCCGACCCAAATTCCGTTTACCCCGATGCTTTTATCTTTTGGGAGAGCAATAGGGACTTTATTGCCATCCTGATCCAACACCACATTATTTTGATTATCCTTCAGATAAAAATCACTTTCATTATGAAACATGCCAATAACATTATATCCATAGAATTGGCCGACAGGATTTCCTACCTTCGTAAACGTGAATGTTTCTGCACCTATTTTTCCTTGAATAGCCGCAGCATCTGTATATAAGTGTGTCACACGGTTTCTATTCATGGAGAATGTCAAACCAGATTTCCAGAAAAGGCCGCTTTTATTGATGTTTATAGTGTTTAATGTTAATTCAACTCCTTTGTTAGTCATCGAACCAGCATTTACCCATGGGGCTGAGATTAAACCACTGATATAGTCGGGCAATACTGCCTGCATCAAAAGATTATCGATTTTCTTTAAGTAAATTTCGGTCGTAAGTTCGATTCTATTTTTAAATAAGCTCAGGTCAAGACCTATATTGTAGGCATTGGTTTTTTCCCATTTCAGGTCAGGATTGGCAAAATTGCTAGGGTAGAACCCCGTTCCCCAAATGGAGGCTGCCGAGGCCATTGTCACGCCATATGCATATGAACCCGCCGACTGATTTCCGACAAGGCCCCAACCCAGCCGTAGTTTTAAATTTTCAATTGCAGGATTTTCCTTTAAGAAAGATTCATTTTTAATCTTCCAAGCTGCAGCAAGAGAAGGAAATGTCCCCCAACGATTGTTGACTCCAAATTTGTCCGATCCGTCCCTGCGAAAGGTTGCAGTCAGTAAATAGCGGTCGTCAAATCCATAATTGAGGCGACCGAAATAAGACTCGATAGCTCCGGCGCTTCTTGAGCTTCCGTTTTTGGCCGTTTTTGAATCTCCGGCATCCAA
Source organism: Sphingobacterium sp. UBA7249 (assembly GCF_002472835.1). Taxonomy (NCBI): domain Bacteria; kingdom Pseudomonadati; phylum Bacteroidota; class Sphingobacteriia; order Sphingobacteriales; family Sphingobacteriaceae; genus Sphingobacterium; species Sphingobacterium sp. UBA7249. The sequence goes on along the minus strand of NZ_DKST01000011.1, from coordinate 147,157 downwards.
TTCATGGACAGAGTTTAAGAAGTAATTTGTACGACTCCCAGATAATGATTCCCATCTATTTTCCTGTGCCTCATGCCCAACCATAATGGAGAGGTTGTGTTTTTCAACGTATTTATTGTAGGTGAGGTACGACTTTAGGTTAGTAAAGGAACCGTTACTGGCGAATCTTGCTCCTGCCGATTGCTGTTTAAAATTTCCATAATCATAGGCCGGGGTGAATTGATAAGAATTGGAGTAATTATAATTACCATTACCTTCAATTCGGAGCACTAGATCTTTGATGGGAGAAATATCCGTATAGGCATTTATACTGATTTGTGTACCTTTTGCATAGTTTTCGCGTGTAAGCGCTTCTTCTAAAGGGTTTGCGAAATAAGTGCCATACATATTTTCCTGTTGTGTCCCCCAGGAACCGTCTGGATTTTTTGAAGGCACTTCTGGTAGCTGTCTGATAGCCAAAGAAATTATTCCACCATTGTCGATGGTGTTCATATTTTTTGTTTTCGCTGTATAGGCATTGATTCCGACTGTTAACCAATTGTTGATTTTCGAATCAAAGTTCATCCTTAGGGAGTAGCGTTCAAAACTTGAGCCTTGTGCGATGCCCTGTTGATCAAGATATCCGCCAGCAATCGCAAATTTATTTTGCTCGGTTCCACCAGAAATGTTCAATTGATGGTTATGCATCAATGAAGTTCGAAAGATTTCCTTTTGCCAATTTGTACCTTCACCCAATAGAGATGGATCTTTAAATTCCTCCCTATCACCGAACCCTATGACTTTACTTCGAAGATTTTGATAGACCGCGTATTCACGGAGATTGAGGACGTCTAACATATTTGGCAGTTGTTGGAAACCTACATATCCTTCGTACCCCAATTTAGTTTTTCCGGCTTGGCCACGCTTTGTAGATATTAAGACAACGCCATTTGCTGCCCTTGTCCCATATATTGCAGCAGCTGAAGCATCTTTTAATATTTCCATAGATACGATATCCGATGGATTTATTGACGAGAGTGCACTAGAATTATCTCGTGTATTACCATCTATTGGTATCCCATCTATAACATACAGGGGTTCATTTCCACTGAACGAATTGGTACCGCGAATGCTAACCGAAATTCCCCCACCTGGTGCTCCGGAATTTTGCGTCACGGAAACACCTGCTGCACGTCCTTGCAATGCTTGGTCCAATGACGTGCTTATCGACTTGCTTATGTCATCGGCTGTTACAGAAACGACAGACCCAGTGAGGTCACTTCGTTTCATTTTTCCATATCCGACCACAATAGCCTCATCCATTGCACTTATACGCTCTGTCAATTGTATATTTACCTGACTTCCGGTTACTTTTACTTCTTGTGTGTTGAATCCCAGATGCACGAAGACAAGGATAGCACCATTAGTGGCGGCAATGGTATATTTGCCGTTCTCATCAGAATAAGTTGCTGTTTTTGTTCCTTTTAATTTTACTGACACATTACTCAATGCCGCTCCGGTGGAGCTATTGGTGATCAGTCCTGAAATGTTAATTTTTGTTGTCTGTGCCAGCGAGGTATTCCAAAAAGAGAAGAGGAAAACCGTTAACATTACATACACCCAATCCCTAAGTTTGGGCCAAAAAAACTTTTGTGATCCGTTTTTCGATTTCATGGTTAATTTAAGTTTATAATTTATTATTGGTTATTTTCCCGAGAAGGGGATGGTTAAAATTAGGAACAAGGATTTGTATTGATAGGGATAGAATGTTGCGGATAAGAGGGTGAAATGTTAAGAATCATCAGTTAAGTAAGTTTTTCTTTCAAAAGATGTTTAGGCATGTAAAGAGCTATATCCAATTCAATAAAGAAGTCTTTTGCTCTTGCATCGGGTAGCAGCATTTTTCGCAATAAATTGAGCCATGTTATGGATTTTTTGGACTCAATATGGCTAAAGATAAGCTCATATATATAACGGATGGTGCCTAAATGTTTCAGTCTAGGGTATAAAATTATTCCATATAGTGTAATACGTTGATAAAATCAGTATTTTAACACTCAGTTCTTGAAACAATAACCAATGAAGCGACTATTCTTTATATTTTTATTTTTTTTGGCTATAGCCAGCTACGGGCAAGAATTTAATTTTGCACATTTAGATACACGTAATGGAATTGCTGGAAACGAGGTTGTCGCTATATATAAAGATTGTAGAGGTTTTGTTTGGTTTACAACAAATACCGGTCTAAACAGATATGACGGTGAGCGAATAAAGGTCTTTAACCGAAGTAGCGATGCGATTTTAGGGACCCATTATGATGCGATGAAAAAAATTGTTGAAGATGATAAAGGAAACCTATGGATGTTGGGCAATAAATATGTCATGTTTGACTGGCGTAAAGAAGTTTTTGTCAACAATACGGATTCAATTCTTGAACAAATGGGTTTACCATCAAATCCAATTTCAATTCAGGTAGATCAATTTAAAAACTTTATTGTCGCCTATTCACAAAAAGGTGTATTTAAATACCAACCTAAAACAAAGAAATTGACTGCCTTTAAGCCGTTAAACGATCCAATGACCATATTCCCTTCTGAGATTGTGGAGATCGCCATAAAAGGCGAATATGTGTGGATACTCCATAAAGAAGGAGTGTTGGAGCGTTTAAATATCCGCACGGGAAAAGTCGATTTACGGAAAAATTATTTGAAGAGTACACCGATCAATTCGCTAATTCCAAAGAGCATCTTTATAGATTCCGATAATATGGTCTGGATATATCCGGGGCTCAATAATAAGGGCACAATTTGCTATAATGAAAAAAACGATGAATGGAAGCAGTTCGATATTGACAGCAAACCGGCTCTCTCCAATTCTTTTGTCCGCGGAATCATATCGGATCATAAGGGATTGGTATGGATTGCAACCGATCATGGCGGCATTAATATCGTTGACAAAGAAAAGAACACGGTCAGGGTAGTGCAGCACGAGGAGTACAATAATTTTTCACTTGGTCAAAATTCTATTGTAAGTTTGTATTGCGATCCTCATGGAGTCGTTTGGGCAGGAACTTATAAAAACGGTGTTTCTTATTATCATCCGGATATGTTTAAGTTTCCAAGTACACGGATAGTAAGCAGTTCTTATAGTAGGGCTGATATTTTTGATTGCAGCAGTATCATTAAGGACAAAGACGATAATCTTTGGTTAGGGACCAATGGCAAAGGACTTATTAAATTTAATGAGCACACCGGAGAAATCCAATTTTTTAAAAATAAACGTGGCGATGTTACAAGCCTATCTTCAGATATAGTGACTAGTCTTTTTGAAGACAACACAAAAAAAATATGGGTAGGTACTTTTATGGGTGGTTTGAACGTTTATGACGACCAAAAGTTTAAGCGGTTTAATGTTGAGGAGAAAAATAAAAATAGCCTGTCCAATTTCAGTGTATATGGTTTAACGGAAGATTCGAATCATAATTTATGGATTGCGACGCTAGGGGGAGGAATAGATCGACTAGATCCTAGCCGCACTGTATTCAGTAACTTTAATAGAGAAAATAGTAAGTTACGTTCCAATTTCATGCTTTCAGCATTCCAGGGAGCAGATGGAACGGTTAGCTTTAGTTCGGATATCGGTGTGTATAAAATCGGTCCTGATCAGACAATATCACCCTATTTTTCAAATACAAATTTTCAAGATAAAGCTTCCGGCGTACCCGTTTATCAGGTTATGAAAGATTCCAAGGGGCGTACTTGGCTGGCTACCAAAAGAGGTGTAAAAATCTTTGACAGTAAAAACGGAAGCTGTACAACATTGACAATTGCAGACGGATTATCAAGTGATGATGTACGTTCATTAGCGGAGGACTCGGATGGAAATATATGGGCGGGTACAAGCTATGGACTCAACCGAATACAATACATTCCCAATGAAGGAAGAAAACATAAGACTATAGTTTCAGCCTTCGATTTAAGCGACGGGCTGACAGGAATGGTTTTTAATCCCAATGCGGTATATACGGATAAAACGGGTAAAATATATATGGGAACCACCGAAGGCTACGTGAGTTTTTATCCAAGAAAAATTCCTGTCAACAAAAGTATTCCGCGCGCACGATTTACCGAATTGTTGTTGTCTAATGAACTGATGAATCCGGGTGATAAAAGAAACGATCACATGGTACTTCCCCGTTCGATTGTCGATCTTGACCAGATCGTCCTGAAATACAATGAGACAAACTTCACAATTCGCTTTTCAGCATTCAATTTTATACATCCCGAAAAAAATAGATACAGATATAAATTGGAAGGGATTGACAAAGAATGGATAGAAACGTCACGTAGCACCGGATTTGCTTCCTATTCCAATCTTAATCCAGGTCATTATGTGCTCAAGGTTTATGCTGGCAATGAGGATAATGTCTGGTCACCGACCCCCATTGAGATGCATATTATTGTCAATCCACCTTTTTGGTTATCCTGGTGGGCTATCGTTATTTATATCATCGCTTTTGTATGGTTGGTTCGGTTATTTATTAAACATCGTTTAAAACGAAAACAAGACCAGCTTGACCAAAATGCACGTATGTTGGAAGCACATAAGCTGCATGAAATTGACCAGTTAAAATTAAAGTTTTTCACCAATATCAGTCATGAGTTTAAGACACCGTTGTCGCTGATCATCAGTCCACTCGAAATGCTACTGAAAGACTCCAGTTATCCTGAACAGCAGACGGTACTGGGAGTGATGTACAAAAACGCGCAGAAACTGTTGACTATGGTCAACGATATCTTGGATTTTAGAAAACTCGATCAAGATAAAGCGAGGCTAAATATCTCATCGGGTAATATGGTCGAATTTGTCAAAGAGATCAGCACGTCATTTCTGTCTATTGCAGCTGAAAAATCAATTAAGTTAACATTTACGACCAATCATCAATATATTGATACGACGTTTGATAAAGATAAAATGTACATGGTGTTATCAAATTTGATCTCCAATGCCTTTAAGTATACAAAAAATAAAGGGCATGTTGATGTCAGGATTGATATATCCGAGATGGTAATTGATCATCAAATTGACAAGAAGCTCAGTATCACCGTTTCTGATACCGGAATAGGAATAGCAAAGGAAGATTTGGATCATATTTTTGATCGTTTCTTTCGAATTGATTCCAATGATACGCATGGTATAGCAGGGACAGGAGTTGGACTTCATATTGTAAGTGAATTTGTTAAGATGCATGCCGGCACAATTGAGGTCGACAGCGAACTAGGCAAAGGGACAATCTTTACGGTCCATCTACCGATGCCGAAAGAAAGCTATAGTACAAACAAACAAGACGTCATCTATTCGGGTAATGAAATTGAGAAATATGAAGAAAATAACGTCGAAAAGGATAAGGAAATGATCACAGAAGCAGACCGCGACGTTTATACACTGCTAATTATTGATGATAACGAAGATTTTCGTTTATTTCTAAAGGATCTTTTTAACCGTGATTACAGAATTTTGTCTGCTAGAGATGGGCAATATGGTTATGACCTTGCTGTTGAGCATATTCCGGATATTGTTCTTTGTGATGTCATGATGCCTAATGTTGATGGTTATGAATTTTGTCGAAAAATTAAGCAAGATATACGGACATCTCATATACCTGTTATTTTACTTACTGCAAAATGCTCAGATGAAAATCAATATCAGGGCATGGAGGCCGGAGCTGATGCTTATATTTCAAAACCCTTTAATATAGATATTCTCCGCGTTACGCTTAACAACATTGCTAGGAGGCAGAAACAACTCCAGGAAAAATTCAGATCAAGAGCCGATATTTCAACAACTAAACCCCAGATTGTTTCGATGGATCAGAAGTTTATGCAGAAAGCTATAACGATAGTTGAGACTAATCTGGAAAGAACTGACTTTTTGGTCGAAGATCTATGTCGGGAGATGGCTATGAGTAGAGTTAATTTTTATAAAAAGATACTTGCTTTGACAAATAAAACACCGTCCGAATTTATCCGCTTTATAAGACTTAAGAGAGCTGCCGAGCTTCTTGAAAAAAGTCAGATGTATGTTGGTGAAGTGGCATTTTTGGTCGGATTCAATGAGCCCAAATATTTTAGAAAATATTTTAAAGAAGAATTTGGTGTCACGCCCAATGAGTATAAAAAGACGGTCACAAACGTTACACATCAATCCGATAGCTAAGTTGAGATCTGATAGAGTAAATGTACTCTTTCAGGTATCAGAAGGAATCTCACCGAAAGTACTGAGTTCTGAACTGAGCCTGTTAGAATCTCATCAGCTTGTCCAAAAAATATAGAATATACACCCTGGCAAGAAGTAGTGTTCCCAAAAGACAAAATTTTGGGAACACCACATTTTTATAAATCTACTTTTTATCCAAAATCTTACTTGTTATTTTATTGGCAAGTGGCAATAGGAGTAATACGCAAGAATAAACAATAGGCAACGAAAATGACCATGATCTTAAGAGTTCACCAATTCTATTTTCAAACGGAGTATCTTCAGTAAAACTTGATAAAACTGACATCACAAAAGTTGTAGGCAGAACTACTAAAAAGGTACTCAGTATTTTATGAAGTCTAACTTTCTTAGAATTTTCCATTATCATTTTTTCGCTTTCCCGGTTCAGGTATGAGTTCAATGACGTCCCAGTGTTCTACAATTTTATCTTTCTCAATTCTATAGAGATCATAGAAGGCAACATGTTCTCTTTTGAAAGAACCCTCACTTATTACCAGGACAAAATTGCCCTCTCCGAGTACTTTATGTATTTTATGATAAATTTGAGGTTGTCCTTCCCTTTTCCATTGCTCCATCGTATTTAAAAACTCCTTTACTCCATCTCCCATTTCTGGATTATGTTGAATTAATTCATCTTCCTCAAAATAATTAGAGGCTAAATCTACTTGGCCGTTGAGAAGAACGTCTTGAACAAACTGCTGTGCAATGGATTTGTTAGTCTCAGTTTTATGATGATCTTTCGCTTTGGTCTTTCCGTCGGTCATTGTTCTGCCGCTTTTATTCAAGTTTTTTGAATTGAATTGAAGATTATCCCAATGTTCAACACTTATTCCATTTTCAAAACGATGTATATCGAAAGCAACCGTAGGTTCAAAGAGAAAATAGTCTACATGAACAAAACCATAATCTCCATCTTGAAATTTGCGGACTACATTTGTGTAAACTTTATCCATCGGCATTTGCTCATGTAAATCTAAAATTGATTTTAAGCCCGTTGCCACATTTGGATTATGTTGTTTATAAGAAGTAGGGCTGAGTAATCCGATCTCTGCCAAGCTTTCAGTTTCAATGCTATTTTGTATAGCTTCAGCTTTATCTCTATTCGATAATTCCATTTTTTTTATTTTAATGATTAACTGTGATCAAAGGTACTGACCTTCTATGCCGCAAAAAATATGGGTAAAAATTTTACAATAGTGAAAATATTGTCCCTATACCGCTTTATGTGAAATATGCTTAGATTTGGTTAGTAAAAGAAATTGACAATGTACGAGAAAAAAATACCAAAAGATTTTAGCTGTGGCATCAGTATTACACTTGAGATTATGGGAGGGAAGTGGAAGCCCTGTTTGATTGATTCTATCAATAAAGGAATGCGTAGACCCAGCGAGTTAGCGAAACATCATCCAAATGCAAGCAAACGGGTTTTGAGCTTACAACTAAAGGAGTTAGAAGCGTATGGCGTTATAAGAAAAGTAATTCATCCTGTACTTCCTCCTAAAGTAGAATATTTTTTAACTGAAGTAGGTGAATCTCTTTTACCACTTGTCGATATGATGGAAAATTGGGGTAGTGAATTTATGGGTGAATTCAACAATAAACAAGAGAATATACACGTAGGCGTTACCAAAATGTAGTTTATATTTGTTGTCCGAATGAGTGGATGGACCAGGATCTGTAGCGGTAATATTATCAATCAGAATGATTTTTGCACTTTACTTATGGATATTTTAGATTATCAGAAGTGGATGACAGGAGGCTAGACTCAAGCGGCCTGGTAATTTCAAAAATTCTAACAAATCGTCTAATTATCTTGATGTTTAATCGTAAGTTTATTTAAAAAACGTATTCATAGAAAAATAGCAAAAAGGATGATTGTATATTGATTACCTACGTTAATACTTATATAATATTCAACTGTAAATTTAATTGCCGGATACTTGAATTATATTTGACACTTTGGAAATAAAACTTCTGACCTATGATTGGCATTATTATCATATTGTTCTTATCGTGGCTTTTGTTATGGTTGATCGAAAAAAAACAGCTTACAGTTTTAGGATTAGCACTAACAAAAAAAAGGCTAAAAGATTTCATCATCGGACTTGTGATTGCCAGTCTGGTTTGTGCTATTTATCATATCATAAACGTTTATCCAGCAAATAATTTTTGGATTTACAGTCAAGAGATATCCACTTACATGCTTTTTAATAGTATCTGGTGGATTATAAAATCAGTCCTGTTTGAGGAATTTATTTTTCGCGGAGCACTGTTGTTTATTGCAATAAATAGATTTAGCGCAAAATGGGCATGTATATTATCAGCAATTGCCTTTGGTGTTTATCATTGGTTTTCGTATGGTTCTTTTGGAAACCCGATACAAATGATTATTGTTCTACTTATGACTGGTAGCTTTGGATGGGTTCTCGCATATGCTTTTATGAAGACACGGTCTATTTATTTACCTATAGCAATCCATTTAGGTTGGAATCTTGCGAATATCTTAGTATTTTCAAATGGACCCCTTGGCCCACAATTAATGATTAAAGCAAATGATAATCATCTCGAAGGATTAACATCTTTATTTACATTTCTTTTTCAGATTTTTGCATTACCATTATTGATATACTTGTATGTAAAAAGGTTTACCAAAGGTTGAAGTAGGTGACCAAGATTTCATAACTATTGATCAAGTAAAATTCTTACTTTGCTAAAGCACCCGATCGTTGTTTATAAAGCGGAAACAAGGCAGAGGTTACTAAGAACTTCTGATATAGCTATAGTGAACTAAAAAAGGTAGCAGATGCGGCTTTCTTTGATACACAATAATTGTTAAATTTGGATGTTGAATTTGGTATGCACCCCATAGACGACTAAAACGAAAATAAAAAGAAGACTAAAAGATTGGGAAATGACCGATGTATTTGAAAATTACCTGTTCTCAATAGGAGGATTATCAGCTGAGGAAATCCACTTTTCCGCACAATTTTTCAAACCGATTTACTTAAAAAAAGGTGATTTTTTTATTCATGAGGATGAATCCTGCCGCCATATTGGATTTGTCGCTAGTGGTGCCGTAAAAGCATATGCTAAAGACAAAGAAGGAAAGGAAAATATAACCTGCTTCAAGTTTGAAAATGAATTTGTCAGCTCGTTTTCGGAATTTGTAATGCAGATAAAATCCAGAAGGAGTATCAGGGCTATTGAAGACAGCATAATCTATAGAATAAGCTATCCGGATTATCGGTATCTGCTTGATCAGGTGACCACTTGGAATGGAGTTATAAAATTGGTGGTGGAGCAGGAATATTATCAAAAAGAACGTTATTTACTGAATTATAATAATAAATCAGCTGTGGATAAATACCGTTATGTCCTTTCTAACGAACCGATGCTCGTTCAGCGCATAGCAATGCAGGATTTGGCATCGTATCTGGGCGTCACACAACGATCGCTTACACGCGTGAAGGGACAAATACATAGACCCAACGTATTATAGGACAAATGTCCTTATGCAGTTCTGATGAGCGATGTAAATTTGTAAAAAAAAACATGTTACGTCAAATTGCTCCCGAAGTGTTCCACATTTCATTAATGCCGCGAAACAGTATTAACTGCTATATTATCGAAGGTGTATTGGTAGACTCCGGAATAAGGAGTTCGTATACTATTGTAAAGAATGCTCTCCAAAAAAACGCTGTTCATCAACATATACTGACGCATGCACACGCAGATCATCAGGGTTGTAGCGATCAGATATGTGCTGAGTTCGCGATACCCTTACTCTGTCACCCCAACGAAGTTTTTAGGACTGAAACAGGTATGGTAACCAATGATTATCCAACTCCGCAACACTGGATAGCAAAGCTTCAACAAAAGTATTGGGCAGGTCAAGGACATAAAGTCGACCGAACAATCGTTGAAAACGATAGGATCGGAAACTTTCGCGTAATAGAGACACCGGGGCATTCGGCAGGTCATATTTCTTTATTCCGTGAACGCGATGGTGTACTTATAATCGGAGATGTAGCGATAAATATGAACCTGCTTACAACTGCAACAGGTTTGCGGCTTCCGCCAAATATATTCACTTCAGATCAACACCGCAATATCAAATCGCTACAGAAATTAGCAAAACTGAACCCCGCCATCATCTGTTTTGGTCATGGACCGATCATGCGAAATACTGATCGCAAGTTTGAGCAATTCGTGGCTAAATGCAGCGGGTTTATTTAAATCGTAACTTAGTGCTTTAAATGTGTATTTGTAATTTTGCCTAATGTCAATGCATGTCAGCCTTATATAATTTACATTTTTATGCTCAGGAGTCTTTGGTTACTAAAGCCAAAGACCTAAATTTACGAGACTTAACAGCAGGTATTTTGTGAAAATATTATGGAACTGACACAACTTTATGACAGTCTGTTCAATCAGTCTATTCGACAGATTAGCAGGGGAGAGATTCAAATTGATCGGAAGATAGAAGATAATGGAGACAAGCGCCGTGGTCTGACCTTATTGATAAGACCCAGCGATGAGATTAAAGTACTTGTAAGGGCGTTTCAGGACGAAATGCTAAATATTGAGGGAGAGCAGTATTATCAGCCAATTTCTGATCTGCACATTACAGCACTTTCGATAATCTCTTGTTATGAAGGTTTCGATCTAGGTCAGGTTCATATTCCTGATTATGAATATATTATTTCGCAAAGCCTAAAAGAAATTCCCAGGACCAAACTGAAGTTTAACGGGATAACAGCGTCTCGGGAGGCCGTGATGATACAGGGTTTTCCGATGGGCGACGGCCTTGAAATGCTGCGCGACCGTTTAAGAAATAATTTCAAATCCGCAAGTCTGCAACAGAGTATGGATTCGAGGTATAGACTGACTACTGCACATATGACTTCAGTACGTTTTCGGAAGGAACTGCAGTCTCCTTCTAAATTTGCTAATTTATTGCAAGATTACAGAAAGACCGAATTTGGTGAAATGAGAATAGAATCGCTTGAATTGGTATACAATGATTGGTATCAGAACAGCAATATCGTCAAAACACTTCATTGTTTTACTGTATAAATTTCAGTTCTGAAATAATTTGACAGACAAATATTGTAGCAACTGATAGAATAGTAATAAACAAAATTGACATTTAAAACATACTAATTGGTATGTTTTATTTTACATTTGCGCTATTCTTTTAATTGAGTCAGAATAATGAAAAAAGCCTATATCATATTGCTGGGTATCATCTTCATACCGGCGCTTTTGGTCGTACTGAATGATAATGGTATAAATTCAAGCATTGAAGATAATCTTGAATTCCAGCAGAAGCTTTCCCAGTACAGATTATTTCAGGGTAAAATGGCCGATCTTACTCCAATTGCGGAGGCTGAGTTACTCACTATTTCATCGACTCTATTTACTGATTATGCCGAAAAACAACGCTTCGTTGTTCTTCCCAAGGAAAAAAAAATGGTGGCGCGTGGAAATGCGCTGCTCGATTTTCCAGACGGCACTATATTGGCCAAAACTTTTTTCTATCCCAGAAGCGTGGGTGAGGGGAGAAAACTGATTTTGGAAACGAGGCTGTTAATTAAAAACAAGTCGCAGTGGAATGCGGCTACCTATAAATGGAACGATTCGCAGGACGAAGCTTACCTGCTTACAGCCGGCACTACTGTTCCGGTTACTTTTTGGGATGAAAAGGGCAGCCGCAGGAAGACCGCTTATAAAATTCCATCCAGGGTAGATTGCATCGCATGCCATAGGCAGGGCAGCAGTGTATTTCCAATCGGTCCTAAACTTAGAAATCTCAATATTGAGGTAAAACGAGAGGCGAAGTCTGTGAACCAGCTAGCGTACCTCAGGCAGAGGGGCAAGCTTGAGATTGCATCGTTTTCAGGAATTGACCGAATGCCAGATTACCGCACTCTTTTAGAGCCGCTGGAGCGGAGGGCTCGGGCTTACCTTGATATCAATTGTGCCCATTGCCACAGTCCCGGCGGTATAGGCGGGATCACCCAACTCGACTTAAGGTATGAAACTCCCATGAATGAGACTGGGATCCTGCTCAAGCAGGGGAAAATTGCCGGAAGGATCAGCATTTCTGGAGAACTGCACATGCCTAAGATAGGGACGACGGTTCCTCATGATGAAGGGATCCGGCTGATTTTGGATTATATCCGGCAGCTCGATGATAAGAAATAAAAATTAAGAGCAGAAAATTCCTAATTATCGGTATATTTCACACTACAGTATAGATATAGTATATTTATTATGAAAAAGGCAGAGACAACGCGGCTAATGATCCTGCGAAAGGCATTCGAACTAATTTATGCAAAGGGATACCGAAACACTAGTGTAGACGAGATAATCGCTACCACACAGGTGACTAAGGGCGCATTCTATTACCATTTCAAATCCAAAGACGCGATGGGCCTAGCCATTATAAACGAAATATTGAAGCCGACGTTAAACGGAAGCATTATCGCGCCATTAAAGTCTGGAAGTGATCCTGTGGAAAGCATTTATGGCATGATCCATTATTTATTGCTTGAAGATAAATTCCTAAGAGTCGAATATGGATGTCCTGCAGCGAATTTTACACAGGAAATGACTCCTTGGGATAGTAAGTTCAGAAAAGTTCTCGAGGAGCTTACCGATGAATGGGTGAAAGTCATGGTATCGGCCCTTGAAAGAGGGAAGGAACGCGGGTTAGTTCGTACTGATGTAGAACCCCAACAAGTAACACTTTTTATTATTTCTGGTTACTGGGGTATCAGAAATTTCGGAAAACTTGCAAATAGCAAAACAGTCTATTTACCCTATCTGAAAGAACTTAAGAACTATCTGGGGAGCCTGAAATAATTCTAACCTGCCATCATACTTCAACAGGTTGTGAGCAGCAACGAGAAAATCATTTATCGGGTAAATTATAATCTTCCCTAGCAGTAGTCACAGCAGCAAATAGATTTTTTACATTTAAAACATACTAAATGGTATGTTTTAAATGTGTCTTTGAAATTAGGAAATAAGTTACGCAAGTTTGGATGATAGCGATCCCAGAAAATCATTCTTAGAAACAAAACATAATAAAACAAATAAACACAATGCACTCCACATTATTACTTGTACACTCATGGAGCCGATGGCTTGTACTGGGCTTTTTACTTTACGCAATCTACCGTGCCTCAATAGGTTATTTCAAAAACGTACTGTTTACAAAAGCTGATGATAGCGTTAGGCACTGGACAGCAACCGTAGCGCATATCCAGCTGATGCTCGGAATCATACTGTTTACCAATAGCCCCGTTGCCAAAGGCTACTGGGTATCCGGACGGGCATTACTACAGGATTTCGATACGACCTTTTTCGGGTTGATCCACAGTATAATGATGTTAACCTCGGTTGTGATACTGACAATCGGCTCGGCTTTGGCGAAGCGTACGACTGCCGATCGCGATAAGTTCAGGATCATGTTTCTGTGGTTTTCTGTCGCGTTGCTTATCATTTTTATTGCCATACCATGGCCATTTTCACCGTTTTCAAACAGACCTTACTTAAGAACATTCTAAACATGAAACACTATTTTATCACTTCCGTCGGCAGGCTAAGATTGCTTGCTTTTATAGAGGGCATTTCACTGCTCGTGCTTGTATTGGTAGCGGTACCAATACAAGCATTTCTTTGACAACCCTGTGCTGGTAAAGGCTATCGGTCCAGTGCACGGTGCATTGTTTTTGCTTTTTATATTTAATACACTGCACGTTGGCGTGGAAGAGGGCTGGAAATTCAGGGCAACGACTTGGAAGGTTCTTCTAGCATGTATTGTTCCATTCGGTACGTTTTACATAGACTATAGCATTCTTCGCAGGATAGATCCAAGGGGCTGAATCGCTAATTGAATTTTTTAATAGTCTGTTTTATTGTGAGAAAATAATTTCGGATAGACGATACAAGTCCTTGATGATTAGGTAAACAGAGGAGGTACTGCTATTCCGATTGCCAAGTTGCTTGCTTTTATAAACAGATTTTTCTAGATTTCGAAGTTAAAAGCTGCGAGTAGTTTGAAATATTTGCCGGTGAAATTTCTGTGAAAGTAGATATTTGTTTCACCGACATTGTATTCGCCAGAATTAGCAGATTTATAAAATATATCATTTACAGATGGGTTCAATTTCAGCATATTGTTGAGGAAATTTTATAGCTGTTTACTGAAAAAATAAATGGAATTGATATAGGAATGACAATCTAAAGACGTAGATTTGTTTCTCATCAATAATAAACTTAAGATATGATATATTTAGGAATTCTGGTCGTTTTCGGACTTATTACATTATTCGCATCTTTTTATACGGTAAAACAAGAATCAGCAGCTGTGGTAGAAAGATTAGGTAAATTTTTGAAAGTAAGCCATGCCGGTCTGCATTTAAAAATTCCGTTTTTGGATCAAATCTCTAAACGTCTGAATCTTAGAATAAAGCAATTGGATGTCATCATCGATACCAAAACGTTGGATAATGTTTTCGTAAAGATGAAAGTTTCTGTTCAGTATCAAGTGGTCAGAGAAAATGTAAAAGACGCTTATTATCGTTTGGAAAATCCTGAAAATCAGATCACGTCTTATGTTTTTGATGTTGTTCGTGCTGAAGTTCCAAAAACAAAATTAGATGATGTTTTTGTAAGAAAAGACGATATTGCAAATGCTGTGAAAAGTGAATTGCAGGAAGCTATGCAAAGTTATGGCTACAATATCATCAAAGCCTTAGTGACAGATATCGATCCTGATGAACAGGTAAAACACGCCATGAATAGAATCAATGCTGCAGAACGAGAAAAAACTGCCGCAGAATACGAATCTGAAGCTCAAAGAATACGAATTGTTGCTGTTGCAAAAGCCGAAGCGGAATCTAAAAAGCTTCAGGGACAAGGGATCGCCGACCAAAGAAGAGAGATTGCAAGAGGATTGGAGGAATCTGTAAAAATGCTGAATGCCGCCAATATCAACGCTCAGGAAGCTTCTGCTTTGATCGTGGTAACTCAACATTATGACACGTTGAATTCTATTGGGGCCAATACCAGAAGCAATTTGGTATTGCTTCCCAATTCACCAACAGCCGCAAGCTCTATGCTGAATGATTTGGTAGTTTCAATGGCAGCAACACAAAAAATTGATGAATACAATAAAGCTCAATCGCCCGAAATTCCCAAAAATGGAGGTCCTCAGGAATAGTTTGCTAATTATGAGTGCTACAGTTGCGCATTTGAGATTAATATTTAGATTTCCATACTCTTGCCCTATGATTTAAAGGGAACTTTAGTATGTAACAATTGGTCTTGCATACTCCATTTTAGTAGACGCAGCGTGACAATCATGTCAACTCATTTTGAAGGATAAGCGACTGTGTATTATCTTTTTTTTACTCAGTACTGTTTGGAAATACATTTTTTTTATTGAATTGATCTGTTTACAGTCTACAGAACTTGAACTATATCTTTATATTTAGGGCAGATCTAACTGGGGAGAACATGATATCGGTAACTGAATTCTTTCAGAATTATAATCCTGCGAAGCGCGTTGTTTTTCATTTGTGCTTCTGGTTTGTCGTTTTAGGTATGCAGTTTATTGGATACCAGCGTATCGATCCCGATAATTCCTGGTTACTTTTTTGTAAAGACATCTTTTCACTTTTATCTATATTTTATGTCACCGCTTATATTATAATACCTCGCTGGTTTATCCAAGGCAAGTTTTTGCTATGTCTGCTATGGTTGGTTATTATTTATGCATGGTGGTCCGTACTGACTTATTGCAGTGCACTATTGACGGTTAACTTTCTATCCCCGGATGAGCGGTTGAAGGGTTATTTACTCTTTATGATCGATAAAGGAATCCTCGGTGCATTCCGAATTTCATCCATTACCGACTATCTATTGGATTTTATTTTTCTGGTTGCATTTCCTTTGACTGTTAAGATTGTACAATCCTTTATGAGTGTCAGAAATATGAAAGTCAACCTGGAACTCAAGAATGCCGAGCTTGAGCTCAATAATGTGCAGCTCGAACTGGCTTTTCTCAAACATCAGATCAATCCCCATTTTCTGCTAAATACACTTTATAGCATCTATGTTCTGGTATCGGATAAGGATGATCGGGGCGAGCAGAGTATGATGCGCCTCAGTGGTATGATGGTATATCTATTACACGAAAGCAACCAGCCACAGATAGAATTATCCAGAGAGTTTCAGTTGATCCGGGATTATATAGAGTTGGAAAGGCTCCGGTATAATGAATCACTACAAATCAACCTTAATCTTGAAACAGATGATGAATATTGTACGCTCGTACCGTTGATATTTTTTCCATTCGTGGAAAATGCCTTCAAACATGGCCCTCGTACCAGTGCATCTAATGCGTGGGTGACCATCGACATATCTGTGAGAGATAATATTTTGCATATGCATGTCTCAAATGCATACCGGGAATTACCCAAACCCCAAAATTATGTTGGTGGACTTGGTATACAAAACGTTCGTAAGCGGCTGGAGCTTTATTACCCTGATCGGCATACCTTCAAGACCTCTTCAGATACTGGAATTTACTGTGCCGAACTTATTGTCGAGCTGTTGGAAAAAGAGGGTAAAAATCAGTATAACAAATAATTAAACCATTATGTACAGCATAAAAACTATTCTTATAGAGGACGAACCGATAGCTAGAATGCGCCTCGAGAAGTTAGTCAAAAAGATCGGTATCATTGAAATTGTGGGTGTTTATGAAAATCCAACATTAGCTATTGAACTATTGAAACAGAGTAAGATTGACCTTATTCTGTCTGATATCGATATGCCTGAGATGAATGGAGTAGCCTTCTTGAAAGGGCTTTCCCATCCACCTTTTGTGATCTTTATCACCGCTCATTATGAGTATGCTGTTGATGGCTTTGAACTGGAAGTCATTGATTATATCTTAAAACCCTTGCTGACCGAGGAACGGCTAGTGAAAGCCATAGAAAAAGTGCAGAAGGCAATTATGTTTTCACGAGGAGGTCAAGGAGAGAGCAAGTCAATTAAGGTTAAAGATCGTAACAAGACTATATTCATTGACCCAAATGATATCTATTACTTAAAGGCTTGGGGCGATTATATTCAGATCTATTCGGTCGAGGGAATGCAGACACTCCTTAGTACTATGAAGGAGATGGAGACGGCATTGCCTTGGGATATGTTTGCCAGGATGCACCGTTCTTACATTGTTAACCTGAAGTATATAAAAGGGGTAGAGGCGAGCAAAGTTATACTCAAAGACGGTACCGAACTATCCATCGGATTGCAATATCGAAACCAGTTATTTACCCGAATGGGCCTTAGTTAAACATTGATAGCTTTATGCCGAGGTAGTCCATATTTACCGATCCGCATCCGATAGAAATTCATCATAAAGTGGTAAATAGCAAGCTCATATAGGCGTTGGTCGCTCATAAACAATCTGTTCACAAACATGTGAATATAACTCGACAACAAGGATTCAGCTGCTTGTGAATAGACCAAGTCAGGTTCTTTCGACTTTATTAACGTGAATATTTCACTTTGGACCTGATTCATTTCCACATGGTCGGAAAGGGGGAGACTTTGCAAGACCAGTTCATCAAACCAGTGTTTTCGCAGCTTAAATTTTTGATTCAGCTGTATTCGCATCTGCCTTTCGTTGCCAAACTCATTTTGGTATAAGCCGTACATATTTTTGCAGAAATCCCGCCTTTCTGCCCATGTTAACCCAGCATTTTCAAAAATACAATCCATATAATCAAAAGCGAGTTTCCACCGATCATTGATTTTTGTGGATTCCTGTATTTTTTGGACAACCAGCTCACTTTCGTGATAGAATAGCTCCTCACTTTTTTCCATACAAAGTGGAGTATATCGTTCGACCTCACGGACGTAGGTATCAAACGAGACTTCAGCGATCTGTTCGTTTTCTAGGAGATTGCTTAGATTAGCGCTCAGACAAGATACTACGTGATGAAAGGCCTGTTGGTCAAAGAGCTCTACACGGAGCCTGATGTGTGGCCTAGGGTTATTATAGCGAATAAAAAACCACTTTTTCGCTATCTTTTCCTTTTTGAGCGTCGCAATTATTGCCGGAATATAATCGCTTAAAAGATGGTCAGCCATGCTGTGACCGCAAAAGATTTTTGCGTACACCCAGTTGCTTCCTAGGGGGAAGTTCCGTCTGAGATCAGTCACAGCAGGAGGAGTACATTCTTTTTGTGACATTCCAGCTGAATAAAAAGGAATAATCAGTTCATTTGCATATGAATGCCCAGTAATGTCCTTTACCGGAGATTTAAAATGGTCAAGGATGTTTTCTGTCAAGATGACCTCCTTCTTGGCCAGTTGTTCGAATAGCATTTCGATGCACAGGATATTATCCAGATTGAGTAATAATTCATTGTCGCCATTAGTCAGCACTACCTTGACCGGTATCATATGTTTTTGTCTGATATCAGCGATGAGCGATCTTTTTCCCAGGATTGTTTCAGGAATTTCTGTTATTTTGGAAAGTCGCCACTGTTCACGGCACAAAATGATATTTTTATAGCTGACTCGTGGCAGTCGAGGTTGATCTTTTAATATACCCCAGCTCCAACCAATATCCAAGCGATGATTCTGAAACTGAAAATCAGCTAAAAACTTGTATAAGTTCATACCATCGGAAAAATTATGAGCCGAGGTGAGCCGTGGCTCAATGATCTGTTTGAATGTTTTAGACCACAGATATAATTTTCCAGCTTTCGCAAATATGTACAGATCATTGATGCCGACCTGCTTTTGAACAGCGCCAGGCGTCACTGCCAAGCATATCGTTAACGTTCGGATTTCAGGTCGTTGAAGGATGTTGCCCAAACGGGCATCGGGTAAATAAGCTATTTCCGCCAATTGTGTCCTACCAAAGTGCTCTTGTTCTTTCGCTGCAGATTTATATAGGGCATCCGATAGTTTAGGATCCAAATAAGCAAATCTTGAAAGAAGATTGCCAGAAGAAGAGCCTCCGATGTTTCCGAGATTAAAGAGCATTTCCTCCGCAGATTCCCTATACAATAGATTTCCAAACGCATAGAAAGACTTAGGAATAAGCTGATCCTCTGTTGTTTCGATACCCAGCATATCCTCGTCGGTTATAATTATCTCCGAGAAATGGTTCATTGCGCTTGCGTGAAATTTTTCATTGACCAATTTCTGATACCGATGTGGTTTGTCTGGCCCAGCTATTCCGTTTGTATTGTTTAGATCAGACAGTACCTCATCCATCATCCGGTACGTATTTTTGTTGCTGCCATAACCTATACCGGCATCCACGTCGAGCGCATGCAATAGCGAAACCATACGATCACCAAATCGTTCTTGAAATGCAGTGCTGAATCGTTCAAAATCTGCCATAGGCTCAGGGTTATTCATTGCCAATAAATTTTGGAGCTGCTTTTCCAGCATGTTGATCACGGAATGCGGAATCTGATTTTTAGCCATTCCGAGCAATAAGTCAGCCTGGATAAGTTTATTAGAATTCAAGTGTGAAAAATGCGTTCTAAGATATTCCGTTACTAAGATGTTGGTTTGTTGTAATTGCGTATTCTCCTGCAGTGCTTTAGCGACCGACAGCATCGTGGGTAAATATCTATTTTTTGTATCCACCTTACGTAGGACTGGTATGAGCTGGTCAACATAAACCTCGCCAATTACACCGAGCTTCAATTCCGAAGATATTAGGCCCAACTGCAACAGTTTGTCAGTATATTGCGAAGCCTGTTCCTCAGTAGCACCACGCTGTTCTAGTAAACTATGGAGCATTTTATAACTAACCTTACCATGACTTTGATCAAATAAGGCCAATATCCGCTCCAACACTGGGGTCGAGCGCACCTGTTTTAATGTATTTTTAACATCTGTTTGCTGATAATATTTATACCAATTGCCCTGCTGATAAATTGTAGGATTGCTATAATACGTTAGTTCTTTTGCGATATCTCGATCTTCTGAGATCAGTTCAGCAATTTCGATTAAACTTCCGGTATCTAGTCGAAGCGTTGCACGGTCTGTTTGGTCTCTGGTCAGCGCCAGTTCTGAGCCATTATCCTCGCTTATACGGCCTAATGAAACGCCTGCAAATAGGCCAAAGGGTGTACTGCGAGTCGCCATTCGGACGGTATATTTAAAGAGCGTGCTAATAATTTTAATGTGTGTTTCGTTATTCTGACCCAACCATTTTTCTACTTCATTCAGAAAATTAGGACTAGCCAGATAGATTGCATCTCGCAGACGGCGCTCTTGATAGATATGACGTAGTTCAGATGCAATGGCGTCAAAATCCGACAGCTCCATAAGTTTGGTGATTTTCTCTAGATTTAATAGGGGGGAACGGAGCAGGAAATAATCTTCACTAGTGAGCGCGGTCATGGGTAAATCAATGCATGTTGAACATTTCACCGATACATTTCCGAAACATCTCGGGCGATATCGGTTTTTGGAGCGCATAGTGGCTACGCTCTTTCACAAATGTGGGATAGTCCCTTTTACAGATCGCAGAGGTGATTACCAAAAATGGTATATCAGCGATATGCTCCTCTAAATTCTCTATTATTCCGCCACTGACGACCAAGTCCAAGAAAAGTATATCCGTATTTCGTAGATCAGGTGCAAAACGGGTTGGATCTTCGATATCCCTAATTGTGCCCTTGATCGATAAACTCGGAAACATTCGAATATATTCAATTATTTTCTTTATTGCTAAAGGCTCATCTTCGATAATAAGACATTTAAGGTTGGGAGGCATATAAGTAGTCTGTAACATTAGATCAGGGATTAAAAAATGTTGTGAGAGTGCCTACCAGTTCACTCCCACAAAGCACCCTACTATTAAATTATTCTAGATGACGTGATGGTTCTGATAGTTGCCGGTACTTCATCTCCATCAACGGTTGTAAACGAAGCCAGTTCTACAATACCTATGGTCTGTACATCCAGGGCAAAATCTTCGGATGTAAAATTTTCAATATAGTCCATAACTTTATGTTTATCTGATACAAATGTGTTTTTTACCAGTTAGAAGAGAAAATTATATCGATAGAATTGAAAATAGGTCCGACGAACGTTGATCCCTGTCCGACAAAAATATACATACCTGTGGTTAAGCCCATACAACACTTAGACCATACTAGGCTATTCAACCGAATAAAACCGAACTTACTGCTTTTCAGCTTTCAGTACGTGGAGGTGAGCTACATTGCAAGTTTTTGGGTGATAGTGTTAAAGTCATCAATATGCTTATTGCTTTAGAAAGTGGAATCATCAAAGGCGAGAACGAGATTGTCAAATGGCCAGGGATGACCGATACAGTAAAATACGGACAACCGGCCAAGTATCTATCATGATATAACGGTAAAGGAAACATTTTTCTATAATAGTTGTACCTCATGTTTTCGAAAATGCGGAGTATGCTTTGATTATCCTAGTTTATATCAGCCTTAATGCTGCAGATATTATTTTTAACAGCAATTATAGGGGCGTGACCACCGTTTACTGAGATATGATCAATTAATAAAGATCGTAGTTCTATACGAAGATCGATAAATAAGATACTGGAAGGCGACGGAGGTCTTATTATAATTTAATGTCATCTCATTGCTTTTCTCAAAATTAGAAATGTTAATTTTACAATACAGGTACAGGTGCAGTAAAAATAACCATGACAGATGAGAGCATATAAATTCGAGATATTTACTACGATGATTGAAAAAAATATTAGGGAAGGGATTTTTAAACCTGGGCATAAATTACCTTCAGTGCGTGAAATAAAGAAACTGTATAAAGTAAGTATCAGTACTGTTCAAGACGGCTATCAGCACTTGATGATTCGGGGGATGGTAGAAAGCATTCCAAAATCGGGTTATTATGTCAACAACAGGACTGAATTAGAGCTTGAGACTACATCCACCAAGCACCGTCCAATTGTCAGGGATGCAGTTTTCAAAAATAATCTTGCGTTGACAACTTCATTGAGGAAGGGAAGCAAAGTGTCTGAGTTTAACGTAGCTGCTCCTGGTGATTTGTTGATGCCGCAAAAAATGTTGTTACGTACTATGCAACAGGTGATTAGAGAACAAGGGGTTGGACTATTACGGTATTATTCTTCGAATGGTTTACATTCGCTAAAAGATAATATTGTTAAACGGTCTGCCATTTTTAAAACAATCATAAATCCGGAAGAATTGTTAGTTACCGACGGTGCTTTACAGGCATTATATATAGCTTTGGCGGCAGTGTGTAATTCGGGAGATGTTATTGCAGTCGAAAGTCCATGCGTGTTTTCAGTGTTAGAGGTTATACGCGTTTTAAAACTAAAAGTAATAGAAATACCTACCGATCCGAAGAATGGATTTGACATCGATTTCTTTGGAAAAGCATGTCAAAACAATACAGTCAAGGCGGTCATTGTAACGCCAAATTTCCATAACCCGACAGGATTAATATTGACCGACGACCAAAAGATAATGTTATTGGCTATTGCGCAACAACACGATGTAGCTATTATTGAAAATGATATTTATGGAGACCTCTGTTTTCAAGGAAATCGGCCTACTAACATCAAAAAATTTGATGATAGCGGCCTAGTGTTAACCTATTCATCCTATTCAAAAACCTTGGCACCCGGTATCAGGCTTGGATGGCTTAGTGCCGGCAAGTTTATGCAACGTGCCGAACAAATAAAATTTGCTTTAGGAAGTACCGTATCCCCACTTTACCAGGAGGTGATTAATCGCTTATTGAGTAGCAGTTCTTATGACCGGCATATAAGGAAATTTAGGATGCAGCTTGCAAAAAACGCTTATTTCGCCATTAACTTAATAGCGACACATTTTCCCGAAAATACACGTATAACGACACCAGCAGGTGGATATAGTATTTGGGTAAAAATGCCAGACGAGACCGATATGGATTACTTTTATGAGCAGTGTGAAAAGATCGGAGTTCGGTTTACTCCTGGATATACTTTTTCTTTTTCCAACACTTTTAACAAATATTTCAGGATAGTGATTGCCGATGCCTTTTCTCCAAACCGAATTAAAGCGATCAGACTTTTAGGACAAGGCATTTAAATAGTACCTACCAAGTGCTCTACGATGTTATAGGCAAAATGCTTTAACATTTTTATACAAATTTTTCACGAAGTATCTAGATTAGTAATTAGTACAGCTAACCAATACCACTTATAATACATTTATAGCGCTGATTATGAATTCTTTACATTTAATGTTGGAATTAAATTTCACTTTCAGAATTATTTACCATTGGACGATACTTCCATTGCTTATATTTTTCGTTTAAGCAATGACCACAAGGCCTGTACCCGTTTCGCAATGCTTCGGCTTCATTTTTAAAGAAAACCCTGTTCTCTACTTTCATCCTTTTGCCCGATGTACAATTAAGCAAGCCATATATTTTCAACTTCCTATAACCGCCAAGTGTAATAACGCCATTGCGTATTAAAAGGCTAAGGGCTTTCCGCCTATCTCCAATGGTCTTCCCTAAATCGATATGTCTAATCATACTACTTCATTTAGTTACTGATATTGATTTTTCA
Source organism: Sphingobacterium sp. UBA7249 (assembly GCF_002472835.1). Classification (NCBI taxonomy): domain Bacteria; kingdom Pseudomonadati; phylum Bacteroidota; class Sphingobacteriia; order Sphingobacteriales; family Sphingobacteriaceae; genus Sphingobacterium; species Sphingobacterium sp. UBA7249. The sequence continues at coordinate 123,264 of NZ_DKST01000011.1, read as the reverse complement.
AATACTGTTATTACTGCCTTATTTAAGATTTCGCATCGTGAAAGATAATCCCAAGGCTATGTCTGTGACCATTATGGAGTGGACTAACGCCATGTTTCATGTTTACCCTATAATACCCCTTTGTTCCCTTCACAGGTCGGAAATTGGTTGTGAAGATCACCATATCGCCACGATCTGGTTTTAATACATTTGCTTTTGATTGTGCACGAGGGATTTGTTCGGTAATGACAAATTCGCCGCCCGTGTAATCCTTATCAATCTGGTCAAGCATAAAAACCATCTGCATCGGGAAAAAGATTTCACCATACAAGTCTTGATGGAGTGTATTGAAGCCACCTTTACCATATTTTAAAATGAGAACAGTCGGCTTTTCCTGTCCCTGTTTCCAGCAAAGTCTTTTCATGGCTATATGTGTATTGGGAAACTGTTTGTCGATATTCAGCTCCTGCATCCACAAGTTGGCAACGGGTGCTATTTTGGCGTACACTTTTTCTCGCATGGTGGTAATCAACTGAGGAAATGGGTACTGAAAGTATTTATACTCGCCCTCGCCAAAACGATAGCGTTCCATATGGATTGTTTTGCGATAGGTGTCGTCTGCTTGGTATTCAGCTATCAATGTATTGCATTCCGTCATATTCAGTATATTCCGTACAATAACAAAACCTTTATCGTGCAACTCTGTCGTGATTGTCTGCCAATCTTGAGCGTCTAACCTTGTTTCTATATTCTCCATAATGTTATTTTAAATATAAAATTAGCGCTATGATGTGGTTCAGAAAATCCGAAATTTGCGGTTTTTATTAAATTAAGCACTTCCTGACCGTATGTTATTAGTGTAAAAACGAAAACGTCAGGAAGAGCTAGAACAATATTAAAACAAGTGTATTCTTTTAGCATTTGCCATAACTCATTCGGCATCGACAATTGCAACGCTATAAAGCAAGCTTACTGCAGACTTCTTCCACACGAGTAGATGGCTTGGGCTGTTTGATGGCAAAAGCGATCTGTACATTTTCTATTTTAACTGCTTCAGCTTTTTGGGAGAGCTCACACGGATATTAAATTATTGCTAGCAAATATTAGTATTTGCAATAAGTTGGGAAACATATATTGATATTTGTGTTGTGTGAATGGAATACCGTCCGGAATCATCTTTTTGTGAAGAATATTGCCTTTTGACGGTTTCAATTTTTTATTAGTTATTTATGGATAAAATTAATGTTGTTTGTTTTACTATTTTATTTTTGTTTTTTTTCCAGAACGGTGAAGCTCAAACACAAAATAAGGCAGTAGGTACAGAAGTACATTCAACCGATAGGGGATCAATGTGCTTTAACAGGAATGAAACTGATTGCATAACACTACCATTTGGATATTTAGATATTTCGAAGCGATGGAGTGTTGACTCCATTTTATCTGCCATACAGGACAAAAGTAAATTGAAAGAACTCAATGCATTAAATTTTGAAAAAGTAATCAAAAAAGATTTGATAGTACTTTCTGAAGAATATGATGTTTTTCTGCCATTCAGTGAGCATGTAAATGAGAAATACGACAGCATTAAAATCTCATCTAATTTTCTTTGCTATGGATCGCATTCATTATACTTTGTAGCTGTCTATAATTCTGTTCGTTATGCAGATCCGTTTATTGAAAAAATGTATTTAATTTCGACGAAGGATAGTAAGCTTATCGATATGAAGAGAATATATCTTCATTATGAAGGAGAAATGGGTTTTGCACACTATACCTTGTTTAACATTGCTGAAAATCATATAATTTCTATTCAAGATTATGATTTTATTGAAAATCCGCTGACATTACAACCTTTACATAGATATCAAATCCTACCCTCTGGGAAATTTTCCAGATATTATGATAATGACGGCTTCTATAAAAATGATACAGAGCAAGGGATGGTAAAAAATCGCAAGAGGGAGGGGAAATGGATAGAATGCAAATCAAATGGTTATATTGATTTACAACGATATCCTGAATTTACGGATCCTTATACTTATTTGGAAGCAGAGTATAAAAATGGTTTACCCGTTGGAAAATGGAAGTTTTATAAATTACTGCAAAAATATGATGAAGAAACAGGAGAACCTATATTAAATACAGGGAAAAAAGGACGACTAATTTATACCGAAATATATAGAGAGGGAATGTTACTAAAACGGGAATTTCGGTTCTAAAAACTTTAACATGAAATTGCAAATTGAACTATGTCACCGATCCCCTTTTTATATTTTTAAGGCATTCATAAGCTCCTTTCGCTCGGTTTGGTAATCTTTCGTGCCTCACGCTGCATCAGCTGTATGCACTCTTCCTTATTGAAGCGTTTTTTAGGTTCTTTTTTGTTTGAATTAAATGATGCGTCGCGTGATAGGTCATGAGGTAAAAAAAGTTTCAGTAGTAACCAACGTTTCGTTTTTAATAATATTCGTTTTCACGTAAAAATACCCGAATACAGCAAATCCTGTGCTATTCGCCAGGAATATGAATTATAACTTAATTAATCTTTACGCTATCCTATTTCTTAGCTTATGAAAAGCTTATTAAGCATCTAAAGTTTTAACTTTAACGCATAGATAACATGATTCGAAAGATATGAGAAAAGTAATTGCAGCATTCAATATGACACTTGACGGGTTCTGCGATCATACAGCAGGTATTCCTGATGAAGAAATACATCGTCATTATACGGGTTTGTTAAACAATGCAGATGTCATTGTATACGGTAGGATTACTTATCAGCTTATGGAATATTGGCGGCCTTTTGTGCAAACTCCTTCAGGTGAGAAATCAATGGACGAGTTTGCATTGGCTATTGATAAAATTCAAAAAGTCGTTTTTTCAAATAGCCTGAAAAGTATAAACTGGGAGCGTGCAAAATTAGCCGATGGAGAACTCAAAGATGAAATAATAAAGTTGAAAAAGCAGTCAGGTGGTGATATTTTAGTAGGGAGCCGCAGTTTAATTATACAGCTGATGAATCTTAATCTGATCGACGAATTTCAATTATGTATTTATCCTGTTGTTGTCGGACAAGGGCTTCCACTATTTGAAAATATAGATGATAGAATAATCTTTAAACTATTAAAAACAAAGACTTTTGCAGGTGGCTCGGTACTGTTATACTACCAACCGACCAGTGTGATTGATTAAAACGAGGAAGAAGTGCATGTATGGTGATATAACCTATATTTTACAAGTCATTAGTAAATTATTTATCAGATCTATAGATATAGCAAAATTCTGATGTCCTTTCCAAACTTTAAAAACCAATGACCGTAATTGCTATGAGTTATTGGGTATAAAAAATACTATCTTGCTGGAGTAATATTAGTTAGTGGATTCAAATCGCAGATCAAAACAAAATAGGATGAAAAGAATTAATAAAGATTTTTACCTCTATTTTATATTCATTTTAATTTCAGCCCCAATGAGTTTATTCGCCCAAAGTATTAAAAATAATTATACTTATCTGGTTAGAGAAGAAAATGGGGACTTAAATCATGATGGTAAAATGGATAAAATAATTGTAAAAATGGATACTGTGGATGAATCAAGGCCGTTAAGACTGCAAATTTTCCTATCTAAACCCAATGGGGAGCTAAAGTTGGCGGTATCCTCAGATAAAATCATCGAACCACAGTATCCTGCTGAAAATCACGGCAAATTTAATGGTTATCAAATTCCGAATTTCTTTATAGAAGGAGGAATTTTAAAAATGTGGAGCGAAATTAAAGGGGGGAATATTACTTACCACTTTAAATATAACAATAGCCATTTTGAATTGATTTACCTCGATAAACTCACATACGATGGAACTAAGGGCTATATTGATGAAAATACAATATTCACAGAAACTAAGTTTGACCTAATTACGGGGATCAGAACTGAATCCGATGAAAAATTAGGCTCAGCTGAAGCGCAGAAGGTAAGAAAAAAAAGAGTTTTAATAAGACCTTTACCTAAGATAGAGGATTTCAAATTTTCTGATAAAGATCTATATTAATTGTGGTCCATCGAATATGAAGTTTGAAACATTGTTTGATACTAGGGAAAGCAGGAAACCTCGGGAGTATTCTAATAAGCCTTTGCATTATGAAAGAAATTAAAGATCATAATAATACGGTAAATGTGATCCCTGGAGCGATATTTTCGGTGTTCTTTGTGTTTTTGTTTAGCTCCTGCACTTTTCCATATTCCCAAAATATTTAGCGCAAAATGGTAATCTTTACAAGGTCTCTAAAGTTGGGCTAAGGGAAATGTACGTTTTTGATAATTTCCTGCAGGAAATACCAAGTCGACGGCTAGTCTGGTGGAGAGTTCAGAATACAATAAACAATGTCTATGGAGTTTTATCGAGCCAAATTATTATAAAAAGGATAGTTTACAATATCTCTATAAAACCTCGTTAGAAATAGGATAACAAACCTTGGATCGACCGATTTTTATGTACACTTGGTAAGACAGTGCCACCCTCTTAAAACTAGATAATCTATTTTTCGAAAATATACTTTTTATGATTAATTCCCCATTCTTTTAATGCATAAATGATAGGAGTAAGTGTATCTGCATACGGCTCCAGTTTATAAATAATCTTAACTGGATACTCATCAATAATGATTCTTTTAATGAGTTTATGCTGTTCCAAATCCTTCAGTTCTTTTGCTAAAACTTTCGGTGTGATCCCTTCAATACTTTCCTGGATATCCGTAAAACGCTCATTCCCAACACCAACAGAAATGATAATTGCCAGTTTCCATTTGCCATTAATCACCTCCAGTGCATCTTTAACAGGTTTCACGGTATTAAGACACTCGTTGTAAGCTTTCTTTTTTGCCATATTCAAGTTGACTTTAATTAAACTGTGGAAGCATTTTCGTCATTCAGTTCATCCATTAGTTCAGCAAAAAGCTGCGTTGACTTTATTCTGTCTTCCAGTGCAAAGATATTGGAAACCATGATTAATTCATCAACCTGAGTTTTTTGAATAAAATTATCAACCTGCCTTTTTACGGTTTCCTTGCTTCCTACAAAAGAATATTTCAACATTTGATTTAAACTTGGATGTTCTAAAACCTCTACTAAATCTTCTGTCATTTCTGTCGGAGGCTGAAGTGGTCTTGAATTTCCAGTCAGGACTCCAAAAAACATTCTGATTAGTGAGGTAAATGATCGCTCTGCTTCTTCATCAGTATCGGCAACGATGATATTAACTCCGGCAATCGTGTAAGGTGTATCCAAAACTTCAGAAGGCCGAAACTCTTTCCTATAAATTTCTAAGGCTGAATATAGATGAGTGGAAGCAAAATGGCTCGCAAAAGCATAAGGTAGACCTTTTGCGGCAGCCAAATGGGCGCTGTCTGTGCTCGAACCTAAAATGTAAATAGGAATATCTACACCTTCTGCAATCGGAACCCTGACTTTCGAAGTTTTATTTTCAACCGAAAAGTAGTGCTCAATTTTCTTTACCTCTGCAGGAAACGAATGTGCCGCTTTCATAAAATCTGACCGGATGGCCTGTGCGGTAGGCATATCGGTTCCCGGAGCTCTTCCCAATCCTAAATCTATTCTATTTGGATAGAGCTGGGCTAAAGTTCCAAACTGCTCAGCAATGACGAGTGGAGAATGGTTAGGAAGCATAATCCCGCCCGACCCGACTCTAATTCTCTCAGTATTCTCGGCTACATAACCTATTAGGATCGATGTTGCACTGCTACCTACCGATTCCGAATTGTGATGCTCTGCAAACCAATACCTTGTATAATTATTTTCTTCCGCCACCTTTGCTAGTACAAGTGAGTAGTTTAACGTTTGTTTAAAACTGCTCCCTTCCGACACTACGGCAAGTTCTAAAATTGAATATAATGTCTTTTTCCTCATAATACACTTTCTGCTAGCATTTTCATTATAAAACAAAATGCGATGCAAAGTTACTAAATTACTTTACAAAAGAAAGTGATTATCATTAGGATAGCTAAATTTAATAATGTAGATGAATTTAAATTACGCTTTCCTTTAGGAAAGTACTATAGAAAAGAAAGTGATTTTGACGTAGCTTTGTATCGTAAAATGAATTCAAGTTGACAGCTGAAATATGGAAATAAATAGAAAAAATAGGGTAACAGAAATCTTAGGAATCAAATATCCAGTCATTCAAGGAGCAATGTCGTGGGTGACCAATGCCGAATTTGTTGCAGCAGTAAGCAATGCTGGAGGACTAGGAATGTTAGGCCCACATGCAGGACAAAAAACAAACCCAACTTCATTTGAGGAAATTACAGACCGGCTAAGAAAGGAAATACAAAAAGTGAAACTTTTGACTGATAAACCTTTCGCAGTTCCAGTTGTAATTTCTAACGATTTAAGTAACATTGATAAAATAGCAGATCTACTAATTGACGAAGATGTTAAAGTGGTTTTGGTGAACGGCATCGAAAACTATGATTTTGAGCCCATGGTTAAAAGGTTTAAAGACAATAATATCAAAACAGTTTACCGTGCACTAAATCCAAACATTGAGAATGCTAAATATGCTGAAAGTATTGGGGTAGATATACTAGTAGCAACCGGATTCGATGAGGGAGGGACAGTTCCTGATAAAATAATTGGCACATTCTCAATTGTACCGATGATTGCTGATGCTGTCAATATTCCAGTCATGGCTGCCGGAGGTATTGCAGATATCCGAAGCGTCCGTGCTGCATTAGCGCTAGGAGCGGAGGGAGTATTTGCTGGAACAGTTTTCATTGCCACAGAGGAGAACCCTGCTGCTGAAAATATCAAGCAACTTATTGTTGATCACACAGCAAGTGATCTTTTGATATTCAGAACCAATCCTGCCTATTACAGATCTATACCAACGCCGTACAGCCAAGAACTTTTAGCAATGGATGAACGAGGTAGGTCCCGTGATGAAATTGCCAATAAAATGTATGGCGAGCAGGGTTTAAAGGTCGGAATGCTAGATGGTGATATTACCAAAGGGTATATTACTGTAGGAAATGGCATTTCTTATATAAAGAAAATTCGTCCTGTAGAAGAGGTAATAAAAGACTTAATGCATGATTTCAATTAAGATATCTCAATATGACTTTTTAAAAAACTAATTTTTAGGTTACGGTTGATAAAATAGAATTAAGGAAGTTCTTAGATAAAAGATTAGAGATGATTGAGAAAAGGAAGAAACTAAAATTAGGTGCTGTATTGGACGGTTTGGGGTGGAATCATATGGCATGGCAGCATCCAGATATACCTTCAGATGCTAGCGAGAACCTTAAGTATTACATTAAACAGGCACAACTAGCAGAGTCAGCTAAGTTCGATACGTTGTTTTTGGTGGATGTCAGTCATGTCGGCCCTGGAAATATCCCCCATTATCTGAGTATGTTTGAAGGTGTCAGTATTATGTCCGCACTCAGCATGGTAACTAAAAATATTGGTCTATCCGCTACAATTGCATCCTCTTATGGAGACCCTTACAGTGCAGCAAGACAGATCTTATCTTTGGATAAAATAAGTAAAGGACGCGCTTCACTCAACGCAATTACTTCAAACCCTGGGGGCATGGTCAATTTTAGTCGTCGACATTTGGGCAAGTCTGACCAGTATCCTATGAACAAAGAATTTATTGAAATAGTCCTTGGATTATGGGATACTTACGAAGACGATGCATTTATCCGTGATAAGGAAAGGGGAATCTTTTTGAATCATCATAAAATGCATAATATCAACTATCGTGGAGATTATTTTTCCGTTGAAGGGCCTTTGAATATCAGTCGTTCGATCCAGGGTAGGCCAGTCCTTTACACCGCGGGAACTTCAGAAAACTTTATGGAAATTGCGACCAGCTATACAGACGGCGTTTTCACACACGGGTATGACTGGGTAGATACGACTGCTTTGGCAAATAGGATCAGGCAAAAGCTTATCGCAAAAGAAAGACGACCCGATGATTTCATTATTGCCATCTCACAAAATCCGATTGTTGGTGAAAATGAAAAAGATGCGATTGATAAATATATGGAACTGATGAAACTTACTCCACGAAACAGCCTGCCGAGGCCACAGTTTTTCGGTTCGGCAGAAAAGGTGGCAGAAGAGATTCAAAAATGGCACGAAATGGGTGCGATGGATATGCTGTTGCTGCGCCAGGATCATCCACGCGGTTTGCGTGATTTTATTGATTTGGTCGTTCCAATTTTACAGGATCGGGGCATTTTCAGAACAGAATATGAAACGGATACGTTAAGGGGAAATCTTGAAATTCCAAATCCTCCATTCAGAAAGATCTATTAAAAATATTTGGCTGTTTCATATTTTAATGTGTATGGGATGCTCCCTAACTTCCCGGTAAGCAATGTGTGTTTGGTAATTTATGAAATGCTGTGGTAAGGATATAATTGGCTCTATAAACAAAGTAATTAGGGCTTTTAAACAAAGTGCATTGACAAAATGATCTTTATTTTTGTTCCAACAAAAGTTTAAAATCATGGTACAAAATAACTATAATGGAGCATTTCAAAAGTCGGTAGGTTCGGACTTCAATGCAAAATCAACAACTTCGGATGTCATCAAAGGAATTGATCTAACCGGTAAAATAGCAATCGTTACGGGCGGTGATGGTGGACTTGGCTTAGAAATCACCAAAACACTGACTTCTGCAGGCGCAACGGTTGTCGTTCCAGCAAGAAACACGGAAAAGGCAAAGAAAAATCTAGAAGGGCTTACCAATGTTGAAGTAGGCAAATTAAACTTGACAGACCCTGCTTCTATCAGTGCATTCGCTGAAAATTTTGTAGCTTCAGGCCGACCACTGCATATGCTTATAAACAACGCAGGTGTGATGTGGACACCTTTGCAGCGGGATGAACGAGGCTACGAAGGACAATTTTCGACCAATCATTTAGGACACTTCCAACTCACAGCAAAACTTTGGGACGCTTTGAAAAAAGCAAATGGAGCGAGAGTGGTAACTGTTTCCTCTTCGGCACATCATTTTTCACCGGTACTTTTTGAAGATGTCAATTACAATGCAAGGAAATACAACAAATTTGAAGCCTATGCGCAATCTAAAACCGCAAACGTGCTTTTCACGGTGGAGCTGGATAAGAGAGCACAGCAATTTGGTGTCCGTGCATATACACTCCATCCAGGTCTGATTTTAACAACCAATTTGGGCAGATATTTAACTTTTGATGATTTTGTTACACTAGGTACATTGTACCCAGATGGCACGGCAAACACAGAAGCCGAAGCCGCAATGAAGAAAATACAAAAAACCAAGGAGCAGGGGGCCGCTACCACTGTTTGGGCTGCAACAAGCCCGCAGCTTCAAAACATTGGAGGCGTTTATTTGGAGGATGTTGAAATTGCGGATTACACCCCTGATCATTATGGAGATGAGGCCGGCAATAGAACCCCAGCCGGTACATCTGGGGTTGCACCCTTTGCACTGGAAGCGGAGGCCGCCCAAAAGCTTTGGCACATAAGCGAAGAATTGACACACACAAATTTCGATATTTAATATCATAGAAGGGAATAGGGCGCAATTAGTTCGTGCCCCATTTCTTTTTTACCTTTGTATTATGGCGACAAGACAAGTAAATAACCACGCTGAAATTGTTTTTACCTGCAGCGAGGCAGTTCATCACAGTACCGAAATGATTGCCGAGGAGCATTCCATTGTACGGGTTCTGTCGGGCGAATTAAAAGTAGTTCAATCTCATAAGATATATGTTTTTGGAGCCGGAGATACGTATTTGTTTCCCAGAAATAAACTAGCAACGCTTATAAAATCCGAAAAAAACGGCTTGCCCTACAAAGCTATTATTGTCAAACTGACTCACGATGTGTTGAGAGCATATTACGAGCATCAGCACTTAGAAACGCTTCTAGGTTCTAAATCCGAGAACATTGTTCCCTTACCTAACAGCCCATTGTTAGATAGTTTTTTTGCTTCTATGCTTCCTTATTTCGATCTGGATTACAAATTGCCACAAGACCTGTCTAAACTAAAAATACAGGAAGCCATTACCGTTTTACGATCCGTAAGCAGCGAGATTGACCATCTTTTATCAGACTTTTCAGAACCACACAAAATCAATATTGCAGAATTTATGGAAAGGAACTATATGTTCAATATGCCAATAGAAAAATTCGGCTATCTTACAGGTCGTAGTCTGACTACCTTTAAACGTGATTTTAAAAAGGCATTCAATACAACACCACAAAAGTGGCTGACAAAGAAGCGGCTGGAGCTTGCCCATTACCAATTGACTGAAAAAAATAGAAAACCTATTGATGTGTTCTACGAAGTTGGCTTCGAAAACTTATCGCATTTCTCGTACGCTTTTAAAAAACAGTATGGGTATTCACCTGCACGACTAGTAGTACGAAAAGGAAACATTGACAGAGCGTAAGATATTTTATTTGTAATAAGCCGGCTGTTCGCAGAGTTTAGGCGTGCTCAAATTCTTCAGTTTGAGGATGCGATTGATGGCTTAATGATAAATAATCACCTCCTAATTGTTTAGTTGTAATTTACCGATAAAAGGACGGCTATCAATCGTATTTATCGCTTCTCTAATAGAATAGCATAATTGGTAATTCTCGCTTAGCCTTTTTTTGTTGGATTCTATTTTATCTTTTTCGATGTTATCTACGATCCAGGTGGGATATAATGGATCGGAATTGAACTTGGTAATTAATACAGTGTACCCTTGGTTCTGGGCGTTGATTAAAGTGTCTTTTGTGATATCTACTAATTTCATAATGAGATAATATACGAAAAAAATGTCGTATACCTTTTATTTAAGACGATAAAATTCGCGGCCTCTTTCTTATCGATATTTATTAGCTTCTACCTATTTTGAAAATATGAGCACAATAGCAACTTTACTATTCAGGGAAAGATGGTCACCGTCCCTAATGCCGAGTATAGGATCATGTATAAAAATAATGAAAAGGTAATTCATGATTAAAATAACAAAGAATCGAATCAGGAATAGCAACTTTCACCATTCTCAAGAAAAGATAGCGTCACGCATCACTATCCTATTTTAAATGATAACATTAAGTATTTTAAAGCATCATATGGATCATCGGATAGTTTTTACCCGAGCCATCCCTGTCAGATCTTCCTACTTTTCTAAACCCCAATTTTTCATAAAAGCCAATAGCTTGAAGATTTTGTTCATTGACATCGACCTTTGTAACTCCATGCACGTCTTTCATAAAATGTAATAATTGCTTACCATAGTTTCTTCCCCGATAGTCATTATGGATAAAGAGCATTTCCAGATTTCCTTCTGATGCAGCAGAAAATCCTATGGGCATCTCTTTTTCGGTAAGCAGGAATACCTCAAGCTTTGGTAGATAATCCATTGGGATGGACTGTTTAAAATGAATAAAATCTTCCTTACTAAGAAAGTCGTGCGTAGCTTTTACAGCGGATTCCCAGATTTCCATGATTTTTGGATAATCATCGATGGTAGCAAGCCTGAATTGTTTTGACATAACAACAAATTTAGCAATAAACACTAAATATTCATTGGTGCGCTACCTGATGCAATGGTATATTCTTTTTTTAGCACCTCTCCATAGGTTGTTTGTAGCAAACTGAAGCCAGAATAATCAACCCGATCGATTTATTGGCAATAATAACAGAAAGTATTAGTATACATTTTTCATTTTCTTAGTTAATTTTCGATTTTCCCACTACCATCGGTCTGTTTGTTCCTTTATTAATAAATGAAAATACATTGCCTTTTTTAGCCAGAATTGGCCATGTACGGTTTTCACCTTCATAATTTCTTCTTAAATTATCATACCTAGGCTCTAAAATTATCTTTCCATCATTATCCGCAAGGCCAGATTTGTCTTTTAACGTGATCTCCATTAGCTCAGGTGAAAAGTTATCGATCATATCATATATAGGCTCAAGTATAATTTTGCCCTGACGATTCAGCACACCATACTTTCCTTTCTCTTTTATCAGCATGAGATCCGGATGGTCATTAATCACTTCCAGACGGTCAAATCGAGGATTAACAACCACATTTCCTTTCGTATCAATCAATCCATAAAGCATTTCATCTCCTTTTTTACTCACGACCCACGCTAGGTTGTCATAAAATTCACCAACATAGGCAAAGTCGTTAAAGCGAACCTGCTTTCCATTCTCATCAATAAATAGATTTTCTCCCTTAATATTGATCTTGAAAAGTTCGCTTTGAAAAGGTTTGGCATCTTCTTTTCTATTTTCCGGTATATTAAAACTACTGTAGTAGCCATTTCTGTTCCATTCTGGACGTTCAAACACTTTTTCACCTTTCGTATTAAAAATGACATATTGGGATCCATGTTCTGCCAGCAGGAGCTTGTCGCTGAGCATTTTTAGGAGATAAATATCTTGAGTATAGGGTATCAGCACTTGTCCATCGCTATTGTATACTGCCGATTCTTTGGTATAGCTCTTTCCCTCCACTTTCCGCCTAATCTCAAAAATTCGTGCATTTAACCACGTGATCTCTACATCGCTTACTGGAACAATAAACTGTTTCTTTAGACTGCTGTAGATCCCCAGTCGTTTATCATCATAAACGGGGAAGATAAAAGGACTGTCGTTAAGATCGCCATAGGTATAGCTTCGATTGATATAGGTATCAGACTGTAGGCGATATTTCGGCGGTAATATTTCTTTACCTAGTTTATCGTAAATTCCATAGAGATTCCCATTTACAGCATAAAAATAAGTTTCCCCTTGCTGATCTACCATGGTAATTTCCGTAAAATTTGCAGGAAAAATAGGTTTTGCCTTTTCCCAATCGAAAATTCCTACTTTACCCCTGTCTTTTACCCGCAGATAATAGGGCATCGCATCCAGTTTGGCTTCAGCCGCTATCCTTTCAAGGGATTCTTTGGAAGCATTTGCAACAGCAGGCATGAGTGATACAGGCTCATCAAAAAAAACTGTCTGTCCCGCTGAGTTTTTGAACTGGATCTCGTCATACTGGGGAGACAATAACAATTTGCCGTTTTCGTCAATTAGACCCATTCTTCCCGCCTTTTCTACAGTAGCATGACCTCTTACAAAATCATTTATTCTATCATAAGATGGAGGGGTGACTTCTTTTCCGACAGCATCAATTAGCCCTTGCAGCCCATGTTCTTCAATCTTAATAAAGTCACTACCTCTCACCGGAATTAATGATTTGTAAACTGCAGGAAGTACTACTGTCCCCATCGAGTCAATCAGACCATAAGCATTATTTTGAAAAAATGCTATATACTTTTTTGTTTTAAGCAAGATGTTGCTCAAGCTTTCGTATATTGGAGGGATAACTTCTTTACTGCTTTTATGTGCCATTCCTTGTTTTCCATTAAGATGAATTTGAAGCATATCCTTAAACAGATAATTCTTGTCCACTTTATCATATACAGGAGGCTGGATAATTTCACCATCCCCTGCACGTAGCCATCCCCATTTATTATGTTCTTTAAAACCAATGATATCTTTGTTGATGATCTCCAGTGCCTGGAAACGTGGTTTGGAAATTACGTTCCCCTCTAGATCGATAAGCCCATACATTCCCTTTTTTTTCGTTTGTGCAAACTGATAATTGTAATGGATTCCCGGATACCACTGCCCTTCATAATGGCTCAGTAAAGTCACCTCATCGTAATCAAAGTTGCTTAGTAATTTTCCATTTTTGTGGATTACTGCGTACGCTCCATCTTTCACTACCGAAAGCAAGTCACCTGAATGATCTTTGACATCATCAACTAACAGTCCAGTAATTGAATGACACAGATAAGTTTTACTATCTTTCCTCACTTTTACAAAATGAGTACCATAATCATCAAAACCGATAGCATCAAAGATTACAGAGGTTTGGGCTGTTGCTGAATCGATAGTGAAAAGTATGAGTAAGAATATAAGTTTGTTGATCATCGTTTTTATTTTTCGTATATTAAAATTTTTTAAGGAAATTTCAGCTGCTGCATGTTCGATACCAATGGTTTTAGATCAAATTCGCTGTCCATAAAAACAGCGGTACTTTATATTTTCCACATCTTTATGCTCACTTTTATCATGAAAAATAACGATCGACAATAACTGTAACATCATCGTTCACGTCCAAAGTATGAAATCTCAATTGTGCACGTGTGCTCCGATTAGCGACGAATGAACAGAGCAAAAAAACAAGTAATTCTTTGTATGCCGTAAAGAACGTCATCTGCCAAAACTACACTTATCCTGTTTAAAAAAACATCCCTGAATACAGCGAAATTTTTAAATATTTCCCTCTGCCTCACTTTTAATTTGACCGATTGCAAGAAAGACGTCCATCAATTATACATGTAGCGAATCGTAAAACAAACCTAGCGAATTATAAATGCTTTTGGAGTGGTACAGTAGAGATACTTTAAATTTGAAGTGAAAACAAACAATTGAATAATTAAACACTGAAAAACTAGTGTCTATAAGGAGCTGGCCAAGTTTTATTAACCAACGAAAAATGAAACAAAATTTTATTTCCAATTTTTCAAAGGGAATAGACAAGTATTTCAACTATACAATTCTAAAAATATATGTTTCTAAAAATTTTAGACTTAAGATATTAAAATTTTTAGAAAACGAGTTAAAATCTGATGCATCTGATGTTCAACCGACAAAAGGGAATTAAAAAATATCTGCCTATAAGGGTTTTGCAATAATGAGGCTATTAAATAAAGACAGTTTTCAGCAATATACTTTAAAAAATTCTAAGAATATCCTACGTTTATAAATACAACTGTCAGAATTCATCTTATTTGAAGATAGCAATAGGTATTCTAATGAGTATGTGTATGATCAATTTGATAACAAGATCGAAAAGAAAGAGCTAAAAAATGGCAGCAGAATTTTCTATTCTAGAACACTCTTAGATTTGGAGAGACGTCATAATTAATATTAAATGAGAAAAAAAACCGTAGCATTTACATCAATGTTTTTAATGTACACTTTTGTTTTTGGACAAGGTATACAAAAAACTAAACCCGTGATAAAAACAGAAGAAATAACCTATCACGGAATAGATAGACGCCAGATTAGCAGAATAGACAAACAAGGTTTCGATGAATATAAAGAATACAATGCAGATGGTACCGTTTCAAAAATATATATAGTAGAATTTGATAAAAAGAACAATAAATATATCTATAATTTAAATGAAAGGTATTTTTATGAAAAAGGAAAACTTAACAAAATAGAAGAAATTGGCTCGATTACAGGTGAAAAACACGAAGATATCTTGTTTTCCTATAATGAAAAAAAACAATTGATAAAAAAGATCGAAAACCAATTCGAAGACAATAAATTAGTGATGAATGAATTGAGTGCGTACACGGATTATTTTTATAATGAAAATGAAGAAACAGAAAAACGTTATGAATATGACAAAACAAAACAAGAATTTTTGTTAATTTCTATCATCAACAAAATATATGACCTTAATAAAAACATGATTCAGGAAAAAACAGAAAATTTTGATGGCAATATATCCGGGGTAGTTAGTATAAAGTATGATAACTTAAATAAACCGATAGAGCTGCGGTCTTCTTATTTTAAAGAAATAATAAATTATAAATACAATTCACACGGTGATTTAGAAGAACAAAAAACCAAATCTGAAAAACGACCTACGATTGAATCATCAAACTATTCATATATATATGATAATTATGGAAATTGGATTGAACAAAAAGAAATTATTAAAAGAAATCCCAAAGACGAATTTGAGGGTGGAATTTTAGTGAAAAGGAAAATTGAATATTACGAATAAAACTACCGCTAAAAAGGGGGTATCTGGGGAATTCACCAATATCGCTTCAGTTATTTGTGACATTGTCTCATCAAGTGTTTAAGTTACAAAAATGCGGAGTTCTAAAGGACTTCGCATTTTTATTTACTTAACTTTATAAGAGTATGATTGACAAGGATTCACTATTAAACGACAAGGAGTTCTTAAAGAGTTTTAAGAACGGATTAGAGCTGCAATCGTTTTTCCGCGAATTACAGGCACGTGCAGTATCGCAAATGCTCGAAGGAGAAATGGACGGCCACCTTGGCTATGAAAAGCATGAGCGCAGTGGTCAGGGCAATTCCCGCAAGGGGCATACGAGATTGTTGATTACGCTAGAATGTGGTAAAACTTACAGTTCTACCATCATTTTAACATAAAGTTATTGTAAGGATCTGTATGAATCACACAGATTATAGCTTATTGTTTCCATTTCACTTTTCCATTATTGTCAAACATTTCGATAGAGGGGGTGCCTAGGCTGTCAACCTTTAAAATAATTCTCGGTACTTCATTATTATCTTTCATCACCAAAGATGCATTTCCGTTCTCAGTTAGCAAGTTGATACGGTTGATATTATGTCCAGGCTTACCGGATAGATCTTTATCGTTAATCAATAGACCGGCCCTGAAATAATTGTCGTGTTTATTATCTTGTGCCAAGATACCGACGGCATCAGCATTCTGATAATCAAATGCTAGCGCATTCAGATTAGTCTCCTCATTATCAGTGATTGCCAAACCTCCTCTTTCGTCGCCGTTTTTATCAAAGAAAATTAGACCTGCGGGAGAGTAAGCCCTTTTATACGTTTTCCCATTGATAATGGGTTGCGGAATGTTATCTGTGTTTGCGATAACGACACGATTTTTCCCCGATCTGTCCTTAATATCTATTCTTTCTGCGGTTAAGCTGTGTTCTTTGTTTAAAAAAAGGTACGCCACACAAGCCATCAACACGAAATTGGAAAGAATAAGTGCGGTTAGTAATATTTTTAGTGTTTTAGAAATTGTTTGCATAATTTAATATCAGTTTTTTAGTTATTACTTTCTCATACTCCACTCTTGAATTAGCTTTACTTGTGTTCTATTCCAAATTATTTCCTCACAAGTCGTAATATAATCAATCGTAAATACTTCGACACTTTATTTTATTTGTTCCATATTATTATTTATTGCCTAATAGAAAGCAAAAATAAAGTGCGATTTCGAGAACACTCTTTACATAGGTTGAGCGCAAGGATTTTTTATCTGGTCAGTTCTCTACGTATTCTGCTCAACTGTGTTGGGGTAATACTCAGGTGCGAAGCAATATATTGTAGCGGAATTCTGGTGTCTATTCCCGGATGCGTTTGCAGCAATTTTAGATACCTTGTAGTCGCACTTTCGGTCAGTAAGGAGATTTCTCTTTCTTCATTAATGACTATCCATTTTTTCTCCAGATAGGCAATGTACAGGTTCTTTAATTCATCATTTTGATTAATAACTGCTCTTGTTTGATGATAGGGCATACACACCACTTTGGTATTCTCAATAGCTTGAAGCGTAAATTCGTTGGGTGTTTTTATGATTGCCGAAAACCGAGTGCTCGCAAAGTCTCCCTCCAAATAAATCCATTTATTCCAGATAGCTCCTTTTTCATCTATAAAATAAGAGTTTAAAGCACCTTTACAAACAAAGAAAATGTCATTAGCGACACGCCCTTCTCTTAGTAAAACTTCATTTTTTTTAAACTCCTGAATGTGCACGGCTTCGGTCAACAAATTAAATGCCTTATCCGAAATAGGATACACGTTCACAATAGCTTCCTTAAAGTCTGCGAGATATTTTTCTGTTTCAGTCATTTGTTGTGGCGGGGTTACGTGATGATATTACTTTCAAATAAATATAAGATATCTTTTAAATAGCTAAAACTGTTTTTTTTCTTCATTAAAAGATTCATTTTCTTTCCAGGCGTTGAGCAAGAAATTCGCTATGCGGTTTTTCTCTTGTTCTGATGCATGCAGAGTCTACATATTAGTACAAAATGCACATTTATTAATTTGTGAAGCGCGTATTTTAATCAGATTTAAATGTGTTTTTGAAAGTCCCGAATTTTGGAGTTACACTCTCACCTTACCCTTGAGCAACGGTGATTTCGAAAGAAAAATGAGGTTTGTATCTGTTTTTTACATTGGATTAGGCGATCATATTGGAATTGCAACAAAAAAAGAACACCTAGTTAAGCTACAATATTTTGTTTATTGATTTTTCTAGCGAACTTCTCTGGTGATAAGTATCCTAAAGCAGAATGTTGCCTTTTTCGGTTGTAGCATGTCTCGATATATTCAAAGACAATATCTGCCGATTTTCTTGCGTCAAAGATTAGTCGAGAAGTTTTAGATGGTTTTTCACGATAGCGCTTAATGTTTGAATGCGTACGCATTTGAAATGAAACCTTGCGGATTGTAAATATAATGACACTATTATTTTAATTTTGTATACACTTGAATAAAAAATCATTATAGAAATTATGAGAATTACTTTTTGATGGAGTAATAGGAACCGAAAAATTAAGGATACTTAAAAATCAGAGCAAAGAAATCATTAAAGTGGTGCTAGTATTGAAAGAAAGTGATATATAAATAGGAGCAAATATGAGTATAAAATTGTTGACGTTGTTAACTTTAATAGCAAATCTTACTTTTGCTCAAGTGCCTAGCGCATTAAGTGTTAAATTAGGGAGTTTGGATAAATTATTTCTCCGGAACGTCAGCATCATTGATACGCAGACTAAAAAAAGCGTCGTACTTAAAGATGGAACTTACGCTTTTAAACATGACAATCAAAATGCCGATATATTCATAAAAAATGGTCTTATTAACGGAAAAGTTTTTATAGTCAAGCGCGAGGAGAAAAGTGAATACAAAATTGAAAATTCACAGGCAAAAACTTTTACAGTATATAAAGGCGGCTTTTTATACCTCGAAGGACATCGAGATGCAGAGAAAGCCTATTATAAAGAATATTACCTTGATACGGAACAAAGGCTCAAAAGTGAGGGCTGGATGTCTTTAAATAAAAACAAGCATTATGGCATAGGTATTTCAAAGAGGTACTACGAGGACGGTACCATAGCCCATATAGCTAACCGGGTAACAGAAACCTTCACAGATTTCTATCCCAATGGAAATAAAAAAAAGAAACAAGGGTACAATATTTATGAGACCTTTAATGAGGATGGGAGCTTCTACAATAGGCAATACACTAAAAATAATATTCGATATGATGACTATTATTATAAAGGAAAATTATCAACACGTTCTTACAAAGAAGAGGCTAGTGAAATAAAGGAATATTATCAAAATGATGTTTTACAAAAAAAGGAGTCAAAACGAGCTAATGGACAAGTGCGTGTATTCACCTATGACAATGTAGGAAACCTTATCAGCGATCAAAAATTACGGAGCGAAACCCCCGGAATGATAAATACGAATTAACTATTCAATTCAAGTTCATTCATTTTGCGTTGTTGCTATTTATCATAGGTTCAACAAAAGCCTACTTGGGGAATCTTGTCGTATAAATGTCAGGTATTTTAGTTGTTATACCCAAACCATCTTCTTTAATCGCGAATAAAAAACACAAAGATGAAAACAGGACAATGGATATAGGATTTAAGATTCAAAAAAGGGTATGAACAGAAAATATGGAGTACACGATTGAAAGTGGGAATTCGTTTGGATTTCTTGCTGAAACTTCATTGTATTCACGACACGCCGGCTATTAGTGTTGGTGTTAAAAACGAGGAATGAAAAAATGTTCAAGAAACTATTTCAAAAAAAAGACGACACCTGCGGAGCAATACTTAAATTATTTGAATAGTGAATTTAAGAAAACACCACTTTTGTTTAAAGAAGAGAGTTCACATTACAGTCTCGCAGACTAAACTCTTACCCGTTTCGGTAGATTTTAGTATACAGATCATATGGAAATACAATAAGTACAATAATTTCAGGATCGTCCCAGAACCTTAGTGATTTTCCTAAAAAAATTCAGTATAAAAGTCCGGGATGTTTGAACGGGTTCTCCCTACTTGTTTTTTATACTTTTAGCAGAATCTGATGCTATTACTAGTCCAGCTCCCATCATAATAACATCTTTAACAACAAGCCTGCCTGCTGCTGAAAGAGCTGGAAACCCATGAATCGATCCTCCAAGATCGGGCACCCATGCTTCGGGTGTGGTCACAAGAAAGGAGAGGGTTACCAATGACATCCCCGCAGTTAGGACTCCACCAATCATACCTATTTTTGGGTAAAATATACCCAGTAAGACCATTAACCCAATGGATACAATTGCTGTTCCCAGTGCATAGGAAAAGGTATATGTTCCATTGGCCTGGTGCCATTGTATATTCTTGATGACAACTTCACCTTCTTTGTTTTTATGCAATTTATAATTATCCTTGTCCGAAGCATCTACCTTGAGAAAAAAACTCATAAAAGGAGAGTTGGCTACAAAAGGGATGATCCCTTCAGCTTCATACTGATAGGCCTTTAGGCCACCGATCCAAGCCATTACAATAAAAATTGCGACCCGTAGGAAATGGATAAATTGTTTTTGTGCGTTTGCTAATAAATCAATCATAACTTTTTTTAGTAAAGTTATGATTAACGCATTGCGGTAGGAATGGTCAATTATGGAAATTACATGTTCAAATCTGCAACAGGAGAAATCCCAACCTCTTTCCGGAAGCTTGAGGGCGATACTCCGGTATATCTTTTAAAGTATTTACTGAAGTGAAATTCATCTGTGAAATTTAGTTGTGCTGCCACTTCCTTAATGGATTTATGGGTAAGGTGAATCTGTTTCTTCGCCTCAAGTATTACCCGTTCCTGTATAATCTGGGTTGGTGTCTTATTGAAAATTGACTTAATTTTTTTGCTCAACGTATTTGGAGCTATATGCATAAGATCTGCATAGAAAGTAATATCTCTGTTGGTAAGGAAATTGGTTTCAACCAGGTTCTGAAATAGCTTCAATTCATTAGAACTTTCGTGAACAGGTCTTTGTTCAAGTAGTAATTTGTTTTTTTCCTTGCTACAGATCGCCAGGATAAGTTGTAAATAAGACTGGAGAATGGACGCTGAGAAATTTTCAATGCTATCCACCTTTAAGATCTTGGAAAAGTATTCTGAAACTTCGTTAAATATTTCTTCACTCAATTGAAAGTTGGGGAAAAGGTAGATATTGTTAAAAAGTAGTCCATTGCAGGCAACTTCATTCTTGTGAAACTCGATGCAGTAAAAGTCGCTGTGAAAGTTAAGGACATCAATATCCATGTAAGAATCGCTAATGATCTGGATGTTCTGGAATGGTGAGGAAAAAAATACGGTCCTACCATCGAAATCATATTCCACAAAATCAACAATGATCTTTCCACTACCATTGAATAAACAAATGTGATATAAAGAATCACTAAATACATTTTTGAAATCCTGAGGAGTCCTCCGTTCAACTAAGGGTAAAGTAGCATGCATAAAGTAAAAATATGAAGTTTTATTGGATTATAATCTCCCCATACTTCAGACTGAAGGTTTCTGGTTAGAGGAAGAATTCAGTATTATCAGCATCAGATACGTTGCTTGAAAACTCCAATTCATCTACATCGACGGATTCTTTAGGTGAGAAAAAATACTTGTTAATTTTTCGGTTGTAGATGGACTCTAACACTGGTAAATTTGTTCCATAATTATAGGTAATTGTATTATGGAATTAAGTTTTGAGCAAATGTATCAGGCAATATTAGACAGAGATATCAAGTATGAAGGCGTGTTTTTTACTGCCGTGAGGACAACAGGTATTTTTTGTCGGCCATCTTGTACCGCAAGAAAACCGAAACCTGACAATATCGAATTCTTTAGGTCGACTAAGGAATGTATCCTTCGCGGATATCGGGCATGTAAGGTGTGTCATCCGCTTGAAATGTTGAGCGAGACGCCTTCCTATATCAAAAAGATTATCTCCGAGTTATCCGCAGATCCAAGCTTAAAATTTAAGGACTACGATTTGCGCCAGCGTGGTGTCGAGCCACATCAGTTGAGACGCTGGTTTTTAAAAAATCACGGTATGACATTTCACGCCTATCAGCGAATGTACCGGATAAATTCAGCATTTAAAAAGATCCAAAACGGTGAATCAGTAACAGATGTCGCTTTTAACTCAGGATACGAATCACTTAGCGGCTTTGGGGATTCTTTTAAGCATATTTTCGGAGTTTCTCCTAAAAATAGCATGCAACAAAATATAATTGATCTAAAAAGAATAGAAACTCCCCTAGGTACAATGTATGCCTGTGCTGTAACTCAAGGGATATGTCTACTCGAGTTTACAGATCGGAAAATGCTGGAAACAGAGTTTAAAAATTTAGCAAAAACATTGAACGCAACGATCGTGCAGGGGGACAACTCCCATTTTACTTTGCTGGAAAAGGAACTTAAAGAGTACTTTGAAGGAAATCGTCAAGAATTTACAGTACCTCTATATAGCGCCGGAACGGACTTCCAAAACAGGGTGTGGGAAGCTCTCAAAGATATTCCCTATGGCGAAACTAAAACCTACAAGCAACAGGCAATTGCTATAGGCAGCACAGATGCTGTCCGAGCGGTAGCTAATGCTAACGGATTGAATAAAATTTCAATCATAATACCCTGTCATCGTGTCGTTGGGACAGATGGAAGTCTGACAGGCTATGGAGGTGGTATTTGGCGTAAAAAATGGCTTTTGGAATTGGAAAGCAAAAAATCCTAGAGGCTCCCTTCATCAATTTACAATCCTAATCTTTTGTTCTTATGAAAACTGTTAACAAGTGGTTTGCACTTTGTGTAGTGCTTACTGCACCTTTGCTATACGTAATTGATATCTTTATTATCAATATCGCAATTCCGACCATCAAGACAAATCTACACGCTTCTGATGGTGAAATACAATTAGTAATAGCCTCATATTTGTTGGGAAGTGCCTGCTTTTTGATAACTAGCGGACGAGCTGGCGACTTTCTAGGTAAAAAGAGAGTTTTCTTTTGGGGAATGCTGGCATTTACAATCACATCTTGCATTTGCGGATTATGCCAAAATGCGACACAATTAAATATTGCACGTTTTTTTCAAGGAGTTAGTTCCGCATTTATGGTAACTCAGTCTATTTCATTAATTCAAGTTTTGTTCACAGATAGTAAGGAAAGAGCAGTTGCAATTGGGTGGTATGGTATAACATTAAGCATAGCTGCCATTATTGGACAAGTTTTAGGAGGATATTTAGCAGAGACACATTTCATAATCGAAGGGTGGCGATTAATATTTTTCATTAATTTCCCTGTTGGCATATTGTCTTTGTTAGCGATACATTTTTATCTGACCGACACACCAACATTGAAAAAAGTAAGGTTTGATTACAAAGGAGCTTTGTATTTAACAATCGGATTGGCTTGTATCATCTATGCTTTGACTGAAGGCAGACAAAATGGATTTCCGTGGTGGTTCTATACGTTAATTGTTTTGTCCATCATATTTTTGGCTAGCTTTATAATTATTCAACAAAGGAAACTGGCACGCAAACAAGACCCTTTAGTTGATATTTCTTTATTTAAATTAAAAGATTTTAAAGTAGGCTTGTATGCTGTACTGTTTCATTTTATGCTTCACACAGCTTATTTATTGATTGTTGCTGTTTATTTACAAAGTGGGTTGGGCATATCAGCCTTAGCCTGTGGTATTTATTTTATTCCCCATGCTATTTTATTTATGGTTTCATCGGTCTTTGCAGGTAAACTCCTCCCTCGATATGGCAAGCGTGTTCTGCAATTGGGGCTGTCTATCATTTTAATATCCTTTATTTTACAAATGATATTCTTTTCGCACAAAGACCAACCATTCATTTCTATGCTCTTGATAGGAATTTATGGATTAGGCAACGGTTTAGTTCTTCCATTTCTATTAAATGTGGTTTTAGATAATATTGAAGAAAAAGATGCAGGTGCTGCTTCGGGAATATTTTCTACATTTCAACAGACTGCTTCTGCATTAGGAATAAGTATCATAGGTGGAATTTTTTATTCAATTTTAGAGCATGAATACTTCAAAAACAACTATCTTTTTGCTCTACAAGTAGGGTTGTTGGTGGGTATTATTTTTCTGATCATTGTGTGGTGCATGTTATCAAAACTACCTCATTCTTATAAATCTGAAAATGCAACCTTACATACATTAGAATAAAACGATCGAAGTCGCTCAAAGCACAACATATAGATAAAACTTAAGAAGTAGCTTACCACAAAAGAAGACCGTGTTATCACTCTATTGTTCTTGGACGGCTGGTATTTCCGGAAGATTGATGATCCGGGTAGAAGACACGGGAAAATTTATAGATCTGCCGCAGCGACGGGATAACGCCTTAGATTTCAATGTAACTGCAGGCGAACTTAAGGTGGTGATCAGCCCCACTGGAATTTTTGCCAGCGAAAAGAAAGCCTAACACTATTTTCCAGCCTTATAAAAATGTGGGTAAATAAAAATATGTCAATTTAGGGGTTTGTCTTTGACGAGAAATAAGGGGCGCAAGCTGTTCGTTTGACTACGATTGGAAGGAACGGATAAATTAAGTAGATTTAATTTCTATAAAAACTTCTTATATGAAATTTACATCGTTGTTATTGCTATTGATCGGCTTTTATACGGTCTCCTTTGCACAAAAAGAAAAAAAGCACTTGGCCTTGGTTCGCCTAGATGGAAAATGTGGATTTATTGATGCTTTTGGTCATGAGGTAATTTCTCCTGTTTATGACGATGCCGGTTCCTGGGGCAATAACCTTGTGCCCGTAAATATAGGTAAATATGTGCCTGATACCGCTCCAGTGTTGTTGGTTTCGCCATCGAACGTAAACCCAAAAGATTCTGTCAAGCGTAATGAAGAATACAAAACCGTTGATATAGAAAGGGAGGAAAGGGGCAAATGGGGTTATTGCGATACATCGGGAGCACTGGTTATTCCTGTTCAGTTTACGAATACCACTTTTTTTAGTGAAGGAATTGCGGGCGTTGAGATAAATGGTAAATGGGGCTTTATCAATACCAGCGGGAAAATAGTGGTACAGCCTGTGTACGATAAGATAGGACATTTTTCACAAGGACTAGCAGTAGTAGCTAAAAATGGACTTTATGGCTATATCAATTTAAAAGGTGAAGAAGTGATTAAGCTTCAATACGTAAATGCAAAAGCCTTTGAAAATGGGTTTGCGCAGGTGTGGGAGAAATATACTTCCAAAAAGTATAATAAAAACAGCATTGGCAGGATCATTAATCTGAAAGGAGAAATGGTTACAGATGCCAGATATGATATAGATGATACTTTTTCGAATGGCTTGTTCAGCTTTTGGCTGCCAGAAGGAGAGTTGCTCCTTGGACTAATGAATACCAAGGGCCAAATGATCACGCCACCAATTTATAAAGAGATTTCAAGCTTTAACAATGGCTTAGCCAGGGTTATGGTTTATAAGGAAGATAATAATTTTAAGGAGTTTTATCCCAACTATGGCTATGTCAATACAAACGGAAAAGAGCTGGTGAAGGTAGGGCTTGCCAAAGCGACCGAATTTTATGAGGGTATGGCGGTAGTAGCCAGGTTCGACAATAAAGACGATGGGGAACTGGACCACGCCTTGATTAATACCAAGGGAGAATTTGTACTGGGTTACAATTGGAAACAGCTCGTACTTTTAGACAGTAAACATCTTTTGGCTATTAGCATTAAAAATCCAAATGAAACCCAAATTATTACTCCCCAAGGAAAGAAGATTTTATCCTTTGAAAAAGAGGATAAGGGGCTTTCGAACCTGGGAAATGGCTTGTTTGCCCTAATAAATGCCGAAGGCGAACCATTGGAACTTGTCGGTTTAAACAAACAAATACCTTTTAATGCTAGCCAAAACAAAGGCCGAAAATACATGTCGTACCAATTTGGTTTAATCCAATTTCGCCAACTCAGTAATAGCAACGAAAACTTATATCCTTTCAAAATAGGGCTTGTCAATCTAAAAGGCGACGTAGTGGTTAGGCCTAAATACGACGAAATATCAAATTTTGAGCCAACAGATAAAATATTGTAAGGTTGATGTTGAATAGCCATCAGAACAGCTTATAAGCGAAGCATTGCCAAAAACAATACTCGCTCCTTATTTTGTTATGTATGGGAAATATCCCTATAAATCTCCATTACGGGCTAGCGATTATGAATAACTTAAGTATTTGATTGTAGTAGTTCAATCAGTTTCCGCGGTAAGAAGAATGTTCTGATAATAGACGAGTTTCAGATTATTCGCTATTCAGAATCTTATCAAAAATTCGTATTCTTCAAAAATTTCTTGAGTGGATGCAAGATTCTACCATAAAGTTCTATGTTGGATAGTTAATAGAATTTATTAGTCTACCTCTCAATGATTGAGATAAGTTTTACCATCATCTCAATTACTTTTTCCTTGGTTAAAGGAATAACGTTATTTACAATGGTATAGCCTTCTACAAATGGAATTAGAAAACTTACAATCTCCTCAGGTTTGCTGCAAAATGCAGCAACTAGATCTATCATCCACAAGCAGTACGTTTTATAATAGGTTTCCACAGCGTTTTGCAGTTCCTTATTTCTGGATGCCAAAGTCCATATCTCTTGAAACATCAAAGTTTGATGATTGGATCTGCCATCAATGAGTAACATACTCAATACCTTTTCCAAGAAAACATCTTTATCCGGCATATTCTCGGCTGTTAAAAGTTTGATGGCTTTAGTGAGTTCTTTCTTGCAACTTTCAAAGTAAAATTCCACTGTGGCAATCAAAAGGAGATCTTTATCCTTGTAGTAGTACTGTAGATTGCTCAGAGACAAATTAGCATTTTTTGCTACTTTCCTCATAGATAGGTTTTCCGCTCCTTCCTTGATAAGTAAAGTTATTGTTGTCGATAAGATCTGATTTAACCGCTCTTCTTTTTTGTCCATCTGGTAAATTTAACAATAAATATTAAAATATTTTTTTATTTAGGTCAAATGACCTACATTTGTATTAGGTCATTTGACCTAAAAATATTGATGTATATTATTATGGAATCACAGAAAAAAAGAATTCTGATTGTTGGCGGGTACGGACAGGTAGGGACCAACGTAGCACGTATAATCAGAGAGGCAGACAGCACAATTGAACTTATTCTTGCGGGTAGAAATCCTCAGAAAGGTGAACTGCTGGCCAAAGAATTAACTTCCGCCGAAACTGCCTATATCAATCTGGAGGAAGGATTTACTTTAGCTGAGTTTCAAAAAATTGATCTTATAATATCAGCGTTGGATGATCACAGCAATATTTTAAGGGAAACAGCTATATTGAACGGCATTGCCTGTATAACTGTAAGCGAATTGGCTAATCAGATTTCTACTACTGCATTTCTCAGTTTGCATAAAACAATTTCTGCGCCTATAGTATTTGCCGGGCATTGGCAAGCGGGATTACTGACACTTGTTGTAAAGGAATTGTCTTCTCGATTTAGCCGAATTACGCGTGTCGAAACTGCAGGATTGTATGATGAAAAGGATCCCGTGGGACCACTAGTTGCAGAAGAGGTCACCGGTTTTATAGGTCAGGCATTGATCCGCCAGGATGGAAATTGGCTGTATGTGGATTCAAAAGAAAATACAAGAGTCCTTCATCTTTACGATGATTCGTCGGTAATAGGTCATCCCATGAGTGCCTTGGATGTTCCCAGTATCGCCGCTTTTACGAATGCCTACGATATTCGATTTGATTTCGCTGTCGGGGAATCGATAGGTAGCAATAGAGGTTTGACAGCCTCACACGATTTATATATTGAGATGGCGGGGCTCTCATTATCAGGTGAAAGGAAGAAACTTCGAACGATAGTCTCCGGTCCTAAAGGAAATTCTCATCTTACTGCTGTCGGTGTATATTTAATTGCTGAGAAGATCTTAGGTCTTAAAGGACAATCTGGACAGAAAACCGGAGGTCTTTATCTTCCTGAAACTATGATCTTATCGGAGAACATTATCAGCCGTTTATCAGAATTCGGAATACAAATTATTGAAGAGAACTTTTAAGCCATCTTATCGGTTTAATTTTTATTATGAAAAAATCATTAATCATTATCGTACTATTTCTTGCCACATCCACTTTTAGCGCCCAGACAAAGAACAATCATTTAAAACAACATACAAAAATGAATAACACGACAATTCTGCACAAAGCCAATGAATTTGTATCAAATGGCGATTATGAAAGTTTTCTAGATTACTGTACCTTGGACACCAAATGGGTATTCGTAGGAGAACGTACCCTTAATGGGAAAGAAGAAGTCCGAGCTTATATGAAAGAATTTTATCGGGAACCACCTGTTTTTAATGTGGAAAAGGCTATCGAAGAGGATAATTTTGTTACGGTTACGGGTGAAATCAGATTAAAAAACAAGATCGGGAGATACGAATATTTTGATTATTGTGATATATGGCGATTCGAGAATGGGAAAATAGCGGAGTTGAAGGCATTTGTCATCGAAAAGAAGCAAGTTTAAAACATAAGTGTGATGTTGACAGCGTGTTCAATTCGGCTAGGAAATCCGGAGAAGCTGTAGGGTTGGGGGGGGTATTCCAATTGGGAATCTTTAAAACCAAGAACCCGTTTTGCATTTTAAATTATATCACCACTGACACACTACAGTCACTCTTCAGTATTAAGTTTGCATCCATAATCTTTAAGTAAGATATTGTCCTAAATGCCAAACAGATTGGAGACAATGGTCGGGAAAAAATCATCAGTCAGAACAATCTGTTTGGCTTGTTTGTTACACAAAGAACTCTAATGTTCCTTCCGTAAATTGGAGTGAGGCCGTTGATGAAGCACTTTGCTTGGATTGACAGTACAAAAAACACCAACTTCCTAACGAAAATTATCTTACTGTCTTTCTTTGGACTTATTAGGGGTAATACTTTATATTTACATCTTTATTATTCAAATTAACGACCTTTATGACACGATTGTAAATTAAACTTTTTAATAAGGTATTATAAAGCTGCCGTCGATGTGATGTTATAGTCCATAACCTGACCACGGCGTAACTTGGCAAGTGAATTTAAAAATTAAAGTCAGGAATGAAAGACATATATCTATATAATTTCTACAAAAAAAAATATGGAAAAGAACTTCTTATAGATGTCATTTCTCTTCAATCTATTAAAGATAACATTTTAAAAAATCCCATTCACAGATTAACCTATTATGATATTACCTTTGTTACGGAAGGAAGTGAGATAGTATGTGTCAATGGCAATGAATCTGAAGCCAAACCTTCCACTGCCATATGTTCCATTCCCGGTGATATCTGGCAATGGAATCCTCAAACAAAGCTTAATGGCTATGTTCTTGTCTTCGAAGAACAGTTTCTTCTTTCATTTTTTAACGATCCTTATTTTTTACAAAACTTTCCCTACCTGAGCCCAGATAGAGCTTCTTCAATGCTGTTGTTTGAGAAGATGCTTTTTGATAAGGTCATTAACCTACTCTCCCAGATCAAAGATGAAATTAATGTAGTGTGTGAAAGAGACCAGCATTTGCTTCGCGCTATGCTTTATGAACTGCTCATTCTGCTCAATCGCAGTACTTCGATTCCAGAGGATAAACCGGCAATAACTGACAATACTGAAAGCAGACATTTGAAGACTTTCGTCGACCTGGTCAAAACAAATTATATTGAGAACCGGAACATTGGCCATTATGCCGATCAAATTTGTATCACTTCCAATTATCTCAATAAGATCGTACGGCAAGCGTTAGGTATCTCTCCAAAGAAATACATTGACCAAAAAATTGTACAAGAGTCATGTCGCCTTTTGCTGTATACTTCTCAATCCATTTCCGAAATAGCAGACAAGCTGCATTTTAACTCATCTTCATATTTTATTCGGTTTTTCACTAAGAATACAGGTTCTACACCCCTCGATTACAGACGCAAAATTAATTCCTGAAAAGTGATATTTTTATCCTCTTTTATCTTTCTGACCGGTTAATGTTCTGCTTATCTTTGTACTGTGAGATTAAAATGAAAATTTTGCACATTCTTATGATTCTAAAAATTTATAGTTATGAATATACAGGATTTCAGAGACTATTGCCTTTCGTTTAAGGGAGCTCAGGATAACTTACCTTTTGAGAAGTCAAAATCAGAATATGATAAAAGTATTATGACTTTCAGTGTTATGGAAAAATGGTTTTGTTTTGTGAACATAGATGAATTCGATTTTTGTGATCTCAAGTGTGCCCCTGATGAATCAAAAGAACTTCAGCAAGAATATGAGGGGATTAAACCAGGATATCATATGAACAAAGAGCATTGGATCAGTGTTTATTTCAATAAAGATGTTCCCAAAAAGAAAATCGAGTCACTGGTAGAAAAATCATACCAGTTGATTGTTGACGGTCTGACAAAAAAGCAAAGGGAGGAATTGGAAAATTTATCAAAGTAGCTATTTTTAATAGAAATATTATTACGTTAAAGTCGAAAGTCACAATCGAGTCTGGTTTTATCTTAGAATGATAACCTCATTACTGGGTTCTGGATATTATCTGCATTGGCACAGTTTGGTAAATTTTGATCATTATGGACATTGAGGAATTTAGAATGTATTGTTTATCAATGCCAAATAGCTACGAAGGAATGCCATTTAATGGTTTTTTTCGTAATTCACGTTCTATTCTCGTGTTTTATATAGATAAGAAGATGTTCTGCATGGTAGATATCGATAAGTTCGAGTCTTGTACGAT
Source organism: Sphingobacterium sp. UBA7249 (assembly GCF_002472835.1). Classification (NCBI taxonomy): domain Bacteria; kingdom Pseudomonadati; phylum Bacteroidota; class Sphingobacteriia; order Sphingobacteriales; family Sphingobacteriaceae; genus Sphingobacterium; species Sphingobacterium sp. UBA7249. The sequence goes on along the minus strand of NZ_DKST01000011.1, from coordinate 92,556 downwards.
AAAATGTAATACAGATACCATTGATAACCTTAAAGAGCAATACCACGCAGTCGACAAACCCTTTAATCTCAGTTCCAAATATTGGATCAGCATAAGGTTTTATGAAGATGTTCCAGATCGGCTTCTTAAAAAAATGATCCGAGAATCATATGACCTTGTCAGTGAGGGGTTAAAAAGATAATGCAATGCCGTTCACACCTTCAAACAGATACTTGACCGCTGTTAGTTCTTTTCGCTGTTTATGAACAATGGTACGTGTCCTAACAACTTTTCTATCTCTGATGTGTATTTATAGAACAAATTAATAACAATTTAAAAAGAAAATTAAAATGCAAACAAACAACAATCCATCCTGGCGATATAGCGATCAGGAGCAGCAACTTGCCGAACAGATCATAGCGTTAGAGAAAGGCGCATTAGACAAATGGTTTAACGGAGATAGCTCAGGTTATATAGAACTTTGGTCTGAGAACAATTTTTCTTATTTCGATGGGGTCTTTGATCACCGTATTGACACCCACGAAGAAATTTCAGCGTTTGTAAAATCTGTAATTGATGGGAAACTTTATGCAAAAAGTTACGAATTTGAAAATCCGAGAGTTCAGTTTGGAGGTGATATGGCCGTGTTGACATATCAATTGCATGCAGATACCTCACTGATCGATATGCATTACAACTGTATTGAAATTTATCAAAAGGAAGGTGATATTTGGAAGGTTGTCCATTCCACCTGGTCATTTATCCGTCCCATGGATATGGATTTCAGTGCAGCCAAAGAAGTGGTATAATCTTTTAAAAGTAACTGCTCTTGCTTGAAATTTTCTGTTTCTTCATCAGTTTACAAATATAGAAAGTGATCTCAGGAGAGTCAGAAGATTGGTGCATATTCCGGAGTAAATTGGCCTGTAAGAATAACCATACAAAGCTCGTATTTTTTGACAACACCTATATGTATCCCCAGGATGATCGGATATTGACAGAAGAAACTGCTTTTTCACCTGTGGGAAGAGAAGGAAGAGTGAGAAGAAAGATGGCCGAAATGGTGTTGAAAGAAATTGAATCCGGCGAACTTGAAGCTGTGATTTGTCGTGTCCCAAAATCCAAATCATCCGATAGTGCGAATTTTAAGGTAGTAAAATAAGTGATCCATGAAAAAGCTTTTATTAATAGTTACCAATGTCGATAAATATGCAAACGGTCGTCCAACTGGATAATAGTTTTTAAATCCTGTCCATTTGGGTAAGATTTTTATTTGATGTTATGTTCTTTTTTCCACTTACGAATTCTCCCTCTTGCATTGGTGTAAGGCGAAGATGTGTTAAACTGAGTCATTCTTCCCAAAGTCCATTTCTCATACCAATAAACCTCATATAATTCAGTATTAGATTTTTGCTCGATTAGATTAAGGATTTTAGAAACAGTTTCATCTAATTTACTACATAATGTATTGAAGTTAACGCCTTCATAATCTTTGTAAAATTTATGCGCCAACTTGCCAAGTTCATTCCATTTATAACCTGTTTCAGGAAAATCCACTGGCTCATTATTATCTTTTTTCCGATTCCATTTAAGCACCAATTCTCCCCATCCAATCAAATAAGAAACAAGGTTATTGATACTCATTGTAGTATCTTTTGCATGTCCTTCTAAATCAGTGACGGTAGTTAACTCAACAGGAATGGTCGATAATTCATTTTTCAGCTTGTTGTAATTCGTTTCAATAGCTTGTTGTAATTCTTCTTTATTAACTGGTACAGCCATACTCGGGCGAAATAGATTTTTACCAAATTTACAAAATCTATTAAAGAGGTTATTTATTTTTCTACAAGGGCTAGAACTATGTTAAAATCATCTCTCTTTTGATGTAGTTAAATGCGAAACTGTTCATATAGTCAGAAGAGCTTACTAAATTGCCGTTTAAGCCAACTGCTGAAGACAGGCAATTTAATCAACTCCCTTTGTACGCATTGGGAGGCAATAAATTGCTGTTGAAGCTGTGATAAATAGATCAGTTCGATCTTTGCCACCAAAACAGACATTCGATGTCCATGGTTCATTTACCTCAATATGTCCTATCAGTACGCCTATCTGACTATAGATAGAAACACCTTTCCCCGTAAGGTAAACATTTCCCCGATTGTCCAATGTCATCCCATCAGAGCCTTGGTCTATGACCGCCTTCTGTTCGCTGAGCTTACCGTTAGATTCAATAGTATACCTGTAAGTTTTATTTCGCACCCTATCCGCTACATATAGGTATTTTCCATCGGGCGATCCCACAATGCCGTTAGGTTTAGCTACATCATCAGCCACTACAATTGGCTTTTTACCTTTTCCTGGAGGGAGGTAATAAACTTTTTGCCCTTCTATCTCTGGTTTTTTTCTGGTCCAGTAGTGACGCTGATAATAGGGGTCTGTAAAGTAAATTCCACCTTTCTTATCTACCCAAAGATCATTTGGACCATTCAGTTTCCTTCCATCTACATCTGACAGCAGGACCGTAACTTTGCCATCATTACTTATCGACCAAATTTCGTTTTTTTCGTCTGCGCAGGCAAGTAGCTGACCGCGATGGTTAAAGTACAATCCGTTTGCACGGCCGGCTGAATCTTTAAAAAGAGAAAGATGACCTTCCGTGTTGTATTTCCAGATCTTGTTATTGGGCTGGTCCGTAAAATAGATATTCCCGTCCTTGTCCACTGCCGGCCCTTCTGTAAAGGCAAACTGCCGAGATATTAATTTCAGGCTGTCCTGATTAAACAATTGTGCCCTTACATCTAAGACCCTTAATGAGAAGAGTAATATTAGCAAGAATGCAGGATAGTACCTGCTGGAATTAAATAAATGTAGCATAGTAAAAGTAATTAACTAAATTATCGTTTATCCAAAAAAAAATCAAGGAATGGTATTTAAGTATGAATAGTCTCTATTTCAAGCCCAATATATATAATTTTATAAAGACCTGAAAATATTACCGCTAGCCGTCTTCATTAGTTGATACATATCGCTATTCTGAATTTGATTTCCGCCGCATACCGCTGATACCGACAGAGAGACTTATGAACTACCTGTTAGTTCTGTTGATGAGCTACAAGTCTTATGTGCTATGATAGATGTGGCTACAATAAAGTCACTTTTGGCTACATTTTTCAGCCCCTTGAGTCTGAACTTTACTTTATAAATAAAACTCAACATGAAAGTATTTGTTACAGGCGCTACAGGTTTCGTCGGAACAGCCGTAGTACAGGAATTATTGAATGCCGGTTATCAGGTTTTGGGACTGGCAAGATCGGAAGAATCAGTAATGAAATTAATTGAGGCAGGAGCAGAGGCGCACCGCGGCGATCTGACAGATTTTGAAAGCCTAAAGTCAGGAGCCAGGCTTTCTGACGCTGTTATCCATCTGGGATTTGTACACGATTTTGGGCGTTTTCAGGAGATGTGCATTTTAGATGGTGAAGTGATCGGAGCTATCGGTGATGCACTGAACGGAACTGAAAAACCCTTTCTGATCACTTCTGGCACTGCGCTGTTTTCAAAAGATGGAATTACTACCGAGAAAGATCGCAGTGTTAATCACCCGCATCCAAGGATTGCTACTGAAAATGCAGCGGACGAACAGGTTGCCAGAGGTATAAATGTTGCTGTTATCAGATTATCTCCTTCGGTGCACGGTAATGGCGATAAAATAGGTTTTGTTCCACTGTTCATAAAAATAGCAAAGGAAAAAGGCATTTCAGCCATCATCAATGATGGAAATAACCACTGGCCAGCTGTTCACCGTTTGGATGCTGCAAGGCTTTACCGTTTGGCTCTGGAAAAACCATTTGAAAAAGGAACCAGATATCATGCTGTAGCCGAAGAGGGAATTCAGCTCAAAAAGGTGGCTGCTGAGATTGCCGAACGTCTCAGTATACCTTTAGCTTCCTTAACCCCTCAGGATGCCGAACAGCACTTTTCCTGGTTTACACATTTTGCAAAGCTGGATAATCAAAGCTCTAGTGCGCAGACAAAGAAGGCTTTGGACTGGAACCCGGTTCATCCAACTTTACTGGAAGATTTAAAAGGTCCGTATTATTTTTCTGAGCATCGATAATTTGTATTTTTGTACCTATACATTTAATCCGTAACATCATGTCCTATAACAAACCGTTAAGATTAAAGACCATTTCCGAGTTTCATAAACTACGAGGATTGCCAGCGCCAAAGCATCCGCTGATCAGCGTGATCAATTTTGAAGATATGACTGAGCATACCAAGGTCGGAAAACAGAGCCTGCTGTTTGATTTTTATATGATTTCGGTAAAACGTGATATGGACCACAAGTACAGGTACGGGCAGAAGGATTACGATTTTGACGAAGGTGTGATGTTTTGTATGGCACCGCATCAGGTGTTAAGTGTAATACGCGATGAACAAGGAAAGAATCCTTCCGGATGGATGCTGATGATCCATCCGGATTTTCTCTGGAACACGTCACTTTCCACTTCGATCAAAAGATATGAATTTTTTGATTACTCAGTTAACGAAGCGCTGTTCCTATCAGAAGACGAGGAACTAAAAATGCAGCAGATTATCGAAAACATCAAGCAGGAATATCAGAGCAATATCGACCAGTTCAGCCAGAACATTATCATCTCGCAATTGGAGACCCTGCTAAATTATTCCCAGCGTTTTTATCAGCGTCAATTTATAACACGCAAGAAGGCTAGTCATCAGTTTTTGGAAACGCTGGAGATCTTTCTTAATGAATATTTCGAAGGAGAACATATCCTACGGAATGGGTTGCCGACGGTACAGCTGCTGTCCGAAAAGCTAAATATGTCAACCCAATATATGCGGAGTTTGCTCAAATCGTTGACAGGGCAAACCACGCAACAGATCATCCACGAGAAGGTAATCGAAAAAGCCAAAGAGAAGCTTTCTACAACGGAACTTACCATAAGTATGATCGCTTACGAGCTAGGCTTTGAACATTCTCAATCATTCAATAAACTGTTTAAGGCCAAAACCAATATTTCCCCTATGGAATTTCGTAAATCCTTTAATTGATAAAAATTGGCTGACTGAATATCTCATGAACAAGTGTGTAATATCTCACAAACATTTTTAACGCAGGGCAAATCGACTAACATAGACAAGTTTATTTATCTTGACTGGTGGATGGAATTTATTGCTACGGTTTGGAAACTGCAATGTAATTGAGCCAACACGCGCAATCTTAGTTCCACTGTCGCAAATCTTCTGTTTGCATCCTAATAATATTAAATCTTAAAACAGTAAATTTGTAATAACATTTTTTAGATGCAATAGTGGAAAGAATAGCTGTTATCGGGGGATTAGGTACGTTATCTGGAGGTGATTTGTTTTTCAAATTGCTCAAAAATCAACAGGTTTTAAAAAACCAGTTGAGTTATCATTTTATTTTTGAACAGCAACCCTACAGTCAGATAAATTCACCTTTATATCAGGAGGAAGATATAAAATCCCGAAAGTATTATACATATAATGTTTGTAAGAATTTTGAAAATAAAGGAGTAACAAGTGTATTATTGCCCTGTTTTGCCTGTCATTCTTTTTTAGACGAACTTCAAAAGGAAATTTCAATTCCTATTGTGAACATATTTGAAGCTCTTTCAAATTATGTCTCATCCAAAGTTGGCAAGGGAGCAAAAATAGGTATACTCACATCTGACTATGTTAAAGCTAATCAACTGTTGAATAGTTATTTTAAGGATTACGACCTATTATTTCCAACGCAGCAAGAACAACTGATGGAAGCTATTTACGGAGAACTAGGCATCAAAAACGGCTATTTTGATGGCCTTGCGCTGGAATACGTTTATGAAGCTTGTGTAGAATTGAACAAACTGGGCTGTGATATTATTTTACCAGGTATTACAGAGCTTTCCCTTATTGTCGAACAGTTGTGGAAAAGGGGTATGCCTATTGTTGACGTGAACCAGATTTATGCAGATTATGCTTTAGTGAATAAAAATAGCAACCCCAAAAAGGCTTTTAAATTAGGCATTTTGGGCGGGGTTGGCCCCTCGGCAACGGTGGACTTCATGAATAAAATAATAAAGAACACGCCTGCGAAGAACGACCAGGAACACATAAAAATGGTTGTCGAGCAAAACCCACAGATTCCCGACAGAACAGCAAATCTCGTGTATCATGAAACAGATCCTACAATAGCGATGTTTTCTACCTGCAAACGTTTGGAGGCAGAGGGGGCAGATGCTATCGCTATTCCATGTAATACGGCCCATGCATTTGTAAACAGCATTCAGGAACATCTGAATATTCCCATTATTAATATGCTTACTACAACAGTAGAATATATAAAGGAACACTATGGCGGAAAAATTAAAGTCGGCCTGTTGGCAACCAGTGGTACTATACAGAGCGAAGTTTATCACGATGTACTGAAAGCATTTGGCTTAAAGATCATTGTGCCGGATGAAAAAAACCAGGGATATGTAATGGAGAGTATCTACGGAAAAGATGGTGTGAAAGCAGGATATACCGATGGAAATTGCAGGAAAAATATTTTAAAATCTGCGGATTTTGTCATTAAGAAAGGTGCAGAGGTCGTTATACTTGGTTGTACTGAACTTCCATTAATCTTTCCAAATGAAAGTGATATAATAAAAGGTAGTCAAAAAATACCTTTGATTGATCCAACACTGGTCTTGGCAAGGAAAATCGTAAGTGTGGCAACTTAAACCTTAGCCAAGCGTGCAGTCATTAACCGCAGAATAGATCGCAGTTGTTGTTCTCGTACTTGACTTCCTCCAAATGCTGTTTTTTCGTAAGTCGCTTTTGTTATTTTATAATCGACGTTTAATTCTCAGTTTTTGAAGTTTATCTTTTCATTTTTCTCTCAATTAAAGCCATTAATACCCGAAGTCCCTCCCAATCCATTATAGTTATCAGTTAAATCGGAAGTATTGACTAATTCATATCCAATCTTGGACATATAATTCAATATGGCAGCATAGGATTTTTTATTGGTCAATATTTCGAACAGCTTTTCGCCATGCGCGATCTGCTCATCCGAATCTCCTAGGTCAACTTTGACCTTTAGTTTTTTGATAGGAATTTTCCCTCTACACGTATAGTACGTATACGGGAAAGAGTTATGTATTTCATTGTTTGAAGAGTTGATAGTGGATTGGGCAGAGTGATGGCGGTTTCACCTTTTACGCAGCCTCGATGTATTCGGAAAATTGGGACATATCCAGCGGTATTGATTTCAGTAGTACCGAAGAGGTGAATATATATTTAAAAAAACATTTTGCAAATTGGAATCCAGCCTTCTTTACGCTTTTTGAAGCCAGTGAACATTTCACCTGGCGTCCGTTAAACTATTTTCCCTTAGCGCGTCGGTGGGCTACTAAAAATAATACGACTCTTATCGGCGATGCAGCCCATTTGATGCCACCCAATGGTGAGGGCATCAATCTGGCCATGCTGGACGCTTTGGATCTATGTGAATGCCTTACCAGCGGAGATCATACCAACCTCAAAGAAGCTATTTCAGCCTATGAAGATATCATGTTTGAAAGGGCTGCGCCTCTGTGCAAGGAAACAGTTGATGGAATAAAAGATTTTGCCTCACAAACTCATAAGTCTGTACAAGAATTAGTTAACATGCTGAACTCTAATAAACCATAGCTAGAAGTACCTTAAGGGTACTTCTTTTTCTTTTTACATTTCGTCGATTCCATATTTTTTAGCAGTAATTTGTCGCAAATGATGTTCAAAATGTGAAATGTAATCATTGATCAGAAATTCCAATGTGTTTCCATTGACCTTCCTTGATAAAATTTCTGGTGTTAACTGATTACATATGAACAAAAGTTGTCGGTTTAAGCATTCCCACAACGCGATCATATGACCAAGATCTGCTTTCTGATAATAGTTGGCTGTACACCAACTGACTTGGTCATACAGTACGATAGGATTATCTTGAAATTGTCCGGTGATGAATCTTGTCAGATTATTCGTTGCACTATCAATTAGATGTCCCAAAATCTCCTTTTTGCTCCATTTATCTATGGATTGCTTATATTCTAAATCTGATAACTCTAATCTCTTTAAAATCAAAGGAAATTGAACTAAATAACTTTCCAAGGATTGAATAGCGTCATTTATCATTTTTTTTTGTCTTTAATCATATTATTTATTGAATATAATTTTGATACGCTAATAAAAAGCACATTTATCTTGTTCTGTTTATCAATGAGTTAGTTTAAAGGTAAGTATTTATATTGGATAACGATAAAAATATAAATAAAAATATCTATTATCCACAGTCAACTAACTCCGTAAAATTATAAGGGAATTAGCTAAGTATAGGAACTGGAAATAAAGAATAATTTAATTTACACTTTGATCATATCTATGTTAGACTCCAGTTACAGTTCTCAAACAGCATCAAGTAGGCGCTTTCAGTTTCGCCAACAATCTTGAAACCAACATCAGAATATAGATTTTTAGCTTTATTGGTCTTTAGGACACTCAATGTTATCGTTTTTTCGGATTCAATAGCTTCTTCTATCAAATCATTTAATATTCTCCTACCGATACCTTTGCTCCGATAGGAGGCCGCTATCTGAATTTGTATCAGCTCAATATTATCCTGTTGCCGCTCTATTTTTAATAGCCCTATAGCACGTTTATCTATCTCAATTATTAAGGCGTGTTCAAATTGATAGTCAATTCTTTGCAAATGAGCTTCGTCAGAGACTGGTAAAGAGCTTGCTGTTAAATGTGCATTCATCGTCTGTATCCTGAGATCCAATAGGAACTCTAGGTCACTCTTTAATGCAGGTCTGTATTTGATATTCGATATCATGTGTTCGCAAATTTAAAAATATAAGGCGGAAACTATCATAAGTTCTAATAAATCCCGTGTGACAGAGCGTCCTTATTTTTATAATGTCGCGCTCTGTGACAAATTGACCAAAGAAATATTCTATGATAAATTGGGATAAAAGATGATTTCGCTTCGCTTGTTTAATAAACAGCCAGAAGAGCTAAACAAGAAAATATGGGTACAATAATCAACCGCTCGCATTGTGCGTTGATGTAGTAGGTCACAATTGCCAGACAGACAAATTTAAGGCACTCTTTTTCTTCGGTACTGATTCTGTGATTACAATTTCATAACTTGCAAGAAAACTATCTGCTTTTTGTAGCTGGAAGAAAGCTACGACTTTTGCATTTGGGGCATAACTTACAATTTTTATTGAACAATTGTAACACAGAAAAAGTGATATTAAATCTTATCCTCCACAATCATTCTTCGATGTTCTCTGCCCCAAATAATCATTTCCGAAATAATATTCCCGAAAGTCCTGCAATATTCAGTGGGTTCATATTCAATTAAAACAGGAGTTTCAGGATAAACAGTTCGTTTAACCAACTTATTTAATTCCATATCTTTGAGTTCTTTTGAAAGCATTCTTGTTGTAATTCCAGGGATACTTCTTTCAATTTCGCGAAAACGTCTGTTGCCGTTGCAAAGCGAATTAATGACAGGAATTCTCCACTTTCCTCCAATGAAATAAAGGGTATCCTGCAAAGCTCTAAGTTCTTCTGTCTGATCTCTTTCCATAATTGCAAAGTTAATTGATATAACTGATGATACTGGTATACTCCGTTATACTGATAACAAAAGTATATCAATACTCCTATAACTTTGAAAAAAAAAATCAAAAGAAATGAATAAGTTGAATAACAAATTAGCCATCGTCACAGGTGGAAACAGCGGAATAGGATATGCAACCGCAAAAGAGTTGATCGCAGAGGGAGCGAAAGTAATTATCACCGGAAGACGCAAAGAAGCCATCGAAAAGGCCGCGCAAGAGTTAGGAGCTATTTCTTTTGTGGCCGATCAGGGAAAATTGGACGACATTGAACATTTCAAAACTGAAGTTGAAAAGCAATTCGGAAAAGTTGACATCCTGTTTATTAATGCAGGGGTCACCGGAACTTTAGGCCCGATCGAAAATATGAGCGCCGAAAATTTCGACAACGTAATGGGCATTAATTTCAGAGGAGCTTATTTTACCTTAAGCAAATTTATTCCTCTATTGAACGATGGAGGTTCAGTGGTGTTCCTTTCATCCAACGTTGCGACGACGTTTAAACCAAATAGTTCGATTTACCAGGCAAGCAAAGCAGCATTGAATTCCATTGCAAAAACCGCTGCTGCAGAATTAGCACCTAGAAAAATCAGAGTGAATTTAGTAAGTCCGGGGCCGACAAAAACGGAAATTATGACCAAAGCAGGATTGGACGAAAAAACATTGGAAGGTCTTAATGAATGGTTAATCAACGAAATCCCTTTACAAAAAATGGGAACTGCGGAAGATGTTGCCAAAGCTGTTATTTACCTGTCAGATAACAATGTGGCAAGCTTCATGACCGGAACGGAAATCATTATGGACGGCGGCATGGTTTTATAATTCACGCTTTATTTTTTGGAATGCAACTGCTGGAAGCATGAAAAGCTTCCAGCACTAATGCAAATTCCACAACCAACCTATCTCTGAAGATATTCCTTAGGTATAGGATGCTTTTTTCAAGAATTTGCTAGCACCGTCGTTTTTTCCTTTAAAAAATGAAGATTTATTATCGATACTCCGACGTTCTTGAGCGGTCATCTCTTCATTATGTTTATTTCGTTTGTCGGTATTTGTGTTCAACAGATTGCGAACATGACTGGATTACGGGTTGAAACGGTTATACGAACCGTTAAGAAAATGAAAAGAGATAAAAAGGTCTACATTCTAAAACCCAAAAATTTTACCTTCAAAAAAGGAATTGCCAATCTTTTTCAATTCGGCAGTTGTTCTAAAACAAATAATCAAACGGATGGACCTAGAAGTTAAAAGGCTAGCGATGATGGTGGAAGATACTATATGGCAAATCTAGTTTGTATCGAAATGAATCTCTGGAACAGTACGGTCAAGAAAACCGAACATCCCTACATTTTGCATAATAGATAGATTTTCGAAATAATATTTTCAAAATGAGCAACAAGCTCCAATAGCAACAAATAATTTTAGCGCATTTTACTAATGGATTTTACTGTAGAAATTAAGGATATGGTCGCGATGGTTGTCTCAATATTATGTGGAGGGGCAATCGGTTTTGAGCGTGAATACAAAAATAAGTCTGCCGGTTTTCGTACAATAATTTTAATTTCACTCGGGTCGACCATTTTTACGATAGTCTCTCAGCATGGAGCACAAACAGACGACCGAATTTCAGCAAATATCATAACAGGGATTGGTTTTATTGGTGCTGGTGTCATTTTTAAAGATAAAATTTCAGTACATGGTTTGACAACTGCTGCCGTAATCTGGACTTCGGCGGCAATTGGAATGACAGCGGGTATAGGTTACCATGCCTTAGCACTTTGTCTGACACTTATTACACTTGGAGTTTTGTTAATGGTTACGAGGGTAGAGCGAATAATTGCGCAATTACAAAAGGAGCAGTTCTTGAGTGTAACTTTTCGAGACCCCAACTTCCATCAGATTGGAAATCTCGAAAGTGTTTTACAGACAAAGGGGCTTATTTTAGAACGTATGGAAATTGCTAAAGACGACGATCATTTGATAGTAATATTTAAAGTATCTGGTAAAAAAGAGCTTCTGGTAGAGATGAGCGAAACACTTGCTACGCGACCGGAAATCATCAGTTTTTCTTAAATTCATTCAGTCCGGATATACTAAAGCATACAGACCCTTCAAACTTGAATTAGATTTAGGGAGGTCTAGTGCGTTTCAAACTCATTCGACTACCATACTGGCTCATGTTGACCCCTAAATTCATTTTTCAGTTCATTGCGCTGGAGCATGCTGACCCCTTTGCGAGTAGTTCCTGTTACTTAATGATCAAACAATTTGGATCACTGATGGCTGGAAAACCAAAACGAATGAGTCAGCTAAAACAATTAAGGACATTTCTAAAAAATGCACGATGCCAATACATAACTGGGGCTTGGCTACTATCTATTCAATATAATACTTATAGTTTTATTTACTTTGTTCAATTTTATTGGAAAGATAGCGAAGTGAGTATGCTGCGGCTGAAATAGCCAATTTAAGGCCGGCTAACATCATTAAAAAGCTGACTAAGGGAGAATAATGAAACTAGCGAATCTTTGCGAATATAAATCTACTGAAAGCGATTATTAAATGAGAGAAAAGGAAACGGGTGATTGGAGGTTTTACGACGAAAAAGGTCATTTAATTAAAACAGAAAAACACTAGAGCGCTCAATCGCATAACACAGCAAAATTTACTGAAATTTTTATTGCTAGGTTATATTCATTTTAATTTCAGCCCCAATGAATTTGTTATCCCACAGTATAAAAAGATAAAAACAATTATACTTGTCAGGTTGGAGAGGAAAGTGGAGCTTAAATCACGATGGAAAATTGGATAAAGTAAACGTAAAAATGGATACCGTAGATGAAACAAGACCGTTAAGATTGCAAATTTTCCTTTCTCAACCCAACTGGAAGCTAACTTTCGCGGTCTCAGATAAAATCATCGAACCGCAGTATCCTGCTGAAAACCAGGGCAAGCATAATGGTTATCAAATTCCGGATTTCGTTATTGAAAAAGGAATTTTAAAGATGTGGAGTGAAATATAGGCTGCTTTAATAAAAGAATTTGATAGACAATTTCAATTACTTCTCTTTTCTGAAAACAAATATCGAACAAAGAGCGGCAACCAACATACTAACGCCAAATAGCTGATATGCCCTGTCCAGACCGATATTGACGATCAGGCTCAATATCAGGCTCCCAAGACCATAGCCTGAGAAAAGGAAAAAAGCGAAAAGTCCTGTAGCAGCGCCTTTTTTGGAGCTGAATGTAGTGGCAATTGCAGCAAACAGGGGATGGGATAAATCAAATCCTAGAGACAACAATGCTACCAAAACACAGGAAGCTGCAAGACTGAAATGCTGGCTTAGCAGCAGCACGGTGAATGCTCCCAGGAATAAGCCTAAAGGTATTATTTTGTTTCTTCCGTAGTGGTCGGCGAGCCTGCCTAGCAATGCTCCAAGCAATAGCCCCGGAATACCATAACCTAATAAGGCAAGACCGATATGAAGTTGGTTCAAGCCGTAATTGGTGTAGAAGAAATAGCCCAGCCAGGCGAAAATGCCGCTATGGAACATACCGTTGAACAATACATAAAAATAGGTACGCCTTGCCCTTCTGGTCGACAAGATACTACGGAAAGACAGCAAAATATTATCCCTACTTTTTGCCACAGTTTCCCTTTGTCCGAAGATGTTTTTTTGCTTTATCAATATCAGGGCAAAAATAATCAAACCGATAATTGCTACCCCTACAAAAAGCCATTGCCAGCCTATCAGAGAAGTAATTAATCCCCCGGTGCTGGCCCCAAAAGCCGTACCCCCAGCCACGTTGCCGAAGAAGATCCCAAGGGCGTGGCCGCGCTTTTCGTAAGGATATGTATCACTGATCCAACTAATGGTTGTAGGGGCAATACCGGCAGCACCGATGCCTGTCAATAATCTGAGGAAAATCATCTGGTTGGTTCCGTCTACAAAAGCCGTCAACAGCGTAAACAAGGAAAACGTAATGAGACAAAAAGCAACTATACGGAACCTGCCAAAGCGGTCGCTAAGGGGAGCATACACTAATGTAAAAAAGCCATACCCGAGCAGGTATGCAGGCTCGATAAAACTGACGTGCCGAACATTAGTGCCGAACTGTTCGGACAACGTAGGCAGCAGCGGTGCCACCATGAAGCCTTGGAACATGACAACGAAAGTTGCCAACGATAACATATAGACCGGGAGCATGGACACCTGTGCAGCCGTACTGACTCCCTTATTTAATCCGTTCATTCTTTTCTTTGTTTGATAATACAAATTTCGGGAAGATGAAAAGAATACGGCTTATACCTATTCGGGCAATGGTTGGACTTTTTATCGATTTTGGTTATCGAGCGGCCGCCGCATGAGCTGAAGGGCATCATCCCGGTAAGCTGTGGGTGTTATGCCGGTCATTTTCTTAAAGAACCGGTTAAAATAAGCTGCTTCATTGAATTGCAGCAGGTCAGCTATTTCCGACACTTGTAGATCCGTATGTGTCAACAAACTTTTTGCCTCCAGCAATATCTTTTCATTGATATGGTATAAAGCAGTGTGCCCAGTATATTTTTTGACAAGAAAGTTCAAATGACTGGGGGTTAAGTGCAGTTCACCTGCGATATTTCTTACAGTTGGCTTTCGTTCATTTCTTTTGTCTGGGGCATCGATAGCATAAGCATTCAACACTTTCCTGAACCTGATCATAAGGGACGCCTGCTTTAACTGAAAATCTGTTTTTGCCTCTTTATCTTTATAGTACAGGCGACGGACATGAATAAGCAGCACCTTTAACAAAGGTTGTATCATTTCAAAATTATCGGCATGACCGGATTTCATTTCACTGAGTAGCGTTTCGGCTGTAAGCCCTATTGTATCCATATCTTCCTGCGACAATCTCAAAATTGAATTTGCTCCGTTCATGAAGAAGGGGTAGTCTTTTTCAAACATGGGTTTCAGGGGGTCTATTCCGGCAAATTCAGGCGTAAAACAAACGAGGTAACCGTATATGGTTTCCACACGTTGCCAACTTTCTATTTTGCCCGGATAGGCAAAATAGATACTGTTCGCGGAAGTATTGACGGTATCTTCGGGTAACAGGAACCGAAGCCCCGGTGTTTTGCAAATGACGAGTCGGAAAAAATTCCCACGAAAGAGCGGCATGAACAACAATTTGCCTTTTGCCTGGTCTTCCATCCGCATAATGGTAAAAAAATTATTCTCTGCTTTCCCGATCTGGAAAGTATCGAAGAAGTCGGAGATTTTATCGAGCCAGGGAATATAAGGCTGTGTATTTTTCTTTGCCATAAATCATTTAAGAATCTATTCCAAATTTAAGCAAAAAATCCCCGCTACAATTTGATGCGTTTCGCATT
This sequence comes from Sphingobacterium sp. UBA7249, assembly GCF_002472835.1. NCBI lineage: Bacteria > Pseudomonadati > Bacteroidota > Sphingobacteriia > Sphingobacteriales > Sphingobacteriaceae > Sphingobacterium > Sphingobacterium sp. UBA7249. The sequence continues at coordinate 77,529 of NZ_DKST01000011.1, read as the reverse complement.
TCCGGTGTTATCAGAAATGCAACAAACTTCCATAATCCTATTGAGAAGCATGCAATGTGGTCCACTATAAACTGTTCTACAAAGAAATTTGAGGATATAAATTCTCTTCCTTTTGGATCATCAATAATTTTGTTCAAATAATAGTTCATTAAACCTTGTCTGTTTTGTTGACGACAAAGTTTAATAAACTACTTCAGGACTTCTGCTTGGAGGCAGGAAATATGTATTCCTTGATCAAACTTTTTTTTTGCTGCACTTTTTGTTAGCGATTATGCTGCATCCATATTTGCCGACTACCTGCAATCGCTGGTGACTTAAACGTACCAATGATTATTCTTTTAAATCTCCAATAATATTTTTCCAATAATTTCACCTGATTCCAATGCTTCATGTGCAGCTATAATTTCAGTGAATTTATATTTTTTTCCTATTTTAGGATTATATAAACCCAACGAGAGTAACTTATTTACTTCTACTACCGATTTAAGCTTTTCATTTTCAGGTACATTGTATATATATACGAAACGAAAAACACAGCCGTGCATCATTGCTTTCAATAATGGAACTTCAACTATTGAGTCAGCATCAGGAGTTGCATAAGCACTTATAACGCCGCTTTGTGACAAGCAAGAAATATTCAAATCTAAATTTGAGATTAAGCTAACATCTACAATTCTATCTACTCCTTTGCTTTGAGTATGATTTTCGATAAGTTTAGCCACATCATCATCAAATCTGCGCATCACCAAATCTGCTCCGGCTTCAGTTGCTTGTTTAGCTTGTTTATCGTTTAAGACTGTTGCTGCCACCCAGGCTCCTGCAGATTTGGCCAAAAGTATTGCTGCATTACCAACAACACCTGCGCCACCGTGTACCAACACCTTTCCACCATTCAAATCTCCATCAGCAAATAAACATCTGTAAGCCGTCAAGGCAGGGATTCCTAATGACGCCCCAACTTCAAATGATACATTATCTGGGAGGAATACGGCATTTTTGCTTTGCACAGCTACATATTCAGCAGCTGTGCCATTCGCCCTGCCATATTGAGTTTCATATAACCAAACTCTTTCGCCAAGTCGGGTGTTAGAAACATTTTCACCAACTTCTTCAATTACTCCTGCTCCATCCTGATGAGGAATGATTCTAGGAAACGGCATCCCTTTGGAAAATCCAGTTCTAGCTTTAATATCTGTTGGGTTTAATCCTGAGAAGTATATTCTAACCAGAACTTCGTCAGGACCCGGTTTTGGTTTTTCAACTTCGCTAATTTTCAATACATCGGCAGCGCGGCCTAACTTTTCATAATATGCTATTTTCATGTTGTTATAGATTGATCAGCAAAACTAATTTATTGCGATATAGTTGTCAAGTAGGCACATTGTTGATACCTTAGTATAATTAGTATACTATTACAATTTAATGACATGAATACACTAAGAAAGGATAACTATCGCTGCGCAGTTGAGGTAACAATTGAGATTGCCGGGGGTAAATGGAAGCCCCTGATTATCCACTACCTGTTAAGTGGAACAAAAAGATTTGGTGAATTAAAACGATTGATAGGTGGTGTCACACAACGCTCACTGACCCTGCAATTAAGAGAGCTCGAAACTAACGGAATAATTAACCGTACAGTATTTGATGAGATGCCTCCAAAAGTTGAATATAATCTTACTGAAAAAGGCAAATCCTTAAGTCCGTTATTAATTGCTATGAAGATGTGGGGAGAAGAGTATCTGACAGGAATATAATAAAAAAGACACCTTTAATAGTTAGTGCATATTTCGGAGTAAATTGCCCCCTTAATTCCGGTACGTGGTATTGGAGTGTATGCGCGATTCCTTTGCGTTATCGTATGCCACTCCGGCAGATGTTGACCCCTCAAAAATAACGCAGGGCGTAATTCAGGAGCATCTTGCCCCCTTGCTGATTTTGGTTTATTTGGGATATGAATTTGAACTCCGTTCTAATGATTGTGCTGTTGTGCCTGAACTTATGCAGGAATGTAAAGACCTTCAAAGACAGGTTGAAGCAGGGGAGGATTGCCGGTCAGAATATGAAAGCAAAATGGCAGATCTGCAGGAGATAGTAGATAGCTTTAAGATTGATGATATTGATCCATTGGATGCAGACGCATTGTCAAATCACAATCAGACAACATGCTCAAATTTTGGATCCTTTTCCATTGCTTTATTAAGCACCAATCGGTTTTCTTCGCCCCATTGTTCAATAGTTAAAATCAATGGTAAGAGTTTTTCGCCAAGTTCAGTGAGTTCATATTCAACTTTAGGAACTTTGGTGTGGAAAGTTTTTTTATTGATGAATCCGTGCAATACTAATTCCTGCAATTGTTTATCCATTACTCTTCTGTCAGCATTTGGAATTTTGCGTTGTAATTCACTTGGGCGTTTGAGGTTTTGGGAGATATAATAAACAAGCATCAGTTTCCATTTTCCATTCAGAAGTTCTTTGAAAAACTGCAATCCGCAATCAAGCTGTACGGGTGTTTTCTTTTGATACATAAATAATGATTTTGCCACTGTAAAATTACATTTTTTTTTAACAGGCAGCAGCTGGCACTATACGCATAAATTTATGCGTAATTGTTCGGTAAAAGAAAGCATTCTACTTTTACACAAAATAAAATTATAAATAGACAATGATCAAATTCACATTTTTAGTACAGAAGCTGCCAAGCCTGAGCCTTGAAGAATTTATAGATTATCATAAAAATCATCACGCTCCTTTATTCTGTTCCATCCCCGAAACAAAACTATATGTTAGAAAGTATGTAGTAAACCACCCAATAGTTGCAGAAGGCTTCCCTAAGCCTTTATACGATGCTGTAGTAGAAATCTCGTTTGACTCGTTTGAGGATTTCAACACCTTCTTCAACTCGGAAAATTATTTAACAAAGGTTCGTCCCGATGAACCCAATTTTTTTGATAATGAAAATTATCTTGCAATGGCCAATAATGAGACAATCATTAAAGCTGGTGTATGATTAGTAACCTATTAATGCCGCACGTAGTCTAAAAAATACTTCATTTCGATTGGAAATCCCAAATTCGGTTAATGTGTAAGACCATTCAAAATTCTTTAGTGAGGTCAGTCTGTAGGTGTGTGCCATGTTGGGAAATAAGGCTTATTAGCATCCTTCTTGAGATTCAAAAACAACATCCGCTCTGTGCGGATGTTGTTTTTATTATTCAAAGATTGAATAAGTTAGTCGGCAACCTGGAAAAATCCTGTAGCAACTTTTATGAATTCCTGTAATTTTTTAGGAACAGCAAGCTCATCTGCTCTGGACATACTTAAGCTTTCATTCGCTTTTTTTCCATCAGCTACAAGTTTAACCCAATCCGGATTAATGATTAGCCCGTGTCCGACAGCAACCAACGACAATCCCATATCTATTGCTTCAATAGCATCACTGGCTTGTTTAATACCTCCAGCAGAGATCACAGGGATTCTTTGATCTACGTGATTGAGAATAAATTCCAATATAGTAGTATTTCCGCTTTCTTCATCAATGGGCTTCTGGTGAATCAGATTGAACAATGAGACATGAAGATAATCGATACCTGATTCAATCAGTTTGTCGATAAAAGGGAATGTATCTCTTACCCTGTAACTTTCAGGCTCTTCAGCAGATATTCTGAATCCTATCAGAAATGGCCTGTCTGCATACGTTCTGATAACATTCTGAATCTCTTTAATTACTGCCAAGGCAAAGTTCATCCGTTTTTCTTTAGATCCACCCCAATGATCGGTTCGTTGGTTGTAATATGGTGAGAAAAAATTCTGCAGCAGGAAACCGTGCGCTCCATGCAATTCTATTCCGTCAAAACCCGCTTCTATAGCCCGTCGTGTCGTTTCTCCGAATGCTTTTATCAATTCCAGAATTTCATCGTGCGAAAGTTCATGTGGTACTACACCTCCTTTATAAAATGCCGATGGTACCAATGCCACGGCGCTTGCACTGACAGGGACATTATCCTCAATAAGTTCCACCACGGCCTTGTTTCCTGCATGGTAGATCTGAAGTATCGCCGGAGCACCACCTTTTTTTGCAGCTTTGGCCAATTTTGCAAGACCAGGTAAGAAAGAGTCATCATAAGAGGCATATTCATTAGTGAATCCAATTCCGTTTGCCATTACTCTGGTACAACCTGTAATTACAATTCCTACATTTCCGCTGCGAGCCTCATAATGTTTGATTTCATCATCCGCTACGGTATAATCATCATTGCTAGCCCAAGTTGTCATAGGTGCCATCGCAACCCTGTTTTTAGTTTCGATTCCGTTTTTAAATGTAAAAGCTTCGAATAATTGCTTTGTTTCTGTATTCATTATGATTTTTTTATAGATTTCAATATTGTTGATAATTTGTGTGCCGTATCAATCTTAGGGCAAAAGCGTAGCTAACCCCAGTCGCCTGCAGGTAAAAAACATCTGATATGAAATTTAATTTAGATAATTATCTCTGAAAACATTAGGGGGAATTCCCACCTCTTTTTTAAACAATCTTGCAAAATAATTGGGATTTTCAAATCCTAAAGAATAAGAAATTTCCGAAATATTCATCTTGCCTTCTCTCAAAAGATTTTTAGCTTCTTTAATTAAGTGGATATGTATCAGTTCAAGAGCCGTTTTTCCGGTTTCCTGTTTTAGAAGGTCACTCAGATAACGAGAAGAGACATTAAATTTGTCTGCCATATAAGAAACTGTCGGAAGCCCTGATTGGCGAGCTTTATTTTCATTGTAATATGTATCCAGCGTTTGCTGAAATCTGTTGGCATAAGCACCAATAGTTTCTATACGATTGATAAACTGCCTTTTATAAAATCGTTGTGAATAGGTAAGCAATGTTCCCAGATGTGCAAGGAGGATAGCTTTGCTATAAGCATCAGTATTATTGTACGACTCTTTGTGCATTGTGCGCACCAGATTCCAGATCGTTTCTTCTTCACTAGGCGCTAAGTATAGCGCTTCATTGGTTTCGTAATCAAAATAACCATAATTTTTCATCTCATGAAATAGAGATGTTCCTAATAAAAAGTCCTCCTTGATTGTTATTAAAAAACAACCATCCTCCGACTTAACATTTTTGAAAGTCACGATCTGATTTGGTCTGAAGAAAATCATCTTTCCCCGCTCGTGGTCGAACTCTTTTTTACCGTAAGTGATATTGCCCGAAACAAATGTCTGGAAAGAAATGATATAAAAATCCGCAGTGAAAACGATATCCTCAATGCTTCCATCACTTTTATGTCCGAAAGTAACGCTGAAAAGGGGATGTTCCGGATCATCCACCCCGATATCTCTGCTAAAACTAGTAATGTCTTTATAATGTTTCATAGCCAAAAATTCATTCATTATTGATTACTCTGCAAATTTCGAATTTTTAATTACACGGGTTGGATACAAAAGTAGTAGATTGTAGCACATTTTTACGAGAACGTTGTCTTCCATCAAAAAATAATATAAAAACGGTTGTAGCTCAAACATTATTTTATCTTTACCCTATGATTTTTGTATTATCTATTATCATCACGAGCATACTTTTATTTTTAGCTTTGATCCATTTCTTCTGGGCTCTGGGGGGGGCAATGGGCGATTAATGCTGTTATTCCTACCGACCTAAATGGAAGAAAGTTATTTACCCCAAGATGGCCGGGGACTATTTTGGTCGGAGTGGGTCTGTTAATTTTTGCATTGATCAATCTTGGTTTTATCGGGACATTAGATCTAGCAGTGGATAGCACCAATCTCAGATACTGCATGTTTGGAATAGGAGTTTTATTTTTTCTTCGTTTTATTGGCGAATTTAAGTATGTGGGACTTTTTAAAAAATTTCGACAATCAGCTTTTGCTACTCGTGATACTTATATCTATATCCCATTATGCCTATTTCTATCGTTCTCCCATATATTTCTTGCATTCGCTGCCGGGTGGGAGTTTATCACTTAGCAAAAACTAGGCTACTGCATATATTTGAGTAAAAATCGGATAGTCAATAAGGTTATCCAATTTTTGTTTGTGGCAAAAGATGGAGGTTATCGCAAAAATTCGATTTATTGGCTTATCTACAAAATCAGTTCTTATCATTTGGCAAGTCCACACAGTTTTTAATGTTTGTTCTTTGTAATAGAAATTAAAAACAAAAAAATGAACAAGACAATTTTTATTACTGGAGCGTCGTCAGGACTAGGAAAAGCAACGGCCAAATTATTTGCATCAAAAGATTGGACAGTAATCGCAACCATAAGAGACAGAGAAAAAGAAACAGAACTTTCTCAATTTCCCAATGTACATCTTTTGGAATTGGACATCTGTAACCCAGATCAAATTAAAGATGTTATTACAAAAGCTGAGCAAATAAGTCCTGTCGATGTATTGTTTAACAATGCCGGGTATGCGCTCGGAGGTGATTTGGAAGCAATATCTGCTGAGCAAATCGAACGACAGATCAACACTAATTTTTTAGGAACAATTCTTGTTACCAAAGCCATTCTTGCTTATTTCAAAAAGAGAAAAAATGGCATTATTATTTCAACGAGTTCTATTGCTGCTTATATTCCTGAGCCTTTTATAGCTGTTTATGGCGCAACTAAAGCAGCTTTGGAAATGTGGACGGCAAGTATGAGTTTTGAATTGGAGAAAGTTGGTATTTCGATTAAGACGATAGTGCCAAGTTCTATGCAAACATCCTTCTTAGGCAATGCCCAAATGGCATTTGAGCCAGACTATCAGGCAGATTTCAATAATTATATAGGCAAGCTAATGTCCGATGCAGATACAGTTGCAGATAAACCAGAAGACATTGCAGTGGTTGTTTATCAAGCGGTGACGGATAATAAAAAACAATTACATTACTTTGCAGGGAATGACGCCATAGAAAAATGCGAACGGCTTAAAAGAGAAGGTTTGGAAGCTGTAATGGATGATACGAAAAAACTTTTTTTTGAATAGAATAATATGGAAGAACTGATTAGTTATTTATTGCAATTCGGGCAATTGAATCAAAATCAGATTGATTTGATCAAAGCCAAAGCGGAAGAAAAATTCCTACCGAAAGGCGAATATTTTTCAGAAGCCGGAAAAGTTGCTCGCCAAATTGCATATGTGCAAGAAGGCGTTTTGATGATTTGTTACTATAATAATAAAGGCGACGAAATCGTTCATCATTTTGTAGACGAAAACCATTTTGTTGTGGATCTGGAAAGTTTCAACAACAAAATCACTTCCATGATTTACATACGAGCGGTTACAGATTGCAAGCTAATTTCATTCTCATACGAAAGCTTCAATGAGTTGTCTACCACCATAATTGATTGGGATAGAATCATCCATAAAATTGCTATAAAAACACTGTTGGATAAAGTGAATTTAGTGCAGCCAAAATTAAATACCGACGCCAAAAACCGATATTTAGATTTCCTGAAAAACTTTCGCAATTTAGCAAACAGGATACCACTTATTTATATCGCTTCATATTTAGGTATTACAGCAACCTCGTTAAGCAGGATCAGGAAAAGTATAAATAAATAAACTTTAAAATCGGGTGATCCGCCCGTTTGACCAATAAGGATCTTCTCATCGCTTTCTTAAACGAGGTGTTTGGAGGTCGCAAAGTTATTGCTGATTTATATTATAATAAAAATGAGCGTGTGGGGGATATAGAGGATATTGGTACCGTTATTTTTGATCTAACCTGTACGGCAGACAATGGAGAACGTTTTATTATTGAAGTGCAGCGCAGTTAGATAACGATTTAGATCGTTGGCTTTATATACTCAAAAATATGTCCTCGCTGAAGGGACTTTCAAAATATTTGCGGAAGCCTATTTTGGAGAAGTTATTTCAGTTAGCAGGGTATAGCAAACTAAAACCTGAGGAACGAGAGATGTACAACGCAAGTTTAAGGAATAAATGGGATGCCGAGAGTATCCGAAGTAGTCAGGAAGAGCTATTGAAGCGAGCGCGCGAAAAAGCAATGGCTTTTACCCATTGTTAAATTTTCCGATATATCCATTCCATGTCTATTCGACAATTAAATTTCAGTATTATACTTGCTTCTGCTTTTGATATTATACACGTTATTTTTTTTGTGGGATAAAATTTCTTAAAACAACCTAGACAAGATTTGTATTCAGAAAGTGATAAAATGAAAATTTACGCAAACGTTTGTTTTGAGGACTTGACTTTTAATGCGAAAAAAATCCAGTATGTTTGATTAGGAACAGCAATGTTATAACTAATTAAGCCAGCAATTAAATTATGAAACCAAAATTGTTGATCAAAGATATTTCAGATTTTGAAATGTTGGTGAATACCCATACCGACAAGCTGACACAGACTGCTTTCCTAAAAATTGGAAATCTGCAGGATGCGGAAGATCTCGTACAGGATCTCTTTATCAATCTCTGGATCAAAAGAGAGTCCATTGTTGTTCATGGTCCGGTCTACAATTACCTCTATGTATCCCTGCGGAATAAAATTATGAATTATTTTGCGAAGGCCAAGCTTCGTCAGGATGTGAAAAATAAACTTGCGGCAAACCTTGAAGTCGTAGATCTCTCCTTGGTCAATCTTTTGATCGAAAAAGATCTAAACACATTGTTTTCGGAAATTTTGAGCGAGTTACCGGATCACATGCAAAAGATTTTTAAACTACGCAATGAAGATTTTACCCTCAAAGAGATTGCTGTCGCTTTAGGATTGGCTGAGCAGACAGTAAAAGGATACAGTGCAGAAATGCATCGCCGTATTAAAGCCATGTTAATAGAGCGTCATCCCGAATTCGCCCGTTCACTGACAGTAATGCTTTCTTTTTTGCTGATCAAGTAATTTTTTTTTATTCCTTACATACTTTTGATTGTGACCAACTGTCTTACTAGAAAGAACACATCTAGAAAGGATTACCAGTGGATCAAAACCAATTAAAAAAACTAATCAAGAAGTACCAGGAAGGTACAGCGAGTGCTGCGGAGAAATTTGTTGTGGAATATTGGTATGAATCCTTGGGGCAGCAAAAAAACAAAGATTCAGAAATAGATTTTATTCCGGATCGCGAAAATCTTAAGCAGCGGATTGTTTGGGCTGCCTCTGAATACACAGATAAGCCATTGACCAACCGACGACACCTTATATATGTCGCTGTGGCGAGTGTCGTGTTGTTTATGTTTTCAATCGTTTTATATCATCAATATTTTTCAGAGTCGCAGATTGACAGTCTGATCAAACCGATTAAAATTGTACACCTCAATAAAGGAACCATATCCACCGGTACTGCTGAACGGAAAACGGTCGTCCTGAACGATGGTACGAAAGTCATCCTGAATGCCAATTCAAGTTTAACTGTCGGTGACTATGACCAACTACGGGATGTGAATCTCCATGGCGAGGCTTTCTTTGATGTCAAAAAAGATCCATCCAGGCCATTTACCGTGCACGGCGGTGGACTGCATATCAGAGTGCTAGGTACCAGTTTTAATGTCAAAGCTTATCCTGATATCCACAATACATCCGTATCCGTGCGCACGGGTAAGGTTCAAGTTGACAATAACGAGAAAAACCTGCGCACACTGACGCCAGATGAAAATATAGTCTATGATCGCAAGTCTAGTGGTTATAAATTAACCAATGCTGAGTATGATTTAGAATCATCCTGGTTATCCGACCATGTTAAGCTAGATCAGGCCAGCTTCGAAGAATTGAACCAAAATTTTAAGAATTTCTATGGATTCACACTCAGTACGGCCGACGAGAAATTATTGAAAGATCGTTATAATATTAATTTCCGACAATCCAAAACTATGACCACCGCATTAGAAGAGATTCAGTTATTGACCGGGAAAAAAATCAGTATTAAAAATAAGCAGGAGGGTAAAGAGATCATTTTATACTAAAAATAAAAAGGGCTCACATAGTGTAAGACCCTTTACAGAAAATTATGGAATCTATCTGACCCGATTCCATAATCGGTTTCATGGATGTAAAACCTTTAATCAACACAAAATTAACAAATGATTAACAAAAAACTAATAAGAAAAGAAAAAAGAAGCAACAAATACTTTTCTTTAACCCTTGGCGGGGCGTTGCTGCTGTTTTCCGGCAGCGTTCCCTGGAACAATACATTTGCACAGGAAAAAGGCAAGCTATACAACCAGAACTATCAGAAGACGACATTACGGCAGGTCATCGTTGACCTGCAAAAAAAGTCCAATATAGATATTTCTTTCACGGAGAGCCTTGGCCTAAAAAATATAAGTATTGGCAAATTCGAGACTAAAAATGAGTCCTTGGAGCAGGTCTTACGAAGACTGCTAACACCGTACGGTATTCAGGTAAAAAAAACGGATAGTGGCTTTGTTCTAGCCCGGCAGCCACAGCAAGAGGGAAGATCCATTTCTGGAAAAGTCGTTGATCCATTTGGTATGCCCGTTTCGGGCGCTACCTTAAATTTAAAGCGTGCCAATACAAAATCCAAAAGTGATGATAAGGGGGTATTTTTGCTCCATTCAATTTTTCCTTCAGACACCTTATCCGTGCATTTTATGGGTTTCAAGGCGGTGGATACCTTGGTGACGAATGAGCGCACAGAGGATCTCGTGATCCGTTTGGAAAATGGCCTGGCACGTGAACTCGATGAGGTGGTCGTTGTGGGATATGGTGTTCAAAAGAAAGTTAATCTTACGGGATCAGTTGCGGTTGTCGATGGAAAACGTTTGCAGGATCGACCGGTAAACAACGTTTCCCAATCACTTTATGGAACAGTCAGTGGTCTGACCATCGCATATGGTAACAATGGTTTTGAACCCGGCGCTGCACCGTCGGTACAGATCCGGGGGCAAGGTAGTCCGTATGTCCTGATCGATGGCACCGCCGGAGATATTAATACCATCGATCCGAACACTGTTGAAAGTGTTTCTATCTTAAAAGATGCAGCTGCTTCGGCAATTTATGGCGCCCGTGCACCTTATGGAGTGTTGCTGATAACAACCAAATCAGGGAAAGCTAATCAGAAACCTCAGATTGATTTTTCGATGAATGGCGGACCTACAACCATTATCAATAAACCGAAAATGGTTGATTCCTACACGTTTGCCCGCGCCATGAATGAAATGCATGACAACCAGGGGGTTGCCAGATTGTTTTCAGAATCTACGATCGACAGGATCATAGCGTATATAGATGATCCCTCATTACCTGAGACCGTGCCTGATGCCAACAATCCGAAGAAGTGGTCCACCTATCAATTCTCAAACGGCAATAATGACTGGATAGATATCCATTATGGCAATGGACGCCGGATGCAGGAAAATTTATCTGTCAAAGGAGGATCAAAAGACATGGCCTATTTTTTGTCTCTTGGACATGCATCCGAAAAAGGGGTTTTCAGAATCGTCGATGATAAGTATAAACGCTACAATTTTCAGGCTAAGCTTGATGCCAATATTACGGATTGGTGGAAGATCAGTTCGAATACTCGCTTGACAAATGAACAGCGCAACCGACCGATCTACAATGGTGAAGGCGGATACGGAATGATAATTCACCAGATTTTCAGGACGCATCCCGAGGTTTTTCTTAAATCGCCAAATGGTTATTACTCGCAACTTTCTCGGGTGCCGCAGATGAAAGCGGGGTATCAAAAATTGACGGACAATAATCTGGTTCAGCGTTTGGCCACAGAGATCAGCCCCCTTAAAAACTGGAAAATCAATGCCGATTATTCCATAGATTATAAAATCTACAATTATGAGGGCGTCAATCAGGTGGCTTATGAGGATGAAGTAGATGGTACGCTCGTGCCAATATCGCTTACTGTTCCTTCCTATATCAGTAAAGACAAATCCAATACCACCTACAAAGCCCTTAATATTTATACAAGCTATAATTTAGATTTTGGAACGGATCACCATTTTATTGCACTTGCAGGATTTCAGAATGAAATTAATTCCTATGACCTTCTCAGTGGTTTAAAAAGGGAACTTATCACACCAGATGTGCCTTCCTTAACAACTGCAACCGGTGAAATGCAGATATCCGATGCCCTTAGTCATTGGTCTACATTAGGCTATTTTGCTCGTTTAAATTATAATTATGCAGACAAATATCTCTTTGAGGGTAATATACGATATGATGGTACATCGAAATTTGCTCCTGGTAAAAGGTGGGGCTCGTTCCCTTCGCTATCAGCAGGATGGGTGGTTTCAAAAGAGAAATTTTGGACTGGCCTTCAAGCTTATGTTCCTTTCTTTAAGCTTAAAGGATCCTGGGGACGACTAGGAAATCAGAACGTTGAAGCCTATCAGGATCTCGCATTATTGGGCGTCAAAAGTAATTTAGGTTGGCTTATTGATGGCATGCGCCCTGCATACACCATCGCACCCAACTTGGTCAATCGCTTTCTCACATGGGAATCATCTCGTTCAACGAACATGGCCGTCGAAGCGGGTTTTCTACAAAACCGTCTGCAGGCCGAATTCGAATATTACCAACGCTTGACCTATGACCGTCTTGGCCCAGCTCAGGCACTTCCAGCGGTATTGGGAGCAAATATTCCCAAAGAGAATAATTCTGAACTCAAGACCAAAGGCTGGGATTTTAGCTTACGCTGGAATGGAAAAGTCGGCTCGGATTTTAATTATTCCATAGCGGCCAATGTGTTTGACTATAAAAATATAATTACAAAGTATACCAATCCTACGGGTATCCTGACAACGGACTATGTGGGCAAAGATGCTGGAGAAATCTGGGGCTATGAAACCGTTGGCTTGATCAATACAAAGGAACGCGCTGATGAGATCAACGCTTCTGGCTATCAGAAATTTATCAATGGCCAGACTTGGCAAAAGGGAGATGTTGAATATCGTGATCTCAATGGAGATGGAGTAATCAATAAGGGCAAAAACACCATAAATGACCATGGAGACCTTAAAATCATTGGTAATACAACCCGTCGCTATCAGTTTGGACTTAATTTAACAGCCAACTATAAAAATATCGATATAGCGGTATTTATCCAAGGTACTGGAAAGCGTGATCTATGGTTGGATGGCAATGTATTCTGGGGTTTTAGAGCCTGGAATCAATCTTCCCTCTTCCCGCACCACATGGATTACTATAGGGATACCGAAGGTGACCGCTATTCGGGACTTGGTATAAATACGAACGCTTATTTTCCTCGTCCTTATAGTAACACCGGTCAGGACAGCAAAAATAAAGAGGTTCAAACGCGCTATCTGCAGAATGGTGCCTATGCACGTCTTAAAAATCTTCAGATCGGATACAGCATTCCGCCGCTAATGCTCCAAAAAATCGGATTGAAGCGCGCACGTATCTATTTTTCCGGTGAGAATATCTATACTTTATCTAAGCTTCCGGTCGGTTTCGATCCTGAGACGGCGACTTTAGGAGAATTAGGAAATGGAAAAAGCATGTTTTCACAGGCGATTTGGGCATTCGGAATGAATATCTCACTGTAGCCACATTTGCTATTAAATAATAAACGGCTATTAGTAAGTGCCAGAAAATTTATAGTAAGAAATCAATAACCAATGAAAAAAATTATAATCTTAATATATACAGCAGTCTTTTTACTGTTTATCAGTTCCTGCTCCAAAGAATTTTTGGATAAACCACCATTGACAGAGATCGATAATGAAATCTACTGGAAAACGGCAAATGACCTGGAAAATTATACCATACAATTTTATACCGTATTCCCAGCTTTTAACACAGTAGGTAGTTATTTGGGATCAATCGGTTGGGATGGTACGCGAGGATCCGACGTGCAGATTTCCAGTTCACCAAGTACAGTCTGGAATGGTACCGAATCGCCGGTTTCATCAGGCGGAAACTGGACCTGGAGTAATATCCGTAGTGTTAATATCTTTTTTGAGAAGTATACGAAATGCAAAGATCCTTTTGAAAAATATAAACAGTTTTTAGGAGAGGCCCATTTCTTTAAAGCTTGGTTTTATTTCGAAAAAGTCCGGCTCTACGGTGATGTTCCCTGGTATACGGAGCCATTGGAGATGGACTCTGAAGAATTATTCAAAGCACGTGACCCACGTACAACGGTAGTAGACTCGATTTTGGCACACCTAGATAAAGCGATTGAATATTTGGAGCCTGTGGCTACAGTAAAAGGTAAGAACAATCGACTTTCCAAACAGGCTGCCCTGCTCTTCAAATCCAGAGTCGCCCTATTTGAAGGCAGCTGGCAGAAATACCACAAAGGCACAGCATTTGGTACAGCGGGCGCTGATCCCAATAAGTACTTCCGACAAGCTGCTGCCGCCGCCGAAACGTTGATGGATGCAAAATATGACATGTCCCTGTATAGCAACAATGATCCCGAAAATGATTATTGCAAACTATTTTCCCTGAAAGATCAGCTTGCCAATAAAGAGGTGATCCTCTGGAAAGCCTATTCGATCAACCGTGATCTGTCACACTCTTTTCAGATCTATGTATCTGACCGTACTGCGGGGATATCCATGACTTTTGAACAGGTACAGCACTACCTAGGTCGAAATGGTCAACCATACGATTATTTTACCCTTGGTAAGACTGTGAAAGGCAATGTTTTTTTAGAAAAAATACGGGCCGATTGTGATCCACGGCTGTCCCAGACGATCTGGACACCAGGTGCGCTGATGTGGGATAATACCTTTGGGAAAGCCACCTTTAAGAAACCATTTTTGGATAAATCCGGTGAGGCTTTGAATAATACCGGTTTTCAGATCCGGAAAGGAAATGATCCAAAATCGGCTCTAGCTGGTGGTGGTGTTTCCTGGAGCTCAAGTGATGAAACAGGTGCCATTGTCTTCCGTTATGCCGAAGCGCTATTGAATTATGCCGAAGCAAAGGCCGAACTTGGCGAAACAGTCGACTATACCAAATCAATCAATCTGCTCCGCAAAAGATCAGGTATGCCGGATTTTGCTATTAGCGACGATCCAAATAAGGACAAGTATGCTGACTATGGTTATAATATATCAGACCAGTTAAGAGAGATCCGACGCGAGCGCACCGTAGAACTTGGAGCTGAAGGATTTCGCTATGACGATATCCGGAGATGGGCCGCCCATAAACTGCTGAAAGGCAAACGTCCCAAAGGTTATCCATTTTTGGCCTCCGATTGGACGGGTACAAAAATCAACTATAAAGTTGATGCGGACGGTTTGCTGGATCCTTTTGCAACTCAGCTGCCGAATGGCTATGGATTTAAGGAAAACCGCGATTATCTCGAATGTATACCGCTAAATGAAATCACATTGAACAATAACTTAAAACAAAATCCAGGATGGGAATAAACGTATTTTTATCATTGCTATTTACACTATTTTATAGCATAAGCGAGGGTCAATCCCTTATCAGGATCGGCCTGATTGCAGATCCACAGTACGCGGACAGAGATACCCGCGGCAGCCGTTTTTACCGAAACTCACTTGACAAATTGGATTCGGCCGTCACAGCGATCAACAGGGAAGAGGTGGATTTTACGGTCATGCTTGGCGATTTGGTCGATGTCGGACCCAAAGATCTGCAGCCGGCGCTTCAGCGACTCAACAAACTCAAAAGACCGGTCTACAATATCTTGGGAAACCATGATTATGTGGATGTTGATGACGGGGCTCATTTATATGAGTTATATAACATGCCAAATCCTTACTATACTGTAGAAAAAGGTGAATGGTTGTTTATCATGCTCAATACCAATGAACTTGCCGAATATGCCACTAAGGCGGGATCAGGCCAACGTGAGGCTTGGAAGAAACTCAATGATATACTGAAGACAGCAAAAAGAAACAATGATCAGCCCTGGAATGGTGGGGCAAGCGTAACGCAGCTCCGCTGGATGGAAAAGCAACTTCAAAAGGCAAAGTCATCCAACAAAAAGGTGATCGTTTTCACACATCATCCCTTATATCCCGAGAATGGCCTTGAAGCACTGAATAACCGGGAGATATTGGCCCTTATCGAAAAATATCCGGTTGTAAAGGCGGTGATCTCAGGCCATCATCATCCCGGTAATTTTGCAACCTATAAAGGTATTCCGATGATTACACTGGAGGGGATGATCGAAACCGCCGATCAGAATGCTTATGGTATTTTGGAACTTGGGCCATATCAGCTGGATCTTCATGGAGAAGGGCGGATGACAGCCAGAAAAATTGACTTTTAACGATAAACTTACTATTTAAACAATAAAAATTATGAGAAAAACAACATTAATGTTTGGCAAAGCAGTCTGTATATTTGTCTGTATGACTTATCTATTTGTGTGCTGTCAGAAAGATATTACCCAAAGTCAGGAAAATGCACCCAAAAAAATGGGCAAAGTCAATACAACATTGGCTGGGCCTGCTTTTGTAAGTGCACATCGGGCAAACGATCTGATTAAGGTAGATGAGATTATCAACGAAGGGATCAATAGCCTAGAAGTGGATATCTATGTTGCCAATAAAGGCGGTCAACTAACCTGCCTGATCGGACACGAAGCCGGAACAGCGACAGGGCAGACATTGGAAGAATATTTTGCAAATCTAAATCAGAAGCTTCCGGGCTATACTTCGCTTTGGTTGGATTGTAAAGACCTGAGCAGTGCCACAAATGAACAACTATTTCTAAAGACTTTGAAGAAAATGGATAGCCTCTATTCCATTAAAAATAGAGTATTGATAGAAAGTATGTATCCACAGCATTTGACAGCCTTCAAGCAGCTTGGTTGGAAGGTAAGTTATTATTGTAATTGGTCAGATTTAAGTGGCAAGACACCTGCGCAGCAACAGGTTGTCATGGACGCTATGTACAGCAAGCTGGATACCTATGGTGTGGATGGAATTAGTTACGATGCTTCTGTCGATAATGCGATGAAATCTTACTTCCCGGCCAAAACCATTGGTACTGAACGTGTGAAGATGTATGCATGGGCATTATCACGTTATTACGGAGAAGCGGATCTCTCAAGTAAACTGGCAGGATATTCACACCTTGATATATTATTGATTACATTTTACTCGCCACAAGGTATTTTGATAGATGGAGCCAATTACAAAATCGTATCTGCATTAACGAAAGAGCCCAGCAAGTTGGTTGATGTCAACGGTAATCCTCCGGTTAATGGTGAAGATGTCACATTATGGACTTATAATTATCCGACATCTTCCAATCAAGTCTGGAAATTGAGAAGTGTCGGAAGTGGATATTATGCCTTGAAGAGTGTGGCTGATACCACTAAAGTTCTGGAAGTACGGGGCGGTGGATCTGCAAACAGTACGCCTGTTCAGGTGGCCACATTTGCAAATACTTCGGCACAACGGTGGAAGATTATTTATGTGGGAAGCGGTAATTATAACCTTGAGCCAGCATCTGCTGTAGGTAAAAACCTTGATGTAAATGGATCAAGTACGGCAGATGATACGCAGATCCAGATATATTCCGCCCATACTGGCAATGCGCAAAAATTCAGGTTGGTTAAACAATAAGAAACTGCTATCATGATACAAATTGAAATGGTAAAGATCAAATATTTATGTATTTATATCACGGTTTTAAGTTTTGCAGGTTTTCTGCTTCTCTCATGTTTCATGCTCCAGAGTTTTACGAACATGGAAATATATTGCCACTTTTAAGAGACCGGCTATTTCGACCTACATAAAAGGTGCTTACTCTTTTCTTGAAAATTTCAATATTAAGGGGTACTTGGACCGAAAGGTATATTATTCAAATTTTTGGGTCAGAACAACAACAACAGGTACGTGGATCCAATCAACATCATTTAAATTTAGTCTCGACGGCGCAGGAGACAATAATCAGCGCGGCGACTATAGAGGTGGAGTTGAGAATGGTAAGTTTTTTTGCAAAACGGTGTGCTTTTTAATGATTTCGTGGCAGAAAATACTGTTCTTACAAGACCTGCTAATGGTACTTCCCCAAATATAAATCTTAGTAATTTGCGCATGAATTAAAGAAATTGGTAGTTAGTTGGGGTGTTCAATTTGGCGCAACGTAGCGATTATTTCACGACGTTGCGCTTTTTTATTGGAGCGCTTGTAACGACAGTCGGCGCCCTTCCAAATTTCTTCTTATAGGCGTTAGAAAAATGGGAGAGGGTCTCAAACCCAAGCTCGAGATAAATAGATGAGGGCTTTTTGTTCTTATTTTCAATTAGATGTCGCGCTTCGTTCAACCTTTTATCCTGTAGCCACTTACGTGTCGGCATGCCAAAGGCCTTCTGAAAATCCCTTTTAAATCCGGAGAGACTTCTCCCTGTAAGCTGAGCGAACTTTTCGACAGGAACATTGAAATGATAATTGCTGAGCATAAATCTTTCCAGGTCTATCTTATAAGGCTCAGAGAAATCAAATAAAAAGTTGCGGAGCGGCGGAACAGCCAGCAACATCAATTTAATTCCCTCTTTGACCTTCAAAAGTCCCATCTCATCAGTCATTTCAACACCGGAACTGCGGGCGTAAGGAAGGATGGATTGAAAGTACCCTTTCAAAAAATCATTATTCGGAAGACATAAATTTAGGGGGCCAGTATATTTACCGTCAGCCTCGAGTTTTTCTTCAAGGGTGATTTTGCGCATCAGATCCTCCTGAAGTGATATGACCACCGTTTCATAATAACCACCACTTTCAGGTGTTTTGGTGAGTGTGCCCAGCTGATTTTTGTGAACAAGCAATACTTCTCCGGCGCTAATGACGATATTCTGCTCCGAAGTCTCCAGCCTCATCTGACCCGAAACCTGCATGACCAACGTGTGGTGGTTCCAGACACAGGACTTTTCTTTCCGCTGTGAAGAAAGGTACGAATAAAATATAATGCCAGGAAGGATTTCTGCTGGGCTTTCCATTTATCTTTCTAGATATGTGCTGCCTTTGATAGCACCTGGTGCAAAGGTACTGTTTAAAATATTCATTTCCTCCATTGTAAAGACAATATCCATAGCCGCTATATTTTCAGGGAGCCTTGATCTTCGGCTCATGCTGACCAATGGCATGAAATTCTCGCCCTGTTCCTTGACCCAGGCTATCGCCAGCTGGGTAGGAGTGGCAACTTTGCTGCGAGCCATCTCCTTTAGGACGTCGACTTTTTCGAGATTATGAACGAGATTATCAGCCTGAAAACGGGAGAAGTGATTTCGGTAATCCTCCGCAGGAAGAGGTACTTGCAGCCCCCCCGTTAAGAGACCTTCAGCCGTGTTAGCGAAAGCTACTACAGCAATTCCCAATTCTTTAGCAGCGGGCAGCAGATCACTTTCGATCTGACGGTCAGCCAAAGAATAACCGATCTCCAATGCACTGATCGGATAAATACTGTTGGCTTCTCGAAGCCGCTCAGGAGTTATCTCCGACACGCCGATATGGCGGACTTTTCCTTCCTGAACAAGATCGGCGATTGTTCCGATGATGTCCTCAGTCCGAACACTGCCGTCCATTCTGCACGGCTGGTAAAGGTCAATCGTATCAATTCCCAGACGGGTCAGCGAATAATTGACAAAGTTTTTGATTGATGCAGGCCGAAGGTCCAGACCGATCCATTGACCGTTGTGGAACATAGCACCAAATTTGACACTGATGAAAGCATCATCCCGTCTTCCCTTAATCGCTTTCCCAATGAGGATTTCGTTGTGGCCAGCTCCATAAAAGTCTCCAGTATTTAGGAAGTTGATTCCGTAATCCAAAGCTTGATGAATGGTAGCAATACTTTCCGTTTCATCCGCTGTCGGACCACCCCATACTGATGACATCCGCATGCATCCCAGACCAAGCTTTGAGACCAGAGGTCCGTTATGACCCAATTGAATTTTAGTGATTTCTGACATGTGATTGATTTTAATGTTACAGGACAAAGATCTCTATTTATGAGCTTCACAGCTTTCTCCTATGGTCCAATTTACTTGTCTGTACGGTTCAGTAGCGCGTGCTTATGATCCAGAGGTCCGGGCAATGTCTGTAACAAGGCTTCGAATAATGGTTAAGGCGCTCAATCCTTTGTGTCTTTTAAAAAACTTGTTAATATGTGACTCTCATCTGCAAACCCAAATTCAGCTGCGATCTCATGCGCAATATTGAATAAAAAGACGTAGAAACTAGACTAAACGCAAAAAGCTGAGGTTTATACTTCAGCTTAAACTATTTAGTGCATTGCAATACTAAGTAGTTATTTTCAGGTAGTTAATTTGGTCGTTAGACAACCTGAAATGATATTTCAAAACAAGGGGACTACCTGGAAATGGACCTGAAATCTCCGCTGAAAAGATGTTTTCGCTTTCATTAAAATCCAATGGTTTCATAGTCGCCCTGTATTCTCTGTTGGCTATGTTAATCCAGTTTTCAATTTCAATTTTTCCATTGTGGGTTTTGCCCTCATCAAATACTTCCGCATCTTCAGTAAAACAATTTGCGTAAGCTGCACTGTCAAATTCGTTTTGTGCCTTCACTAGTTGGGAGATAATGTTTGGTAAATTCATATTTTCTATTATTCTAGATGATTGTTAAATGGTCGGTACTGTTCCACCGTCAATTACATATTCTGTCCCTGTTAGATAATTTGCTCTTGGAGAAACAAGGAAGCCGACAAGCTCAGCTACTTCTGCAGGTTCAGCAGGTCTACCGAAAGGGATTCCTCCCAATGCATCCATTACGCCCTGTTGCGCATCTTCTATGGTACTGTTGGAGTTTCTTGCAATTTCGCCCAACCAGGCCTCCGATGCTGTGGTATTTATCCAGCCGGGCGAAACCGTAAGCACACGAACGCCTTTAGGAGTAACTTCATTCGATAAGCTTTTGCTATAGTTTCTCAATCCTGCTTTTGCCGCTGCGTAAGGTAACGTTGAATCGTATAGAGGGAGTTTGCCCTGAATAGATGCAATGTGGATGATCACTCCGTTTTTGCGCTCTATCATCTGCGGTAAAAAGCCCCTGTCCAGACGAATTGGAGCCAAAAGGTTAGCCTGTAGTGTAGATTCCCAGTCCTCATCGCTGAGCACAGCGAACCCGCCTGCAGGCGTAGAAGATCCACCAAAGTTGTTTATCAGGATATCTAGTCTGCCATAGCTCGAAAGCACTTCGCCCACTACTTTTTTTGCTCCCTCTGCTGTACTCAGATCGGAAGCAATAAAATGCAGATTGCTGTTTGCTAGTTCGGGTGCATTTCTGGCAGTGATGACAACTGTTGCACCAGCCTGTAGCAGCCTTTCCGCAATAGCTCTTCCAGTACCTTTAGTACCACCTGTTACCAAGGCAATCTTGTCTGATAACTCATTGTTGAAATTAAATTGTTCCATTTTTATGAATTGTTTATAGAACAAAATTGGGGTATAAAAACAGCCTGTACAAGTACGGAGTTACGATTCATATAGGGATAAATTTTTCCCCTGTTGTACAAATCGGAACATACCTTTAATTTTCAAATGTGTATGAGAGAAAAATAATTCCGAACCTGAACTACGGTCTTGACTTGATAGGTGAAGTGCTTTATGGAAAATGGAAAATACGGCTGCTCTGGTCTATTGAACAAGAACACAAAAGACCCTGTGAATTGCAGCGTAAAATACGGTATCGGCGCCTTCATCTGTCGTAAGGTCTCCGATAGCTACTGCTGCTGATCCGCCGGAAGTGTTAATCTCCGCAGCTACAGCTTCGGCACGTTCAACGTTCGTCCATGTATAATTACCATGGCGCCTTCACTTGCGAGCATTTTAGCAATAGCTTCGCCCAATCCGGAACTAGATCCGGTCACCAGGGCACGTTTACCCTTTAATTGTATGTCCATTTTAAATGATTTTTATGTCATGATTGTTTTTTATTCGGCGCATAACCAAATTCCTTTTTATAAGCAAAGGAAAAATGGGAGAGATCCTCAAAGCCCAGATCCAGGTACACGTCGGACGATTTCTTTTTTTGCTGTTCGATCAAGAAGCGGGCTGCATCCAACCGTTTCTGCAACAGCCATCTGCCCGGGCTAGTATGAAACTGCTTTTCAAAATCGCGCTTAAAACCGGAAATGCTGCGACCTGTAAGAAAAGCAAAACGTTCCATAGGAACATTGTAGCGGTAATGGCTGTTCATAAAAGCTTCCAGGTCTATCTTACCCGGTTCATTAAAATCAAACAACACATTTTTAAATGCGGGATTATGCTGAATAAGCAGTAAAACAAGCTCTCTGGCTTTTAGGGCGACAATGCGCTCATCCATTTGCTGCCGCAGATAAGGAACCAAAGAATCGACAAAACCTTTCAGCAATGCGCTCGACTGGATCAGTAGTGTGGTCTGAGGATTAATTATGCTATCGGCTTTCAGCCCGTACTGCTCGCTCATGTCCTTTAAGGTGTACTGATCGATATGCACTGCTATAGACCTGAATCTGCCGTCTGTTGTACTTTTCACGTATTTGGTCAGCTGGTTGCGTCGGAAAAAGCGGAAGTCTCCTTCATGATAAGAATGCTTTTGATCAGCAAGCCAAACATCTTGTTTACCCTGGAGAATATAACTGAAGATATGATCTGTTACAAAAGCTTCGCCCTCGATCGTATTGCCGGAATAAGTATTGAGCACTATTCTGGGGCCTGTATTGGCATCTTTTGCTTTTTCGGAAATATCATTTTTGCATTCCATAGCGATTAGCTTATGATTACTTTTGGTTCTAATTGTTCTTCGAGGCCATATAAGCCTCCTTCTCTGCCCAGGCCCGATTGTTTAAATCCGCCAAATGGTGCCAACGCATCGTGAGAGATCGTATTGATTGCGACTCTGCCAGCATTGATCTGTGCAGCCACTCGCTGCGCCCGTTCGATGTCCGAACTGCTTACATAAGCATGCAGTCCATATATGGTATCGTTGGCTATAGCAATAGCTTCTTCTACTGTTTTGTAGGTAATAACGCATAATATCGGTCCGAAAATTTCTTCCTGGGCAATAGTCATCTCATTACTTACACCTGTAAATATAGTGGGTTTGACGTAAAATCCCTTCTGTAATCCATTCGGTTTGCCCAGACCACCAACTAAAAGTTCCGCTCCCTCGTCGATACCCAGCCTGATATAATGCTGTATCCGGTCAAATTGTTTCTGACTGGCCATCGGTCCGATGACCGTATGCTGGTCTCTTGGATTACCTACTTTTTGTGTAGTCATCGTTTTAAGTAAGACATCTTTAACCTCAGGCAGGGCAGCTTCCGGCACCAGCAGTCGTGTACCGGCAATACAGGCCTGTCCACTATTCATAAAAGCCGCATTTACCGCCATTGGTATTGCAGTATTGAGGTCAGCATCATCGAGAATAATATTGGGTGATTTTCCGCTGAGTTCCAGTGTGACGCGCTTCATTGTGTCCACTGCATTACGGGCAATGATCTTGCCGACCACTGTAGAACCTGTGAACAGAATTTTGGACACAGCAGGGTGGGTAGACAATAACGTACCCAAAATATCTCCGCGTCCGTGCACCATATTGATTACACCGGCTGGAAGTCCTGCCCGGTCGAAGCACTCTGCCAGAACCTGAGATTGCATCGCACTCATTTCACTGGGCTTGATCACTACGGTACAACCAGCTGCAATCGCCGCCGCCAGCTTCACAGATATGGAACCAGAATTGGCATTCCAAGCAGTCATGATCCCGGTTACGCCAACCGGCACCATAGCTATTGCCGACTGACCTATGCGTCGTTCGAAAGAAAAATCCTTAAGGATATCCTTAAAGTAAAGGAAAGTCTCTGCGGCATACTGGTTTGACCAGCGCGACCGTTGTACTGTTGCACCGTACTCTGTTGTGGTTACTTCCTGCAGATCGTCGAGACGCTCCATCAGTGCATCGTGTAATTGCTGTAGGTAAACCATGCGCTGTTCCCTGCTTGTTTGTGAAAAAGAAGGTAAAGCTGCTGAAGCAGCTATTATTGCAGCCTCCATATCCTGCTCATTGCCTAATACCACTTGGCCGATGAGGCTTTCATCCGAAGGATTAATTATATCCATCTTCTCGGTACCTGTTGAAGGCCGAAATTGACCATCGACAT
Source organism: Sphingobacterium sp. UBA7249 (assembly GCF_002472835.1). Taxonomy (NCBI): domain Bacteria; kingdom Pseudomonadati; phylum Bacteroidota; class Sphingobacteriia; order Sphingobacteriales; family Sphingobacteriaceae; genus Sphingobacterium; species Sphingobacterium sp. UBA7249. The sequence continues at coordinate 53,481 of NZ_DKST01000011.1, read as the reverse complement.
AATGCTGGTTGATTATTTTCATTTTGCTGTCTTTTAAAACTTCGCTCAAGAGCATCGTTATTGCTAACACAAAATTACTTCGCTACCGTCTTTTAGGGTTTGTTAAAAAGCTCAGATTACTTTGTTGAAAGGCTCAACTACATGGACTTCCACCTGCAAATCCCGCTCTACCAAAATGGAAAAGCTACATAATTGTATACCTCGATTAGAGATATCTGTTGTGTCGGATGCTATAAGAATAAAAAATTATTTTAAAAATAATAGACAGACAGGTTTGTCTGTTTCGTTCTTTTGTTATACATTTGTTCTATAGCAAATAAGTAGGTGATCATTAAAGAATAAGATGCCTTTTTGTCAATTGTTTGAAAATATGAGATAATTAATAACACTTTAAATTTTAAAAATGGATCAGAAGCACCCACTACCACCGTTTACATTTGAAACAGCATTAGTAAAAATTCAAGCTGCAGAAGATGCATGGAACACTCAAGACCCTGAGAAAATTTCAAAAGCCTACACGATCGACAGCGAGTGGAGGAATAGAGACAAATTTGTTAATGGAAGAGAAGCCATTGTTGAGTTTCTTTCCGACAAATGGAAAAGAGAGCTAAATTATAAACTCAAAAAAGAATACTGGGCGCACACAGACAATCGTATTGCTGTGAGATTTGAATATGAGTATATGAACAAAGATGGTCAATGGTTCAGAGCCTATGGTAATGAAAACTGGGAATTCGACGAAAATGGCCTGATGAGAAAACGCTATGCAAGTATCAACGACTTAGCAATCAATGAAGAGGACCGGAAATTTAAATAATCACGATCTGTATAAGTGGAATTAGCATTACAAATCACCGTATGATCTAGTTCCACTTATTTCAAAACCTAAAGCCAAAAATCTACCCGTAATTTAAGGAGAGTTTAAAGAAATCTATTTAAAGGATTTTCTAAACCCCAGAAGCGAAAGACCAACTTTCTTTTTGACTAATCTTTGTAATTAAATTAAATGGTCGACGATCATCTTTGACCTTTCGATCAATTGATTCGACTTGAACATTTTGCTCTCCATAATTGAGCTTTCAAATAGCATATAGATGTGCTCGGAGATATTTTCATCGCCAACAAGCGAGAAAAAATAATCCCTTAGATCCTTCTTGTGCTCCTGAATCACTTTCAGGATCTTACTGTTATCCTTGGGAATTTCTGCAAGAATATTTAGGAAACTACAGCCCCTAAAATCTTCCTTTGAGTTCATATGAATCAAAAAATCGAAGGATGAAACAATTTTTGATTTTACATCTGTTTTTCCATTCGTAAAGTTATAGAGCTGATCAAACCAATACTTGTGCCTTGCCTCCAGAAATGCAACACAAAGATCTTCCTTAGATTTAAAATGCTGATAAAAACTTGCTTTCGCCACATTTGCTTCAGAAATGATCTGATTTATTCCGGTTGAATTATAGCCCTGATTAGCAAAAAGATCAAGTGCTTTGTCTAGAATTCTTTCTCTGGGTAATGCCATTATACTGATTATTTAACAACACAAAGGTAAAACTTTGAATTTACTAATAGACAAACTGGTCTGTATTTTTCTATGTAAGTAAGCTGATTAATATTGACATACTATTATAGAGTGATATCTCCCCATCCTTGGGGCTGAATCCGTCTCGTAAAAGGTATGTCTTGCTTAAAAATAATGTCCAGTCAAATGTAGGAACTTCAATTTACTAATTTTGAAAAGGCATGCGGGCCCTATAGTTTATAAAAAACTACTGTAAAGCGTTATGTTTACCGTTTTATCCTTCTCTACTTGATAAGTGTCAAATCCCCAGCCATAGTTACCGTATATCGCATGGTGTACAATAAAATCGAAATGTGTGTTAGCGGGTACTTTTAGACTTATATATCCATTTTTATCGGTCATTCCTTTCAGTGTCGAACGCTTTACTACATCAGCGACATTATCTGAGGTGACGTGGACCTTGTTGACCGGAAAAGCGACGACACCCTGATCTTTGATAGGGGCATTCGTTTGATAGGACAGTAATCGAATGCGAAGTATGCCCGAGAAGTCAGTTAACTTTGTGGCCTTTTTACGTTCTATACCTGCTGTGATCTGCACATATTCATCGACCCTGTAATCGTTATTATTTAGCTGGACAAAATCTGTCTTTAGTTGATAATTATTTGGTAACAAATTGGTGAAATAGACCTCACCATCGCTGTTTGTAGTAGCCGAATCTGTCAGTAAATTAGGATCTTGTTTGCTCCCCGGATCGTAAAGATAAACTTTGATGCCAGACAATCCTTTGCCGGTATCGTCTGTCAATTTGTACCTTAGCTCTCCCGCGACTTCTCCGTCTACCAAATTGACAATGACCTCCTCCTTACAGGAGACCATTGCAATCAACAAGGTTAGTACAATGAAAAAAATGCCCTTCATATCTTTTATTATTAAAGTTTCTTATCAGCTAATTATTGATAAAAACCTGCATAATAGTTCATTGTCACACCTTTTTGTACCGACATTGTACCGGCATTAAGATTTGAAAACGTTGTTGTATTGTAAAGGCAGACTACATAGTCTTTACCCGACGCAATCTTGAATGTAGCAATGCCATTATCGTTAGTTAGGCCTTTAAATTCGGCGGCAGCTAAGGCTTTTGATACGTTTTGTTCGTATTCATAATTACCAGCAGGAATGATAAGGACACCAATATTTTTTGCGGGTTGATTCGTGTAATAGGAGGTTACTTTAACTATTAAAGTTCCTGAAAAGTCGGTCACATTGATCTCTTTATTCTTTGTCATGCCCGTAGTGACCTGAGCATAATCGCGGACGATATAATTTACATTGCTTACCTTTGCCGAGTCAGCGACTATGAGATAACTTTTGGGGTTTAGGTCGCCAAAATCCACTTGCCCGTTTCCATCCGTACGACGTTCATCAATTAAAATACTGTTGCTAGCGTAATAGCTGTCCAAGTGATCATACAAAGACACCTTAACATTGGGTAGGCCCTTACCACTTCCGTCAGTTAATTTGTAAGTAAGTTTTCCACTATTGGAGATTGACAAATCCACCTCAGTTGTTTTCTTACAAGATGCAAATGCCACCAACAGAAGCATTAAATAGGTTAATTTCAATTTCATAAAAATGTTAATAAATTGCTTGAGGCTGCAAATATATAATTTTATTTAGTATGTTGCTTTTCAAATATGCATTTAAAATGCTTCTTTCTTTTATTCTGTATTTTCCTACCGATTCCGTTGCTCAGATAGGAGAGAATTATTTTCCAGTAACGTGCAAAAAAGATGAATGATGCAAAGAGTCCTTTTAAAGACAGCGTTTGGTTTTCTAGGCATAAATAGCTCAAACATAATCTATCGTGATAAGAGTAACGAACATTGAGAAATTGATGTTTAATGTGTAAAATGAGAAATCATGACCAAAGCAGGGTTGGACGAAAATACATTGGAAGGTCTTAATGAATGGTCTATCAGCGAAATCCCTTTACAAAAAATGTGAACTGCGAAAGATGTTGCCAAACGTGTTATTTACCTGTCAGATAACAATGTGGCCAGCTTCACGACCGGAACGGAAATCCTTACCGACGGCGGCATGGTTTTATAATTCACGCTTTAAAATTCCGGTTTAACCAAAGCTCAAATCGATTTTTATTGTTTTATTTAAAGTGGTCAATGCGCTCGGAACAGCATGATCTAAGTGCCTGACATCTCCATCTTTTAATAAATATATGTCCTTTTGAAATAATGAAACCGTTTTTGTTTTTTATTTTTACAAAAAGCATGGCGGCTATGGTGACAGCATTTTAAGATATATCATTTAGTAGTAATTAAAGCGATAAGAATATGATACAGATTAAGTTATATTTTTTTATTATAGGTTATGTGCTTTTTTTTGCTCACAGCATTTGCAATGCTCAGAATAAGAAAAACCACGAGACAAGTGTTCAAAGTATCGAAGGCAATTGGTTCGATAAAAAAAATAATAGGCATCTGTCGATCCATCATGAACGGGGACAGGACTATTTTACTATCAACGACTGGCAGGACAATGGTCGGGGCAAGGAACCAATGATTGACTCATATAAAGCTTGGCCGAGAGGGAAAAAATTGATCCTGCTGCAAAGTAATACAGACCTGAGAGCCCCCTATGCGGAGATCCTGCCTTCCGGAAAGTTTATTTTGTACCGTACAAAAAAGATGAATGATGCAAAGGGCCCTTTTATAGACAGCGTTTGGTTTTCTAGGTATAAATAGCTCAAATGCGCCCCGCAAGATTCTAAAGATCTTCAGGATAAATATCAGGGTATCAAGCCAGGATACCATACGAACAAGAAGCATTGGATCAGCGTCAGTTTTAACGGCGATGTTCCCGATTCAGTCATAAAGGAACTTGTCCGAAAATCAGGGTGAATGGCTTGTATATTTAAACCAGGGAGGTTGTTATGGCATCATTATTAGAATCAAGAGAAGAGCGCAAAAAGTTAAATCAAGCAGCAAAACAGGCTTCTGAAATTGCAGATAAGGAGAACAGAGCTTTAGATTTATCTGTTCAGGTTGTAGAGGACGGATATATCGTTGAAAAACATGTAGATGGGACTCGCCAGATTATAAAAAAGATAGATCGGATTAAGAGTAAAGTGAAATTAAAAAAAGGTATTGTTTTATGCCTAGAACCAAAAGGTAAAGAGTATTTGCTGACCCAAACGGTTCGGGTAAATCAACATTATACTAACAAAATAGCCAGTTTAATACTGGCTATTTTGTTAGTATAGAACCTATCTGTATTTTGTTTGCTTAGATGATCCATTGATTAATATTTCCCAGGTTGAAATTTTTAGTTGACCCCAAGTTGTGAGGACTTCAACTATAAAAGATACCGTCAATGCCTTTTTAAGAGTAAGAGAGAACAAAGACCCCAAAATTGAAGCTTGACAGAATACTTTTTTGCCGGCAGTGTTTATTTTTTTCCGTATTTTGTTATCGCATACCCGTCAAATCTTATTAGTTCTAATTCTTCTTTTCCTTTCGGTATATTGTAATAAAAGTTATAAAATTGAACAACTTTACCTCGAGGGAAATCTTTGGTAAATTTTGAAGTTATTGCAGATTGTTTGATTATTTCTGAATTCTTTTTCACAAGAGTTGCCATCCTTCCGATTCCATAAATTTTGACTTCGCAACTGTCTTTAGGTAGCAATGTAAAAGTATTTGATAAAAGATTTTCTCTTTCTTTTAACATCCATTCTTTTTTCATCCCCCGTAATTGTGCTACTTCAAATTCTGCGTTTTGGATAATTTCCAAAACACGGTTGCTATTTTTGTCGTTTAAATCTTTCGTAAGATTGGTAAGAGCATTATACAGTTTGTCAAGTAGTTGCGTTGAGTTCTTCAATTGAACTGATTTATTTAAGGAAGATAGTTCGACAGGGATATTAGCTTTAAACTTTATAGTTTTCAAAAAGTAACCATTCTTAATGTTTTCTTGTGTAATATCATCATCAGATAATTCATAATTTACCAAAATATTTTCTTCGGGAAAATCGGATTCATTGGAAATGATTGAAATTCCTTTGGCTGATCTGACTAATAGAATTTTTAAAATCGATTTCCCTTGCTTCTTGTAATTGGCTAAGTCAATTAGTATTTTTAACTCTTGTTCTCCATTTTCGTTAATCGCAATGTCAATAAAATTTGGAACTGTGCTTCCAAAGAATTCAAGCCCTCTGAATATAGGATAATCATTTACTGAGATTTCTGTAGGATAATAAAAGGTTGGTTGAATACCATAGTTGTTCTTGTCCACATTGTATTTTAGCTTATCCAAAAGTTCTGTCTTACGCTCTTGCCCTTTGCAAGAAGCTAAAGTCAGTAAAACAATAATAGATAAAATATATTTTTTCATAAGTCAATGCTGTTACAGCGTGTGGGTTTAACATTCCCGCCAACGTTTCGGGGCTTGGTGTTCAGGTGTGAAATCTAAGCACTAATCTTAATTTATTTGGATAGCTTTTTATGTGAAGTCAAACTAATTTTCTGAACTGAACTTTAAGATGTATTTGCAATTATTCAAATGTAAAAATATTGATTTTTGCAGAGTAAAACGTTTACAATTCGTTGGGTTTGGTTTAAAATTCGTTAGAGGATGTGATTCAAATCTATCTATGTAAGACAAATATTATAAACAAAATGATGATGAGTATATCGCAAAGAAGCGCAGTTCAATTATCGTAATTGAACTATTGAGGTAAATCAAGGCGTATGTCGCTAATGGCGATATTGATTGAACCGCTTTTGGATGAGAAGGTAGATTTAGCCAGTCTGTTAAAAATGATCATTATTCATGATCTTGTTGAAGCAGAAGTGGGAGACGTCTCCGTATTAGATCAGATCCGCAATTTGGAGATCAGAAAGATCAAAAAGCAAAATGAAGAGCAAGCCATTCCCAAGATCAGGCAAATGCTGGCAACAAGTAACGGACAAGAAATCTATGATCTTTTCTATGAATTTGATGAAAAAAATCATTAAGCTCTTTAAGCACTGTTGTTTGATAAAGTACCTGATCATAAATAGATTGTTGAAATGGGAAAGGTGACATCTTTGAATGCCACCTTTTTAAATAGATGCTCGCAGATCTAACTTCGGACATTATTCAGCAGATCATGCGGATAACCTAACGAAATGGCGCTTAATGTATCCAGTCTTTGAATTTCTTCTTCGGTGAGATCTAAATTTATAGCGTTGAAACTTTCTTCAAACTGCTTAATATTGCGGGCTCCAAGCAATGGGAATGCCTGTTTTGCTAAATTCCATGCAAAAGCAATCTGGCCTGGAGTCGCATTATATTTCCTAGAAATGTCAATCAGCTCATCTATGATTGCTTTCGTTTTTTGATCTTCAGTATAACCAGACTCCCCCGAAAGACTAATCCGTCCAGATTCACCATTTCTGTATTTTCCCGTCAGTATTCCGCCTGCCAGTGGAGAATACATCATGATGCCTAGACCAAATTCCTCTGCCATTGGAATCAGTTCCCGGTCCGCTGTACGCTGGAGCAGATTATATTCGATCTGCAGGGCAGTCAGTTTTATTGAAGTGGCGATGGCAGAGGCTTTCCATGCGGGAAAATTTGTCAATCCAGTATACAGTACTTTTCCTTCTCTTATCAGATCCTCCAAGCCCATACCAATTTCATCCATCGCAGTTACTCCATCATCATAATGAGGCATGTAAATATCGATGTAATCTGTTTTTAAACGTTTTAGGCTTTCATCTACTGCCTGACGCATGGATTTTCGGTTATTTCCATAATTGCTTTTTGCGGGTTTTTCCATACTACTTCTGGTATATTTGGAGCATATAATAAAATTGCTCCGTTGTCCACTGGTAAAATTGCCCACAATTTCTTCTGCTTGCCCCAATTGATAGGTGTCGGAAACGTCGATAAAATTTCCGCCTGCATCCGCATAGGCTGTCAGAATTTTTTTAGATTCTTCAGGATCTGCTCCGTATCCTTTTCCTGTTCCAAAGTTTGCCGCTCCCAATATAATTTCACTTGCATAGAGTCCTGTTTTGTCTCCGAATAGTTTATATTTCATATTTTTATATTTACTTTGCTACAAAGGTAATTGCCTAATATATCTGGGTCAATTACGGATAAATTTATCTATATCAAATTTTTATTAGCTACAATGGCATACGAAAAGAAACTTCCTGTTAACCTGGACTGTGGGTTGCATCTGTTCCTTCAGGTGGTTCAGGGCAAATGGAAAATAAGTCTGCTCTGGGCGGTGTATTCCGGAATCAAGAGACCGGGCGAACTTCAGCGAAAAATTCCTAAGGCATCCCGTCGGGTACTGGACGCTCAGCTTAATGAATTAATCGCACACGGCTTGCTCATAAAAAAAGTATACGACGAACTTCCGCTCAAAGTGGAATATGAACTCACTGAATTGGGGCAAAGCCTGATGCCGATTATCGGAATTACCGCGCAGTGGGGTGAAGATCACAGAGAGGAACTAGAGGGGCTTTTAGGGACTTAATTGTCTACAAAAAATAGTAATGGCATTATTACTGAATTTGTAGCACTTTAATATCCAAATTCTTTAAAGTTGGCCCAGCCCATTTCTATCCAATCATCCCAATATAATCGACCAGTAGATCCAACTCCATCTGGGGCGATTGTATAAAAGTCAGCGATTACTCCAAAATGTTTTCTTGTTTTAGTGGGTTAAGCATGCCAACATCCTGCTGAATGATGAGAAAATAATTTCGCTCAATCCTTCGAGTTCGACACCATATTCATGATCGTAAACTTGGATCGGATAATCATTTTTTTCCGCAGAGTCTCTCATAGCAAATACCAGTAGTCCTGTATCATTACCTTCACTCGCAAACGGAATCAGGCCAAGTGGGATGATTTGTTCAGCGATGTACCAGTCATGATTGGATCAGTCTTCTTTAGATGCAATTGAAGAAAACCGTTTTTAAGCTTCTGTCCTTTGTGTTTGAACTTTGCACTTAACTCCTCATTATTTGCTAAAATTGCTCCAGCTCCAGTGATTATAGGGCTGACGTTAAAATAAATATCTGTAACTAGATCTTTGTCCAAAAAAGCGTTGAAAGTACCTGCTCCACCTCCGACGGCTATTTCATGCACCCCTTGCGAAGACATATATGCAATTGCCTCTTCAGGACTTGCTACAGTCTTGTAGCCATCAGTCGTATAAGATTTACCGGCCAATATGATGATTTCTATTCCATTAAAATGTTCTTTTACTGGATCTGGAAAATTTAGAAAATTTTCAAATGTTTTCAATCCTATCACTACATTTCCAACCCGTCTTACAGATTGTATATAAAATTCCATTGCTTCAGGTGGCAGCTTATGATGCTGGTTATCGGATATCAAAATTCTTCCATTAGCCGAAATGTTTGCGATTACTGTTACTTTCATAATTATTTTTTAAAATTTCTGTTCAACAAAACTATTGGATATTCAATATATATTTACTATTCATTACCTTTAGGAAAGTAACTATCCTATGGGCAATAAAAAAAGTGATATTGATAAAGAAACTATTTTGGCATTAAAAGATGGCATTGAATTGCTCAGTGGTAAATGGAAATTTTGTATCCTGCACAATTTGCAGAAACACGGCACAATGCGGTTTAAAGATCTGCAAGAAATGGCTCAGGGAATATCCCCAAAAGTTCTATCCAACGAACTTCAGGAATTAGAAGATAATTTACTGATTAGCAGAACGGTTAATGACACCAAACCTGTGACCGTTTCTTATGCGCTTACCGCATATGCTAAAGAAACGGAAGAAGTTGCCAATGTTTTAATTAAATTTGGTCTAAAGCATAGAGATAAAATTAAAGCAAAATGAGGTTTCTATTTTAACAGCTCATTTTTTGATTTTAAACCTCATAAGATGGAGTCTATATTTTTATAAGGGGGATAGGTCTCGATATAAAGAAACTATTTTGGTAAATTCATAAGTAGTTCCTTTGCAGGTACTTCTTGAATTTTACCGTCAACTTTTACCACCAAACTCTCACCCTTTGCAGCACTTTCTTCTGCCAATTTTCGTAAAGCCTTTTGCACTCCTAAACGAATTCGTTCAGCAAGATCGATATTTTCGATATTTACCTTATCGTTCATTATGGTATTTCGATTTTAGTGTCGACCAAATTTCGCTATTTGAAATGAACTCCCCAAATTTATCACCCTGAGTAATTAGTTCGGGTATTAAATCCTAACGTATTACCTTCATAGCTAGGAGTTGCACATTTTACATTCATTTTAAAAAATCTTCTTCTACCAGAGCATTATTTAAAAATACCCCTGTATTATTGCCCGTTGAGATAGCATATGATACAGCACGTAGCGGATTAGTATTGTCTCCACAAGCGAATATATTATCCACTGTCGTTTTCTGAAATGCGTCTACTTTGATAAGTCCCTGTTCTGTCAATTCACAGCCCAATAATTCGGGGATTTTACAATGTTGTTCAAATGGAGGTCTAGCATAGATGACATCTAATTTAAAAATTGAATTGTCTGAAAAAGTTATTTCTTCAACTACGCCGTCCTTATGTTTAAACGAGGCTATCTTCTTCTCAACTATTGAAATATTGTGTTTTTTGATTTCATCGGTCTGCTCTTGTGTCAGCTCCGATTTTCCATTGGTAAATATCGTTAAATCCTTTGTCCAGTTATTAATAAGTCGGGACAAGTGAAATGCACCATATCCATTTGCCAAAATCCCTGTTTTTTGATTTTTCACTTCATATCCATGACAATAAGGACAATGAAGTACTGTGATTCCCCAGCATTCAGAAAACCCCTTAATGTTCAGTATTTTGTCTTTTAAACCTGTTGCAAAAACAAGTTTTCTAGCTGAAAATATTTTACCTGATTGAGTTGATAGCTCAAAGCCCTTATCAGTTTTCGTTGCACTAACAGCAAGGTCTGTCAAGAATTTTACAGTGTCGTATTTTAACACTTGATCTTTTGCCTTTCTCCCAATAACGCTTGGTTTTTCCCCGTCCTGCGTCAGAAAGTTATGTGAATGAGGTGTTTGTCGGTTACAGGGCAAACCGCTATCAATAATTAAAACATTTCTTAATGCTCGTCCCAGAGCCATCGCTGCCGAAAGGCCTGCATAGCTACCGCCAATTATGATTACGTCAAAATTTTTGTTATCTGTCATTTCATTAAAATTTAAAAATGATGTTAATGGAAGAGGTAAAGCTAAAATGGATAAAGCAAGTCCTCCTTGTTTAATTAATTCTCGTCTTGATATTTTTTTCTGTTTATCCTTTATTTCCAACGGTCTGCTTAGGTCGTTGATTTCAGGGGTCCCATCGCTTATCTGATCTTCGCGAAGATTAGCTATGATCTCCCTATTATTTTCTGGTCTGTCCGTCTCCATACTTGTAATATTTATTGGTTGCTAAATGTTCAAAACCAATTCATCTATTGTTTATTTGTATTAAACAGTGTTCAAATATAGTGAAAATATATTTGTTTTAACAAAATAGATAGATTGAATTTTTAAATAGCTCAGGCTGTAATACACAACTTTAAACTAAATAAATAACTGAATTACTTCAATATATGGTGTTTTACCGCAGATATCATAGTGAAGTGTGAAAAAAAATTGGATAATTGAACACTGTTTAATAAATTTGCATCATAAAATTAATTTCAACATTTAAGAAATGAAAAAAGCATTAATAACTGGAGCAAGCGGAGGCATAGGTTTGGAAATTGCCAGACGTCTTTCCCAACAGCATTACCAATTGACTCTAGTGGCAAGAAATGAACAGAAATTGAAATCTGTTCAGGAGCAACTTGGGAGGGATGTACATCAGATTCTTGTAGCAGACCTTACCATAAAAGAGGATATTGAGAAAGTCAGTAAGCACCTTACTGAAAATAGTTATGATCTTCTTGTTAATAACGCAGGAAATGGTTCTTATGGAAGGTTTACAGAGATACCTATTGGAGAACAGTTAAATACCATGACACTGAATATGGAGGCATTGGTATCCTTGTCTTATGCATTTTTAAGCAAAGCAGTATCAGGAAATGCGCTGATCAATATTGGGTCACTACTGGCTCATTCATCTTTACCTGGTGGAGCCGTGTACGCGGGGACAAAAAGCTTTGTTGCCAACTTTTCGGAGTCACTCTGGTATGAATATAAAAATAAAGGTATCTTTGTTTCAGGCTTTAATCCCGGTGCTGCCGATTCTGATTTCCATTCGAACTCGGGCAGTGATACAAGTGCATTTCCAAGTTTTGTCGTATCGAGTGTTTCTGAAGTTGCCGACGAATTTATGAAGGCATTGGCAGCAAGAAGAAAGCCAAGAGTAATACAAGGATTTAAAAACCGAATGATGCTATTCGGGTTTAAGTTTCTCAACAGGAAATCAACCATTAATATAATGGGTAAAATTAGTCCGGGACTTAAGGCTTAAATTTTAAAGCCAAATAAAAATTAAAATGAGTATAGCAGAAAGAAAACAGGAAGAAAAACTGGAAATGCACCAGCGTATCTTAAATGCGGCACGCAAAATATTTCTTGAAAAAGGATATGAAAAGACCAGTATGCGCAATATTGCCAATGAGATCAATTATAGTCCTGGCAGCCTCTATTTTCATTTTAAGGATAAAACCGAAATTTTTCAGGAGCTTCAAAAAGAAGGGTTCACGTTGCTTCTAAACCAGTTGAAAGTGCTGAACAGCGTAGCAGATCCATTTGAACGACTTAAGGCATCGGGACGTGTGTTTATTCAATTTGCGCAGGAAAATAAGGATTACTACAACCTCATGTTCATGGTCGAGGAGACCGTAAAAGATCCTGCCGAAACTAGGTTCACAATTGCACAGGAAGCCATAAATCATATGTGTTCTATGATCCGAGATTGCCAGCAACAGGGTAAATTCAAAGAGATGGATACAGACTATTTTACATTTATGGTGCTTTCCGCAATGCATGGAATTTGTGCCTTGTTTTGCAAGGACCGTACAACAAGTTTTATAAACAAAACAAATGAAGAGCTGATGGAAAACGGCTACGCATGTTTTGTTGCTTTGCTCGAAAAGAGCTAGGCACTTTTTTTTATTATTTTATTGAACAGTGTTTAAATTTATTACAGTGATTAAATCATATCAAAAACCTAAATTACTATGGTCGATTTTGTTGACCATGGTATTGATCACTGCCCATCAGAGCAGGGCACAGGGTAGGCTTGACCTATACATACAAGAAGGTCTGGAATCAAACCAGAGTATAAAACAGCAAAGTTTTATGCTGGAGAAAAATGTTTATGCGCTCTCGGAGGCGAAAAGTATGTTTCTACCAAATATTGCCTTTTCAACAACCTATACCAAAGCCGATGGCGGACGGACAATCGATATTCCTGTGGGCGATATGATGAACAGTGTGTACAGTACACTAAATCAGTTAACAGGAAGCAATTCGTTTCCGCAATTGCGAAACCAGCAGGTATTGATAAATCCCGATAATTTCTATGATGCAAAATTTCGCATAACCCAACCAATTCTGAATGCAGAGCTCAATTATAACAAAAAGATTAAGACAAAGCAGATCGGCCTCCAAAAAACGGAAGTGCTACTTTATAAAAGAGAATTGGTAAAAGAAATTAAAGTAGCCTATTATAATTATCTGAAAACGACCAATGCTGTAAAGATCTACCAATCTTATTTAGCATTGGTGCGTGAAGGGGAGAGAGTCAACAGGAAGCTATTGGATAATGGTAAGATTAACCGGACAGCCTTGGTCCGAAGCCAAAATGAAGTTTCCAAAATAGAGGCCTCGATCGTGACTGCTATAAAGACGCAAGAATCGGCCAGGTATTATTTTAATTTCCTACTTAATCGCCCACAGACAGAAAGTATTTTAATAGATGAAATAACCGCGTTGCCGGATCAGAACGCTCTAATAGGCGAAGATATCGGTAATCGCGAGGAGCTTTCCAAACTTAAAATCGCCAAGGGTATCAATGAAGACCTGACGGGACTTGCAAAATCATACCTCGTTCCAAAGGTGGGAGCCAGTTTGGACCTGGGTTCGCAGGCATTTGACTGGAAATTCAATAATAAGAGCCGCTATTACCTTCTTGGCGTTTCTTTAGAGTGGAACCTTTTCGGATTTGGGAGAAACAGCAGCCGCATCAAGCAGACCCTTGCCGAGCAGCAGGCGATTTCATCCCAGACCGACTATGTGCAACAACAGCTTCTTACAGAGCTTAAAGTGCGTCAGGCCAGTATGGAAAGTGCTGTTGCTGAATTTCGGGCAGCCCAGAGCCAGTTAAAGACAAGCCAGACCTATTACAATGATATATCAAAATTATATAAGGAGGGAATGGCAATTTATATTGAAGTGCTTGACGCCCAGAATCAATGGGTAGATGCCCAGCTGCAGGCCAACATCGCTCTATTCGATACATGGATAGCATTTACTGCCATTGAACGCGCCAACGCTAGTTTTAACATACAATAATTTTAAAAATGAAAAGGATACAATTTACAGTAATTGCGGCAGCCCTATTGCTGTCATCGTGCAAAGAGCACCCCAAAAATACAAATCCGCTTGGCGAACCAGATATCATTGCCGTAAAGGTATCCCCTGTGTCGTCCTTCCGTGTTCCTACCTCGGTACAGGTAAGCGGGTTGGTCAGTACAGAAGACCAGGCAAACTATTCTTTTAAAATAGGCGGTGTCATCAGCCGTATATTGGTCAATGAAGGAGACTTTTTCCGCAAAGGACAATTATTGGCAACGTTGAATACGACCGAAATTTCAGCCGGGCTTTCCCAGTCAAGCCTAGGTGTGGATAAAGCCCAACGCGACTATGACCGTGCAATGAACCTTTACAAAGACAGTGTCTTTACGTTGGAACAGCTGCAAAATACAAGAACTGCACTTGATGTCGCCAGAAAAGGAAAAGAAGCCGTGGCGTTCAACGAGCGCTATGCAAAGATCTATGCCGCCTCGGACGGCTTTGTCTCAAAGAAGGTCGCAAATGAAGGAGAAGTGATTGGGGGCGGAATGCCGGTGTTACTTACTAATACCATACAGCAGAATGCCAGCTATCTTCTGAAAGCAGGTGTAACAGACCGTGAATGGTCAAGTATAAAAGCAGGACAGGCTGCAAAAGTTACATTAGATGGTTTCCCTGATCAGCTATTCGAGGCGACGGTATACAGAAAGTTGCAATCGGCAGACCGAGAAATAGGCTCTTTCCAGATAGAACTAAAATTGAAACTCAATAACGTTGCTCCTCCCGTAGGAATGTTTGGGAAGGCCGATATTGAGATAGATGAGGTGGAGAATGCAATCGTGATCCCCTATAATGCATTGGTCGAAGCGGACGGAAAAAAAGGATACGTATTCACTATTGTTGGCGCAGACAAGGTAAAAAAGATTCCTGTAAACATCATGAAGTTTGAAACGGATAAAGTGTATTTAAGTGACAAAATGGACGGGATAAACCAAATTGTCATTTCCAACAGCGCCTACCTGAACGAGCAATCCGTAGTCAAAATTATCAAATAAACCCACATCATAATGAAAATAACAAATTTTGCCGTTAAGAACTATCAGTTCACCCTGATCATGTTCGTTCTTTTTGCCGTAGTGGGGTTGCTCACGCTGTTCACTATGCCGAGATCGGAGGATCCGACAACGCATCCGCCGCAATATGTGATCACGGTCATTTACCCAGGAACCAGTCCAAAAGACATGGAAGAACAGGTGGTAAAACCGATTGAAAATAAAATATACGGGCTTGAAAATATAGAAAAGATACTTACTTCTGTTGAAGATGGTGTTGCCGTAATACAGCCTAAATTCAAATATGGCGTCGATGTCGACAATAAATACCAGGAGATATCTACCGAGATAAATGCGTTAAAGAACAGTGAACTCCCAAAAGACATCCATCTGATCAAAACGGAAAAGGTAGCATCCTCCGATGTAAAGATCATCCAAGTGGCTTTGGTTTCCAATGCTGCATCAGCTAAAGAACTTAGGGACAAAGCCGATCTGCTTAAAACAGCGCTGGAAAAGATTACCGACCTTAAGGAAGTTAAGTATACAGGAGTTCCTGAGCAGGAGATACGCATAGACATGCAGCTGGATAAGCTAGCCCAGCTAAGGATACCCTTAAATCTTGTTGTCGGGAGCTTGCAAAGCGAAGCTGCCGATATCCCAGGGGGGAGCGTCAACCTCGATACCAAAGTTTTCAACGTGAAGACAAGCGGCAAGTTCAAGAACGTCGAAGACGTCGCCAATACAGTTATATATAATGCCAACGGGAAGATCATTTATTTAAAAGATGTCGCCAAAGTTAGCTATAAGGATGGTACCATCAACCATATTACCCGCCTTAATGGTCACCGCTGTGTGCTCGTGACAGCCGCCATGAAAGACAATGTCAATATTAGCAAGGTCAAGGAAGAGTATATGCCAGTGTTGGAAGCATTCCAGAAAGGACTTCCGGAAAATATAAAAATGATCAAAAACTTTGACCAGGCGGACATGGTTGCACAACGTTTGGGACACCTGGGATTTGATTTTGCGCTGGCGATCGTGCTGGTCGTTATCACGTTGTTGCCACTGGGATTCAGGGCGTCATTGATTGTTATGATCTCCATTCCGTTATCACTCGCCTTGGGTTTGATAGCGATGAACATGCTGGGCTATTCACTCAACCAATTGAGTATTGTTGGCCTGGTGGTGGCATTGGGACTGCTGGTAGACGACAGTATTGTTGTTGTCGAAAATATAGAAAGATGGTTAAGAGAGGGGTATTCCATTAAGGATGCCGTGTTAAAAGGGACAAGGCAGATAGGTAATGCAGTTGTAGGATGTACGGCTACTTTGGTCATAGCGTTCCTGCCGCTTGCTTTTTTACCTGATGCGGCAGGCGAATTTCTCCGAAGCTTGCCGATGGCGGTAATGACAAGCGTATTGGCATCCATGCTGGTTGCGCTTACCTTGGTTCCATTTCTTGGCAGCCGTATATTAAAACCCCATGCACATAGCGGCGGTAATTACTTCCTGCAGAAGCTACAGCAGTTTTTGAGCTATTCTTACCGCAGTATCATGCCAATCGCACTCAAATGGCCAAAAGTAACCGTAGGGATCTCAATCGCGCTGAGTGTTTTTGCATTCGCCCTCTTTCCATTGGCAGGATTCAAGCTTTTTCCAACATCAGAAAAGCCAATGTTCCTGATCAATATCAAACTGCCATTGCAGGCAAACATCCCTGAAAGCGACCGCGTCACCAAACTCGTGGAGCAGGAACTGAAGAGCCATAAGGAAATCGTGTATTATACCTCCAATGTCGGCAAAGGTAATCCGCAGATTTATTACAATGTACACCAGCAGGACATTAAGCCCGATTTTGGACAAATATTTGTTCAATTGGGCGACGATACCGGCCCAAAAGTCAAACAAGAACTGATAAAGACCCTTAGAAAAAAATTCATTGATTTTCCCCATGCAAGAATTGAAGTAAAGGATTTTGAACAGGGCACACCGATTGAGGCGAACATTGTTGTCAGAGTTTTCGGGGATAATCAGGACACCTTGCGATCCCTATCTTTTAAGGTAGAGGAAATTTTAAGGAAGCACCCCGGTACCTTCTTTGTGAACAACGAGCTAAATTCGTACAAATCAGATGTCAAGGTTTCAATAGACAAGGAAAAAGCGCGTACCCTTGGTGTATTGACCAGTGATGTAGACATGGTTATCCGTATGGCAGTAGCCGGCGTAAATGTTGGTGACTACATCGACGACCGCGGCGATTCAAGGAATGTAATCATTACCCTACCACGAGAAAAGTTTTCAGATCTCAATGTGCTCAAAGGACTTTATGTCAACAATATCCAGGGAACACCGATACAGGTTGACCAGATTGCTACAATAGGTTTTGAAACATCTCCGACGGCAATCAACCATTTTAACAAATCGAGGTTTGCCAAAGTGACATCATTGACTGAAGACCACGTGTATGCCAATGATATTTTAAAGGACATCGTTCCACAGCTTGACAGATTAAAGCTTCCGCCGGGGTACTATTATAAATTGTCGGGTGAGGCCGAGTCCGAAGGCGATGCCCTGGGAGGCAACTTTCTTTCGGTCATATTATTAAGTGGCTTCCTTTTTATTGGCGTGCTCCTTTTACAGTTTAAGAATTTCAAGGGGATTATTATCGTATTATCCATTATCCCGTTGGGTATATTGGGCGGTGTTATAGCGCTCCTTTTAACCGGCAATCCGATGTCCTTGGTTTCTATTATCGGTTTTATCGGGCTGTCGGGAATACAGGTCAAGAATTCGCTGCTCCTCGTGGATTTTACAAACCAGCTTAGGGTTGAGGGCCACTCCTTGGATGAAGCTATCCATATAGCGGGCGAGACACGGTTTTTACCTGTTGTGCTTACATCTATTACCGCTATCTGTGGATTGATACCTATTGCATTAAATCCCAATCCACTTATTGCCCCCTTGGCAATTGTACTTATTGGCGGGCTTATAAGTTCAACAATCCTATCAAGGATTGTAACGCCCGTAATGTATAGGCTCATCCCACCACAGATCGAAATTGAGGAAGATACAGAAGATAACGATAAGTAATAAATACACTTTTCAATGGTAATACAAGAAGCCAGTCCCTTATATAGTTTATATGGGCCTGGCCAAAGCCAGGATGATCAGTCCCGCTGGATGGGAATGCCATTTGGTCCTCGCACCCGGTTCAAAGGTTACACTTCCGACCACGTTCTGATTAACGCTATCCGCTGTTACAAGATTATTTAAATATGCTGTTCCCGTAAAGTTGTCGTTTGTAATCTTTACACTTTTGGCAAAAATTGGGTCGTTTGTTCTGCTGTTGGTTCACTCTTTTCATTAACCTCAGCGGGAGATTCCTGCACTGTTGGCTTAGATAATGGCGAAGAGCATACTGTAAAAAATGCTGCAATGGAAATAGAGCTTGTTTTCATGTGTTTTAAAGTTGTCGCAAACGTTTTATGATTAAATAAAATCTAATAGCAAATCTGCATCTTTCGCAACTTCTTTCCTTACGGTTTCCCGTATGATTTCATCCTCAACCAGCTTTACCTTTGTTCAAGGTTATTGTAAACACATAGACAATGGATATATTTTTGGGATGGATTATCTTTTCGTTAGCAGTAGGTGCTATCGGTGCCAATAGGAATATAGGTTTTGCAGGAGCATTCTTTCTTTCATTATTCCTATCTCCGGTTATTGGACTCATATTTACACTGGTATCTAAATCAGACGATCAGGTTAAATTTGAAACAGAGTTGTTATCCAATGCGAAAAAGCAAACTGAAGGGATTTTAAAAGCAAGTGATAAATCTTTTACTGATGAATTATATAAACTTAAGAGTTTGCTTGACTCAGATTTGATTACCAGGGAGGAATTTGAAATTGAGAAGGAAAGCTTAAGAAGTAGCTTACCACAAAAGAAAACTGTGTTATCACTTTATTGTTCGTCCACGTCTGGTATTTCAGGAAGATTGATGATCCGGGTAGGAGACACGGGAAACTTTATAGATCTTCCGCAGGGACGGGATAACGCTTTAGATTTCGATGTACCTGCAGGCGAAGTTAAGGTGGTGATCAGTCCCACTGGAATTTTTGCCAGCGAAAAGAAAGTCTATCTAAAAACAGTGATGCATGAAACCATTCGCTATGATATATCTGAGATTTATATGCAGTAGTGTAAAGTCTTCTAATATCTAGTTATCAGTGAACTGGTAATTTTCACCTAAAATAGTTACGTTATAGTCATAGCCTTCATCGCTTGTAGATGAACAAGAGCCACTAGAAATGTCTTCAGATGTAAAATGGGACTCGTCTAGCCATCCGCCATTCGGGCAATGTATAGTAACTAAGTTGTCATTTTCCACCTCAATATTTAATGTATATGAGCTGCTGGTTACGGTTCTTAAATTCTCCTATTATATGTTGACGTCTTTCAAACCTCTCCTCCAGGTTGATTATATATGTCTTAATTCTTGTCATACACGTTGAATAGGGGCTCAAACTTCATAATTTAAAATAATCTGATTACTCTAGTGCACTCTTAATGAAATTCCGGTACTCTTCAAGTAGGTTTTCAGAAAAACCTTCCGTGCGCTTCAGAATTTTCCCAGTTTGATCTGTGAAAATTATTAGCGGAATAGCAGAGCAATCATATTCCATTTTTATTCTATTAAAATCATTTGTTTCAATGATAAACTGGTCCCATTCCATATTTTCTTCCTTCAGTGCTTTTAGCCAATTGGAACGCGTCTTATCAATAGATATACTAGCCATATAAAAGTCCTGAGAGGTTATTGAATTTTTAATATTTTTCAATAAAGGGATTTCCGAGCGACATGGGACACACCAACTAGCCCAGAAAATAAGCATATTCAACTTTTTATTTTTATTTATGCCTTCTTTTACAATATTATTAGAATTTTTAAGAATTAACAAAGAAGTCAATTGATTTACTTCTTTCCTAGTCATTAGATATTTATTTAATTCTGCGGCCTTTGTTGATTTTTTTACCCTATCATCAAACATAATCAGCAATTCCTCTAATTCTTTATTTGTAAATGAACTTTTATTATTATATAATTCTCCAAAAAGATAGAAAGCATATGGATTCTCCTTTACAAGCCTTCTTGTATCATTAAAACTCTCGGTATGTTTTTGAGGGCTTTCATCATTTATAATGCCAATATTTTTCGGATAATTCTGTTGATAAAATCTATTTTGTTTGCCTGCTTCTATCTTTAAAGGTTTTAAGTTGAAGATAGAAGTAACACCTGTCCAATCCCCCCTTATTTTGATTAGTCCATCATCGGTCATGAACGCAACGCTATTGTTCTTACTTAATTCATTATTAATGAAGGCTAGCCTGTGCATTTTATTTTCTTTGGTAAAATACACAATACTAGCCAAAAAAGGTTCTTTATTATCTTTAATAACAAATTTGAATTTTCCTTCTTTATATTCAGCAGAATCTAGTTTATTCCTCCATTGGTATGCATCCACCAAATACAATTTCGATGAAGGAATACCTATTACTTCACCTTCTATCACTGACCTATATTGGGCTTTAAAATCTGCTACTTTTACAGGATTTACTTGCGCAAATGTGCAAATTGAAACCAAAATTAAAAGGAAGGAAAAAAACAGTTTTTTCATTATTTTTTTAATGTTAAGTAATCGGAAGGCAATACTTTTAAATAATCCTTGTAAATAAAGACTTCCTCATCCTGAAGAAATTTAAGATCTTCTTTCGGTAATCCTGAATATTTCGAAAATACTGTAAAAGTTGAGTCTTTTGGATAATAGTGGCCAGCAATTTTGATCATTTCAATTGTTGACTTTTCAGGCTCTGTAGCCTGCTCTTTCTTACACGCGCCAAAGCCTAGCCCCAGCAGCGCAATAAACATTAAATATCTTTTCACTTGGCAATATAATTAGCCCAAAAGATAAGTATTAAAGTTTATGTATTTTTTTGATGGCAGGAAAATTACACATAAGTGTAGGCCAGCTGGGGAAAACTCTTTTTGTTTTTTAAGAGACTCAATTTTTGCGGAGTAAATGTAATTTACTGTTAAGGATTCGGTTATAGACTAGTTTAAGGTCATCGTAAACAACATTTACAATGGATATACTAATTTTTTTGAGGCACTTTAGAATGAAAGAATATGCAGAAAGCTAAGAAGGGATAGATATTATATTGCCAAGATACACTAATCAGTTGTTATATTTGCATCTCGTTATATAATTTGTAACATTTTTTAACAAAACAGTAAAGAATTTTAATATACAGAATGTGTAATTTAGGTAAGGCCTATGTGCAGCAAGTATTTTATATCCTTGCTACACTAGATTTATGATAAAAGCTATATGCAGGATAACACATTGAAACATTCATATCATACTGTTAACATTTTGTTTTATAATTTAATATTTGGGCAAACCGATATAAATTGAGCGCTTTTATAGTGCTTACGCAGATCATATGGGTGAAGATCAAATAACTACTTGGGCGGATGAGTTTAGGTTTAGTCGTTAATTACATAATTTTAAGTATGAAAAAAGGAATACATCGTCTATTTCAGTTTTTAATAATATTTAGTTCATTGCAAATTTTTATCTGCACTGATACCTTAGCGCAAAATCTTGGTCATGCTATAATAAAAGGGAATATTAAAGGTAATAAAGGGGAGGGGTTCACACTTTATAGGCTTGATGAGACAAGTGCATTAATTAATTATAAGAATGGGCAATTTATTTCCACAGATAGTCGAGGGTATTTTTATACGAATATTATACTTGATAAGGCAACGTATTTTGTTATAGGGTTTAATACATTGTATATTTCACCCCATGATTCAATTCATATGACAGTAGATGGAACGTATCCAGCACGTTCCAGTTTTAGTGGTATTGGGGCGGAGATACAGGATTATCTGAAAGGGAATCCCTATTATAAGGGTGCTTCTTTTTTAGAAGGTGGAGACAGTATTCGCCGTAAACTGGAAGACAACTTGGATTATGTTTTGTCTGCAGAAAAGAGGAGAAATATGGAACTAAAAAAACTGGCCCATACTTCCAGATCATTTCAACATATTGAGAAAGCACGGACAAAAGCCGATGTTATAAATAGTTTGCTTCGCTTAAGATCACATTATAAAAGAATGTTTAATAAAAAGGAACCTTTAGATTCTATTCCAGAGCTTATGGATTACAATTCAAAAGTTGTTCCTGTTATTAAACAATATGCATCTAACTTTTTGGATAAAGATTTTTTAGGTTTAATCAATTATCGATATATCCTTCCCAATATCATACAATTTAATAGCGGAAATAAAAGAATAGGACCAATACTTGAATGGTCCAAGTTTAACGAATTGAGTTCTGAAATTGACGAGGCAATGAAAACAAACGATGAAACAGTTTTAGATAAGCTAAAAACGATATTAATGCCATGCCAAACGAAATATATCGAAATGCTGTTTTAAGTAAACTTTCATCCGTTTCTAGTCTAATGAAGGGAAATCAAGCTGCGGATTTCGATTTTGAGGATGAAAAAGGCAAGCGTCGAAAACTTTCTGAATTTAAGGGCAAACCCATTTTTATCGATCTATGGGCTACCTGGTGCATGCCTTGTCTGGAGCAAAAGCCAGAATTCGAGCAACTTGCAAAGAAATATAAAAATAAGGCTATCTTTTTGTCTATATCATTGGATAATGATAAGAATAGATGGTTGAGTTTTTTGAAAAATAAGGACTTAGTTGCTTTTGAGGGGTGGAGTAGTTTTAAATCGCTTTCACGCTATAACGTAGTCGGTATTCCCAGATATATTTTTATTGATAAAGATTTCAATATTTTTAGTTTAGATGTTTCGACTAACTTTTCTAAGGTAATTGAAGATCATTTTACTATGATAGAGAAGTAGCGGGATTTATTTGAAGAAAAAAAACTGTTTCAATAGGAGTATATCCAAAATAAACTAATTGACATCGCCAAAGAAAAGATCTTTGATGGCAACAAAATCATAAATGAAATCGCCTTTGAACTAGGGTTCAAATATCCTCAACATTTTAATCGGTTATTCAAAAACAGGGTAGAGTTTATCCCAAATGAATATAGAAATCGAAGTCTAAACTAATTATGCTTTAAGCATAAGAGTACGGCTGTCAAATTGGTTTTAGGTGGTGTAGTTTGGGAGATATACCAGATTTAAAGTAAATTCATATTTTTATTCATATTTGAAGCTTTATATGGAGCCATTAGAAGAAATAGATATTTTTATTTTTGATACATTAACAGATATTTTGTTTGATAAGGTGCCCGGGTACAAGGAAGTTGTTGATATGGGAGAGAACAGTTTTTTCTCAGATCGTTCAACATATCTGTTTATGAACGAATTTGCGGTATATCTTGGTGGCCAGATCATAGCTGATCGCACAAGCTCTTTTGTTGAAAGTTCCTTTGATTATATCAATTAGGACCTACACGACATATGCAGACGACAAGGTTTCAGAGATTGAAGCTTTCAAATTGACACTCAAAAAAAATGATAACGATTTTCTAACCGACATCTACAATCGACAATTGGCAGAGTTATATGTCGGGACTGGTGAAAACAATAAAGCTCTTGAAATCCTTGAGGGCATAATAAAAGGGACAGATAACCCCAATATTATAAGAGGTTGTATTAAACAACTTTGCAGAATAATCATTAGCACAAACAGCTCATCAGATGAGATAGCTAAGAATTCATATCATATTATAAAAGATCAACATAAAAAGTACAGCAACTTTTCTCCGATGGTGGACGGTTTAATTAAAGATGTGACAGAAATAATGCAAGAGGAAAAAATTACTGCACATAACAGCAGCTTGCCAAAAGCGGGGGCAGACGTGGTGGCAGAAACTTTTTGGATCGGAATAAATATTTATCCACTGACACAATTTACATTACATTAAGTTTATGGAGTATAGGCAGAATTGAAAGTACCTCAAAATAGAAGTTTTTAACCCCGAAAAGAAGCGCTATATTAATTCAAGACCTTTGACTTCTAATTTAATATTATTTAACATTACAACATAAGTATATTATCTATATTGTATTCGATAATAAACCTGTGTTATGAAGAAAGTAGTATTACCTCTTCTGTTGACCTTTGTTTTGACTGTCTTTCTTTCAGTTTTTACTTATGCGCAACAGATCAAATCCTATAACGTTGATCAGCAGATTATTAAAGATGGGCTGCCTGCAGGTTGGTTCTTAGCAGAATCCCAAGGCTATTCTTTCACCGTTGAAAGACATAGCAGGTACGCCGATAAAACACAGTTAAAAATTAGTAGTGTACGCGATAGCAATGGGTATTCAGGTGTTATGATGCTGAATATTCCTGAAAACCTAGAAGGGAAGGAGATTGCTTTTGAAGGGAAAATCAAGACAGAGAATATAGCACCTGATGGATTTGCCGGATTATTTCTCCAATTAAAACCCAAAGTTGACGTCGAGAATATGGAGTCCCAGAGATTGAATGGAACGCATGATTGGGAAACATTTGGTGTCAGGCTTAAGTTAAAACCAAAAGAAACACGTAGTATTGCCATTGCGACCTATATCGTTGGTAAGGGGACAGCCTGGTTCGCAGATCTTAGCCTTAAAATAGATGGTAAGGATTATACCGAGGCGCTGCAATACCCAAGCATAAACAAAGCAGATACTATTTATAATTTCAATTCACAGTTGAAAGAAATTTCACTAACGACTGATAATATTGCTAAGTTAGCCCATACAGCTCAGATTTGGGGGATTTTAAAATATTTTCATCCAGCGGTTACTTCGGGGAAATGGGATATGGACACAGAGCTTTTCAAATTCATTCCAAGCTTGTTGGCCAGCAAGGATCAATCTACTACCGAACATCTTTTGCAAGAATGGATTCAGCATTTCGGCCCCTTTCAACCAACTGTGGAGTGGTCTACCATTGCTGAAGAGAAAATTGCCGCCGCAGCCAATGATGCATGGATAGATAAATTACCCTATTCCAACAAGCTCAAAGAAACGCTTACAGCACTGTCCCATGTGCTACCCGTAGCACCAAACCGATATATAAGCTACTTTGAAGGTGCTGGCAACCCCCAGTTTTATGAACACAGTTACAAGACCGTTCCACTTTCCGATGTAGGTTTTCGGCTTTTAGGCTTATTCCGATATTGGAATGCCGTGCATTATTTTAACCCCAACCAAAAGCTTTCAGCACAGCCATGGGACCAAGTACTGACGGATTTCATACCGCTATTTGTCGGAGCGACAACCAAAGCATCGCTGGATGGAACCTATCTCAAGCTTTTTTCGAAAATCAATGATACCCACGCATTTTCCTACCTTTCAGATGATTATCATAAAGATCTATTTGGGCCAAGGGCTGTAGGGTTTAAGACCAGTTTTGTTCAGAATCAACTGGTGGTCACTGAGCTGTCAGATGATCAGTTCAAAACTGGGCAAGAGTTACAGGTCGGCGATATTATTATAGAGATTGCTGGTAAGCCCGTTTCCGGTATGATTAATTCACTGGGGCAATATGTTGCTGCTTCTAACGAAAGTGCCCTTATGCGCGACCTTCCGAGCCGGATGTTACGGACTGCAGATTCCCTGTTGTCGTTGAAGGTTCGCCGTGAGGATAGGGAATCGGATGTCTATATCCCCACGCGTGCCATCGAATCCATAAAGCATATAGATGCAACACCCAAGCCCGCGATCCGGAAAATGAAAAATGGCATTGTGCTGGTCGATATCGGTGTCTTTAAGGATTCAGATACCCACCGGCTAAAAGATAGCCTGCAAGGACAACGTGGGCTTATTTTAGACTATCGTAATTATCCTTCGGCGAGCATGCATGATGAATTGCGTGATATGATCTTTCCATCAGAAAAAGACTTTGTCATATTTTCGACGAGTAAAGGCATGCGTCCCGGACTGTTTAAATACACTGATCCGGTCAAGGCAGGAACGGCAAATCCGAAAGCTTTTACGGGTAAGATCGTGATTTTGGTTAACGAGAGAGCACAGAGCGCATCTGAATTCCAGGTCATGGCATTGCGTACCATATCCGGATCTCAGGTTGTTGGCTCACAGACTGCAGGGGCGGACGGCAATATCAGTTGGATTCCACTTCCACTGGGTTATTCCACTGCTTTTTCAGGAATAGGAGTTTATTATCCTGATAAAAGTGAAACACAGGGGATAGGCATTGTACCCGATAAGGTTGTATATCCCACAATTGAGGGAATCAGGAATCATCAAGATGAGGTACTCCAGGCCGGTATTGATTTGATATTAAGGCAATAATTTACTTCAAGCGCTATCCAGGCAAGGGTAATCTGGGCGATAATCGTTAAAATTAACATGGAAGAGATCGCATCGGAATCCCGGCCTATCATAGTTCCGTCTTTAATAGTCCAACATATGTCCATATATTGGAAAAACCATTTTATTATCCGAAGTCATTTTTCAATTTTCATTTTATATTTACAAATTAGGCAATCGATTGTGTTCTATTTTGGCTTGAAAATATAAATTTTTCTGATTAATATCGTGTTGCAGGGTACAACTGCAATGGCAGCGTTAAGGTAGGACTCCACTTGCTCATCAAGTTCGCATGCCAATAAAAACTGAAGATTATGGACCAAAGGGACGAAGACCACATATTGCTTTCAAGATTTAAATCTGGGGATGACTCAGCATTTGAGGCGATCTATTATAAGTATTCGGATCAGCTCTATGCATATGGTTTTCGCATTATTAAAGATGAAGCCAGTAGTATCGATGTAGTTCAGGATCTTTTTACCTGGCTATGGGAACATCGTGAGCAGCTAGAAATTACAAATCTCCGAAGTTATCTCTATGCCGCTGTCAAATATAAGCTGACCAGAAAGATCATGACAGGTAGGAAACGCCAGGAAATCCTTGCTCAGTTAGCCTCTATACATTGTTTCCCTGCTACCGACCAGTCTCTGGAGCTGAAAGATCTTCAAGATGTCATTCGGGATTTTGTTGACACACTACCACCTAAAGCCAAGGAAATTTTTGTGCTAAGCAGAGAAAAACATCTTCCCCACAAAGAAATAGCCGAAAAATTAATTATTTCAGAAAATACGGTGCGTAATCATCTAAACGTAACACTCAAAAAATTAAGGCTTTATCTAGAAAAGATCAGTTACTGGATGTTTTTTTTATTTTTTTTTCATTAAGACTAGTACATACCCCAGGTTTAATGCTCCTATCTCTAAAACCAAGGGAAATACTGTATCGTCAATATGGGAAATAAAGAAACTGAAGCAGCCGAAATTTTAAAGCGCATCGAGAACGGTACGGCCTCGGATGATGATCTCATCCGTTATAATTACTTATGCAATCTTCTTCAGGAAGCTGGGGTCAGAGAAAGTGAAATTCCGACATCTTTTAGCTTGGAGAAAGATCGCTATTTTTACGAGCTGGCAAACAGGACCTTTGCGAAGAAACAAAGCAACGTGCGCAGAATGAGATCAGCAGCAGCCATCGCGGCCTGTTTTCTTGCAGCATGTCTGGCAACATACTGGTATTTTCAGGATAAATCCCCCTTACAAAAACATATTGCCGTCACATCATATCCTGCAGCAGCCCCGTCCGTGCAGGATGGAGCGGTACTTTTACTTGATGACGGAAGCAAGATCAGTCTAAAGGAGCAGGAGAAAGGTTTGATTGCTCATGTCAATGAGGCTGATATTTCCAAGAATTCCGATTCATCCCTCGTGTACAGTGCTGCTGGAAAGAAGGCTGTCGTCCATCATCATACACTTTTAACAGCCAAGGGGCACCAATATCAGCTCACTCTGGCAGATGGCACCAAGGTTTGGATGAATGCATCTTCCTCCCTGCGTTACCCCGTGAGTTTCAGCGGCCAGAGCCTGCGGAAGGTCTACCTGGAAGGGGAAGCGTATTTTGAAGTCGCAAAAAATGCGGATGTCCCGTTTATCGTAGAGACAGAACGGGAAGAAATTAAAGTATTGGGAACCCACTTTAACGTCAACAGCTACCCTGATGCTGCCAAAAGCACAACTACTTTACTCGAAGGTCTGGTCCTGGTCAATGGCACCACCAAGTTACTTCCGAACGAACAGTTGATCATCTCCGCTAAGCGTGAGCAAAAAAGAAGGGTGAATGCCCAAGATGCTATCGCCTGGAAAAAGGGATATTTCCAATTTGAAGGAGCCAATATTATAGAAATAATGGACGAGCTTTCCCGATGGTATGATTTTCAGGTACAGTTCAACGGCGCTATCGGTGATGAAAAGATCGATATATCTATTTCAAGAAAAAGGAGCCTGAAGGATATTCTTAATCTTCTTGAGACTACGGGTAACGTCAAACTGATTCAAAATGGTAAAATGATCACAGTGAAAATACTAAATAAACCCTAAAAGCTTACATATGAAAAGAGGACAGACGATACCACCTTAGATCAGTTATGAATAAAAAAGCGTGAAAGTGTTGCAACCACTCCCACGCCCTAAATTATTAGATGATCAGATTTCCAGAAAAAGTGAGAAGCTCCAGCTGGAAGTCAACTAACAACCTATAAAATTATGAATTTTAGATTAAAAGTGAAACAGGGATGCAAACGCATGCCCGGCAGTAACGCTTTAAGAAAATCCTGTATTTTTATTTTTCTCAGTACAGGTCCCATGATTGGCGCAGCCTATGGGCAAACAATAACGCTAAACCTAAAAAATGCTTCCTTAAGAAATGCCATTGACGCCGTCAAAAAACAGAGCGGATATGATCTTGTGCTATTTCAGTCCAACCTACAGGGCGCACATCCAGTCACTGTAAATATCGGTGCCAAGAGTGTGGCCGAAGCACTGGATCTGATCACTAAGGGACAGCCAATTAGCTACGAGCTGAAAGGCAATTCCATTGTGGTGCGCAGAAAGGCAGCTGAACCGAACGAAACAAAAGCTATCCCTCAGAATAAGGTTATTAACGGCATAGTCAAAGATGTAAAGGGAAACAATTTGCAAGGAGTTACCATTGCTGTAGAAGGTCAGTCAAAACGTGCAACAACCACGGATGTCAATGGTCGGTTTATTCTGGAAGTTCCCAACAATGCTACCTTGATCGTTTCTTTGGTCGGTTTCAAATCACAGGAGATCCCCACTGCAGCTAGCGATAAAGAAATCTCGGTGGTTTTGGTGGAAGATCAAAAAGGGCTTGAAGAGGTTGTCGTCGTGGGGTACGGCACACAGAAAAAAGAAAGTAATGTGGGCTCCCAAGCGACCGTTAAAAGGGCCGAGCTGAAGGTTCCTGTGGCTAATTTGTCAACTGCGATTGCGGGCCGGTTAGCTGGTGTGGTTGCCACCCAACGCAGTGGGGGACCTGGTAGCAGTGGGGCAAATCTCTTCGTACGTGGGGTATCCACATTTGCCAGTTCGCCCCAAAGCCCCTTACTGATCGTGGATGGGGTACCAGACCGTGATATCAATAACATTGACCCAGAAGATGTTGAATCATTTACGATCCTGAAAGATGCGACGGCTACAGCGGTTTATGGTACCCGCGGTGCCAACGGGGTGATTATTATCAATACCAGGAAAGGAAAGGCAGGGAAGCCTTCCGTTACCGCTGAAATCCAACATGGGATCACCGGATTTACCTACCTTCCCAAATTCGTTGATGGACCTACATTTATGGAACTGTTCAATGAAGGGCAGGTACTCAGGGGTAAAGCACCGGCCTATTCTGCAGATATTATCGAAAAACATCGAACAGGCGTAGATCCAGACTTATATCCCAATGTCAATTGGTATGATGAGCTGTTCAAGAAAAACGCAGCCAATAGCCGTGCCAACGTCAATATTACGGGTGGAGCAGATGTTGCCCAATATTATATTTCATTAGGTTATTATAACGAAACCGGCCAGTTCAAAACTGAAGATATTGAAAGTTATAATGCTGCATTGAAATACGATCGTTTCAATTTTACCAGTAACCTGGGGGTGAATATTTCCAAAAGGACCAAATTAGATTTCGGTATCAACGGATTCCTATCAAATTATAATGAACCTGCTAGGGGCAGAGATCAGATTTTTGCGCTGGCCACACAATATTCACCGCATATCACACCTATCCGGTATTCCAATGGCTTATGGCCATTGGTAAAGGGTACAACCGAAAACCCCTATAAAGCGATGACCCAGTCCGGAATCAGCAATAAATATAATAATGTGGTCCGGTCGAACCTGCGCCTGACGCAGGACCTGGATTTTATCACCGAAGGATTAAAAGTGAATGGATTATTTGCCTTCGACGTCACGCTGGACAATAACCTCAAAAGGAGCCGCAATCTTCCTTCCTACTTCGCTGAAGGCAGGGATGAGAATGGCGCGTTAAAAATGACCCTGACAGATGCGGGCTCTCCGGATCTGTCATACGAGTTATTGCGCTTTTCAACAAGGAGAATGTATTTGGAAAGTTCACTGAATTACACCCGTTCTTTTGGACCACATGATGTAAGTGGCTTGCTATTGTTCAATCAATCAGACTTTGCTGATGGCAATGAGCGAGTGAAATCCTATCAGGCAGCAATTCCTTACAGGCAACGAAATGTGGTCGGACGTGCTACATATGCCTATGACCGTAAATACCTGTTCGAATCCAACTTCTCCTATTCCGGTTCAGATAATTTCACACCCGATAACCGTTATGGACTATTTGCCTCCATCGGGGCAGGCTGGGTTGTTTCCAAAGAAAGATTCTTTGAGCCTATAAAATCCATCATCCCACACTTCAAACTGCGGTACTCCTATGGTAGTTCAGGAAATGCCAGCTTAAATGACCCTAATTTTAGGTTCTTATATTTGACTAAGTACCAACAAGAAGAGGATGGCTACACCTATAGTTTTGGTGTACCGGGATCCCAACGTACCTACAGGGGGTATTATGAACAGCTGTTAAAAGGTGATGTCACCTGGGAGACTTCTTACCGCCATAATTTGGGGGTCGAATTGAACTTTTTTAACAATGACCTGCAATTTATTGCCGAAATATTCAAGGAAGACCGAAGGGGAATCTTGATGCGTGGATTGGATATTCCCTATATCTCGGGTTACAACTCGGGTAATGTCCCTTTCCTAAATATCGGTGAAACGGCGAATAAAGGCATTGACCTGACACTGGAATATAATAAAAAGATGACCAATGGTTTCTTTATGGCCCGTGGCACGATGAACTATAACTCGAATAAAGCGGTTCGAGATAACCTTCCACCTTGGGCATATCCCTATCTGGACCGTGAGGGACACCGTATTTCCCAACGGTTTGGCTATATCTCAGAAGGACTGTTTAAGACCGATGAACAGATTGCCAATTCAGCAACTCAACCCGGAGACGTACGCGTGGGGGATATCCGCTATAAAGATTTAAATGGTGATGGCATCATCAACTCCATGGACCAGACCGCCATCGGATATGGCGATGTACCCTTATTGACCTATGGGCTTACGCTAGGTGGAGGATATAAAGGTTTTGAACTCAGCATGTTCTTCCAGGGAGTAGGGATGGTGGATATGAACTATGCTTCAGGTTACGCGGTAACCCCATTCTCCCAAGGAAAAACCTTTGGCAATATGTACGAGTATGTGACAGACCGTTGGGATCCTGAAAATCCGGACAAAGAAACGCTATATCCCCGTTTATCGACAAATGAAACAGTTACCACAAACTATTATACCAGCACCTGGTGGCTCAAGCGTGCCGACTTCCTGAGATTAAAGCAAGCAGAATTGGGCTATAATTTTTCAAATAAGACTTTTCTGGATAAGCTAAGTATCAGTAACCTGAGATTATATGTCAATGGAACCAACCTGTTCACCATTTCCCCATGGAAGTTTTGGGACCCGGAAATGGGTGATGGGCGAGGTGTGGCCTATCCCAATACAAGAGTATTTAATCTCGGTATGAGAATTAACTTTAAATAACAGACCAACATGAAATTCCGAAATAATAAAATAAAATTTTTAGCCCTATTGACATCTGCCAGTCTCCTGATGCAGGGCTGCAATGACAAATTTTTTGATGCCCAGCCAGATAACCTGCTCAATATTGAGAGCATTTTTTCTAACCGTTCGCAAACTGAAAATTACTGGGGATCGCTATATGCCGAAATCCCTGATATATGGAATCAACCCTATTCTTACAATTATTCAGCAATCTCAGATGAAATCGATGCGTCCAACTGGGCTGACGGTACCTTGAATAACTTTAATTCAGGCGCTATTTCTTCTGATAATGTGCCCACACCCTATGTCAAGCAATATCGAAAGATCAGGCAATGTGGCATTTTTATCAACAATGTAGATAAATGCCAGGAGTTAAAGGATGCCGACAATGGTGAAATTCTGATCAAACAATACAAAGCGGAGGCCAAGTTTCTAAGGGCCTATTATTACTGGCTGGCCATGAAATCATTGGGGCCCGTTGTTATTCTTCCTTTAAATGAAGAAGATGCCGTTGGTGACAATTACCAGATCCCAAGAAGCAGCTGGGATGAATGTGTCGATTTTGTGATCAAACAAATGGATGAAGCAGCTGCGGACATGCCAGATGACCATACCGATACCCAACTTGGTCGCATAGGAAAAATGGTTGTTGAGGCAGTCAAATCCGAAATCACCCTATTTACGGCAAGTCCTTTGTATAATGGCAATACAGATCTGTCCAACTGGAGAAATCTTGACGGCAAGCAACTGATCAGTGCTACTTATGAAGCTTCCAAATGGGGAAAAGCCGCGACCACCGCAAAATCGGCCATTGATATCGCCGAAAGAAACGGAAAAGCCCTATTTGTCAAGAATGGTGCCGACGCTTTTGAAACGGCTTTCCTTTCAACGAGGAATGTTTTCTGGGATGGATACCAAACCGAAGGAGTTTGGGTCAGGCCAGCAACAAACCGTAACCAATGGGAAATTTCCTCTGCTCCACGTGCAATTGCGGGCACAGCATACAATGGTTTGGCACTTGTTCAGGAATTTGTCGATGATTTCCGCATGGCCAATGGACAGTCCATTCAGCAAAGTTCATCTTATGATGAAACTACCTATGTAAAACAGGGAACGCCTTATTTTGATACAGGTACCAATGCGATGTACAGCGACCGCGAACCAAGATTCTATGCCTATGTGACTTTCAATGGTTCAAAAATTCCCGGAGCGGCAAAGTCGGGGATGACACGCGTAGAATTCTACTCTTCGGGAAATTCTGGTAAAAATGGTGCACCCAGGGATTGGCCCAAGACGGGATATACCGCCAGAAAAAATATCCACCCGACCTTTAGTGTGAATCCCGGTGTAGGAGTAAACCGTGTCGCGATGTTGATCAGGCTTTCGGAGCTGTATCTAAACTATGCGGAAGCATTGAACGAATCTCAGCCCAATCATCCAGATATCGCTATTTACCTGAATAAAGTTAGGAATAGGGCGGGTTTGCCTAGTATTGCTTCCGGGCTTTCACAGGATAGGATGCGTGAGGAAATCCGTTTAGAAAGAAGAATTGAACTCGCTTTTGAGGGAAAACGATACTTTGATGTGAGAAGATGGAAGGTTGCCGATCAAGATGGTTACAGACAGGGCGGAGATTTCTATGGAATGGATATGTCAAGTGGAACTTCCCTGAGTGATCCCAGCTTTCATAAACGAGTAGTTGCTGTTAGACGTGCAGAATGGAAGGATAGGTTCTATTTTATGCCTTGGGGCCAAATGGAAATCGACAGAAACAAACAATTGGTTCAAGTTCCCGGATATTAATAGGATTTAGATCATGAAAACGATAAATCAATCAATGATAATATGGGCATTCACTGCAATGGTATGTGCAGGATGTCAAAAAGAAGAAGTGGCTTACAAAAAACAGACAGACAGCAAAGATGGAGTTTACCTTAGTGTGCAGAAAGCCGTCAACGGGATTCAGGAGCTACAGCTATTCCCGCAGATTGATGAAAGAAAAGATGTGCTTTGTGTAAATTATGGCGGTTTGGGTTTACCCGCATCAGATATCCAAGTGCATCTGGAAGAAGATGTAGCAGCCCTGGACAGCGTCAATACAGTCAGAAGGATCAGAGGGGAAGAAGAATATCTGCCCTTTCCAGCAGGAAGCTATTTATTGGACAAAACATCCAGCTCTATCAGGTCTGGTCAGTTGTCTTCGGATAATCTGACATTGACCTATAAGCCTGAAAAATTTGATCTGACCAAAAAGTATATGCTGGCCCTAAAGGCAACAAATAATCAGGGGTATCAATTTCTTACAAATGGCTCCACGGTTTTCTATCTCGCCCAGGTTGTGGAAAAATCCCTGCCAAAAGCAGAATGGACAGCTACAGCATCCTCTATCCAGGAATCCGGCGAAGGTGAAGGCAATGGAATAGCTGAGGCATTAATTGATGAAAATATAACTTCCTACTGGCATTCCATGTGGTCGCCGAGTAGTCCTTCTTTCCCACACTGGGTACAGATTAATTTTAAAAATGAATTATATGTGACTAAAATCGGCCTCACCAGGAGACAAAACAATGCGAATGGATTCAAAACATTCGATATCGAAGGAACTAAGGATGGACAAACATGGATACCCCTGCTTAAAGATCAAGTGATGAATCAACAAGAGTTGGATACCCAAATCTTTTCGGTTGATCCACAATATCTGAAACAGGTTAAAATTATAATGAAGGACAATTTTAATAATCAAGCTTCAACACATCTGGCAGAAGTAGATGTCTTTGGATATTAAAAGCTAAAGATTATCTAATGACATGAAAAAGGGACTGGTAAATCGGATAGCGATTTATAACAGTCCCTTTTTCTGAGATGACCCTATCCTGGCTCAGCGGCATTTTTCATTTCTTCTTCGAAGCTTTTGCAATTGGGTTATAATCAAGACAGATTTTTATCCAATATTCAAAATCATCGGGGTTTTGAAAACCGATAGGCTCGACATAACAATAGCCTTTTAGCTGCTTTCCTTTCATGATCATCGGTAAGAAACCATTTTTCGTCGAAACCTTATCTTCTAGTTCTGGATTATAGCGACACATCAGATTGTCATGGCTGATATTGATACACATTTTCCCATTCACCAGAAAAGATAATCCGCTAAACATTTCCTTTTCTTCAACTTCAATATTTTCTTCCATTGCAAGCCTTTCTCGGACCCGGTTGGCAAGTTCATTGTTATAAGCCATCAGTTCAGTTTGTTTGTTATTTAAAATTACTTAAAAATTACGATTGTAAAAGATGAGGAGAGCTTGGGTATCTATTGAGCGAAAAGCTCCTCAATAATCCCTACCTTAACGTCTGACTTTACTTGGCGCAATGCCAAACTTTTTCCTGAAAGCATTACTGAAGTGCTGTAAGGAACAGTATCCCAATTCAAACGCTATTTCAGTTGCTTGCTTGAAAATAAAAATTTAGGAGCCTGGCGATTCGTTCATTCGGACGAAAATGGAAATAGTTTTGGGTTCTGCGGAGTCATTCACGAAACGGAATTCGCAAAAAGAATTATACGGACTTTTGAATTCGAGGGACTGCCAGAAAGAGGTCATGTATCTTTGGAATTTTTAAATTTTGAAGCACTACAAGATGGTCGGACAAGGCTCACGACTCAAATTATTTTCAAATCCATAGAAGACCGAAATGGAATGGTCGAATCAGGAATGGAATATGGTGTTATTGACTCGTATAATAAACTTGATAGATTATTATCCAAAAACAATTAGCCTATGATAACCCACAATATTCAATTGCTGAACAAGCTAAGCGTCATCGGTAGTATGCTGTTTATTTTTCTTCTTATTCTGTTACACATTCTCGAGCAAGAGATTGATCCTACATGGCAACCCATCAGTGAGTATGCACTGGGGAGACAGGGTTGGCTGATGCGATTGGTATTCTTTTCAATGGCTGTGGCCACCGGAGCAGCAACCGTTATTTCTTTAAAATTTTACAGGAAAACCCTCGGAAGAATTGGCGCTGTTTTATTGACAATTTCTAGTGTTGGTTTTTTAATAGCAGGAATATTCAACACGGATCCAGCCTCAACATTAAATGAAAATATGACTACTACCGGAACACTTCATAGTATTGGAGCAGGTTTTTCGGGAATGTTGGTTTTTGCTTCATTATTTTTTGTCTGGCAGTCTTATAAAAATCCCGTCTACAGGGAAACAAGAAAACCGTTGGCTTATGCCACGATCTTACTTTGGTTTTCTGAAGTCGTCTTGATCATCAGTATGGCAATTTATCTACCGAAAAATAATGGAAACCTCGGACCGGAGGTATTGATTGGTTGGGCGGGGAGGTTTATGATTATTTGCGCTGCAATTTGGGTATTCTTATTTACCAAACATACAATAAAAATAAAAGAATAGGCCCAATGGTTAATATACATAAGCGGCCCATAAAAATTAACAACTATTTTTTATGGGCCGCTTTTTCAATTCCACCAACTACCCGTTATTCATTTTTGATTTTTCATGGGCCAACAGCTCCTCTGCGCAGAGTTTACCAAATTTATCAGCCGCTAATGGGCTATCAGCAGTAATCAATTTTCTGTCAACGTGACAATCGCCCGCAATTTTTTTATTCAAAATTTCAACCCCAAGTTGTTTGAGTTTTTCGCCATAAAACCAAGGCATCTCTCCGGGCTGATATCCACTTTCTGGCAAAGTCATATCCATTTCATCAGGGAACGAATTGATCTTATACCCCTTAAAGGGAAACACAGCGTCGCCGCAATCTGCTGCGCTTAAGAGCGCTGCTGGACCATGGCAGATTGCCAATAGATATTTATCTTCAACTACTATCCATTTGATAAGTTCCTTTACATCATTATTCTCTGGTAGCCCAAGCATTGCGCCGTGCCCGCCTGGAATAAAAACGGCCACATAGTCAACGTATGCTTTATTGGTATCAGCTATAAAGTCCTTGAGGCTATGGGGATTTGAAAATTGTGTATTATACTTTTCGAGAATTTTACCAATGTTTTCATCTTCATAAGGCATTGCCCACATTTCAAATTTTACAGTACCACCAGTTGGTGTGTAGAAGTCAACTTCAAATCCCGCTTGTTCAAAATGAAGAATAGGAACCAGCGTTTCGACGGGATGATTGCCCGTTGAAAATTTCTTGCCATTTTTCATGGTCATATACCGCTCCTCAGTACAGAGCACGAGAATCTTTTTTCTGGTATCCTTGTTGACGTCTCCGTACTTCTTTTTACTGTAATCTGTTTTAGTTGCAACCATCGCTTTTCTTGAAAAGAAGGATGGTTCATAACCAATGCCGTCAAATACCGGTTCTTTGCTCAAATCGTTTGAAAATAATGACATAGTAATATCCTTTATGATTTATAATTCGTGTTATTGATAACATCCAAATGTTTATTGCTCTACAACAACTTGCTTTGATATATTTACTATAGAATGAAAATCTCATAAGTTGCACAAGCCCACATTTTAGATGATCTTTAAGAGATAACAACTGCAAAACCAATGCTGTTTCGCATAAAAAAATATTGTATGGTAGACCTAGCGCCGAGCTGGTCTAAGAAACTACCCATGGTTAAAAAGGGCAGTAGTTTTTCTGATAATTTAAGGTATATAGTTTTATTGCGAAATAATTCGTTTTTTTTAAAATCTCGATAATTAAACCGAGCAGCAGGCGTCGCGTCAATTAGAAGAGGCCGGGTCCGGGGCCGACAGAAACGGAAATTATGACCAAAGCAGTGTTATTTACCTGTCAATTACCGCGCTTTATATTTTACGGTGCTGCAAATAAAATACTTGTTTTGTTGGCATTGATCGTATAGGAGACAGCGTCATATCATTACAAATGGCGGCAGCCTCCTTATATATTATTCTATTCTTTTGATAATCTTACGACTTCATCATGCAGCTCCTGATCCCATACAAATTGCATTTCAAACTCTCCATCAGATCGTAAGAAAAAAAAAGCTTTATTCCATCTGTTACTGTCATCTTCAGTAGTTATTTTGTGAAGCTCCAGAATATCAAATGTTAATTGAAAGTCGAACTCATCAACATCAATTTGCTTCTTTTCATTATTGCTGTTGATATAATTTCCTGTAAAACTAGCCATCTCTCCAATAGCTTCTATATTTAATTCTGCTTTAATCCACTCTTCGTTAATTACAGAATTAATATTGTTGGTTATAGAGCCATAAATTTCGTCAACTGTTTTCATATTTTTAATCAGAAGCGTCCTAAATTAAGTAAAAAATTGCGGTGGATTTATATAGCAGGGATTGCTATATTTAATTCGCTAAAATTCTCTACCGCTATGTTAAATATAAATATATTTTCTCAGATACTGATACTGAGTCTTTGTTGACGATAAAATTTCATTCAAATTACTTTCGATTGCTTCCATATTTGGTACCGGGGCTAAACTGTTTCGTGCCGATACGGGTTTGTCGTTTCCCTTCACCATAGCTAATTTCCCG
Organism: Sphingobacterium sp. UBA7249; assembly: GCF_002472835.1. Lineage (NCBI taxonomy): Bacteria > Pseudomonadati > Bacteroidota > Sphingobacteriia > Sphingobacteriales > Sphingobacteriaceae > Sphingobacterium > Sphingobacterium sp. UBA7249. The sequence goes on along the minus strand of NZ_DKST01000011.1, from coordinate 14,803 downwards.
TTTTATGTTAGCTACTAATGTCCATAATGGGGCAGGCTCTAAATTATTCATATCGACGCTAATTAATCCAAAGAGTTGACTGAATTTGCTTTTACGTTACCTTTGGGCATATATAAATTAACCTTATAGTTATCTCAAATGTTATTGGATAGTACCTTTATTATTGTCTTCCAATCTTTGGGACCATATTCTCATCAATGCCTCATCTTTTCCTTCCATATAATTCTCAATCGTATAGTTTATCTTAATGTCAGGTTTTAAAGGCCCTTTTTTTCCTTTCCATACCTCCCAGTATTTCGTCGAGTAAGCAATTACAATATCAGATTTTGGCAAGTTAAAGCCCCTCACTTCACCATAATGATTGATTGAGCCACTGGTTTCTTCACCGATAAAGGTTGCATTCGAATTTTTCTTCAGTTCAACGCCGTTCATCACAGCCGAGGAGAATGTATTCTTGCCTATCAATACGAAAAAGCTGTCTTTTCTATTCAGGTAACTATTTTTGATCCGTTCGATAAATGGCGTTAAAATGCCGGAATTACCACCATTGTTATACCTCAGATCCAACACAATTTTATCTGGACGTTCAGCATCGATCAACGTGAACAATTCATTATTAAATTGATCGAAAGGGAGAGCGGATTCTTCCCTGCATTTATTATAATTAAAATAAAGGATTTTGTGCTCAGTATCGTATTCCAGCCAATAGTTTCCCTTTTTCTTTTTTGATAGGAGATTGACCGGCCCATCTGCTAGATTTAATTTTTTTATGTCATTGCCTTTCAATGAAGTCAATTTAATCTTACTGATTTTATTGTTGTCACCAACAAATGTGAATTCTGCTTCTTTGTCCGAATCAATGATTCCAAGCCCCTTTAAAAAAGCCGGATTGTTTATGAAATGGAGTAGGTGATCGTTGAAATAAGATTGATTTTCACTTAGGATAGCCTCCTTAAATAAAGCATTAATCTGCTTGAAGCTATGATTATTGATCGCTACTAGTTTGCTTCCTAATACCGAAATAAAGGCTGAATCTATGCCTGTTACATATAGCCCTCCTTTAAACATACCCAGCTTAATGGGCAATATCCGATTGAATTGTCGTTCGACAAATGTATGCTCGTCTTTTATACTTACCATCAGCTTAAACAGTTCTACTGTGAACATATCATAATTCAAAGAATCCGCTTTGTCAGCAATATCATCCACGAGCTTCTCAAATGTAGCTTTTGTTGTTTTTGCGAATAGATTGGTGTGTCTGACGGGTAAAGTTCTTTTTAAGAACTCTAGATCTTCAATATAGTCTGCTTTAGTTAATCTTTGTGAAAAGCTAACAGTCGCCACCAAAACAAACAGAAGGGTAAATATTGGTTTATTCATATTCACTAGATCAACAAAGTACTTGCCAGAATGCTATGCTATTGAAAATAAAAACCTTGAATTAGCAACACTGTACGATACCGGACAATTCCCCTCTAAAAACGGACACTTTACACGTCCATATTATGAATAAACATGTCCGAAATTGATTGTAATCTTTCTAGTTAATTAGTTGGACACATGAAACCCAATTATTGATTTCCCCTAATATTTATTTTGCTAATTATTTTAGTTTTTCGATTTATTGTTATATATTTGACTGATAACCAGTTGACAAAAATTATGGCAAGATCAAAAAAACACCTTGGTAAGTATGTAGATCCGCGTACCGATTTCGGTTGGAAATTTTACTTCGGTAGAGAGGACAACAAAGTCTTACTAATTGAATTTCTCAATAGCTTGTTTCAGGGAGAGAAGATAATTTCAGATCTGAGATACAAGCCTGTAGAGCATGATGGCGATTATGAAGAAATGCGTCGCGTTGTATTCGATTTACATTGTATGAGCAGCGATGGCGAGGTTTTCATCATCGAGATGCAGCAGCTCTTTCAGGAGTTTTTTAAAGATCGCGCCGTGTATTATACCTCGCGTCTCATCAATAAGCAATTAGCGCGAGGAAAGAAGGGCAGTGATTATTACCTGCCGGAAGTTTATTTTATCGGTATTTTGGAGTTTAATATGGATGGAAATGGAAGTTCCGGTGTAACCCGTATCACAGAACACCCTTATTTTTATGATGTCGCGCTCTGTGACAAATTGACGAAAGAAATATTTTATGATAAATTGGGGTATAAGATGATTTCCCTTCCATTGTTCAATAAACAGCCAGAGGAGCTAAAGACAGTTATGGATCAGTGGTTGTATTTACTTAAACACTTGAGTACCATGGATAGATTGCCATCATTTTTGGATAAAAGAATATTTGGTCTTATCTTTGAGATAGGAGAGATAGGTAAATTAACGGAGGAGGAACTAATGTCATACGAAGCAAGTTTAAAACATAAGCGCGATGCTGAGAGTGTGTTCAATTCGGCCAAGAAATCCGGAGAAGCTTTAGGCCATGCTAAAGGTCTAGCGGAGGGTAAAGCGGAAGGTCTAGCGGAAGGTAAAGCAAAAGGTCTAGCAGAAGGGGAGCGCAAAAAAGCTCTTGAGACTGCTAAAGCATTTAAGGAAATGGGATTACCTATAGCTGATATTGCTAAAGGCACAGGACTTTCTGTCGAAGAGATCGAAAAGCTCTAGTACAGGAGTAAACATGATATCAGTATTCCTAGTCCAATCAGCCCCGGACTCATTATCGAATATATCTTTCTATTTCTTTGCGCCTGTAAGTATCCTGCATAAATAAGTCCGGCAACTTGCAATCCAAAAATAATCAAGTTAAAATCTAAACTCCCCGTAAAATACCTCAGCCAATCACCGTCTGTGAATGTTGCATAAAATGTCAAAGCCATAAAACAGAGATGTACATATAGGGGAGCGTTATCGCAGCGGAGGAAGTGCATTCTTCAGGTGTATTGTCTGTTGTATGTGGAGGTTTATTCCTGTCCGTAAGAAGGCATCAATGGCTTAAGACACCTGAATCACCAGGCATTACCTTCTGAAATTAGATTTAGAGGAAGAACGACTACGGATTGAATAATTGAATAGGGATTAAAAAACAGATGTTATGTAATATCTGTTTTTTTCTTATGTACTGAAAAGGCGAATTTTGCTCATATCTTTTTTTGGTTATGGAAACTGCAATTTCGATTTCGCAGTTTGCTTAGAATACCACAAATTTAATTATATTTAAGATTGATTATCGATATAAAAAGATTCAAGTTAAAATGATATCAACAGAACAAAATAATAATGGATTTTTTCAACCATATTAAGACAGTGATAAGTATCATTTTAGGCTTAAGCATAGGAAGTCTTCTTAATGGTACAGTAAAATTTATTCAACATCCGGGAAGAACGAAGCCATATTGGATACACTTGTTATGGGTATTGTATTTATTTATTCAGATGATTCATTTTTGGTGGTGGGAGTACAATTTGAGAGACGTAAGAGTTTGGACCTTCACCGAATATATTTTAGTGATTACCTATATATTGATGTACTTTACACTTTGTCAGTTGTTGTATCCATCAGATGTCAGAGACTATTCAGAAAGTTATAAAAATTATTTTTTTTCAAGGAAGAAGTGGATTTTTGTTGGATTAATTATAATTTATGCGGCAGATATTTTAGATACTCTACTAAAAGGACAAGTTTATCTTGAAAATTTGATGCCCATATATGGTGTAAAAATGATAAGCCATATTTCATTATGTTTAATACTCGCTTTTTCAAAAAGTAAAAACTCAATCTGGTATGCTCTAATGGTTATATTTTTTATTCTTTTCGAACTATATTTCATTTCGAGCAAATATTATATTGACTAGATCATTATTATCTTGCTATTTGGCAATGTTTTTCAAGATTGCAACTATGAACCGCGTTTACTATTTTTATCCTGCCGACACTACAAATCATACTGGTTTTTCGGGAGGTTTTTATTTCGGTAATCATCCCAGCCAATTTCCTACGAAAAGTTCATTTTTTAGAAGATGGAGAACAAGTGCATAAATTAGAAATTGAGAAATTAAGGGTGGAGTTTTCTAAACTGACTTATGGAACAATCAAATTTAAACTTGTCAAGAAAGATCGTTTAAAGGCGAACAGCATTGAACATTTCTTACAAAATGAAATATTGAGCACAATTAAAATTTGTGAGTTTAATAAAGGTTATTTTTAGATCAACATGGACACTTGGGAGGGAAGTGTAACACCAACTGGGCACTTTATAAGACAGTTTCTAAAAATTGTCAGATTGCCTATTCGAATTCGGGCAGAATCATTTTCCAGAAATTTTAAGCTAACTCCCGTCAGATAATAAGGGAACCAGTGCGTATTATAATGCTTTTGAAACCTTCTAAGATTTGATCTAGAAGACTATTTGAAACCCTTTATACTATTCTATCCTTTTGATAATCTTACTATTTCATCGTGCAGTTCCTGATCCCAGATAAATTCCATATTAAATTTGCCTTGTGCATTTAGATTAAAAATGGCTTTATTCCATTTATTACTATCTCCTTCTATCGTAATATCGTGTAATTCTCTGATCCAATTTCGAATATCTCTAGAAATATTTCTTACAGATATGTTTTTTACCTCATTATTATCCGTTATATATTCTCCATTGTAGCTTACCACACCTGTTCCTAAAACTTCGATATTTAATTTTGCCTCATTCCAACTTTCATCCTCTATAGCATTTACTATGCTTTGTCCAATGTTTATATAAATCTCATCTACTGTCATAATATTTTAAATTTATTATTAGGGAAAGTTTTTATATATTCTTTACCATCTATTTTATAAAAAACTTCAATTTCAGAGGGTCTTTTACTTACGCCCTCATCACCCTCATCAACTCCTTTTGTTCCATCTTTTAAAGTTACGGATTTTCCTTGTTGATATTCATTTCTGCCAATTTTTCCTAGTTCTTCTGTTTCATAAATTTTGTCTCCAACTTTATATTTAGAATTTGGTTTCAATGTTCCGTTCCAGGCTTTATTCCAGTTTCCTTTAAAACCTGGAGCTAACTCTATTATATCGTCTGCACCATCAGTAACTTTAGCAATATTCCCGCCTTCTTTTTTGGCTACCAAAGTTTATATCTGAAAGTTTACTATCCGTTGGAGTTCATGGTATCCGTTATTAATAACATATGCGGGGAAATATTCAACGATAACTTGTAGTAAGTTTAGCTAAAATATAATAAGATACTTATGAGGTTTATAAAATATAAAATAGGGTGAAAACTGCATTTCGAATTAGTCAAACTTCACTTGGACGAAAAAATTTCTGTGAATTCTATGATTCGCCCAGATTAGCATAAAATTCATTTAAAATACTTCTAAATATTTTTATTATGGACAAGTTTAATGCATATCAAATCGAACAATTTTTACAGATTGAAAAGCAAGTGATCGGCAGCGCAGATCACTATGAAATTGCAAACAGAGAAAACTTCTAGGGCGACGATAAAGACACCATAAGTGGCATAACCATTACAACGTCGTTAGCAGTTTTGGGTGCTTAATGCACCTTTAGATACAAATAGTAACAGAACGAAAATGAGTAGCCAGCCGAACCGTTTTACCTGCCTAGTGATCGAAGATGAAGTTCTGGCAATTGAAATGATGGTAGACTATATCAGCCGTAGGGGAGATCTTGAACTTCTAGCTGTTGGAACCCAACTCTCCGAAGTAAGAGACATACTTGAAAAGCATAGACCTGCCATCATTTTCCTTGATCTGGTAATTCCTCCCGGGGAATCTGGCTCTTACCATTTTGGAAAACTTCCAGTTACGTCCAGTATCATCGTTGTTTCAGGGATACCCTTGAGCCATTATAAAGGGGATTTACCTAAAGGCGATATCTACGAGCTTCCAAAGCCGGTTTCGTTTGCAAGTTTCGACCAATGTGTTAATGAAGTGATAAACAAAGGAAAAGGGTATCGGTATGGCGTCGAGATTTAATGCCTTCGATTTCTATCTTTTGCGTGTACCCCGGTTGCCTTCTGGTGTAGTTAACGAAATTAACGTATTGCAGAAAAAAGGAGATATCTGGAACTCAATAATGAACTTACTTGATGATCCAGAGATTTTAGATGCAATCTATCTTGCAAGTGGAAACCTTTTTGAAGAATTAACGGGAGCGTTAAATGCTGGTTATACACCATCGGTTGATAAGCTGTTGGAGACATTGTGCAAGTATATTAGCCGTATGTCGACCCGTCCAACTCCCTACGGTAAGTTTTCAGGGATTTCGGTTGGAGAACTATGTGAATCAACGAATGCAATAAGGTTGTTAGGTGAGTTTTTTTCTTCTTATAGACTAGATATGGGCTTTACTGCTGAGCTTTCGAGGTTAATTTTAGAAAATCCAGAAACTCAAAAGCAACTCTGCTATTATACCAATAGTACCTTGTATGATAATACCGATTATTTTAAATATATAGATTTTAACGAAGCTGTAAATCGACGTAGTTATCAGTGGGCAAAGGTAATTAGGAATCCTTTAGTAGAAAATATCTTAAACCTTGCAAAAAAGGGAAAGCACTTTTATGAACTGGTTGAATCATTAAAGAAATTAGGTATCGATGAAAGCAAGGGAGAGTCATTTATTCATCAACTGATCGGAATCAAATTACTCATCTCTGAATTGGAACCCTGTGTTACCAGAACCAATTCCAATGATACAATTTCACGTTTAAAAGCCATTTATCACGAGGATTTACCACTTTCCACATTGGTAGGTTTGGAGCAATGCTTACAAACGATCAACACCAACTATAGAAATGTTCAATCGTTTACATTTAGAAAAGTTTGCGAAGACATTCATGTAGCCACGGGTAAAAATCTATTTCAGGCCGATATGTTGGTTGGAACCACATCAAATCAGATAAGCAGGCGGATTATTGATGAGATAACGAAAGAAGTAGAAGAATTATCAGTAATTAATAAGGCTAAAATGCCCAAAGACTTTATATTGTTTCGTAGAAAATTTCTGGCCAGATATGGCGACAGGGAGATACCGTTTTTAGAAGCAATTGATCATGAAAGTGGTATAGGTTATGGAGAAATTGTTAATGGAATTGCTGATGACAATCCTTTAATTCAGGGATTGGGTAGATTGAGAAAAAACGAATCCCATGACCGGATGCAGGAGCTTGTTCATTCCATTATAGCTAAACATGAGGTATATGTAGCTAAAACGATACGGTCTATTCATCTGGATTATGAAGATATCAAAGCTATTGAAAGGGAATCAAGTTATTGCTAGTAATTTTAAATTGTTGCAACCTTCATAAGGTTAAACCTGACAACTTACAGTCCATTCTTTCTGAGGGCATTGGTATACTTAATCCATATTTAGAGCAGCGGATGGAGGAATCTGATCGCATACCCTTTCAACTGTGTGATTTTAAAAGGGATTTAATGGTTTGTCTATTTCTTTTAAAAGCGAATGATAAAATAGACACAACTATCACAAATACTACTGCATACAACTATTGCAAATTCATATTGGATAAAGTCGAATTGGAGCTACCTGAAAATTTTGCAATTGGTCAAACTACTGGACTGAGCGGAATACTTGAATGTGTTAGATCAATTTTTTCATTAGTCCAGCAAAAGGATATAAAGGACTGGTTTGAGTATCATCATGATAGATTGTGCAACTTTTTGTTAAAAAATACGACTTATGAGTATACAATGAATAACACATTTTATGACGGAATCAGCGGGACGTTGTTAACAGCCTTATCCCCAGAGATTGAAGATGATCCCAATTGGAGGAAATTACTTCTATACTAATGTTAAAAAAAATGAGAATAGTTGTAGCCGATACATATTGCCCCTTATTTGGTTTTATTAGTGGACATGACAATGAAGTTAAGTGGACTGCCAATATCATTGATTGTAATGAAAAACAGGGTAAAAAAACAGTACAGCAAGGTAGTACTGTTACAGAAATTTATAACGATATTTTAAGTTCCTCAGTTGATGAAATTATTATCTTTTCGCCGCATTATTCGATCCCTAGTAACGACGATCTTGAAATTATTCAGCAGCTGCACAATAAGCATAAAGCTTATGATATCCTAATTTTTCAAATACAGGATTTTAATAAAAGGTGGTTAAGGCACTATAAGCCAAATGAATTCGATTTAGATGAAAAGACTATCAAAAGCGTGCTTCCATTTGAGATAACAATAAAAGCGAAAAGCATAATCAACAATAGGATAAAATTCAACAAACTATTTGGACCTGGAGGAGTCTTCCAATATGATCTACATAGAGTTTTTCTATACGATGCACTGAAAGGAGGTCTAAAGATTAAATATGTACCCAATGTACTTACTCTACAAAGCTTAGATGTAGATAAAAGGATGCACGAGCCACCACTAGAGAGATTTTATAGTGCTGGAGCAACACAGTGCCATGTAGAGGGGTTCGATTCCGCTCCAGAATATTTGAATTATTATTTGAGTAAAGTGGTTAATAATGAATTCGCATCTGAAGCAATAGAGGAGAAGTATTATTTCAGAGCTGAGATGTTTCTGAAAGGGGCATACGATTATAACTGTTTGAAAAATCTGAATTGGTAACATTCAAAAATTAAATATTTCACGAATGCAATTAGCTAATATAGAACTTAGGATTTTTAATTTTCCCAGCTTTAAGGGGTTTCCGCTCTTCAGACAGTTTGATGTCAGGGACTGTGGACCGACCTGCCTAAAGATGATACTTGCTTATTATGGAATAGATTTTCCTATGCAATTGCTGCGTGAACAATCACAGGTTAATAGAACTGGCGTTTCCTTGTCCGGTCTGGAAGCAGCTGCAAAAAACTTGGGGTTTGTGCCGACTTCGACATTGATTTCATTTGATGAATTCCGTCAAAACAATATTCTTCCATGTATTATTCATTGGAATGACGATCATTTTGTAGTTGTATACAAAATCAAAGGTGATACCATTTTCGTCGCTGATCCGGCAAAAGGAAAACTTAAATATGGCAAGAATGATTTTTTGGAGGGTTGGTTATATGGAAAAGAAGAGCTAGGTAAAGGCGTTGTGCTATTTTTGGAGCCTCAGAAAACAGCTCTTGAAAAGACCAAGTCCATTCCCCATACTACATTTGGCTTTAGATACCTTTATAAATCGTTGTTTCAATATAAACCGTTAATTCTATTGATGCTGGTAGGAATTGTTATAGGAAGTTTCTTACAACTATTTCAACCTACGCTCACTAAATACATGATCGATGTAGGTGTTCTCAACAAGAATCTAAATTTTATCTCGTTGATCCTGTTAGGGCAGCTTATGTTATTCGTTGGAATGATCTCCATTGATTTTGTACGAAGGTGGATTCTCCTTTATATAAGTACTCGCATCAATTTGAAAATGTTGACGAACTATCTTTATAAATTATTGAGATTGCCGATTTCCTTTTATGATGCAAAGCACATTGGTGATATGGTACAAAGACTTAATGACCATAATCGTGTTGAGGCATTTATTACAAGTAGCTCGATTTCTAGTTTATTTTCCTTAATAAGCTTAATAGTTTTTGGGTTGGTGTTAGCCAGTTATGACCTCGGTATTTTCCTCATTTTTATCATTGGAAGTTCCTTGTATGCTTTATGGGTATGGTTTTCTTTAAAAAAGAGAAAAATATTAGATACGAAAAGGTTCGACCTCCAATCGAAAAGTCAAAACAAGATGATCGAATTGATAAATGGAGTACGGGATATCAAATTAAGTTTATCTGAAGACAAAAGACGCTGGGAATGGGAGACACTTCAAGCAGAAATTTTTAAGTTGAATTCGAGATTTTTAAAACTGAGTCAATTCCAAGAAATCGGAGGGTCAAGTATTAACCAAATTAAAAACATAGTCATCCTATTTTTAGCGGCAAATGCGGTAACGAGAGGAACCTTATCTGTTGGAGAAATGCTTGCTATTCAATTCATTGTTGGCCAACTAAACAGTCCTATTGAACAACTAATAAGTTTTATGCAGACTGGTCAAGATGCTAAATTAAGCGTAGATAGGCTAAATGAAGTAATGGAAATGGAACTCGAAGAAAAGAAAGATGGTTTGTTTGTACAAGATGAAGATCTTGGCAACATAAAGATCCAAGACTTGAGCTTCTCTTATCCTGGGAGTTTCAATAAAAAGACGTTGGATAACATTAATCTAGAAATTGAGGAAGGAGGCATCACCGCCATTGTAGGGGCAAGTGGAAGTGGGAAAACAACTCTATTGAATTTACTCCTTCTTGTTCATCAACCCTTAAGTGGTAGTATATTCCTTGGGAAATATAATACTGATAGTATTAACAAGTCTTCATGGAGGGCGCTTTGTGGCACTGTTTTACAAGATGGATACATTTTCTCAGATACGATCCGAAATAATATAGTGATGTCAAATGAGGCTATTGATGAAGAAACACTCGCGTTTGCCATTAAAATGGCCAACATTGACGAATATATCAATAGTCTACCGAACGGACTTAACACGTTAATCGGAGGGGAAGGAACTGGATTGAGTCAAGGTCAAAAACAACGTTTATTGATAGCCAGAGCTATTTACAAACGCCCTAAATATATATTCTTCGATGAAGCAACGAATGCGTTGGATGCATCCAACGAAAGTATAATAATGAATAATCTGAATGAGTACTTTCTCGGAAAAACTGCCATAATCGTCGCTCATCGGTTAAGCACTGTCCAGAATGCGAATAAGATCGTGGTTATGGGGAATGGTAAAATCATTGAAGTTGGTACACACATGAGCCTTCTCGAGAAACGCGGACATTATTATGAATTAGTAAAGAATCAATTGTCGTTGGATTATCGGTAAAAATAAACTCTAATTTATGAATACGTTAAAAAAAATTCTCTTATCCGTTCCGTGTCTATTCTTTTTCACGATAGCTTACAGTGCGCAATACAACGATAAAATCGATTCAACATTTACCATTAGCGGAAAAGTGATCGACTCTATCACAGGGCAACCGGTACATCTCGTTTCCATCTATCTATTGGATGACGGGAATAGTACCATTCCGGTCAAAACAGCAATGACAAACGAGACTGGGGGCTTTAATTTGGAGTTCAATCATTCACCTTTCTACCTGAAGTTTAGTTTCATTGGATATGAGCCGTTGTTGAAAAGAATACAAAGGCAAAATGGTCGTACTCTTGACATAGGTATAGTTAAATTAAAAGAGATCGATAATAAATTGGAAGAAGTTACTGTCACTGCCAAAAGACCGACATTAGAACTTATTACCGGCGGATATAAGTTTAATGCGACAAACAACATTATAGGAAACAGTACCAATATAGCTGAATTATTGAAGCAGGTTCCTGGGCTTACTGTGGATGAAATGGAAGGCAAATTGCAATTACTGGGGAAAGGCCCCACCGTATTGGTCAATGGACGTAAGGTGAATATGGGCGGTAAAGATTTGCTAACTTATCTTAGGTCTCTTCCGAGCAATGATGTCCTATCAATAAATGTGCTTACTAATCCAGGTTCAGAATATGACTCGTCTGGAGATGGAGGAGTGCTGGACATCAGGCTGAAAAAAAATTCGAACCTAGGTTTTTTCGGATCAGCGAGCACTAGCGTCTCTACACTTTGGGGAACGGATGAATCGATCAATCTAAATCTCAAAAAGAGTAATTTGGAAGTTTCAGTTGGATATAATTTTTCATATGCTGAGAATCTATATCGAAGAAATGATGTTATAAAGAACTACGTAGCATCTGATTCAAGTTACCTTTATAGGCAACAACAAGAGATAGATAGATCTCAACGGACACACGCGGTTAAAACCAATGTGAACTATAATATTGATTCAACCAGCACCATTGGCTTTGGTTATTGGTATGCTTATCTCTATAGCCTTGACCCAATTCAAAGAAATGCCGATATATTTGACAGAAGTGATAAATTTCAGAGACAGGTCAAACAAAATGATCGAAATTTTCTTGACAACAATTTCCATATTGTTGATTTGACTTACGATAAGGATTTTAGCAAGGCAAGCAAACTATCAATTGGTTTAAATTATTCAAAATATTCCAACGAGAATAATATGTCATTTACGAGACAGGCATACGACCAATCTGGTTCCGAAATAAATTCTTTAGAAAATGAGAGCAGAAATCTTATCATCAAAAGGCCCTATGATATATGGACACTAAATGCAGATTATAAAAAAGCTATCGGAGAAAACTACGAATTAAAATTTGGCGGAAAATACAATAGGGCAAAGACGGAAAGTGCTTTTACAAATTTATCGATTAATGGAAATTCGCCCGAGAATGAAGGTAGCAACAATGAAATTGAATACAATGAAAATGTAAAAGCTATTTATTCGTCCTTTGGAGGTAAACATGATCGCATTTCATTCGAAGCAGGTCTGCGGCTGGAGGCTTTTGACTACAAACTACGATCGCTTTTGACAGGTGAGCAGATCAAGAACGATTATTTAAATCTTTTTCCAAATTTTTCGTTACGTTTTGATTCTGAAGATGGCAAGAATAGTGTTTCTTTAGCTGGAAATAGGAGGATCGAAAGACCCGGATACAGTATGCTCAATCCCTTTGTAGTAGATAATAATCTTGGCTATTTAACTAACGGTAATCCGAATTTGAGGCCTTACTTTACAAATCGATTGGATGCCCAATATTCCCATAGGTTCAATGATAACCATTCGTTAATATTTTCCCTTTATGCAAGTTCCTCTAAGGATATGTTTGACAATATTACAAGATATAACGGGGACCAAGGGAGTGCAGAGATAAACTATTACAATGATTTTACTCAAAAACAGATCGGAGGCTATCTAATGCTTCAGAATCAGTTTGGAAAATTGGTAAATATCAGTACGTATTTATCTGCACAACGACCGTCTTTTAAATCATATGTTCCAGAGGATGATTTATTACCCGGTATAACAAATTTTTCGGGTTCCATGAACATATTTGTAAAAGTATTGCCAAAAACCACTGTCCAGCTTCTTGGCTTTTATTCATCAGATAGAAATAACTTCCAAGTAAAATATGCGGCAAATGGTTACCTGACCTTGGGGGTGCAGCAAAAGGCTGTGGAGGATAAACTTAATATAGCTTTGACTTGCGAAGATATTTTCAACTTACAAAAATATCCGGTTTCGAGTATTAGTAATTTTCTTTCAATAGAATCTGTTAATAAGTTGACATCAAGATACTTGAAGCTTAGTTTAAGCTACAATTTTGGGAAATCTTTCTCTGCCAAACAATCAAGAAAATTACAAAAAGAATCTAGAATTGATTAGAAGACAGTCAATGTTTTAGTGAATATGCTTTCATTTATATTATGAATACTTTCAATCGTGATGGTTTTCGTACCATCGAGTTAGAACTTCAAGAGAACGAAATAAAGAGAATGAGGACTCATTGGAGAAAATTTGTAAAATCTATCCCTTCGTATGAGGAGATTTATGCAGGAAAGGGCATTGTTATCTGTGCCGGTGGATTTAGCTATCTCACCTGTTGTTTGATGCTATTAAAGTCTTTAAAAGACGTGGGATGTAATTTGCCCGTGGAGGTTTGGCATTTAGGAGGGGAACTTTCACATGAAATCAAAAAAGAACTGAAAGATCAAGGAGTGACCTGTAAGGATTTTTTGGACTATGGTATTTCGGAGGTTACCTCAGGCTATATGCTTAAACCTCTGGCAATTAAATTTAGTAGCTTCAAGGAGGTACTTTATTTGGACGCGGATAATTTTTGCCTCATTAATCCTGAACAATTATTTGCTGAAAGTCAATATTTACAAAAAGGAGCTATCTTTTGGCCAGACTACTGGAAGACACACGAAGACAATCCCATATGGAAGATAATTGATAAGGAATACAGATATGAAAATGAGCAGGAGAGTGGACAAATACTGATCAATAAAGAAAAATGCTGGAAAGAACTCAATTTGTGCGTTTATTTTAATGAACATTCAGATTTATATTATCATTTGGTACTCGGAGACAAAGATACTTTCCGCTTCGCCTGGAAAGCGCTGGGATCTGAATATTTTATGATTGGATATGAACCATCTTGTTGCGGATATTTGGACAATTCCAATAATTTTAAAGGTATTTCAATGGCACAGTATAGCCCAAATGGAAATATTATCTTTCTCCATCGAAATCTTTTAAAGTGGGATGTTACCCAAACTTCAGAGAACGTATGGACAACTGTAAAGAAATTTCAAGATAATTCTAGCAACAGATCCTACGAAATTTCATTTTGCCAAAATGGACACGTTTATATGGATCTACATGGCGATACGGAGGAACAATCGTTTATTGAATCTTTTGGAGATATAGAAGGAAGTTGTCTCTCCCATTTAGCACAGATACGTCAAAACGATAACTATCGAGCATTTAGTTTAGACTCCTGGATTTTTAAGCAACGGTTTGCAGGAAAAGCTAGTAGCGGGTACTAGATCCCCCGCCATTCGTATTAATATAAAGGTTGATCTCAGGAATCAACCTTTATACCTACTATTTCTTCTTTTTTCCTGGCTTATCGACGGCTTCCTTTAAAGCTTTTCCGGCCGAAAATTTGGGTAGCTTTTTGGCGGCTATTTTCAATGCGGCTCCCTGTCTGAGGATTGCGTCCGGTACGGGCCGAACGTTCGAATTCGATATTATTAATGATTGAAGTCGTCGGCTTGTCGAAACTGTCGTGGGTCAATGCCGCGAAAGTAAAATATTTTGGGCTTTTGTCCTTGCGAGTACTCGTACTGAATATTCCGACAAAAGTAC
>NZ_DKST01000008.1:0-12748 GCF_002472835.1 Sphingobacterium sp. UBA7249 | reverse complement strand
TACTTTTGCATCATCCCAAACGGATATGCCCGGATGGCGGAATTGGTAGACGCGCTGGTCTCAAACACCAGTGGGAAACCGTGCCGGTTCGACTCCGGCTCCGGGTACAACAAAAAAAGGCTTTTCAAATTGAAAAGCCTTTTTTTGTTTGTCACAGGGCAAGCAAGGGACCATACCGAAAGTTTGTGGATCAGTTTCAAAACCTGTGGACTAAGCGAAACAACAACAAATAAGTAAAGAATAGGCAATAAAAAACACCATAAGAAATCTTATGGTGTTACATGAATATATAGTTTGATTAGTTTTTCGCTATTACCATTTCTGGCTCTTCTTTGCCGCCATGACAAGTTTTACAGGAAATTGCTTTGGCCGGTGAGCTATCCCAACTACGATTAAAATATTTTTTGTTAATCTTTTGTGTCATCTTGATCATTGCCCGGCCAATTTCCTTTTTGTGGTTTTCATCACTCGCAAAATCCAACTTTTTAGGATCCTCTTTTGATGGCGTATGACAAAATCCACACTTTACACCCAACGCGACATTAAACTCTTTCATTGTCGCGATCAGTTCGTCATGTGAGATATTTTTCGGTAAGACTTTTAAATTTGTAGGTTTGGGTTCTTCCTGAGGTTTTTCCTGCTGGAAGTTAAATCCACTCAAGGCGATGACTATGGCAAATACAGAAGCAATTGCTCCAATTTTTTTGATGTGTTTCATTTCTCTTTTCCTTATGCTTGACTAAATATAGCGATAAGGAAATACTTTCACAACGAAAAATGAAGTTATTATGACAATTTAGATTGATTATTATTTACGAATAGCATCAATTACATTCCAAGTTTGGCCGTCCAATTGGTAATTAATAGTCAAAAGCTTACCCCTAATTTTCACATCTTTCAGTTTTATGGTATCGTTTGAAATCCAGGTAGTATCATTAAACTTTTCGAAACGAACCCCTGTAATATTTGGCACTCCGGTAAAGAACTCAATTTTAAACGATTGGCTGCCTCCTTCAGGTAGAATGCGGATCAATCTATTGGATCGATCAACAGACAAGGAGTTGTCCTGAAATTGAACCCTGCCAATAAAACTTCCAGAAATTCCGGCAGATCCATCAGCATCAGGTGTTTCATTCTTTTTACATGATACAACTGTAATAAGGCATAAAAAAAACACGATTAAGGGCTTAAACAACTTCATGTGATTAAATTTTGACTAAAATACGGTTTTTAGATTAAAATCTCAATTGATAAGACCGGAAATGATATTGATAGTCAATGCTACCACAAATGTATTCAGCGCAAAGGACAGCAGACCATGGAGCAACGCAATCCTTCTGATTTTTTTTGAAGAGATATCAACATCAGATACCTGAAATGTACAACCCATGACAAATGAAAAATAGGCAAAGTCCATATAATCCGGTTTATCATCGCCCGGAAATTCCAGGCCACTTCCATTAGAATCATTTTCATAATATAAACGCGCATAATGGAATGTATATATAGTATGAACCAAGCACCATGAAGCCAGCATAGCAAGCATACAGATAATAATAATAAATGAATTATCAAGCAGTTTATCCTTAGTTGATATAATGATCATCAATACCGAAATAAAGCAACTAATCGTAACTAATATTATAAATAAGGATACAAAAAGCCGGCTACCATCTTCCTGTTGTGCTTTCTTAGCGATTGTGGATACCGGCATGGTATAAAACGTATACCAGGAGACCAATATATAAGAAATACAAAAGCCAAACCAACACAAAAGCAGGCTTAACAATGTCAAGGATTTAATCGGAGAGAAGAGATATACAAGGGTAAAAACGCAAATTGCAATCAAAGCCCGATGAATGGACTTCATTTGATGCAGCACTAAATTTATTTTTTCCATGATCTTAAATTAACAATCAAATTGTTCATTCGCCTCGAAAATCAACGGTTTTCCGCCATTAGAAAGAAACAAAAGCAGCGCTTCTTCCTCATAGTTACTTGGATTGGAAAAGATAAAATCCAATTGCCCATCACGATCTATATCCCCAACAAACTGGGTGGACATAAACACATGTTCATATTGATCCTTTTGAAATAATGTCATTTCATGAGCTCCACCAAAAGTGGCATTAAGCTTGTATTTGGATACTTCGTGAAATATTTTTTCATGCCCTTTTTCGTCGGTCTGTACTTCGGTCGATTTAATATCACCAAATCCTTTCAGGATAATATGCTGTTTTCCGAAATTATATTCTACAGATTCTTTGGGCCATATCTCCGAATGGTTTATCTGCATGCTTTCTAAAGGTCCTGTCTTCAATCCTTTTATATGTAGAAACAAAAGCGAATTTCTTTTGGACTCGACACTTTTTGAAGGGACCTGAGCACATTCATCATACCCATCCTTTATTTCATATTCCACTTTGTCCAGGTAATACTTTCCCTCGCGCTCATAGAGATCAAACCAATCCTTATTCAATACAGCAGTGGGATCCTCTTTTTCCCAGATGCGATAACTACGCACCAAAAAAATCTGTCCTTTTGAGCTATCGGCTGATGCGGAAATTAACAAGTCCGTACTGTCTTTTGACAATAGAGCTGAACTATCTTTCGTGGCAACTGAATCTATCGGGGTATCCTCTTTATTCGTCGTGGGACTATGACAAGCTTGGATGAGTAATAGCCCAACCAATAAGGTAAAAGCAGAATAACAGTTCATATATTGTGAATTTTTATTTAAATATATAAAAATTCACAATATATAAGTCTCTAAGACACCTTAGGCGAGTGCTTCCTTAAGCAAGGAAAATGATTGCAGGCATTTTTCATCGTCAAAAATATAGGAAGTAGCCATAATTTCATCGACTTTATGATCTTTGACAAATTTTTCTATTTCTGGGGCGATCTTGTTTTTATCCCCCACAAAAGCATAGGAGGCCATGCTTTGTACGGCTTGTTCAATGGCTGGAATCCCTTTATAAATTACTTCCTCAGTCGGTGGAGATAAGGGTCTCCTTGTATTCGTTACAATACCAGCAAATAAATTATAGAAGCTAGTAGACAAAAACTCGGCTTCTTCGGTGCTGTCTGCAGCGATAACATTGACACAGGAAATAAAATAAGGTTTATCCAATACCTCCGACGGTACAAAATTCTGATGATAGATCATACTCGCTGAGGCAAATTGAGCCGGAGCAAAGTGTGTCGCAAAGGCGTAGGGAAGTCCTAAACTGGCTGCTAAATAAGCGCTATCCGTACTAGATCCCAGAATATAAAGAGGGATTTCCAATCCTTCACCGGGAAATGCACGCACTTTTGCATCATAATTATCGATACTGAAATAACGTTGAAGATCTTTGACCTCCTGCGGGAACTGAAATGCAGTATTTAGGTTATTTCTTCGCAAGGCCATTGCAGTCAATTGATCAGTACCCGGTGCCCGACCTAAACCAAGATCAATTCGCCCCGGAAATAGCGTTTCCAATGTACCAAATTGTTCCGCGATCACTAGGGGAGCGTGATTAGGCAACATGATACCGCCCGAACCCACTCTGATCCGGTCAGTATTCGAAGCAATATGTTGTATAAGTAGCGAGGTTGCCGAACTGGCAATATATTCCATATTATGGTGTTCGGCAACCCAGATTCTTTTAAAATCTAGTTTTTCGATATGTCGGGCAACCTTTACACTGCGAGCGATAGCACTGGCTGCATTTTCTCCCTTTTTGACAGGAGCTAAATCTAATGCTGATAATACGATTTTATCCATGCATTAAAATTACGGAGAAGAAACAGGACAATTGTAATCAAATTGTCTATTCTAGAATTCGCTGCGTATGTATGACAATAAGCTGATCATTCAGCACTGTTGTGAAGAAGATGAAGGTGTCACCCGCATCTTTGATCTTAAACTTCTTTTTGATCTCCTCTGTTTTTAGCGGAAAATTTTTAGCGATAATATCAGCTATCAGCGGACTTTTCTTTTTCTTAAATTCTGTAAAAGATTCCACCTTCTTAATTATAAATACTTTCCCGGGAAAATCAGGGATTTTCTGATCGGAGGTATACAAATGAGTGCTTTTGTGTAGTTTTTTCAACCCAAAACGACTAGCAATTGTTTTAAACGCCCCAGCTTTGGTCAGGGCCACATCGGGTTCAAAGAGATAGGATAGGGGGACACCATAATCCACAAGGGTTGCACGTTCTTCTGCATAGGTGAAAGAGACTACCTGCTGTTGCTCTCTGAACAGTCGGACAGCATGAATGACTGGTTCGCCTTCGTAGCCTTTCTTCTGAATAAAAATAAGCTCTTTACAATCATTTTGCAAGGACACCACATATACATCCTTTACATGAACTAGCATACTCAATGCCGAAGAAATATCCAATAATGGCGCGAGCTTACTGATAATAACATCAGATCGTTCAAAAAAATCGTTTTGCAGCGCAACCAAATTGGGTTCACATTCATCCAATAAAAATACTTTTTTATTTTGAACCCTGCGCGAAGGATCCAGATAGATATAATCAAAATGCTCCTCCGAACGGCTAAGTATGTAATCTACACCATTCGCCGCAACAACGTTGATATTTGTTGCGGACAATATTTTTGCATTATACGAAGAAATTTGCGCAAGATCAGGATTGAGCTCACATGAAGTCACTTGCTTTGCCCGCGTTGAAAAGTAAAAGCTGTCAACACCAAAACCACTGGTTGCATCAATTAAATTTGTACCTTCCTGAATAAGCGAACTTTTAAATAATGCCGTTTTTTCAGAAGAACACTGTTCTAGGTTTAATTTAGCAGGAAAATAGACACCTGGAGTCGCTGCCCATAAGGGGATTTTAATCCAAGTACGTTGCTTACCATCGAGCTGTGTCGCGAGTTCAGAAGACGATATTCCTTCAAAAGGAGATTTCTTTAAAGCCATTTTAGCAGGAGACTCATTCAGGTGTTTTTCCAAAAACAGCTGCACCTCCTTTTGAAGAATCAATCTATTCATTTATATTTTCTTAACGAGAAGCTGGCAAGTATATCTATCCTTTAATTCACTGATCACCTCCTTATCAACCAAAACACGATCGATCGTTTCCTGATTATAATAACGGATAGTTATCAATTCAAGACCAGACTCGTATGTCACTTTAAATCGTTGCTCAAGATCATTAATTAAATCGACCAAGTTCTTTCCAGTATCATCCACTGAGACGGTGAAATTGATCGCCGTATTGTGCATCATATTGATTTTTATACGATGTTCATGGAACAGGTTGAAGATATCCCTGAGGTTATCCTCCACGATAAAAGAAAAATCGCGTGGCGAGATGGAAATAAAAATCTGATTTACTTTAAATATAAATGAGGGAACTGGTAATGTCTGATTTGTACTTCGAATTATCGTTCCGGGAGACGTTGGATCAACAAAAGAACGCACATTTAAGGCAATTTTCTTATTCTGCAACGGTTTGATTGTCTTCGGATGAATGACAGTCGCACCATAATAGGTAAGTTCGATCGCATCCGTATAAGACAGTTCGGGAATCAATTCGGTTTTTTCAAACCATTTGGGATCAGCATTTAGAACCCCCGGAACATCTTTCCAGATTGTTACATTTTCAGCATTTAAACATGACGCAAATATAGCTGCTGAATAATCGGAACCTTCACGACCTAAAGTTGTTGTGAAATTCTCCGATGTGGACCCCAAAAAGCCCTGCGTAATGACAATATATTCGTCCAATATGGATGGAAGTTCAGCACGGATTTTCTCTTCTGTTTTGCTCCAGTCTACGGCAGCTTCGCGGTAGGTATTATCGGTCAATATATAATCACGCGCATCTACCCACTTTACTTTCTCCCCAATAAAGGCAACATAGGCCGCGACAATTTTCGTCGAGATCAATTCGCCCATGGACACAATCTGGTCAAATAGGTAATCGTAGGAGTCTTGCGGATCCTCTTCCAAAATCCATTCGATCTCGACGAAACAGTTGGCAATTTCATCGAATATAGGATGTTCACCTCCAGGAAATAGGTCCTGAAGAATTTGAAAATGAAATGCTTTGGCTTCTTCAAGGGTTTGAAACTGCAAGCCCGTATTATTATAATATTCTCTGGTCAATTTCTCCAGAAGGTTTGTTGTCTTACCCATGGCAGAGATAACGACCAACAAAGCTTCACCTTTGTATTTCGAAATAATCTTTGCTGAATTTCTGACACTTTCTGCATCCTTTACCGATGCACCTCCAAATTTAAAAACCTGCATTTAATTTTTTGAGTTTAGTTGATTGCTAATTGATACTATTGATATAATGTAATCCTTTTTCTGACATTAGATCTTTAAAAGTTGAATAGGGAATACGCAGCTCCGTACCGCCTTCTGCGTAAGATTTAATTTCGTAGATGTTATAATAAAATAATAGTTCGTTTTTTTCAAATGTAAAATTATCTGCAAGCGAAAACTTACCACCTTCAAAAAAATATTTTCCATTTAAGGAATCATCCTTATGCAGCCTCTCTTGCTTACGAAAACACTGTTCTGCGATTGTGATAAATTTATCTTTATCTTCTTTACGAATAATATCGTCAATTGTAATGGGACTATTAGACTGCCTATCAAAGTTTGAATATAAGGTTACATGGTCGCCATGAGCTCCGCCAGTATATTCCTCCTGTTTTGTTCGTATCGCCAGATAAACGGGTGTATTTGCAACTACATCAACCTGAAGATCTCGATTCCAGGTTGCAGTAGATTTACCATTGTTATCATCCACATATTCATTGTAAGCATTGATAAAACGATGGGCGGCTTCTTCCATGCTGGTATCCCCTTCGAGATGAACAGTAGATGAAACAAGATCATTGATTTTGGCTTCATCGAACACCGGATAGCTAGCCCGGAAATAAGTAGTATCCAATTGATCTTCTCCTTTTAGAAAATAATTACTATGCTCATTAACCATTTTTTTGTGATAGGAGAGTGTATCCCTAGTCTGAGCTAGGGAAGGTGATACACTTTTGTTTTGACACGAAGACAAAAAACAGCCTATAGATAATATTTTAAAAAAAAGATAAAACCGCATTGAATTGATTGTTTCCCCTCTAATTTAATAAGTGATTGACACATTAATCCACTCCGAATCAAAATCAGCTTTATACCGCTCGTAGAATTTTATGGCAGATTCGTTCCAGTCCAAAACTTGCCATACCATGCCATGGTAACCACATTCTTTACCATAGGCAAGCGTCCTGTCAAAAAGTTGCTTACCCATTCCCAGTCCGCGCATTTTCTCGGTAACGATTAAATCTTCCAGGTAAAGTCTTCTTCCTTTCCATGTGGAGTATCTGACGTAATATAATGAAATTCCAACAATTTCTTCGCCAACTTCCGCCACAAATGCACCCCAAATAGGATTATGTCCAAATCCCGCTTCTTCAAACTCCGCAAGGGAAACCGTTACTTCGTCCGGTGCTTTCTCATAGATCGCCAATTCTTTGATTAGCTCAAGCATTTGTGGGCAATCGGACTTAATTGCTGCACGTATAATTGGTTTAGTCATTGTTTTTATAATGTTTTATTACTCTTTTACCAAAGATTGTACTTCCGATACGAACCATAGTTGATCCCTCTTCAATCGCCAATTTATAGTCCGATGACATTCCCATGGAAAGTATGTTAAAATAATCATCTTTCCGGTAGAAGCTAGCTTTAACACCATCAAATAACATCTTTAATTCATAAAACTCCGCTTTGATCACCTTTTCATTGTCTGTATTGGATGCAATTCCCATTAGGCCACAAATTCGGATATTCTTTAATGCTAGAAACTCCTCATCCCGGAGTAGCTCGATCAATTCCGCATGATCCAAACCGAATTTGGTATCTTCATCAGCGATATAAATTTGCAATAAACAATCAATGGTCCGATTAGCTTTTAACGCATGTTTATTAATTTCCTTTAACAGCTTTAAGGAATCTACAGAAGCAATCAGGCTAACAAATGAGGCAATATATTTCACCTTATTTGTTTGTAGATGTCCGATCATATGCCACTGAATATCTTTGGGTAAAAGCTCTGCTTTCTCAATTAATTCTTGAACATGATTTTCACCAAAAATACGTTGTCCAGCCTCATAGGCTTCCATGATTTCTGAATTGGACTTTGTCTTTGAAACTGCTACAAGCTTAACGCCTTTAGCCTCAGTTTCCAATCTTAAAGCTTCTAAATTACTCGCAATACTCATTTCCGATATAGTTTGATGATGTAAAAAGTGCCAAATGTCGGTGCTTTTTGTAAATTTGTACAAAACTACGAAATGCTACGATTAATACTGAATCTACTTGCTGTGATTTTTTTATTGGGTTCCTGTGTCAGACCAGAAGAGAAGGATATTATCTCACAAAGCAAATTTGTAAATGCTTTGACAGAAATCCAATTGACAGATTCATATCTCAATATTTTGCCTATTGATAGTGCACGCAAAGTGATGCTGCCTTTGTATCAGGTGACTTTTGATAAATACGGACTGGATTCCGTTTCTTTTAAAAAGAACCTAGACTATTACGGTAAAGATGCGGAGGTCATGTCGGCGATCTACAAGAAAGTGGAGGATAATCTTACCAAGGAGAATAAGTTCTATACGGATATCGAACGAAAAAAACAGGATTCAATCCGTACAAGAGATTCTATCGTCAATGCACGAATCCAGGATAGTACCAATCGTGTCATGCGACAACAACAACAGTCTCAAGAACGTATCAACGCATTGATTCATTACAAACCAACTAAAGACAAATTCAGTTTTAAAGAAGCATCTTCATTGTTTAACAAAACTTTCCAGCTAAAAACTGGTATCAATTTGGACAGCTACCTGATGAATCAGTTTTCTACAGCTGGTACAAATGCGCCTGCTGGAATAAAGCCACCTGTTTCAACGGGCAACGCTGTGTCCCCAACAACGACACCTGGTAGTGCGGCAAAGGACACTGCAGTGGCGCCAAAACAAGTGGAGCAAAGGCTTGAAAAACCTATTCTTACTCCACCACAGGCATTAAAGCCTGCATCAAAACTTTAACCATCAAAGAATATATTTTTATGGTATATCCATTAAATGCGATAGATAAACTCGGCTTTTCCGAGATAAAAGATAAGATAAAACAAAAATGCCTGAGCGAATCAGGTCGTGAGCTTGTTGAGAAAATTCAGCCACAAACTCGCTTTGATCAGATAGATCGTTTTTTAAGGCAGACGAGTGAATTTAAAGATCTTCTTGTCAACGATGGGGCATTTCCAGTCGAGAATTTTTTCCCCTTAAAATCCATTATCGAAAAGGCGAGGGTGGAAGGTGCCTTTTTGCTTGAAGAAGAGTTTTTCCGCGTTCTGTTGTCCTTGAAGACTGTTTACGCCATCATTCGCTATTTTAATGAAAGGGAAGGTCTCTATCCGAATTTGGAATTGCTATTTGAGCATTTACCGATAGAAAAAGGGATCATCCGTGATATTGAAATGGTCATCGACGAGCGAGGAAAACTCAAAAATAATGCTTCTCGTCTATTACTTGAGATCACTCAACAAATACAACGGGCAGAACAAGATGCGCTCAAGCGCATAAATAGTATCTTCAAAAATGCGCAGGACAGCGGGTGGACAGCGGATGGCAATTTGACTGTACGCGATGGACGTCTATGTATTCCCATCTTGGCTGAAAATAAAAGAAAGCTCAAAGGACTGATTCACGATGAATCGGCAACAGGACAAACAGCTTATATTGAACCAGAAGAAGTATTCCAGCTCAATAATAAAATTAGGGATCTTGAATTTGAGCGCAGGAGGGAGGTTATCCGAATCCTTGTGGAACTCACAAATAAGGTACGCCCGCATCTCCCATTATTGCTGTCTTATCATGGCTTATTGACCAAGGTCGATTTTGTTCGGGCCAAAGCATTGTTTGCCTTGGATATTGAGGCCGAGATGCCGGAACTGTCCAAAGAAGCTGAGATCAATCTCATCAATGCGCGCCACCCTTTACTCATACTTAACGAACACCACAAAGGTACTGTCGTTCCATTGAATATACAGATCGACCAGTCGCAACGTGTAATTGTTGTCTCTGGACCAAATGCCGGTGGTAAGTCAGTCTGTATGAAGACGGTAGGTTTACTACAGATCATGGTACAATCGGGTTTATTGATCCCAGCTGAGCCAACGACGAAAGTAGGCGTATTCAAGCAGATATTTGCCGACATCGGTGATGACCAATCTATTGAGAGCGACCTAAGTACCTATAGTGCACACCTATCCAAAATGAAGTATTTTACTGAATTTGCCAGTGGACGCACGCTGGTGCTTATTGATGAATTTGGCACGGGAACAGACCCTTTATTCGGTGGACCGATCGCCGAAGCCGTATTGGAATCCTTGAATAAAAAACAGATTAGAGGTGTGGTTACCACCCACTACTCAAACTTAAAGGTGTTTGCGAGCAATACGACGGGTCTGGAGAACGCTTCTATGTTATTCGATAACCGCGAGATGCGCCCAATGTATATTCTCCAGATCGGTAAACCCGGTAGTTCCTATGCCTTCGAAATTGCACAGAAAATAGGATTGGGAAAAGATATTCTGGAGGCTGCCAAAGGGAAAATCGGTGTACAACAAAAAAAGGTAGATACCTTGTTGATCGACCTCGAACGGGAAAAAAAAGAGGTGTTTGATACGAAAGTTGCCATCAATAAAAGGGAAAAAGAACTTGAATCACTTAAATCTGAGTACCTGGAATTACAAAGTTATCTTGAGGAAAATAAACGGATTATACTGAAAAAAGCCAAAGAGGAGGCTCAGGAAATCATCAAGAACTCCAATAAATTAATTGAAAATACGGTTGCACAGATCAAGTCGGCGAAAGCTGATAAGGAGAAAACCCGTGAACTGCGCAGCAATCTGGACCAAGCTTTGAAAGCCGTTTTGCCAAAAGAGCAAGTGACTAAACAAGTCATCAAAGAGAAAATAACGGAATCCTCCGAACTGACCGTAGGTGACTGGGTACAGATTATTGACAATGGAGCGGAAGCACAAGTTGTTGAAATAGCAAAAAACAATTTGATTCTTGCAATGGGAGAATTGCGCACAGTTCAGAAACGAAAAAATGTCATTAAGCTCGAAGGACGGGAAAATAAGAAATCCGCTAAAAGTTTATCTAAATCATTGTCAGCTGGAACTGTTGCGGATTTTAATCCTGAAATTGACGTCAGAGGAATGCGTACCGAAGATGCACTGAATGAATTGGAGAAAGTACTGGATAGAGCGGTCATGGTAGGCTATCCATCCTTAAAAATTATCCACGGCAAGGGAGATGGTATTTTACGGAAATTCATTCGTGATTACTTACGTAAATATAGTCATGTCAGCCGATTTGAAGACGAGCATCAAGATCGTGGTGGAGACGGAATAACTTACGCTTATTTATAACAAGAATAAGGAACTCCATTTTTTCCAATTGGAGTTCCTCCGATATCGTTAAACAGAATTTAAGATGGAAAGCATTATTGATTTTTTGAGTAGTAAGCCTTTGCTAAATGCCATAACTTCAATTTTTTGCGGCAGTTTAATAGGTTTTGAACGTGAATACAGAAATAAATCAGCTGGATTCCGTACGGTGGTGCTGATCTGTTTTGGCTCTGCCATGTTTACGATTGTATCCTGTCTATTTATTGGCGATAGTACAGATCGTGTCGCAGCCAATATCGTTACCGGTATTGGTTTTATTGGAGCAGGAGTAATATTTAAGGGTAAATTGTCTGTAAGTGGTCTGACTACCGCTGCCGTTATATGGGCAACAGCTGGTATAGGTATGTTTGCTGGGTTAGGGGAATTAGTTTATGCTATTTCTTTTGCGATTTTTATGGTTATGATCCTTGCGCTTTTCCAACGCATTGAAATTTTCTTGGCACGCTATTATCTTATCCGTTCGCTACATATCAAATTTAGCTCAAATGAATTTTACCATTTGCATGAGTTTGAGCAATTAGCATTAGATTACAAAATTAAAACCACGCGTCGTGTAATTGAGAAAATCAATGGAAAATTGGAAGTAATGTACGATATATCTGGAAAAATAGCTGATTTAGACCGCTTTAATCAACAACTTGCTAGCACGCTTGTAATTGATGAGTTCTATTATAACAAATAAAACCCATCAATTTTACTGGATAAATAGCTTTTAGACTACTTGATCTTTACCACCAAAAGTGATCATTACCATCCCCACAATAATAACAAACATACCAACAACCTGCTGCCAGCTTATTGGACTTTTAAAATAAAGTGCCATTGCCAACTGAACTGTCAGAAAAGTTCCGCCTGAACATAATGCGATCACAATAGGTTGAGAGACATTTTTAAATAGTTGGATAAGAAACCAACTTGCCGAAAGCAAAATAACATTTCCAACAATTAAGGCTACCCATTTATACTTCGGGTGAATCCCCCCCAGTTTAAATAGGATAGAGGAAACAATCTGGCAAACCCAAAAAGCTGCAAAATAAAAATAGTTTAACATAATTATCGCTATTCGTATCTACTGTATGCACTGTTAAATGATTGACGCATTAACGCGAACTGATCAGTCACGCTTTTGAGAAATTCCTCGTCAAGCAATTCAAAAACACCATCTACGCCACCTATGATGTCAATTTCTGCAATTTTATAGGATTGCTCCAGATTTCCTTGTTCAAATTTGATGATGAAT
>NZ_DKST01000031.1:0-72999 GCF_002472835.1 Sphingobacterium sp. UBA7249 | reverse complement strand
ATGGTGGCTCGATAGTCTAAATAGCATGTAGAACGAGAGCTGGTCAATACTACAATTTGTATGCAATCGAGTCAAATAGGGAATTGGAATCCGTTCCGTACAGATTCCAGAAAGAATAGAGCCCCAAACCGCAGCCATAAAAAACACTGATATAAACTAAAAACGTAGTAAAACTTACTGGAAAAGTATTTTTGAAGTTGCAAAGACTAACATTACGAATTAAGCTGTATATTCGAATAAAAGGAATATTTAATCACCATCACCGATTTTGAACGAACTTTTCAAAATTTACCAACTTGATGCAAATGAAGCACTGCGCATCCAAGAATCGAAAAATGAAATACACCACCATGATTTCGAAGAACTGATTATTGGTGTAAAGGGACAATTAAAACATTTCATCGATTTTAAAGCAGAAACCTATACAGCTCCTTTCGTCAGTTTTGTTACGCAAGGAAAAAATCATCGGGTAATACCTCTCCTTCTGGATCAAGAGATCGAATTTTGGGTTATCAGATTTAAAAGCGAATTCATTCCGGAAACGACCTTCCAGCTCTATGCACATTTTCATGAAAATGCAACATTGACTTTTTTCCAGCCCCTTTGCTTTTCCAGGTTGGTCGTACTGTGCCAAATGATACAACAGGAAACACAACAACCCGTAATTGATTATGCTGTGATCAAGCAGTTGTTGAGTACTATCTTTATTATGATCGAGTCAGAGCGAAAAAAACAATTTCCCGCCACCCAGCAGCAATTAAAAAACCAAAGTACAACGTTCAGCAGTTTTCTATCCATATTGGAAGACAATTATCGACGACCGGAGGGCGTTAACTTCTACGCAGAAAAACTTTTTATGTCTGCCCGCAATTTAAATCTGATCTGCCAAAACATACTACAACAAAGTGTATCGGAAATCATCGAGACAAGAAAACTGATAGAAGCCAAAAACCTTTTGTTAACAACGAATAAGACCATTTCAGAGATAGGCTTTGAACTAGGCTATCGGGAAAAAGCTTATTTCACCAATGTTTTTAAAAAGAAAGCCGGAATGACCCCATCTGAATTTAGAAATGAGATTCAGAAACTGATTTCCGAATAATACAACAAATTGGCAATAAAATATTACCTTGATCCCCCCCACACTACTTAATTTTGCAATAACAATTAACGCTATTCGTATCATTCAAATGCGTAGAAAGGAGTTTATCAAAATTATGGCAACACTACCGCTATCAGGAATCGCAAGCCCCGCAAGTTCATTACGTAAATTTTCTACTGAACTTACTGCTACAGACAAATTTCCGGTTCTTTTTTTAGGACACGGAAGCCCAATGAATGCCATCGAGGACAATGAATTTGTCCAAGGGTTCAGAAAAATAGGACAAACATTCGAAAAACCGAAAGCAATCTTAGTCATTTCGGCGCATTGGGAGACACGTGGAACATTTGTAACTGCCATGGAGCATCCGTCTACAATCCATGACTTTGGTGGTTTTCCCCAAGCTTTATTTGATGTACAGTACCCAGCTCCCGGAAGCCCCTCCTTAGCGCAGGAAACACAGCGCATCGTTACAAAAACGGAAGTTCATCTCGACGATAAATGGGGTCTGGACCATGGCTCCTGGTCTGTTGTCAGGCATTTATACCCCAATGCTGACGTCCCGATCATTCAAATGAGTATAGACTATACCCAACCGGCTTCCTATCATTATGCAATTGCACAACAGCTGGCTGAACTTCGGAAAAAAGGTGTCTTGATTATCGGAAGTGGAAATATGGTCCACAACCTCAGAATGGTCGCCTGGGACAAACTTAACACAACGGGATATGCTTACGAATGGGCTACCATTGCCAATGATAAGATGAAAACGCTTATCCAGGATGGCAACCATCAGGCTCTAATCAATTTCAGGCAACAAGGGAAAGAATTCGATCTGGCAATCCCTACGCCGGAACATTATCTTCCATTAATCTATAGCTTGGCTTTACAGGAAAAGAATGAAGATTTATTTTTGTTCAATGATAATGCTATAGCAGGATCCCTTACCATGACTTCAGTAAAAATCGGTTAATGGAAAAAACATAGGATCTCTTGGGGATACTTTGATGACAGCAAAGAGATAGTTACATTTGTTTTTAGAATGCATAATAGCTTAATTTAAATCATGGCAACAAAACCTGTTATCGAAATCGAATACTGTCCAAAATGCAATTGGATGTTACGTGCAGCCTATATGTCCCAAGAGATCCTGAGTTCGTTCACAGAAAATATCCATGGAGTCCTGCTTATTCCAAGTGAAATTTCAGGCCGCTATACCATACGCATAGACGGGGAAGAAATTTTTGATCGAAAAAGAGCCGAACGATTTCCTGAAATAAAGGAACTAAAACAATTGATCCGGGATATTGTTGCTCCTGAAAAGTCATTAGGACATTCGGATAAAACTTCTTAACTGTCGTTCAATATAGCATAAATCGGATTTTATAAACTTCTTCTTCTTAGCACCTTTGTATAAACTAAATGGACAATCATGACTATTCAACAAGAAGTAGATTTTCAACGTATCGCCAAGGCCATACATTTCTTACAGGAAAATTTCAGAACTCAACCCACATTAGGGCAGATCGCTTCTCATGTCTACATGAGTGAAGCTCATTTCCAACGCATGTTTACCTCTTGGGCAGGCACAAGCCCAAAGAAATTCTTGCAATATATCAGTTTAAATCACGCAAAATCATTATTGAAAGAAAACAATATTGCAGAAACCACATTTCAGTTGGGCCTCTCAAGTAGCAGCAGGCTGCATGAGCTGTTTATTAATATTGAGGGAATGACGCCCGCTGAGTACAAGAACGAAGGTGCCAACTTGCTCATTTCTTATCACTATTACGAAACCCTTTTTGGTCCAATCATTATCGCTTCTACCTCAAAGGGCATCTGCCATATTGCTTACGAGGAAGATAAAGATTCCGCACTCAAAACACTTCAAAAACGTTTTCCAAACGCTAGCTTTATACAACAAATAGACCTCATCCATGAAAACGCACTCAAAGCATTAAATCCACACAACAATGACATTGGTCAAGTGAAATTGCATCTCAAGGGGACAGCATTTCAATTGAAAGTATGGGAAGCATTGTTAAAAATCCCCATGGGTAATTTAAGTACTTATGGTTCAATTGCTGCTCAAATTGGAAATCCCAAAGCTTCACGCGCAGTAGGTACAGCCGTGGGTAGCAATCCGATTGCTTATCTGATTCCCTGCCATCGGGTTATTCAAAACAGTGGTATATTTGGCGGTTATCGTTGGGATCCGATGCGCAAAACAGCGATGATTGGTTGGGAAAGTCTTCACACCGCGATATAAAAAACAAAACGGCAAGGATATCATGGAACTCTTCGACAATCTTTTTGATGAGAACAAAAACATACTACCCTATGATGGAACAGTCAATTACTACGGCAAAATACTAGATCAGGCCCAAGCAAATCACTATTTCGACCGGTTAATGGATTCCATCGAATGGGTAAATGATCGCGCTATTATTTTTGGAAATGAAATTATCACCAAACGCAAAGTTGCCTGGTACGGCGAGCAGGCCTTTGAATATAGTTATTCCAATACCACCAAAAGGGCTCTCCCCTGGACAAAAGAACTTCTCGAGCTAAAAGCACTTGCTGAATTGAAAACACAGGAAACCTATAACTCCTGTTTATTAAATCTATATCACAACGGTGACGAAGGTATGGCCTGGCATAGTGACGGAGAAAAAGACCTAAAGAAAAATGGCGCAATTGCTTCGCTGAGTTTTGGAGCCGAAAGAAAATTTGCGTTCAAACATAAAACCACAAAAGAAAAGGTGGACCTTATTTTAGGAAATGGGAGTCTCTTGGTCATGAAAGATCTCACACAGACTTATTGGCTGCATCGGCTACCCCCGACAAAAAAAGTTTTTAAACCCCGTGTCAATCTTACTTTCCGAACAATTGATAATTTTGAGTAACGCAGGCTTACCCTGTCAAAAAACTAACGTTATATTATAATACCTGCCCGTGAATTCACCAGGGAAATCGTGGAAAATCGTAGATCAATAATCACCTATAAACTTTATCTCAATTGTGTCAATCTCCTATGATCCGGAGATTGACACAATTGATACATTATTTTACTGCTTCCCACACATTATCTTTGGCTGTGTAGTCCATAAAAACACCGCCATCCAACCTTATTTTTTTTACCTTCTTTGACGATGCCCAGGTGACCGTTGACTGTTTTTCATTTTGTTGCCAACTTGAAGGCGTCTGATGTATTGTTTCCAAAGTTCCGTCTGCATAAGTGATCAAGACATCGAAAGGAATTGCAAATCCTCCAATATTTGCGATTGATAACGTATTTTTATTGCCAGACTGCATAAAGTTATCCACTTTCAAATCAATATAATTATTGGTAAAGTACCAGTTCTTCCAAAACCAATTTAAGTTTTGACCAGCTCCAGCATTGATACTATAAAAGAAATCCCATGGTGTCGGATGTTTACCATGCCATAGATCCATATAATGATGTAACGCTTTTTTGAAGCCTGTATCACCTAAATAATCCCGCAGCGCGATATACGATAATGCGGCTTTGATATAGGCATTATTACCATACCCCAGACCATTCAATTGTGAAGTCATGGTAATCAATGGCTGATCTTCTTCGGTAGACGGATCAAAGATATATCGTTTCACACGCGAATCTTTAAATAGTTCTTTATTCTTTTCGGCACCAATCTCCGCGTTGCCGATCCAAAATTCGAGTGCAGTAGCCCAGCCTTCATCCATATACCCATATCGGGTCTCGTTGATTCCCATATAGAAAGGGAAATAAGTATGGGCAATTTCATGATCCGCCGTCTGCCGGGCGTCAACAAAATTATCAGGCACACTTGAATCATTGATCATCATCGGGTATTCCATATCGGCAAACCCCTGCACTGCCGTCATCGTTGGATAGGGATAGGTTACTCCAGGCCAATTTTTAGAAAACCAGTCAATGCAGTATTGCTGCCAGCCAATGTATTGTTCAAAATCGGGGGTACCAGCAACATAGCTGGATTGTATACTAACACGTTTAGTTCCCAAGTCCACACTGGCAGCATCCCAAATATAATTGTCACTCACACTGAAACAAAAATCAGGTACATAGGTCGCTTTAAATTTCCACTTGTTCCATTCCTGTTGAGCCGTCACTTTCCCTTCCTTCATTTCGGATGCTGTAGCAACGTGTATCGCTACATCGCTTTGTTTGGATTTCTCAAAACGCTCCAAGATAGGTTGTTGCAAGACTTCTGCTGCATTCTGAAGCTCCCCAGTAGCCCAAACAACAAAATTTTTAGGAACAGCAATTTCAAACTGATAATCGTTAAAACCATTATAAAACTCCTGTCTACCATTATGCTCCAAAATATCCCAGCCATTGTAATCATCATAGACAGATACACGTGGATAGGAATAAGCGCAATAGAACGTAGACGCATTGAGCATGCCATCGCGGTCACTCTCAACCGATAAAGGATACTCCCAGCTGATCGCTAGGGTCGCCACTGTCCCGGGAAGAATTTTCTGTCCAAAATCACCAAGTTTGACCGTTCCCCAATCGCCACTATTTACTTCATAAACCTTTCCGTTGAGCGTAAATGATTTTATTTTCAACCCCGAGGTCAAATAATCATCCGAGGCATAGTTAGCACGTACTGCATTGGGCTTATGTACATTGTTCACAAATCGGATTGCTAATTGTTTAAGTGTATCGGGACTGTTGTTGGTATATAAAATTGTCTCATTTCCACGAACAGTCCTCGCCACGGGATCCAATTGTACCTTTACATCGTATTTTCCAAAGTTTTGCCAGTAATTTTTACCGGGTAGTCCGGTTGTCGTGCGTGTACCTTTTTCAATAGCTTGCTTAATATTTCTAGGTGTATAAAGCTCTTGCGCTTGTGTAAAGCCTGTCATCAATAGTAAAGCCAAACTGCAACGATATATATTTCGTGTTATCATATCTCCAAATTAAATAATCAAAACTAAGATAAATTTATGCTTACTTCCAAGTTTAATTACGTGATTCTAACCTGCCGTCAAAATTGCCCACTACACATATGCGTATGCAAACCCTAGAACTCAAAGTAGGCAAATGTCCCCTCCACGGATATTAATCCCACCGATATCAGTTCTATATGGAATTAGCTTTATCGCTTTAGAAAACATTTTAATATTTTTGACGTTTAGATGTAAGATAAACCCGAAGGTATGCAGCGACCATTACGTAATCACTATTTGTTCACTTTCTGTCTTTTAATATCGTGCTTTGTACTGATATCCAATACACTCGTGGCTCAATCCAATACTGAGATAGATTCGGCTTTCTTATATAACAAACGGCGCGATTCGATTTTAGCAAGCCAATATGATATATCGGACTTAATCGGCCGCATTATTCACCCCAAACGTAAAAAGGAACGATCAAGCAAACGTTCTCCGATTACGCTAATGCCGAATATCGCCTATAACCCGACGATTGGTGGACAAATCGGTGTAAAAGCCGTTGCGGGGAAAGTATTGGGCGATCCGAAAACGACAACCATGTCAATCGCCGCAACATCAGCGTCCATCACGACCAAAAACATCATGGTTTTCTACATTAGCCACAATGTATTTACCCCAAACAATAAACTAAATTTTCAAGGAGCTTTCGCTTTGGTCAAAATGGTCGCATTGGATGCGGGTTTGGGTATGACCCCACATGGCAAATGGAACAATGAAGAAGAGGAAATACTTGCGAATCCCGAACATAAAAAATATGGGGCTAAATACAATGCCTTTACGTTTAATGAGAAGGTCTACAAAAAGGTTGCCGATGGTTTGTTTTTAGGAGCTGGATTAGCATTCGACCTTCGTCGAAAGATAACGAGCAGTGGTCCTAATGGGAATATTACACCAAATACCATTTACACGGAAAAACATGGTTTTGCCCCAGATAGCTACAATTCAAACGGACTGTTATTAAATATGCAATACACCACCCGGGATAATCCCAACAGACCTTATAAGGGAATCTACTCGGACATTGGCCTGCGATGGAATACAACCTTACTAGGCAGTAGCAAAAGTGCTGTCCAACTCACGACTGACTTTCGTAAATACTTTAGTGTATCGCAATCCGATCCGGCACATGTGCTTGCATTCTGGTATTGGGGATCCTATAAGCTGGGGGGTGTTCTCCCCTACTTCGATCTACCGGGAACAGGAAGGGATGCCGCGGTAAGAACAGGCCGAGGCTATACAATTGGTTATTTTAAGGGGATATCTTTTGCCTACGCAGAAACGGAGTATCGCTTCCCAATTTTAAAAAACCGCTTTTTGAGTGGTGCTGCATTTTTTAATCTCCAAAGTGCAAGTGACGAATTAGGGACAAAACTTTTCGAAAGATGGCAACCTGGAGGCGGCGCAGGATTACGCGTCCTGTTTAACAAAGCCACCCGAACAAATCTCTGTTTGGACTACGCCATAGGAAAATATGGATCCCGTGGATTCTTCCTCGGATTGAATGAAGCGTTTTAATTTAATGGAAACCGGCGAGACTTCTTTTCTATAAAATCATTAAATTAGCCGATATTGTGGCTTCGCCTAAAATACGATAGACGGAGTCTCCCATTGAAGATAATTACGCATGAATTTACAGTCAATTTTTCTATACTTTTTGCTTTTTGGCTTTGCTTCCTGTCAGCAGACAACACAATCTAATCCTCAAAATATCCCGACAAAAGATAGTGCGGTCAACGACCAAAATCAGCAGGTGGCTGAAAGCCCCCGTACAGTGAAACCTCTACTTGATACGTCCATCTATGCTAATCCTCGGACCGAAGAAACGGCTAATCAGCAACGACAACAGCTCGTCAAATTAGCTGATGAAGGACTCTTTGAAAAATTACACCTAAAGTTGCTTAAGGACCTCGTAGAAAACCAAAAAAAATATTTCGAAAGCCATACAAACCTCGATTTGCTGGCTTATACAAGTGGGGATATCTTTAGCAACAAGGAAAATGATTTTGCATATGTCGCCTATAATAAAGAAAAATATCAAATTGAAATCATTCTTTTTGACCAGAAGAACAAACGATTTAAAATATTGTACCGGGATGTACATGTTTCCAATTTATTGCGACAATCCGATTGTTACTATACCAATGGTACAATAGATTATAGCATTGCAGCCGAATTGATTTATCAGGAAGACTATATCCGATCAAGTCATTCGAATTATTTGATCGATGACAAAGCATTCTCGGTTGAGAATATCGCAACAAATCATATTTTCGATCTGAAACAGGGATGCCTAAGCAAAGATTTTCCTACAAAAGCCATGGCAAATAGCCTGTGTATTCCAACAAGTTCGGTATATGCAAACTATCAATGCCTAAAATACAATAAGACTAAGGAACTTTTTGAAATTTACTTTACCCAAGAATTTGCGGACTAAGCCGGATCTAACCATTAGCCATGAAAAGAAATTACCTACTTGCCACACTTTGTCTATGTGGCAAATTGTATGCACAGACCACTGACAGTACAAACAATAGGCTTGAACAAGTGGAAATTAAAGCTTATTTCAATAAACAGCCCTTATTAAAACTAACCTCATCCGCGGCTGTGTTAAGCCAACAACGCTTGCAATCACAGCAATCGCCAGCACTTGTCTCCATTATGAACACAGTGCCTGGACTACGTATGGAAGAGCGGTCCCCAGGGAGTTACCGCTTGGCCTTGCGTGGCAGCATGCTTCGTTCTCCATTTGGCATCCGAAACGTAAAGATCTATCTGGATGACTTTCCGCTTACTGATGCAGGTGGAAACACCTATTTAAATCTAATCGATCCCTACACCATAGACCAGATCAATATTTTGAAAGGTCCTGATGGATCTATATATGGAGCAAACGCAGGTGGTGTAATTTCACTCTACAGCAAAGGCTACAATACCTTGACCAAGCCCGAAGTCAACCTACAGCTAACAGGAGGTTCGTACGGATTATTTCAGCAGCAGCTCAGTACTGTGCTGCCCATCAATCAGACACAGCAATTGGCCGTCAACCAAAGTTGGACACGAAGTGATGGGTATCGACAACATGCATCTCTGGACAAAAAGAACATTCAGCTAAACTACAATTGGCAATATGCAAAACATTCGGAACTGAAATTCACAGGATTCTACACTGATCTGGGATATCAAACTCCCGGAGGCCTGACAGCTGTACAAATGGAGGACAATCGACGGCAGTCCCGTCCCAAGGCTGGGCCCAACCCAAGTGCGGCGGAACAAAAAGCAGCAATCTATGATAAAACAGTTTTCGGGGGCCTGAGCAACCAAACAAATATCAGTTCCAAATTAATCCTGTTTGCCAACGTATTCGGTTCGACCAATCAAATCAAAAATCCTTTTATCACAAATTATGAAAAAAGGGATGAGAAAAATTTAGGGACACGACTCTATCTATCCTATGTCGACCGGCTAAGCAAACAATTAAAGTATGAGTTCCAATTTGGTTTAGAGGCACAAAAAGGTTGGTATGATATAGATAATTATGATAATAATCAGGGGAATATCGGCAAGCCGCAAGCTAAAGATAAGTTAGAAAATAGCCAGCAATCATTCTTTGCACGAACACAGCTGGCTTGGCTGGAACGTCTCCAAGTCGAATTATCTATGGGACTCAATGGGAATAAAATCTCCTATCAACAGCATTATCCAGCAACACAAGAGAACAAAGCACACATCAATTTTGGGAATGCGTGGATGCCTAGGGCCGCTGTCTCCTACCTGGCCACAGCAAGCTTCGCTCTACGCGCTTCTATTTCAAAGGGATTTTCTGCTCCCACGATTGCAGAAGTGCGCTCATCCGACAATATCATCAATAAGGACCTCAAACCTGAGACTGGTACCAACCATGAATTTGGCGTTCGATGGCATTTATGGAACCGCCGAATTATACTAGATGCTTCGGCATATACCTACCAAATGAATAATGCAATTATCCGACAGGTACGCGAGACTGGAGCAGAATATTTTCAGAATGCAGGAAAAATAGATCAAAAAGGAATTGAAGCATCGATATTAACCTATCTGATAACCCCTAGGTCTTGGGGGCTTGTCCGTAGCTTACAGGTCGGAAGCAATTTCTCGCTAAATAATTATGCTTTCAAAAACTATAAGGTCGGAGATAAAGATTATAGTGGCAACAAACTAACGGCGGTACCAAAAACGGTTTGGGTCAATACCTTAAATGTCCTCTTCCCCTATCAACTTCGACTAGATCTTCTGTCAAATTTAACCGCTGCGATACCATTGGATGATGCCAATACAGTTTATGCAAACCGTTATCATCTTTTGCAAGGAAAAATATCCTGGGGTAAAGCTATAGGCCATGGACATAAACTTAATATCTTTGTTGGCGCCGACAATTTGTTGAACCAAAAATATAGTCTCGGCAATGATATCAATGCCTTTGGTGGTCGGTATTTCAACCCGGCGCCATTGCGAAATTATTATGGTGGCATGAATTTTAATTTCTAATATCCTGTAGTATGGATTTTCATCAATATACCCTGACAACAATAGATTTCGCCTCAGTAAGCCGTTATTCTTATTTTCCCTGGATGGATATAGCCCTGGCCAATATTCAAATCAGTGTCGTAGAGATGGAATTCAACCAAGCTACCTTTCAAGTTCTCGAAAATTACACGAATTTTCAGGTAGTGGTTATTTACAAATCGCCAGTAACTTCGCTTTTCTGTAATTGTACGCAAACTGGTTTCTGTAGTCACCAGAAAGCAACCTTGACAAAACTATTCGGGCAAGAAAGCTGGTTGTCTTTTTTTGACTTTAACCGGTATCGAAATCTTCTAAAAAAGGCTGCAGTGCAATATGGCTTAGAAAATGAACCATCGTTGGAAACCTACTTTTCTGCCCATATTAAAGATGCTGATCTACAATTTGTCCTCAAAGACAAACATCTAACTTCCATAGATGATTTTGATCTTTTGGAGCCTCAAAAAAAATCTTCTAAACTTCAGAGCGAACAACAGCATAGTTTCATTGTGCTTACACGTAATCGCTATTATAAGCAATTACAGGTCCTGTTATGCCAGGCACCACAATCAAAATCGGGCATGCCGAAAAACCCTATTTCCTCAGTGGAAAGTCAATCACGCATCTGGCATACAGATTCCGTTGAAGAAACTCAGTTTTTTGCGGCAGTCAGCCAATTGGCCCAACCCTTCCAACAAGCAGATGCAGCTATTGGCCGCAGTCTACGGGCAATAGCAAAAAACCCTTTAGGCCTGGATTTTTACCTTCATGACTACGAAAAAGCAGAAAATATAACGGCAGCTTCCTTATCTGCAACTCAAATCAGTTTGAATAAAGCTGAGATCAGATTGCTTGTCGAACAGAACGATCCGTTCTATCGCATTAAAGGGGACCTCTCCATTCATGGGATTACTTACGAATTGCAACATCTGACTATTCTTTTTGATCACTTCATCTCCATAAAAAAGCACCTCTACCTCATCGAGAATACACGTCATCTTAAACTGATTCGTTTGTTTGGAAATAAAGGAAAGGAGCTGCGCATACACCGTAATAAGTTTAAAGCGTTCAATGAACTATTTCTGGAGCCTCTGGCCAATTCTGTAGCGTTAAATTTCAAGGATATTCCCAAAGCGAGTAAACCGCAACTGAAAGAGAATCTTTATTATCAAGATATGCAGGCGTTCATATTTCTGGAAGAGTCTGAAGACTTCGTCAACATCATTCCTGTCATGCGTTATGGCGACGTCGAAGTTCCTATCTTAAGTAAAAGAAACATCTTTGGAACAGATGCGAAAGGAACCCAATTTTTGGTAGAACGAAAAAAAGAAGCCGAAACGAAAGTCATCTCACTGCTGCTTAAGCAGCATGCTTTTTTTCAAGAGCAATTAGATGATGATAGTTTTCAGCATCTTTACCTACACCGTAAATATTTTCTGGATAAAAACTGGTTTTTAAATGCATTCGACGAGTGGCACAACCAGGGAATCCAGATTATTGGATTCAATACAATTCGTGACAATAAACTGAATCAATTTAAAGGTAAAATACAAATTGAAGTATTGAGTGGACAAAATTGGTTTAATGCCAACATTCAAGTCAAATTTGGTCCTAAAAGTGTTTCGTTGAAGAAACTAGAGAAAGCTGTTCGCAATCGTTCTCAATTTATCAATCTAGACGATGGTACACTTGGTATATTACCCGAGGAGTGGCTGGAAAAATTTGAGTCTTATTTTAATGCTGCTGAAATCATCGAAGATGAACTCATTCAGATTCCAAAATACAAGTTTAATGAAATCGACCAGCTCTTTGCTAAAAAAGATATCGACCAAGCTGTTTCCGTTGAGATCAACTATTTAAGAAATCAACTCTCTTCATTGGCAACATGCCCGCCGGTACTGTTACCTAATATTTTTGTCGGAAATTTACGTAACTATCAGCAGCAGGGGCTTCAATGGCTCAACTTTTTGGACAAATTAAATTTCGGAGCCTGCCTGGCAGACGATATGGGACTGGGAAAGACAGTGCAGATTCTCGCCTTTCTGGCAACGCAAAAAGCAAAAGGTATATCTTCACCAACATTACTGATCCTCCCTACAACGTTAATTTTTAATTGGAAACGTGAAATTCAGCAATTCTTACCATCTTTTAACATACTGATCCTAGAGGGGCCAAACCGAAGCAAAATAACTGACCAGTTTGAGAAAGCGGATATTGTGCTCATTTCCTACCATAACCTACTGACTGACATCAATCGATTAAAGAAGCTAACCTTTAATTATATTATACTCGACGAGTCTCAACACATAAAAAATCCAGATTCACAGCGGTACAAAGCAGTAAATTTATTACGATCAAGAAATCGTATCATTCTGACGGGAACACCTATTGAGAATAATACAATGGATTTGTTTGCACAGTTATCCTTTATCGTTCCGGGCTTATTGGGAAATAGAAAGTATTTTAAAGATGTATACACAACACCGATTGATGCTTTTCACGATCGTAAAAGAAAAAATATACTGAAGGAAAAAATAAAATCTTTTATCCTTCGAAGAACAAAACAAGATGTATTGGATGATCTTCCTGCAAAAAATGAATTGGTGCTCTATTGCGAAATGAAAACTGCACAGCGGCGGATCTATGATCTCTATGAAAAGGAATTTCGGGAATTTATTTCTGCTAAAGATGGTGATGAAATCAAAAAAAGTCCGATGCATGTCCTTAAAGGATTGACCAAACTACGTCAGATCTGCAACTCCAGTAAATTGCTCCAAAACGAAGACTTAACATCTGCTGAAGATTCAGCGAAGATCGAAATGCTGCTAGAACAGATTCAACATAAAAAAGATCAACATAAAATCATCGTGTTCTCGCAATTTGTCCGCATGTTACTGTTGATTAAAGAAGCATTGGATAAAAATGAGATCCCTTCGCTAATCCTCACTGGCCAGTCCAAAAACCGGGGACAACTAGTCAATGATTTCCAATCAGATCAAGATGTGCGTGTCTTTCTCATCAGTCTCAAGGCTGGTGGAACGGGACTTAATCTCACTGCGGCAGATGTTGTCTATCTGGTTGATCCTTGGTGGAATCCGGCAGTGGAACAACAAGCGATTGATCGGATCTATCGCATCGGGCAACAAAAAAATGTCACTGCAATACGCCTGATCAGCCCGAATACGGTTGAGGATAAAATTCAAACACTACAACAGCATAAAAAAGAAATCAGTAGTACTATTCTTGAAGATGGTGGAAGTTTAGATGCTTTTTACCTTGATAAAGATTATTTACTCCATATTTTACGCTAGGGATAGATTATTGGTTGCTGCAATTTACAACCGTCGATCATTTGATAAATTGCTTTCTGTATTTCGAATCAATGATATATTTTATCCCTTTAGCATCCACAAAAACAGGTTTACCGTCATATCGCTCGTCTGTCTGCTTGTCCAGTGCAACGCGATACAATCCACTCGAACTAGAAGATGAGTACTTTATATCTCCTCTATGTGTACTATGCACAACGACG
This sequence comes from Sphingobacterium sp. UBA7249, assembly GCF_002472835.1. Taxonomy (NCBI): domain Bacteria; kingdom Pseudomonadati; phylum Bacteroidota; class Sphingobacteriia; order Sphingobacteriales; family Sphingobacteriaceae; genus Sphingobacterium; species Sphingobacterium sp. UBA7249. Next base: position 58,837 of record NZ_DKST01000031.1, on the reverse strand, counting down.
ATATTGGAAATCTCAACGGCGTGCCCATCTACTTTGTCCATAGTCTGCTCTCCTTGGATAACCTTTGTTCTTTTATCAACAGCTTCTTGTTCTAAGTTAACAATACTATGCTGTGTATTTAATGGAAAAAAAGGGTCTATCCAACGATTCACAATAGAAAAATTTTGCTCCCAATTATTAAGGGAAGTAAGCTGCTGACCATTTACTGTACCCGCAAACACAAAAATTGGCAGTAAAAATAAGCACCGTCTAAAGAATATCAATTCAACTCTAAGCATATCTTTTTTACTTATCCCTCATTCACTTCCAAATAAAATGCCATATACCTATTCAAGTCATATCTTTAACATTTTTTTAACTATCACAGTAATATTAGTTTGATATTTAACTGTTTTATGTTTAACTTTGTAGCATGGAAAATGAAATGCACAATCCGGTAAAACCATTAGTGGATAATATCATTGCCTTAAGAACAAGCTTAAAACAATATTATATCCAGAAGATCAAGGAGCAACAATTGGATATCACGTATGAGATGTTACAGGTATTGGCTGCCCTTTGGAAAAAAGAACGTATGAATCAACAGGATATCGCTGTTGCTATACAGAAAAACAAAGCGAGCGTCACCCCTCTTCTAGACAATCTTTGCAAACGTGATCTGGTTAAACGTGTAAATGATCCCAATGATCGTCGGAACAATTTGATTGAGCTAACCCTAAAGGGTGACGCGTATAGGGAATTACTCAACCCTGTACAACAAGACCTTTATAAGGCTATCCTCAAAGAAATCACAGAACAAAAAGTATCGGAGATCACGGAAATTTTGGAAAAATTAACGGTTATTATCGATAAACAGTAACAGAAATAAAAATGAACGTATGAAAAACAATATTTTTTAATACGGGATGAATAGTAAAAATAAGTCATGAATAGTTCAACATTAAGTGAGAAAGAAATTAAGCGAAGAAGAAGAATATGGATAGTCAATATTGCATCAGCCTCAGTTATTGTGATTTCGATTATATGGGGGATTATGGCTTTCTTTCACATCAACGAATCTGTTTATACAGATGATGCTCAAGTAGATGCCCATATTACTCCAATTAATTCGAGAATCAGTGGTTATATCAAAGATATACGCTTTGATGAACACCAAAAAGTACATAAAGGAGACACACTTGTAATCTTAGACGATTCGGAATATCGCATCTTGCTCCAGAATGCAAAAGCGAGCTTAGCCGATGCAAAAGCCAACAAGACAATATCGCAGTCTGGAATCGCCATTGCCAGCAATGGCACGACCATCGCTAATGCCAATATTGAGGAGATGAAGGCCCGGCTCGACAATATGGAAACCAATTACAAAAGATACGCAAGTCTAGTCAAAGACGAGGCTGTGACCCGTTATCAATTTGATCAGGTAAAATCTGAGTATGAAGCCATGTCCGCAAGATATAAAGCACTACTTGCGCAACAACAAAATTCCAGACTCAGCACCCACGAGTCTGAACAAAAAGTATCCGTTAACGACGCTTCATTGCTAAAGGCCAAATCTGCCATTGACCTAGCCAAATTGAATTTGTCATATACTGTTATTACAGCTCCTTATGATGGTGTATTGGGTAGGAGAAATATCGAAGAGGGACAACTTGTGCAAAATGGTACACCGTTGGTCAATATCGTACGAGATGAGCAAAAATGGGTGACTGCAAACTATACGGAGAGCCAAATGAAAAACATCGCACTTGGAGGAAAAGTCAACATAGAAATTGATGCTTTGCCAGGGAAAACATTTGAGGGCGAAGTGGCCGCAATATCGGAGGCCACAGGATCCAAATATTCTGCTGTTCCCGTTGATAACTCTACCGGAAACTTTGTCAAAGTACAGCAGCGGATTCCTGTCCGCATCAATTTTACAGCGTCGAATTCAAAACGGGATATCGATTTACTCCGCGTGGGTATGAACGCTATTATACGTGTTAAATAAGTCATGAAAGATCGTATTTTTAGGAACTGGTTAAACTCAAAATGGGAATTATTCTTTTTGTTCCTGCTCAATATTATATATTCCTTCAATAACGGAATCCCATCCTCTGTCAATACCTATGTTGTAAATGGCTATGCAGGTATAAGTGCAGACCTCAGCATGGCAACGTACTGTTATTATGCAGGCATGGTCTGTGCGATACCACTGGTGTTTCGGTTAATTAAACTTTTTCCCAAAAAAACAATATTGATTGTTTTCACGATCGTCATCCTTTGCTCGAATGCAATTTTGGAACATGCCAGCAATGGTATCAATATCTGTATGGCTACATTTTTTATTGGAAGTGCCAAGATTATCGTGACCATGGCCATTATCGGTGAGATGATTCCTTTTCTAATGCCGCGCGGAGAACGTTATCAACTTTATGCCATCTATTATCCGATGACAATGATTATCCCCGCTATTGCGAATTACATCGCGACTATTTTTGCTGCAAAATTCTACTGGGAAACGGTATTTCTGTTTCAGAATATATTGTTGGGCATTGGTCTATTGATTTGCATTATCTTCATGAAATCCCCAGTATTTAAAAAAGTACCTCTTTATCAGTATGATTGGTTTGGAAGCATATTACTTTGTATTTCCCTGCTAAATTTAGCTTATTTCAGTACTTATGGGCTAACACAAAACTGGTTTCATTCAAGATTAATTCTTCTTACTGGAATAGCAACAATTTTCTTCTTAGTCCTTTTTGTAAATAGGAGTACGCTAATCAGAAAGTCGCTCATGAACTTTGATGCTTTTTCAACTCGAACCTTGCCCATATCTGTCGGAACGATCTTTCTATTTGGCATTTTCTACAGTTCCACTTCCTTATATACATCCCTATTGGGGATTACACTCGGTACAAACCCTTTGGAAACCGCAAAGGTAAATACCTACGTTATTCCGGGATACCTTATCGGAGCACTGATTTCTTATGTATATTTTAAGTTGACCAAAAAATGTAAATTCATTTTGGCGTTTTCTGCCATTTGTTATGCGCTATCTTCTTTTTTCTTTGCACAGATTGTCGGCCTACAGGTACATACCTCTTTATTTTATCTCCCGATGATCTTAAGAGGAATAGGTGTCATTACATCATACATTGGCATAGGTGTCTATATGGCAGGTAATATTCCAAACAAATATTACTTATCTGGATTGGTCTTTCTGATCTTGACACGTTCCTTCTTAGTCCCCGTTGTGTGGTCCAATACGATTGCCAATTGGTATTACCAACAACAGGTAATCAAGACAAGCGATCTCGCAAGCATAATAGATAAAACAAATAGCCTGGTTTTGCAATCAGCCAATATCGGTAAATCAGTACAAGCACAAGCCTCTTTGCTTGCCATTCGGGACAGTTATAACGGATTGTTTATCGTAGGATTGATCTTGGTATTTTTAATTTTGGTTTTTCCTTATCACTCCTCTCCAACCAGACGTATTTTCAATTGGAAAAGAAAAAATGCCACAAAAGAAGCTTTACAGATTCCGGTTGCTTAATCTTAACTGATATAAATCTCTGTAATATATCTAAATACGATACGTTGCGAAATTGCATATTTATCAAACAAAGAACGTAGGTCATCATATAAATTTTTATTCTCCACTCCTTCTTTGGGAAAATAAGAGGATGATTTCACCCTTCCCAAGAACGATTTCAAATCGAATACTTGTTGGTTAGGCAAGCATACCTTGGTCATTGGTCTATCAGCGAAAAAACTTCGAAGGTCGTCTTCAGTTATATTTTTTTGGCTGACAGATTGATAGCTGGGAATATGATTAAGTAAAAACTGTTCATACTCCTTCTGGAAAGCATCTTCTGGGTCTCGTTGATTCCAAACCAATACAATATGACCATTTTTTGTAAGAATGCGATTAAATTCTTTGTAACAGGCAGTTCGATCGAACCAATGAAAAGATTGCCCAGCGAAAATTAGATCCACACAACCTGATTCAATGGATGTGTCTTCAGCGGTGGCATTTAATGCGATTAAATTCCGGTATGTTTTAAAATGATGAACCAAAGATTCACGCATTTGGCGATTGGGTTCGACAGCGAAGACATCATTTCCATTTTCTAAAAACAACTGGGTCGATAAACCTGTACCGCTACCGATATCGGCTATTAGCCATTTCTTATTCAAACCTATCCTTTCCTGAAGTATTCGAATAATCTCTTTTGGATAATTGGGTCTAAATTTTTCATAATCCACCACCCTGTCTGTAAATCTTTCAATACTATTTTTGTTCATATTAGATTGTATCATAACTAATCTATTATATCCTCATCTCTGAAACTATAATATCCATTATCTGTAAAAATCAGGTGATCATTCACCCTAATATCCATAATTTTTGAAGCTTCGACAATTTTTCTCGTCAGTATCCTGTCGGCATTGCTGGGTTGTAAAGTCCCGGAAGGATGGTTGTGAATGAGTATGATGGCATTCGCTTTGACTGCGAGGGCATTTCTTAGAATGACCCGAACATCAACCGGCGTAAAATCATTTCCACCACGGCCAATAAGCTGTTGATCCAACAATTTGCATCCTGTGTTCAAATAAAGCGTCCAAAACTCTTCGTGTGGTAAATCCTGTAGGATTGGTTTCATAAAATCATACACTCGTTTACTGCTATTTAGAATTTTCTTTTCGTCTGTTGGAGATTCCTTCTTGCGCCGTGCTAACTCCAATGCTGCAATGATAGCTATCGCCTTAGCTTCTCCAATACCTTTATATCTGCTCAATTCATTGACATCCATCTTTGAGAGTGTATCCAAGCTATTGTTGGCATCCGCCAAAATACGTCGGCATAGCGCCACTGCACTTTCTTCCATAGAACCTGACCCAATCAAAATCGCCAATAACTCTGCATCTGACAGGGCCCTTCGTCCTTGATGTAATAATTTCTCGCGGGGACGATCCGCCTCGGACCACTCCCGGATAACTAATTTATGTAAATTTGACATTGTAGTTAACTATAATCGGCTCGCTCACATAAATATAGAAAATATTTCGCATTATTTTTCAGCTCATAGCAGTACAAATTGCCAATATGGAAAAAATGGAGAATACGAAGTACTTCACATTTCAGTCTGAAACCTTATCTTTGTATTTCATAAAAATTTTTGAAACATGAGTAAAGCGATTATTAAAACAGAAAAAGGCGACATGACTGTGCAATTCTACACAGCTGATGCTCCAAATACAGTAGCAAATTTCATTAAACTTGCTAAATCAGGCTATTATGATGGTTTGGCTTTCCACCGTGTTATTCCTGATTTTGTTATTCAAGGTGGTTGCCCAAATTCACGTGAAGGTGCTGCAGGTATCCCTGGAACTGGTGGCCCTGGCTATAAAATTGATTGTGAGTTAACTGGTGAAAATCAATACCATGACAGAGGTGTATTGTCAATGGCACACGCTGGTCGCAATACAGGAGGGTCTCAATTTTTCATTTGCCACAGCCGTAATAACACCGCTCACTTAGACCGTAATCATACGTGTTTTGGAAAGGTAGTCGAAAATGTTGATGTGGTAGACGATATCAGACAAGGCGACCGCATTTTATCAATTGAAGTAATCGAAGATTAATTCTTGGAGATTTAAAAAAAATTAAAATGAATTTAAGAGCTTTAGTATCTGTAACTGGCAAACCAGGATTGTTCAAATTAGTTGGACAAAACAAGGGTGGTTTTATTTTAGAAACCCTTGATCAAGCAAAAATTAAGTCAGTAGTAAGTTTGTCTTCGACAAAAATGGCAACATTGGAGGATATCACTATTTATGGTGAAGAAGAAGAGATCCGTCTTTTAGATATATTCGAAACAATTAAAACGAAAGGATTGACTCTACCTGACACGAAATCAGATGGCGCTACCTTAAGAGATTTCTTCCGTGAAGTTGCTCCGGGCCATGATGAATCTCGTGTATATACGTCAGACATCAAAAAAGTGATTACTTGGTATAACATTATCAAGGAATTTCCTTTATTTGAAGAAGAAGCACCGGCACCTTTGGTATAACCTAATATAACCAAAGTAGCTAAAAAAAGGNNCCTTTTTTTAGCTACTTTGGTAAGCGTAATTTCATAAAAAAACCCCGGACTTTGCCTCCGAGGCACAATTTAAAATTATCTTCAAGTAATTTTCTAACAGTTGACTAGTGTCCTTTCGGCTCAACGTCAACACGCTTGATATCCGCACCTAATTTACGTAAACGTTCTTCGATATCTTGATATCCACGTTCAATCTGTTCAATATTATGGATTACTGATTTTCCTTTCGCAGATAATGCAGCGATCAATAAGGATACTCCAGCTCTGATATCAGGAGACGTCATTTCGATACCTCGCAAAGAATGGGATTTATTCATACCGATTACTGTAGCTCGATGTGGATCACACAAAATGATCTGTGCGCCCATATCTATTAATTTATCGACAAAGAACAATCTACTTTCAAACATCTTTTGGTGAATTAACACATTGCCTTTCGCTTGTGTGGCTACGACTAGAATGATACTCAATAGATCTGGTGTAAATCCTGGCCATGGGGCATCCGAGATTGTTAAGATCGAACCATCAATAAAGGTATCAATTTCGTAAGAATCCTGTGCTGGAATAAAAATATCATCCCCTCTCAATTCAAATTGAATACCCAAACGGGAAAATACCGAAGGTATTACGCCCAATTCCTGAAAACAAACATCTTTAATAGTAATTTCTGAACCGGTCATTGCCGCCAATCCTATAAAAGAACCGATCTCAATCATATCGGGCAACATACGATGCGATGTTCCACCAAGGCGTTGTACACCCTCAATAGTCAGTAAATTAGATCCAATGCCTGATATCTTAGCCCCCATACGATTCAACATTTTACAGAGTTGCTGCAAATAAGGTTCACAGGCCGCATTGTAAATTGTTGTTGTTCCTTTGGCCAATACCGCAGCCATAACAATATTTGCCGTACCAGTTACGGAAGCTTCGTCCAATAGGATATAATTACCTTTTAGTTCGGTAGCATCAACATTAAAGAAGTGCGTAGATGCATCATAGACAAATTTAGCCCCCAGTTTTTCGAAACCCAAAAAGTGTGTATCCAAACGTCTACGTCCAATTTTATCACCTCCTGGTTTTGGAATAGCTGCCTTGCCAAAGCGAGCCAACAATGGGCCTACAATCATGATCGACCCCCGTAAGCCCCCCCCTTTTTCTCTAAATTCTGAAGATTGAAAATATTCTATATTAATATCTTTCGCTTCGAATACGTAAGTATCCTTATCTATACGATCAATTTTAACACCCAATGCGGCCAATAGATCAATTAACTTATTGACATCTTTAATATCGGGAATATTACTGATAGTCATTGGTTCCTCAGTCAGCAAAACTGCCGACAGAATCTGTAAAGCTTCATTTTTTGCTCCCTGTGGAATAATCTCTCCCTTTAACGGTTTTCCACCGATTATTTCAAATGCATTCATTTATATAACTAAAATCTTTATTACAACAAAACCCGCTTCACCTTTGGATTTCCCAATAGTACGGAAGACAGTTCGGGCGTTTTAAAATCAACAAAAATATATCGTAAAAAAATTGATGGAACTATCTGGTTCACACGATCCGATCAGGTCGGATCCGACTGACTGATCGCACAAACTGTTACTGATAAACAGCTCCATACCATAAATAAAGAAGGCAATTGTAAAGAAATCTATGAATCACTTCGCAATTGCCTGCTTCTTAATTTAAGAAATTAAAGAACTAGCCCCTTTTATTATTATTGTAATTATTTTGAGGTTTTCTATTTCTATTGTTGTTATTATTGTTATTGCTATTGCTATTGCTACCAAAATTATTACGCTTCATGTTGTTATTGTTATTTGACATTCGAGGTTTGCCACTACCTCCGCCTCTTGACTGATAACCTGAAGAGTTACTGTTGTTATTGCTATTATTGTTATTTCCACTTGAGTTGCCTGATGTAGGACCTTTGACACGGTTTCCTGGAGGCGGAGTTTTAAAATCAAGTTTGGTCAATACCGTACCTTCAGGTAGGGTTAATTGATATCCCGACAATTCTTTCAAATCCTGAATAATCAACTCATCGGATACTGAATCTTTATTCCAAGTGACATAAGCCATTTTCATAAAATTGGCGATACCAATCACCATCTGTTCACGCCTAGGCTCGTCCGTTACCTTCAACGCCTTGTCAATCATTTTTTCAACCGTAAATCCATAATGCTTGAATTTGATTGAATGTTGCGGATAGCCTAAGTGCTCAACTTCATGTTTAACACTTTTGGCTGTGGCGATCGGATATGGCGAGTCAATATCAAGCTTAAAATCAGAGATAATCTGAAGGTGATCCCAAAGTTTATGCTTAAAATCAGAAACGTCTCTTAAATGTGGATTTAACACCCCCATCATGTCAATCACGATTTGAGCATGTTGATTTCTTTCTTCCTTTGTGGGTAAAGTACAGATGTAATCTACCATATTTTGCACATTGCGGCCATATTCTGCAAGGATCAATTTTGGCCTAGTGCTGTTGTAGTCAAAGTTCATATAGCTAATATAAGTACCTATTAAACGGTTAAGATCTCGTTTTGGTATTTTATTATTGAATTATTCTAAGTTTTGCAAATTTAAGCAACAATTGTTTCTGTCCCAACTCCTTAAAGAAAATAGTTGCTTTTATATCTCCTTTGTTCCCCTCTAGATTGACAACCTTACCAAATCCAAAGCGTTCATGTTCAACTTCCATGCCGACTTGAAGATTTGACGTGTCAGAAGGAGCAAAACCCGCAGTAGGTTTGTGGGCTTTGGGCAGTATAGACGTTGTTTTAACCATCGCTTTTGGCTTAGGTTTAGAAAACGTATCATCACTGTCCTTTTGTTGCCATGCAATTCGTTCGCCTTGAAAACTGCCGGCTGAGGCGGAAGTTTGTCGTGGTTTAAAATCCAGTGCAAGACAAGCAGGATTCAATTCATCCAAAAAACGACTGGGTTCGCAATTATTCAACGTTCCCCAACGATATCGCGAAGTAGCATACGAAAGTAGTAATTTTTTTTCAGCTCTGGTAACAGCAACGTAAAAAAGTCTTCGTTCCTCCTCTAATTCTGATCTAGAATTCAAGGATAACTGAGATGGAAAAAGGTTTTCTTCCAAACCTACGATAAAAACTACCGGAAATTCAAGTCCTTTGGATGAGTGTATGGTCATCAACGAAACCGTATCTGCATTTGGGTCCTTATCGTTATCATCATTGGTCAATAAAGCAATGTCCTGCATATAAATATCAAGACCACGGTCTTCAATATCTTCCCGCTCAGAAAATTCTTTGATACCATTGAGTAGCTCCTGAATATTTTCATAACGAGCCAATCCTTCGACAGATTTATCCTCGTAGAGTTCTTTCAAGATACCACAATGCTGTGCAATATGCATAGCAGTATCAAATGCATTATTATTTTTTGCTAAGGCCTGAAAACTTTGTACCATTTGCGCAAATCCACCAACGGAAGTCGCACTGCGCCCGTCCAAAAACTGAGCAGCATTTGCGACAACATCCCAAATACGGTATTGATTCTGATCGGCAGCAATCATAATCTTTTCTATGGTCGTGTCTCCGATCCCCCGACGAGGATAATTAATAACACGTTTTAAGGCTTCTTCATCATTGGGATTAAAGGTTAGCCGAAAATAAGCGATCAGATCTTTAATTTCCTTTCTTTGATAGAAAGAGGTTCCACCATAGATTTTATAAGGTATATTGATCTTGCGCAAGGCTTCCTCCATGGCCCTTGATTGGGCATTTGTACGATAAAGAATAGCAAAATCTTTGTAATTGAGTCCTTTTAACGATTTTTCTTCAATAATCTGATCCGCAACGATCTTTCCTTCTTCATTATCTGAAAAAGCACGTGAAACCTTAATTTTTTCACCTTCTTCGTTATCCGAAAAAACATTCTTTTCTAGCTGGTTCTGATTATTGGCGATCACTGAGTTTGCCGCGTTGACAATCATTTTGGTGGATCTATAATTTTGCTCTAATTTGAAGATCTTCACATCTGGGTAATCCTTCTGGAAATTCAGGATATTCTGAATATTGGCTCCCCGAAAAGCATAAATTGACTGTGCATCATCACCAACCACACAGATATTTTCATTGACAGCGGCCAATCGTTTTACGATTAGATACTGGGAAAAGTTAGTATCCTGATACTCATCGACCATCAGGTAACGAAATTGATGTTGGTATTTGTGCAATACCTCCGGATGCTTGTTCAATAAAACGTTAGTCTTGAACAGGAGATCATCAAAATCCATGGCACCAGCGCGATAACAGCGTTGTGCGTAAGTCATGTAAATCTGTCCCAATTGCCCACGTCCATTTGAAATATCCTCGGCTAATATCGCCTCATTTTTATTGTATTCCTGGGGGGATATCAGGTTATTCTTCGCTTGTGATATCCTTCCGTAGACATGATTGACATTGTATAATTTATCATCCAGGTTCATCTCCTTTAGAATGGCACGCAGCAAGCTTTTGGTATCGTCAGTATCGTAGATGGTAAAATTCCGAGGGTATCCTATCATTTCCGCCTCTACCCGAAGTATTTTTGCGAATACGGAGTGGAATGTTCCCATCCAAATATTTTTCGCTTCGCTTCCTACAACAGAAACAATACGCGCGCGCATCTCCTTGGCCGCTTTATTCGTAAATGTCAATACCAAGATATTGAATGGATCAACGCCTTTTTGAATCAAATGTGCGACACGATAAGTAATTACCCGTGTTTTTCCTGAACCAGCTCCTGCAACAATCATGACAGGGCCTTCTGTTTGCTCTACGGCTCCTCGTTGTGAAGGGTTTAAACCCGCTAAATAATCCAAATTAACTCCTTAAATTTTAAAACCTGAGAATAGGGTATAAAAGTACAAATTTCCTCCCGATCACTAGGGCTATCACGCCAATATTTTTGCACAAAAAAATCCGACAATTCGAAATCATCGGATTTTTTTGCTATTCACTTATGTTTAATTTCTACTATTATAGTTTGGAGACTCTTTCGTAATAGAGATATTATGTGGATGAGATTCTCTCAAGCCAGCACCTGTAATACGAACAAATTGGGCTTCCTGTAATTTTTCAATTGTAGCAGCACCGCAATAACCCATTGATGCACGCAATCCGCCGATATACTGATATACGACTTCAGCTAATGTGCCTTTGTAAGGAACACGCCCTACAATTCCTTCTGGAACCAACTTTTTGATATCATCTTCTACATCTTGGAAATAGCGGTCCTTAGAACCTTTTTCCATTGCTTCAATAGATCCCATACCACGATATGATTTAAATTTACGGCCTTCGTAAATAATTGTCTCGCCCGGAGCCTCTTCTACTCCAGCAAATAAAGAACCAGCCATAATCGTGCTTGCTCCAGCAGCAATAGCCTTTGCGATATCACCAGTTTGTTTGATACCACCATCAGCGATCAATGGCACTCCAGTTCCCTTAAGCGCTTTAGCAACTTCATACACCGCATAAAGTTGTGGAACTCCCACACCAGCAATAATACGGGTTGTACAGATCGACCCAGGCCCGATACCTACTTTTACGGCATCAGCACCAGCTTCGGCTAATGCCGTTGCCGCTGCACCTGTCGCAATATTCCCGACGATCACCTGCAATTCAGGAAAGGTGGATTTTACCAATTTCAATTTATCAATTACCCCCTTAGAGTGCCCATGTGCAGTATCAATGGTTATGACATCTACTCCGGCTTTCACTAACGCTTCAACCCGATCCAATGTATCTGGAGTTACGCCAACTGCCGCTCCTACCAATAAACGCCCATGGCTATCTTTGGCCGCATTCGGATAATGCTTATATTTTTGGATATCTTTAAAGGTGATCAGACCTTTCAAGATTCCTTCGTTGTTGACAACTGGAAGTTTTTCGATTTTCTCATTCTGAAGAATTTCCTCCGCTTTCACCAAATCTGTACCTTCGGGAGCAACGACAAGATTATCTTTCGTCATGAGCTCATTGATTGGACGGCTCATATCTTTTTGAAAACGAAGATCACGGTTGGTTACGATACCCACTAATTGACCTTTTTCATTGACCACTGGAATCCCTCCGATCTTATGTTCCTTCATAATATTAAAGGCATCACCAACGGTAGCAGAGGCTAACAATGTAACCGGATCTTGGATCATACCGCTTTCTGAACGCTTCACTTTGCGCACTTCAGCAGCTTGTTCTGCAATCGTCATGTTCTTATGTAACATACCAATACCGCCCGCTTGCGCGATCGCAATTGCTAAATCAGCACCAGTTACCGTATCCATTGCTGCTGAAACCAATGGAATATTTAATTTGATTTTTTTTGTCAGTGCGGTACTCGTATCAACGTCACGTGGTAAAATTTCAGAATAAGCTGGAATTAATAAGACGTCATCGTAAGTGAGACCTTCTGCTACGAATTTTTGTGGATCTAATTGCATGGCAAATATGTATTGGGTTTTCTATTTGCCAGGCAAATTTAAGAAAAATAAGCAATATTAAAAAATAAAATACACAAATTACAATCCATAGACAAATTAGAACAATTATGAATTGATACCATTGTCCGTTTTAGCGCATTGCTCTTTTTTTTTGGCAAGCTATTTGCTTTTGATAACACGAAAAGTAATTTTAATTAATGAAAATATAAAGAAAAGATAATTATGAAAAAGACATTACTCTCATTAGCTGCTGTTGCAGCATTAGCTTTCGGCGCAAACGAAGCAAAAGCACAATCACCACAACGCGCTGCTATCGGTGTTGTTTTTGATGGTACTGGTGGTGACCTTTGGGGGGTTCAATACAAACAATCTTTTGGCGGAACAAACAATGGTCAAGCGCAAGTGATGTTTGATGACAACGTTGTTGCTGTAGGTGCTGATTACCAATACGCTAGACCATTCCGAGGTGTAAACGGACTAGGATGGTATGCGGGTGTTGGTGCGCAATTGACATTTCTTGACGCTGGAAATGACGATATCACTCTTGTTGGTTTAAGACCACAATTGGGTTTAGAATTTAAAATCCCTGCCGCCCCAATCGGATTTCACGCAGACTGGAAACCAGATTGGAGATTGAACCACAACAGTGATTTTGATGCTTCAACCTTCTCATTTGGTATTAAATATACATTGAGATAGTATTAAAAATTATAAAAAAAGGTCCTGCTCTAAAACAAGCAGGACCTTTTTTTATATAAAATAAATCCCTAAAATATTTCTTTTTTTCAGCAATTCTTCTAATTTTATGCCTTTAACCTAAATGGCATAAATAAAGCTTTTCATTCTACAAAAATTTTATACCTTTGCCATTCTTGGTAAAGTGTGATTAATCAAGAACTAATTATCAATTACATAAACAGTATTTAACATTAAAATTAATACAATTAATAACAGACGATGCAAGGTAAAGGGCTGATTAAACTTTTAGTGATAGTGGTGTCATTAGCGTGTCTATACTCCCTATCATTTACTTGGGTGACCCGCAAGGTGGAGCAAGATGCTGAAAATTTTGCCAAAGGTGATTTGGCAAAAGAGAAGAGCTATCTAGACTCGATGGCAGGTGAAGTAGTGTACAATTTAGGTTTTGCGAAATACACCTATAGGGAAGCAAAAGCAAATGAACTGGCTTTAGGATTGGATTTGAAAGGTGGTATGAACGTTACGATGGAGATCTCATTGGATGAGTTGATCCGTAATCTGGCCAACAATCCAAAAGATGAGAAATTCAATAAAGCGTTGGAGCAAGCAGTAGTAAAGAGCAAAACTAGTCCAAAAACGGTCGTAGCTTTGTTTATGGAAGAATACAAATCCATTGGAGCTTCCACCCCGCTTTCGACGTTCTTTTCGACAAAAGACAATGCTTCATTAATTAAACCAGGTGATTCTGATTCAAAAGTTGAATCATTCCTCCAAAAAGAAGCTGATAACGCCATTCAAAATTCGTACAAAGTACTACGTACACGTATTGATAAATTCGGAGTAGCTTCGCCAAACATCCAGATTCAACAAGGTACAAACCGTATCTTAGTTGAGCTGCCAGGTGTAAAAGACGAAAGCCGTGTTCGTAACCTCCTGCAAGGTTCGGCGAAATTGGAGTTCTATGAGACCTACACCAATCAAGAAGTCTATCCTGTATTAGAAAATATTGACAGAACATTAGCAACTACTTTAAAAGCGAGTTCTACAGCGCCAACCGCAGTTGCAGATACCAGTAAAAAGGCAGATGATCTATTGTCTAACTTGACTGGACAGAAGGACACGAAAGCTAAGAAAGACAGCGCAGCACTTAATCTAGGTCAGAAAAACCCATTATTTGAAGTATTACGCCCAGCAGTTTATATGGGCGAAAACCAGCAAATGGCACTTATGCCCGGTGCTATGGTTGGTATTGCTTCATTGAAAGATACCGCTAAAGTAAATGCTTATTTGCAACGCCCAGAAGTAAAATCAATTCTTCCAGGTAACTTAAAGCTTTTATGGGCTGTAAAACCAGAGCAAAAAACACCAGAGCAACTTTCCCTATATGCGATCAAAGCAGTAGGGGCGGATAATGGTGCTGTATTGACAGGTGACGTCATCACTGATGCAAATGCCAACTTTGATGAGAAAAACCAACCTGTTGTTGGGATGCAAATGAATAGTGAAGGTGCGCGTGAATGGAAAAAAATCACAGCAAAAGCTGCTCAAAATAGAGATGCTATCGCTATTGTATTGGACAATGTCGTTTATTCTGCTCCTTCTGTTAATGGTGAAATTCCAAACGGTAGTTCATCAATCTCCGGTTCATTTACAGTAGAGGATACAAAAGATTTGGCAAACGTATTGAAAGCTGGTCGTCTTCCGACTACAGCGAAAATCGTTGAAGAAGCGATCGTAGGTCCTACATTGGGACAAGCAGCGATTGATGCAGGTATCAACTCAGCGGTCATCGGTATTATCGTGGTGATGATCTTCATGATTGCGTACTACAACACTGCAGGTATTGTGGCTAACATTGCTGTATTGTTGAACGTATTCATTATCATGGGGGTATTAGCCTCACTCAATGCCGTACTGACTTTACCAGGTATTGCCGGTATCGTATTGACAATGGGTACCGCCGTCGATGCAAACGTACTGATCTATGAACGTATCCGTGAGGAACTTGGTTTAGGAAAATCAATCCGCCAGGCGGTTGCAGATGGTTACAAACACGCTTTACCATCTATCTTGGATTCTCAGATCACGACCTTCTTGATCGGTATCATCTTATTCTTGTTTGGTAGTGGTCCAATTTTAGGTTTCGCAACAACATTGATGGTGGGTATTATCACATCATTATTTACAGCAATACTTGTAACACGTGTTATTTTTGAATGGATGCTGGAAAGAGATATCAAAATTAAAGTATCTTTCCCTTGGTCTGCAAACACCTTGCATAATGCAAACTTCAAATTCGTTCAAAAACGTAAAGTATTCTATGCAATCTCTGTTGTAGCGGTCTTAATTTCCGCAGCTTCAATTTTCACAAAAGGTTTCAGTTTGGGTGTAGATTTCCAGGGTGGACGTACCTATACCGTTCGTTACGATAAACCAGTTGATCCGGAAGCTGTACGTACCAGTTTGGATGATATCTTCCAAAAAACAACGGAAGTAAAAGTATTTGGTGCATCCAACCAACTTCGTGTGACAACAACATATCATATCGAAGAAACTTCCGATGCGGCTGATAAAGAAGTATTGGATAAATTGAACCAGGGGCTATCTAAAGTAGATGCTTCCAACAAACATGAAATCCTGTCCTCACAAAAAGTAGGACCGAGTATTGCATCTGATATCAAATCAAGAGCAACTAGCTCGGCAATCTTCTCCATTATCATCGTAGCGGCTTATATCTTAATCCGTTTCCGCAAATGGGAATACTCTGTGGGTGCAGCTATTGCAACCATCCACGATGCCATTATTCTATTAGGTTTATTCTCCCTATTGGATGGTATTGTCCCATTCTCATTGGATATTGACCAACACTTTGTGGCGGCCATCTTAACAGTAATCGCATACTCGGTGAATGATACCGTGGTTGTATTTGACCGCTTGAGAGAGTTCGTATCCAAACCGAATGCACATAACGAAGATCTTGGCGATGTTGTCAATCACGCAATCAACTCGACCCTGAGCAGAACAATCATTACTTCATTGACGATCGTTTTCGTTCTTGCGGTCTTGTTCATCTTTGGTGGTGAGGTTATCCGTGGATTCTCGTTCGCGATCTTAATCGGTGTTATTGTTGGTACCTATTCTTCCATTATCCTGGCTGCGCCTTCCGTATACGACCTACGTAAAGGAAAGCACTTAGCTGAAGGTAATGCTGCAAAAAAAGCTGAAGTAGTCAGACCATAATAAGATTAAAAATATCAAGGAGAGGCGTTCAAGTTTTTGAACGCCTTTTTTATTGCATTCAAATTACTTGTTGCACTAAATATTTTAAATATATTTGTCATACTAAATATTTGTATGCTAAACGAAAAATTCGACCGTTATTCCTTCATCTTGGATCAAACCGCCAAGAAGGTAAAACAATTTGCACAATCGTCTTTTACGGAAAAGGGATTTGACATTACAGTGGATCAATGGGCTGTCTTAAAGGCACTCTACGAAACCGAACAGCTATCGCAGAAAGAATTAGCCAGACGATGTGGCAAAGACCAGCCCACATTGACGCGTATCGTGGATATTCTACTGAAGAAAGGTTTGGCCGAGCGTGTCATTGATGAGACAGACCGCCGGAGTCTCTATCTTCATTTGACGGAAGAGGGGAAACTTAAGGTTGCCTCCCTGTCCCCTATCGTTGCAGAAATCAGGATGAAAGCATGGGAGAAACTGACGGAAAAAGATTTCGAGGATTTTACGAGAATATTAAACACGATTTATAACAATTTAAATATATCATAGCTATGACAAATACTGACATTTGCATCATCGGTGCTGGACCAGTAGGATTATTTGCTGTATTTGAAGCTGGACTTCTAAAAATGAGGTGCCACCTGATTGATGTTTTACCTCAAGTTGGCGGCCAATTATCCGAAATATATCCCCATAAGCCAATTTATGATATACCAGGTTACCCGAGCATTACAGCGCAGGAGCTCATCGATAATCAACTTGAACAAATAAAGCCTTTTGCACCTACATTTACGTTAGGTGAGCGTGTCGAACAGATCGAAAAACAGGATGATGGCTCTTTTATTATTTCCACAGGTGACAATACGAAAGTGCATGCACAAGTGATTGTCATTGCAGGGGGACTTGGTTGCTTTGAACCCCGCAAACCTGAAATCCACAACCTGCATCTTTATGAAGGCAAAGGCGTAGATTATATGGTTAAAGATCCTGCAAAATACAAGAACAAACGGATTGTTATTGCTGGCGGAGGTGATTCCGCACTGGATTGGACTTATCATTTGGCTGATATTGCACAACAAGTTACACTTATTCACCGGAGCGACTCTTTCCGCGGTGCACCGGATTCTGCTGAAAAAGTTTTTAAATTGGCGCAAGAAGGAAAGATCAATTTACTCCTGTCTCATAATTTGAGCAATATACACGGCAATGGAACCCTCACTGCGATTGAAACGGTAAATAAAGAGAAAGAAACGACAGCAGTCGAAGCCGATTATTTTATTCCATTATATGGCTTGACGCCCAAACTTGGACCTATTGCTGACTGGGGACTAAGTATCGATAAAAACGCGATTGAAGTAAATACCTTTGATTATTCCACCAACGTTGAACGCATCTACGCTATTGGTGATATCAACACCTACCCGGGCAAGCTTAAACTGATCTTATGTGGATATCACGAAGCCGCCTTGATGTGCCAAAGTGCTTTTAAGTTTGTTTATCCTGATCAAAAATTGAGCTTTAAATATACAACCGTTAACGGTATAAATACATTTTAGTGATGGAAGATAATTTGATTCAAGTAACCGTTATCGATCGTGATGGCACAGAAAACAGAATTGATGTCCCGACAGATATCAATCTATCACTAATGGAAATTCTAAAAGCATCTGAATACGACATACTGGCTACCTGCGGTGGCATGGCACTCTGCGCCACATGCCATATTGAAGTCGTTGAAGGCATAGAAAATCTTTCGGAAGCCAGCGATCAGGAATTGGATATGCTCGACACCTTACCTGATGCTGACGAGCAAAGTCGACTGGCCTGTCAACTTCGTCTTCATCCGAATAACAACGGTATGAAAATCAGACTAAAAGGTTCGTTGCAATAACAAAGTCATTGTGTACAAAATACACAATGACTTTGTTAGCTATACAAGTTTTTTTAGATCACCTTTTGAGCTGTAAAACACTTAAAACCAAAACACTACAAAATATTTTATTAAAGGAATTAGCCTTGTAACGATAAATTTCACAACGTATTGCCATAATAAATAAATATTTTTTAGCTTTTTGGCTCAAAATTTAAGATATTTGCAGCTTAATTCGATTGTACGAATTTTTACAACAAACTATTAAAAATATGCCAAGCAATAGTTCAAATAGAAAATTCCCCAGAGTAATCATTATTGGTGCTGGATTTGGAGGAATTGAAGTTGCTAAAAAGCTTAAAAATAAGGAAGTTGAAGTTCTCTTATTGGATAGAAACAATTTTCACACCTTCCAACCATTAATGTACCAAGTTGCTACGGGTACTCTTTCCGCGGACTCCATTTCCTTCCCGGTCCGAAAAATGTTCAAAAATCAGGATAACTTCCATTTTAGACTTGCCGACGTAAAAAGCATCGACAATGAGGCTAAAGTTGTTAAGACTGATATTGGAGATTTCGACTATGACTATTTGGTTGTGGCCACGGGTGCAACGACAAATTTTTTCGGCAATCAGCAGATCACCAAATATGCCCTGCCAATGAAAAACATTCAAGAGGCACTTAATATACGAAGTTACGTTCTTCAAAACCTTGAAGAGGCTGTCATGATCACGAATCCCGAAGATCGTAAGCCAAATTTAAACTTTGTAATCGTTGGTGGTGGCCCTACAGGGGTAGAACTTTCTGGTGCTATTGCAGAAATTAAGAATAATGTTTTGGAAAAAGACTATCCTGAATTGAATAAATCAGAAATGTCTGTTTACCTTGTAGAAGGTCTACCAAAAGTATTGGCCAACCTATCCGAAAAAGCGTCAAAAAACTCCGAGAAATATCTGAAAGATTTAGGCGTTGAAGTATTATTAAATGTACAGGTAACTGGATACGACGGTAAAGCTATTACTTTCGCTGACGGCAGAAGCATTGAAACAAAAACAGTTATTTGGGGTGCCGGCGTTGCTGGCCAATATCCGGATGGATTCAAAAAAGAGGTCATCCAACGTGGCAATCGTATTCAAACAGATGATCAATGTCGTGTAATTGACATGCCAGGTGTGTATGCCATTGGTGACGTATCTGCATTTATTACAGAAGACCTACCGCGGGGCCTACCGGGCGTCGCACCAGTAGCACAGCAGCAGGGCGGATATGTAGCGAAACATATCCTTCAAACAATGTCCAATCAACCTACTGAAAAATTCAGTTATTTTGACAAGGGATCAATGGCTACCGTAGGACGTAACAAGGCGGTTGTCGACATGGGTAAGATTCATTTCAGTGGTTTCTTTGGATGGATGACTTGGATGTTTGTTCACTTAATGTCTATTTATGGGTTTAGAAATAAGTTGATCACATTTGTCAACTGGTCGGTCAAGTTTTTCACTAAAAATAGTGGTGTTCGTTTAATCTTCCATAAATTCAACAAGCCGGCTCCAGAAGAACAAACTAAAACGGTACAATAGAGACAATAAATAAATTCGTAAGAACAGGATTAACCTGTTCTTTAATCAAAAACGAATGCCATTATTTTATTTAATAATGGCATTCGTTTTTCTTCCTTATCCCACTTCCAAGCAATGGAAACTTGTTCGAAAAAAAAAAATCCGCATTCATCCCTTGGCTATTTCCTTTCGTAAGACCGTCACCTATCATCCACAACATGCACGCGCTTATATCAGCTGGCAAAGATTTCAAAAACACATGTTTATTTCACCCCGCAAATCGCAGCTAACAAAAAATAAGTTGAAGCAAGAAGTAACAATTGTAGATTATATTCGTTAAATTTAAGAACAGTTTTTTCCAGATAGAATTTACTTGCAGAATATAGTTTTTTTTGATGTAGAACCTCAAAAAGATTAATTTTTTTTGTGTAGGTTTGCATATTATTTTAAAATAGCTTAAGGATTAGCAAATGGGCTTATTTAATTGGTTTACGCAAGAAGTTGCGATTGACTTGGGTACTGCGAACACCCTGATAATTCATAACGACAAGGTAGTAGTGGATGAGCCTTCTATTGTTGCATTTGACCGCACCACAAACAAAGTGATTGCCATCGGTCGACAGGCCATGCAAATGGAAGGTAAAACACACGACAATATAAAAACAGTAAGACCTTTACGTGATGGAGTAATTGCTGATTTTACAGCTGCTGAACATTTGATCAGAGGAATGGTAAAATTAGTTAACAATGGTAAGAGTTGGTTTTTCCCATCGCTACGTATGGTTGTTTGTATTCCATCGGGCATCACGGAAGTAGAAAAAAGAGCTGTACGTGATTCTGCAGAAATTGCGGGTGCGAAAGAAGTCTATTTAATTCATGAACCAATGGCTGCTGCTGTAGGTATCGGTATTGATGTAGAAGAACCAATGGGGAACATGATTATAGATATCGGTGGGGGGACGACAGAAATTGCTGTTATCGCGCTGTCTGGTATTGTATGTGATCAATCCATCCGTGTGGCAGGTGATAACTTTGACTCCGACATTGTTCAATACATCCGTAGACAACATAACATCATGATCGGTGAACGTACAGCAGAGAAGATCAAGATTGAAGTAGGTGCTGCACTTCCGGAGTTGCAGGAACCTCCTGCTGATTTTGCCGTACAGGGTCGTGACTTGATGACCGGTGTTCCTAAACAGATCACTGTTTCATATACAGAAATTGCCCATTGTTTGGACAAATCAATTTCTAAAATCGAAGAAGCTATCTTAAAAGCACTTGAAATTACTCCGCCGGAGCTATCTGCCGATATTTACCAAACAGGTATCTACCTTACAGGGGGGGGGGCCTTATTACGTGGTTTAGATCGTCGTATTCAAGCAAAAACGAAGCTTCCTGTACATATCGCCGAAGATCCGCTTCGTGCCGTTGTCAGGGGTACTGGTATTGCGCTTAAAAATATTGGCCGATTCAAATTCTTGATGCAGTAATTAACGTTCGATAATTAACAAGATTTTATTAAAGAGCGATATAATATGCAAAATTATTATATCGCTTGCTTATTATAAATACCCACGATAAAAAATGAGAAACCTTTGGTTATTCCTGAGACGATACAATGCATTCTTTTGGTTTATCCTATTTTTTGGATTCTCGTTATTTTTGATTATTACCAACAATTCGTTTCAACGCAATTCTGTATTAAACTCTTCCAACCGTGTGATCGGTAGCTTATATGCAAAAGTAAACTCCTGGAAAAGTTACTTACATCTGGATGAGACTAATGATGCTTTGGCCAAAGAAAATGCGCAATTGCGGAAAGACCTTCAGGCATACAAATCGACAGATAGTATCAAAATTGGCCCCGTACCGGTCATAGATAGTAGCGAATTTGGGCGTTACCAATTTATTGTTGCGAATGTAATCAACAATAGTATTCATCAAAAAGCCAATACGATTACATTGGATAAGGGCAGCAAAGATGGTATAGAGAAAGGAATGGGTGTCATTGCCCCGAATGGCGTTGTTGGTATTGTATTAAACGTTTCGCCAAATTTTTCTACGGTACAATCATTATTACATCCTGACACTCGTATTTCTGTCACCTTGGGGCATAGTGAAGTTTTTGGATCGCTGGTCTGGGGCAACAATATCGATTATCGTGCAGCAACAGTTAAAGAAATCCCTAATCATATCAAAGTAAACAAAGGAGATAAAGTCTATACCTCAGGCTATTCCGGCCATTTTCCGAAAGGTATTTTTGTCGGAACGGTTATTCAAACCGGGATCTCTTCTGGAGATGCATTTTTGGATCTACGACTGCTTTTAAGCACCAATTTTTCTAATCTACAACACGTATATGTAGTAAAGGATTTATTAAGTAAAGAATTAAAAACTTTGGAGGAATCGACTAAGGACAATGGCTAGGATTCTAATATTTAATATCATTCGATTTATCGTCCTGATCGGGATGCAAGTATTTTTATTCCAAAATATTGGTTATTACAATCTGGCTGCGGCATTTCCCTATATTCTATTTATCTTTTTACTGCCAACAGGGACGCCTAATTTTCTAGTTTACCTGATTGCTTTTTTAACGGGACTGACCGTAGATTCGTTTTACGATACACTTGGCGTCAATACCGCCGCTTGTGTGGCATTGGCAGCCTTCCGCATTTTCTTTATGAAGATTACACTCGAAGTAGAGGAACGTGAATCTTTTCTTACACCAATGTTGGGATTGATGAATGTGAGGTGGTTTTTTTCCTTTATCTTTTTTGGTACATTGATTCATCATACATTCCTATATCTACTGGAATCTTTCTCACTTCAGCATATTCAATATACATTACTTAGCATTGTTTTAAGTTGTATATTTACCGTAATTATCATGCTGTTATTTAGTATTTTATTCTACAAAAAGAAAGATCGATTGTAGTAGATCGATGGATAGAAATTTATTTCTATGAATAGTTTTTTTGCTCGCAAGTACGTTGTTTCCGGAATCTTTGTCGCCATCGTCCTGACTTTGATTGCCCGTCTATTTTATTTACAGATTATCGACGACTCCTATATACATTCGGCGAATAGCAATGTCATGCGGAAGGTAATTGTATATCCCGCAAGAGGTGTTATTTTGGACCGTAAGGGGAAAGTACTGGTGCAAAATGAACCTGTTTATGACCTGATGGTCACGCCTCGCGAAGTCAAAGAAATTGATACAGCCTTGTTTTGTAGATTAGTTGAGATTGATAAAGAAGGCTTTATCAAACGTATGGAAAAAGCCAGGGCCCATTCCCCTTATAGAGCATCGATTTTTGAAAAACAATTATCCGTACGGACATGGGCACAGTACCAAGAATATCAATACCAATTTCGTGGATTTTATGTGCAAAAACGAACTATCAGAAGTTATCCAGATAGTATTGCCGCTCAATTTTTAGGTTATGTCAGTGAGGTAAATGACAAAGACATTGAACGGTCTAATGGATTTTACCGTAGTGGTGACTATATCGGAAGGAGTGGTGTCGAACGATCCTATGAAGATCTCATTCGGGGGAAAAGAGGCGTTAACAATTTAATGGTCGATGCGCTGAACCGTCCAAAAGGTATATTTATGGAAGGGAAGTACGATACCCTAGCCGTTGCGGGTGAAGGCTTAGTCTCCTCCTTAGATAAGGATCTTCAAATTTTAGGTGAAAACCTCATGAAAAATAAGCTAGGATCCATTGTTGCCATTGAACCAGCAACGGGAGAAATATTAGCCTATGTGAGCAGTCCAAGTTATGATCCGAATCTTATGGTAGGTCGTCAGGTCGGCAATAATTACATGAAGCTACTGAATGATGAAACCAAACCTCTTTTCAACAGGCCAATTCAAGCGTCATATCCTCCGGGGTCAGTATTTAAAGTTGTTTCGGCATTAACTGCACAGCAGGCTGGGCTGATTGACCGCAATACCGTATTTTTCTGCCCGCATGGCTATAGTTATGGTGGTGGACGAGGTTGGATGGGATGTACCCACTATCATGGATCAACGACCCTACAACGTTCTGTAGCCGTATCTTGTAATACCTATTATGGATTTACCTACGCTAAAATGATCGATGGCCGCGGCCTTTCCGGACCTAAAGCCTATGATTTATGGCGAAATGCAGTTACACAATTCGGAATCGGACATAAATTAGGGATTGATCTTCCTGGAGAAAAAGCAGGTTTATTACCCACATCGGAATTTTATACAAAACGTTACGGCAATGACAAGTGGCGCTCAAGCTTCAATATCTCTTTGTCCATTGGACAAGGTGAGATGGGTATCACGCCATTGCAGATGGCCAATATCATGGCCATCGTAGCCAACAAAGGTTTCTACTATAGACCGCATCTCATCAAAGGTATTGGCACGCAAAAAATTGCAAAAAAAGAATTTACCGAAAAGATCAGTGCTGGTGTAGATGAACGATATTATCCTGTGGTTATACAGGGAATGAGCGACGCCGTAAACACGCCCGAAGGAACAGCTTGGGCGAACCGTATACCCGGTATTGAAATGTGCGGAAAGACAGGTACCGCTCAAAATCCACATGGCGAAAATCACGCCGTATTTTTCGCATTTGCACCCAGGGAAAATCCAAAAATTGCGATAGCAGTATTTGTGGAAAATGCGGGTTATGGTGGAACATGGGCTGGTCCGATTGCCAGTATGATGGTCGAAAAATATCTGAAAGACACAATTACAGCACCAAAGTATATTCAGGATCGTATCTATAAGGCAAACTTCCTTCCGGCACCAAAGAAAATAGTGGATCCCAAAAATAAGGATGCCAAGAAAACGGATTCGGTCAAATCAAAAACAGATACGATTAAATCGAAACGTCAGACGGCAGCTTTAATAAAACCAAAGGAAACAATTGTTCACCATAGTGAGGTAAAAAGAAGATATGAATAATCAAAAAAACAGTTTCTTTGGAAAAATAGATTGGTTAACAATCATATTATGGTTATCACTATGCCTAATAGGACTTTTCAATATCCGTGCAGCTGTTTTTAATCCGGAGATGCCAGGTTTTTTCATGTTAGGAACCAACTATGGAAAGCAATCTTTGTATCTGATCTCTGCAATCATCCTCGGTATATCTATTCTGATAATCGACGCTAAGTTTTTCAGTTCTGCTTCACCAATATTCTATGGGATCACAGCCATACTCCTCGTCGTTGTGTTGGTTGTTGGACGAAATGTGGGTGGAAACCAGGCTTGGATTGATTTGGGTTTCTTCCGATTGCAACCGTCAGAGTTTGCCAAGCTTTCCACCTGTTTGCTGTTGGCCAACTTTCTAAGTGCGCAGAGCAATAAAGCTCCCACCATGCAGACCTTGGCAATGGGCGCTGGAATTGTACTTTTTCCTGTATTCTTGGTTATGCTACAGCCCGATACTGGTTCAGCACTTGCCTTCTTTTCGTTGATTTTTGTATTTTACCGTGAAGGTTATGTCAACAATGAATTACTGATATTCGGGGGGCTATGTATCCTACTTTTTGTTTTATCCCTCCTATTCAATCCTTGGATCCTAATATTGGTACTAGCTGCTATTATCGGTTTTTTCATGTGGAGCTTCCGGAAAAAGAGAAAGTATATCATCAATCTGAGTATTCTCTTCGCTGCCTGTACCGCATTTATATTATGCGTGGACTTAGTTTATGACCACGTACTACAACCCCACCAACGTGACCGGATCGATATCATTCTAGGCAAGACCCAAGATCTTAAAGATAAAGGATATAATTTGAATCAGTCCAAAATCGCCATTGGATCCGGACAATTCTGGGGAAAAGGTTATTTACAAGGGACGCAAACAAAATACAACTTTGTACCTGAGCAAAGTACCGATTTCATTTTCTGTACCGTAGGCGAAGAATGGGGCTTTGTTGGTTCGGTAACATTGCTTGCCATTTACCTCACCTTACTTTTACGCATTATTCATATTGCGGAACGACAGCGCTCGGCCTTCGCTAGGATTTATGCATATGGTGTAGCTTCCATCCTATTTTTCCACTTATTTATCAATATAGGAATGACAATAGGTATTGTCCCGGTTATCGGGATTCCGCTCCCTTTTGTCAGCTACGGTGGGTCCTCATTATGGAGCTTTACGATACTACTTTTTATTATGCTAAAATTTGACTCTAACAGAAAAGGAGTCGTTTAATTCGCCCGCGGTAGTGGATATTTTTTTTAAATCCTTTCCAGTACCAGCTGAATAGCTTTTTCAACGACTGCTTCGGGATCCGATGAGAATTTTCCTGCTACCCTACTTGCTAAAATGGCGTTTATAGATACTGCCTGATGGCCAAGCATACTAGCCAGTGCATAGATCCCGGCGGTTTCCATTTCCAGGTTAGTCAAGCGGAGGTCACTGTACTTAAATGAATTTATCAAGGGAATGAGATCCGGAATCGTGTTATCTGATCTTAGGGAGCGTCCTTGCGGCCCGTAAAACCCCGGAGCAGTCAGAGTCATTCCTTTTTGCAGATCAAAAGCAATACGTTCTAATAAGCCCTTACCCGCACGTGCTACGTAAGGTTTTAAACTCAATTGGGGGAAATGTCGAATCAAAGAACTTTGTATATTGAGTTCAACCTCGTCATAAGGTTTTTGATAGTATTGCATCAGTGCATCAAACCCTATCCCATAAGTGGAGGCGAGTATGCTTCCCATTTCGATATCCTCTTGTACAGCACCAGAGGTACCGATTCGCACGATATCCAAAACTGTTAGCTCGCTCTTCAGCGTCTTATTCTGAAAATCGATATTGACCAATGCGTCCAATTCATTCAAAACAATATCAATATTGTCTGTTCCGATACCTGTCGAAATCACGCTCAGTCGTTTAGTGCCAATATATCCTGTATGGGTAATAAACTCACGTTTTCCTTTTTTGAGTTCTATACGATCAAAATATTTCGAAACCTTCGCGACACGGTCGGGGTCCCCTACCGTAATAATTGTTGTAGCTAAATCCGCTGGCAATAAATTCAAATGATAAATACTTCCATCTGAATTTAAAATGAGTTCGGCATTATTCATTATATTGTTCTTAAATAATTCAATTCACAACCTTCTATTTTTGAAAAACGTTCGACAACCCGGTTAACTTGCATTTTGCGTACCTCAAATTCCAGGTAGCAATTATTGTCAAATTGTTGCTTTTCAATTTCCAGCCCCTCCTCTTTAATAATACGCATGACATCATTCATATCCAGGTAGTCAAAAGTTAACCCGTAGCTATCGTTAACTGTCCGTTCGATGATCTTAGCCTGATCCAATGCATCCTGTGTTGCCGATTTATACGCATTGATCAAACCTGGTACGCCTAACAGGGTTCCGCCAAAATAGCGGACAACAACGACGATTACATTGGTGATATCTACTGAGAGCAGGGCATTCAATATAGGACGACCCGCAGTCCCAGAAGGCTCGCCATCATCGTTTACCCGAAACACATTACGATCTGGGCTCAGTCTATAGGCCCAACAATGATGCCTTGCTTTCGGATGTAGGACTTTCACATCCTGTAATACCTCTTTTA
This sequence comes from Sphingobacterium sp. UBA7249, assembly GCF_002472835.1. Classification (NCBI taxonomy): domain Bacteria; kingdom Pseudomonadati; phylum Bacteroidota; class Sphingobacteriia; order Sphingobacteriales; family Sphingobacteriaceae; genus Sphingobacterium; species Sphingobacterium sp. UBA7249. The sequence goes on along the minus strand of NZ_DKST01000031.1, from coordinate 31,317 downwards.
ATGTTTCCTCAGACCTAAATGGAAATGCATAAGCAATGAATTTGCTCCCTTTATCTCGAAAAATTCCTTCGTAATTTGTATCGATCGTTCGATAAGTATCTTCAAATAAGCTCACAGATATGCGATAATTAAAACTGAAACAATGGAAAGAGCGATACCTAGGTAATTCAACCCAGATAGTCTTTCTTTAAAAAATACCACACCAACCAAAGCGCCAAGAGAAATTACCCCAATGTTCATTCCTGTAAAAACAATGGAAGGGTTTTCGGGCAGCGCCCGATGCGCTTTCATATAAAATAATATATTGCAAAAGTTGAAAGCACCCAAAATCAGGCCATAAGCTATGGCTTTGAAAGAAAAGACCTGCTTTTCAATCCAGATAAAATAGCCTAGTAATACAAATGCAATCAGCATAGCCATGACAAATATAATAAACATCGAACTGACATAGGGAATCGTGACATGCAAAGCGACTTGCTTAAAGAGGATATCAATAATCCCCATCCCGATAAAAACAAGCAATGGATAGAGATTTCTATAGCGCATATCGGGCAAGTTTGTTATTGAAGCTGATTTGCGCCAACCAATGGAACATACGATCGCTAATAGGCCAAGCCCTATACCTAGCAGTTTATTCCCTTGCAATCTTTCATTAAATAAAAAAAATGATGCCAGTAGCGGTATAAACAAAGACAAGCGCTGCGCAACTTCTGTTTTTACCAAACCACTATAACGGATGGATAAAGCTATAAATACAAACATTCCAGGCAACAGTACCGCTAATGCTGTATAAAGCGGAAGCGGTAAGCTCGTCCAGCTCATTGACTCTATTTCGGGCTGCAGTATAAAATAAGTCAAAACAACTGCCATGGGATAATTCCATACGATCACTTGTTTTGTTTCTACGCCATCCTGTTTGGCCAATTTCAACAATACTGCTACAGTGACACTGCAAATAACACTAATTAGGACAAAAAACATCGTTCAGCTATTAATTAATTCCAAAGCCCACGCTTTGCTACCCGGGCCCTACGCTCTAATTTTATAAAAAAATCTGCGTATTGCACATTAGGGGCTAAGGTGTACGTTACAGCGTACCCCTGTTCCACCAAATCCGCGTTTACAAATTTCCCTCCAATATACACATAAGCCAGTAGTCTTCCATAACGATCCTTTTTCCCAATATCAAACACCAACTTAACATTTTTTCCGGTCAACATGGATCGCAGGTATTCTTTTGCCTCCTGCCCATAATAACCAACTTCTTTTCGGGCTGTTTTTCGTGTTTCGGGTGCATCAATTCCGATCAGTCGCACCCGCTCTCCTTTTTTACCACCACTTTCAATGACAAAGGTGTCGCCGTCAATGACGCGTTGCACTTTCACGTATCGCTCCTCCCCTTTGTAAGAAAAACTTAAAAATAAGAAACAGGTGATCGTAGCTGGTACCAAAAAATTCAATCGCTTTAGCATAAAATTCATATTTGGGCAAAGGTAATAAAATACTTTTTCAGCAAACAACCTATAAAAAAGGAATTATTTTAAACACAAAACAGACAATTATTCATTAAAAAAAACACCATAAAAAGACGAATTTTTCACCTATTTTTATCGTAAAAAAACCATAAAAAACATGCACAAAAAACACATGATTAAAAAATAACAGTTTGAATACAAACTAATTAAAACAATAACACTCCAAAAAAAACATCAAAAAAACATCTATTTTTAAGACTAAAAAAAACGATAAAAAAACGCTGTAAATGATTTGTTTTTTTTATAAAAAAATTATTTTTTCTTTGATATTTCAAAAACATTCGTACATTTGAAATGTCAAAACAACAAAAGGATGAACAGATCATATACATATTTCTATTTTAACTTCTTTTATTTTAAAAATAAGAGCCGGGATTAGATTGTGTATACATTAAAAATATAACAAGAAAGAGTCCCGGTTTAGATCACCGGGACTCTTTCTTGTTTAAGGGCAAAATAGCAACAAAAAAAAATGAGTTTAAAAATTGCGATACAAGGAGCAAAAGCTTCATTTCACGAGGAAGCCGCATTTAAATACTTTGGACGGGAAGTCGAGATTGTAGAATGTGATTCATTCAAAAAAACCTGTGAATTGCTTAAGCAAAGAAAAGTGGATTATATCGTTATGGCGATCGAAAATTCAATTGCCGGTAGCCTGCTACCAAACTATAATCTGCTTCGGGATTACAAATTCCATATCACAGGTGAAGTTTATCTCAACATTCAACAGAATTTGATGGTATTGCCAGGTGTTAAACTAAAGGATATCAAGCATATTGAATCACATCCGATAGCGATCCGTCAATGTGAGGAATTTCTTTCAGAGCTGGAAGGTGTACGTATTACAGAAGGATCCGACACTGCTGCTACTGCAAAAATGATCGCTGAACGAAAATTGACTGATACAGCTGCAATTGCAGGTACTTTAGCCGCTGAAATTTATGGGCTTGAGATTTTAGAGAAAAGAATCGAAACCAATAAAAAGAATGCGACGCGTTTTTTGGTTCTCTCAAATGAAGTGGTTGAGTACAAAAATGCGAACAAAGCATCTTTATCGTTCCAAACTGGAAATACGGTTGGATCACTTGCGACTATTTTACAATGTTTTGCCGAGCAAAACATTAACCTGAGTAAGATTCAGTCCATGCCTGTCATCGGAAAACGCAACGAGTATGACTTTTTTGTGGACGTTGAATGGAAGAAACAATCAGACTATGAAGCCGCAATCAGGAAAGTACTCAAACATAGTATCAATTTTAATATCATGGGCGAATACATCAAAAACGAGAAACTATAATCAACAATTTAATAATTAGAAAATAATCAAACTTACCTGAATCTGCTGACTGGACAAATGACTTGCAGAACAAGCATGACGACTTAACAGATTCAAATACCTTTAAAAATTTATTCGGATGAAAAATACATTAGAAATCACTCCTTTGAAATCATGGTTAGATACTGGAGACAAACCCTTAATTATTGCAGGCCCTTGTAGTGCGGAAACTGAAGAGCAATTGGTATCTACAGCGCATCTATTGGCGAATACTGGAAAAGTAAATATCTTACGTGCTGGTATCTGGAAACCACGCACACGTCCGGGTGAATTTGAAGGGATTGGTTCCATTGGTTTGGAGTGGTTGAAGAGAGCAAAAGAAGAGACCGGTTTATTAACAGCTACCGAAGTTGCTACAGCCAAGCACGTAGAGGAAGCTTTAGCTGCTGGTGTTGACGTACTTTGGGTAGGTGCGCGTTCGACGGCTAATCCCTTCACAGTACAAGAAATTGCTGACGCACTACAGGGAGTAGATGTACCAGTTTTCGTAAAAAATCCGGTTAACCCAGATTTATCATTGTGGATCGGTGCTTTGGAGCGTATCAATCGCGCTGGCATCAAAAAATTAGGTGCTATCCACCGGGGCTTCTCTTCTTACGAGAAAACAGCTTTCCGTAATGAACCAATGTGGGATCTTGCGATCCAATTAAAGACGGCTTGCCCTAATTTACCGATCATCAATGATCCAAGCCATATCTGTGGGAATCGTGAATTATTACCCTACATAGCACAAAAAGCAATGGACATGGACATGCAAGGTTTGATTATCGAATCGCATATTGACCCCTCTGTTGCCTGGACGGATGCCAAACAACAGGTTACTCCAGCGGCCCTGGCGGAATTGATCGATCATTTAACATTACGTAAAGCGGATTCTGACAATCCTTCATTCGAGGACAAATTAGCAGAATTACGTAGCAACATCGATAAATTGGATGATTTAATTATTCAAAAAATCGGAGAACGTATGAAGATTGCTGAGAAAATTGGTGAATACAAACGTGATAACAACGTAACGATCTTACAGGTAAACCGTTGGGATGAGATTGTTCAAAAACGCACAAAACTTGCTGAAGCACTTTCTTTGGGCAGTGAGTTTGCAACAAAATTCCTAGAATTAATTCACAACGAATCTATCCGTAAACAAAATGCGGTTATGAATTCACAAGAACAACCTACAGCTGAAGCATAATGAAACAAGTCATCAAGCTGACGCATCCATCAAAAAAGATTAAAGGCACGGTTCAACTGACAGGATCAAAATCCGAGAGCAACCGTGCTCTTATTATCCAATCCTTGAGTAAAGGACAAGTTGATATCGCAAATCTTTCCGAAGCTGCCGACACAGTTACATTAAACCGTGTATTACAGATCGCATCCAACCCGCAAGCAGGCTACAATACGATTGACATTGGTCCTGCAGGCACGGCAATGCGTTTTCTGACAGCCTATTTGAACCTTGTTCCCGGAAACTTTATTCTAACGGGAACCGAACGCATGCAACAGCGGCCAATTGGTATATTGGTTGATGCGATGAAAGAAATAGGCGCAGACATTCATTATGAAAAAAAAGCTGGCTACCCGCCACTAAAAATAGAAGGCGGATTGTTTCAGGGCAAGGACCGTGTCCGGATAAAAGGAAATATTAGCAGCCAGTATATCTCTGCGCTACTTTTAATCGCTCCAGCACTGAAAAAGGGGCTTACATTGGAAATCGAAGGCGAACTGACTTCCAGACCTTATGTATCCATGACCTTGGATATGCTAAAAAGTGTTGGTATACAGCACGAGTGGACAGCAAATGAGATTCATATTGCCCCACAAAGCTTTTCAAAAAGTACCATTTATGTGGAGCCAGATTGGAGTGCAGCCTCATATTGGTACGCTATCGTAGCCTTGGCAGAAGATGGCGCATCTATTGTCTTACCGGGACTTAAAAAAGACAGTTTGCAAGGCGATATTGCCATTGTTGATATTATGACGCATTTTGGCGTCCAATCCAGTTTTGAAGCCTTTGGTCTACATCTTCAGAAAACGGCAATAGATTCGAAAAAAATAATATTTGATTTCAAAGAATGTCCGGATCTCGCCCAGACGGTTGTTGTGGTTGCTGCCGCTTTAGGTCGCGACGTTTCTTTTACGGGTCTGGAGACATTAAAGATCAAAGAAACTGACCGAATTGCTGCACTACAGACTGAAATAGCAAAATTTGGCGCCGATTTGATCGAAGACAACGAAACCTATCACCTAAAAACAGCTCAAGTATACCAGCCAACAGAGGTGACATTTGACACCTATGAAGACCACCGTATGGCAATGGCATTTGCTCCCCTTGCATTGGTTTTTGACCAGATCAAGATTGCGGAGCCACAGGTTGTCGAAAAATCTTATCCAGATTTCTGGAAACACCTACAGTCTCAATCTTTTATTATTGACTAATATTAAAAACCAGGAGAATACAGCGATATGTCCCTGGTTTTTTAACCTATATATACGCACTATTGACAGCCTTAATGACAACGAGGTGAACGCAATCACCGTAAAGGGCTTATACATAGTTTTACACGATCAAAATTGATAAAGTTGTATTTTACAACAGCGTTATCATTGCATTTAAATGCAAATTTATCTAAGTTTATTGAAATTTAATTTTTATGGCAGGAAATTCATTTGGCGATTTATTCAGAATCAGCACTTTTGGCGAATCACACGGTAAAGCTATCGGTGTAATTATTGATGGTTGCCCCTCAAATATAACGATAGACGAAGAGTTTATACAATCTGAGCTAGATAAACGCAAACCGGGACAATCCCGGATTACCACACAACGAAAAGAAAGTGATACCGCCCAGATATTATCGGGTGTATTCGAAGGCAAATCGACCGGCACACCGATTGCCATTGTCATACCAAATGAAGACCAACGTTCGAAAGATTATACGCACATCAAAGACATCTTTAGACCCTCTCATGCAGACTTCACCTACCAGATGAAATACGGCATACGTGACTATCGTGGCGGTGGTCGTTCTTCAGCCCGTGAGACAGCTGCAAGGGTTGCGGCAGGTGCAGTTGCAAAAAGCTTCTTAAAGCAATTTGGTATTCAAATTTTTGCCCATGTCTCTGGTGTCGGTACGATTGAAGCACCCAATTTAGATACAAAAGATCTTAACGCTTTGCTTGATCTACGTGAATCCAATATCGCACGCTGTGCTGATCCGGCAACAGCCAATGAGATGGTAGAATTTATAGATTCGATCAGAAAAGCGGGTGATACGGTAGGGGGACGTATTTCAGCAGTGATAAGGCATGTTCCCGTGGGTCTCGGAGAACCGGTATTTGATAAACTCCATGCTGACCTTGCAAAAGCCATGATGAGCATCAATGCTGTTCATGGTTTTGAATATGGGTCAGGTTTTGCAGGTTCAGAGTTGCGAGGTTCCGAACATAATGATATATTTGTAGCAGATGACCATGATTTAAATCAAGTGCATACACATACCAATTTCTCTGGGGGAATACAGGGCGGTATATCAAACGGTATGGATATTACCTTTAAAGTAGCATTCAAACCTGTTGCCACCATCATGAGAGATCAAGAAACAGTCGATATCCATGGCAACCCGGCCATCGCAAGTGGTAAGGGAAGACATGATCCTTGTGTTGTTTCGAGAGCGGTAATTATTGTAGAAGCCATGGCGGCACTTGTGATTGCGGATCATCTACTTAAACATCAAAGTTACAAACATGCTGCAAGATAATTATGTCGTAGGTGTTGACATTGGAGGCACTCATATTTCCGCCTGTATCATTGACACCAAACAATGGAATATACATTTAGAGAACGTGGTCAGAAACCACGTTTTTTCTCAAGGAGATGCTAAAACGATTTTACAAACCTGGGCTTCCACAATACAGGAGATTATCCGTACCTCACCCACTGCTATTCAATTCATTGGCATAGCAATGCCGGGACCATTTGACTATGAAAATGGTATCTCTAAAATGTTAGGTCAAAGCAAGTACGACAACTTGTATGATAAAGATATTAAAACCTTATTGTCTGCAGAGCTGGGTTTACCCCCTAATGCTATTCATTTTATTAATGACGCTGCTGCTTTTTTACAGGGAGAAATATTTGTACAGAACCTACAAACTAATGCAAGAATACTTGGCATTACTTTGGGAACGGGATTGGGATCTGCAGTTTGGAACAAAGGCGAAAAGGCTTTCGATGCAGATCTATGGAACACACCTTACGAGGAAAGTATTTTTGAAGAATATTTGGTAACAAGATGGTTTGTCAAACGATTCAAAGAGGTCACAGGTAAGGATGTTACTGGATTAAAGGAAATTCTGGACAATCACCGTGAAACAACCGCATTCGCGACAATCAAAGATGAATATGCGAAGCATCTATTTGATTTTATGCAATTTTTCGAAGAAAAATACCAGACGAATATCTTTATTATTGGTGGCAACATCGCAAAAGCACTTCCTATCTTTATTGCGGACCGAGAAGAATTCAATAGATTTATCGTCTACACTGCAATACTGGGTGAGAAGGCCGCAATGATTGGCGCTGCAAGTATATTCAGTTAACGAACGAAGAGTAGGGCTACGAAAAGAGCTAAATACCCCATTCATTTAATGAATCGGGATATTGAAGGTGGGAAAAATTAGAAGCTATCACTCTTGACGAGCACAATTAAAGAAATCACATCCGGAGAAATATCCATCTANNTAGATGGATATTTCTCCGGATTAGCTTCATGCATGATTGCATAAACAGATTCTACAACATCATCTGAGGATGGTTTGGAAAAATAATCTCCATCCGAACCATAGGGTGGACGATGCGCTTTTGCTGTCAATGTCCGGGGCTGGCTATCAAGCAAATAATAACCGTTTTGTTTTTCAAGTATTTCTTGTAATATGAATGCGGAAGCGCCTCCTGGTACATCCTCGTCTACAATCAGCAACTTATTCGTTTTTTTCAAGGACTCGGCACAAAGCTGCCCCTTATCAAACGGTTGTAAGGTCTGTGCATCAATAATTTCAATAAATATCCCCAAACGCTCCAATTCGACCGCTGCTTCTTCAACAACGCGTAAAGTTGATCCATAGGAAACTACCGTAATATCCTGCCCTTCTTTAATACATTCTGCATAACCAATTGGCACTGTAAATTCGCCCACATTCTCAGGCAAGCGCTCTTTGAGGCGATAGCCATTTAGACATTCGACAACAATAGCGGGTTCATCTGAACGGAAAAGTGTATTATACATCCCTGCGGCTTGTGTCATATTACGTGGTACGCAGATATGTAGTCCTCTTAATGAGCCCAATAACACAGACATAGGGGATCCAGAATGCCATATCCCTTCCAGACGGTGCCCGCGGGTACGGATAATCACTGGTGCTTTTTGCCCTGCAAACGTACGATAACTTAAACTTGCTAGATCATCACTGGCAACGGTGATGCCGTAAATCAAATAGTCTAAGTATTGGATTTCAGCGATCGGTCGCAAACCACGAATAGCCAATCCTATACCTTTACCGATGATCGAATTTTCGCGGATACCAGTATCAAATACACGATGGGCACCGAGCTTATCTTGTAAACCAGCAAATCCCTGATTGACATCCCCTATCTTTCCAACGTCTTCTCCGAATGCCAATAGGCGTTCATCCCGTTGAAAATTTTCCTCAAAACAGAGATTCAATACTTCTCGACCGTCTACTATTTTGGAATCTTCTTTATAAATCGGCCCTACTGCTGGCACATTATAGGGAGAATCAATGCCATCCGTAAATAATTTTGAATTGTACCGCTTCTCGTTGACGTCCTGTTTAACTTTATACCAATTTAAAAGTTCCTGGCGGCCTTCTATATGTTTCCCTTTCAACTCATGCAATACCTTCCGGACTTGTCCGTATACCTCTTTCAAGGAAGGTTCTACCATCGACTGCAGTTTTTTTGCTGCAAAGTCTGCTTTTTCATTCGGAATTCGTAACAATAAATCTATTGCTTCTTTTGCTTCGATCCCTAGCGTCTTGATATAATCTGCCCATGCTCGTTTTTGTTCTTGACGAACAAAGTCTTTGGTTTCGCGATCAAGCTGATCTAACTCTTCATCTGTAGCAATACCCGAACTTTGCATCCATTCTTTCATCTTCGCGATACAATCGAAATCTACCTCCCATTGAAGGCGCTCCTGAGATTTATAACGCTCATGGGATCCCGAGGATGAGTGCCCCTGTGGTTGTGTCAATTCGGTCACATGGATCAGACATGGAACATGTTTTTCTCTTGCAATATTTGCAGCCTGTTCGTATGTCTCACACAATCCTGCATAATCCCAGCCTCTGACCTTAAAAATTTCAATTCCATTTGTCAGCTGCTCCTTTTGGAAACCTTTCAGTATTTCAGAAATATCACCTTTTGTGGTCTGGGTCTCGTTAGAAACAGAAATGCCGTATCCATCATCCCAAATCGAAATAATTGCTGGAACCTGATGCACGCCTACAGCATTGACCACTTCAAAGAATACTCCCTCTGATGTTGCAGCGTTTCCGATCGTACAAAAAACAACTTCATTTCCTTTATCTGAGAAATAGGATAAATAATCCAAATTTCTATTTTGTTTATATAATTTAGATGCCAGTCCTAGGCCCAATACCCGCGCCATCTGTCCACCTGTTGTGGATATATCCGAAAAGGAGTTCTTCTGAACGGTCTGATCAAGCCAACTCCCCTGGTCATCCAAAACCCGTGTAGAGAAATGACAGTTCATTTGTCTACCAGCAGAAGAAGGGTCCGCTTCAACATCGGGGTGTGCATACAATTGAGAGAAAAAACGATAGACATCACTGATGCCAGAAGCAAATATAAATGTTTGGTCACGGTAATATCCCGACCGCCAATCTCCATTTCTGAAGACTTTAGCCATCGCAATTTGTGCCAATTCTTTTCCATCGCCAAAAATACCAAACTTCGCCTTACCGGTAAGCACTTCTTTACGTCCCAATAAACTCACGTAACGACTCTCCAAGGCAGTTCGATAATCATTCACAATAATCTTTTTGAACTCGTCAAAGCTCAAAGTGGAAATAGATTCATTGTTTTGGTCAAATGCAGTATCAAGCATATTCTTTTTTGTTTCAACAAATTTAACAAAAATATTATTCTATATAATTGGTGTTTGTCAAATAAATTGACAATCAATAGTTCGGATTTGAAATACAATATTCTAATTTCTCAAATTAGTACTTTTTGATAAAAATTCCTAATTTTTGCGGATTTTTAATTATTATAGCCGGAGATTAACATATAACGTTATAAAATTATAGTTCTGTAAACTGTCTGACGTTAGCTATAGGATCCTGACAGATCTCCATTTTAATTTAATTTTTTATTGTGAACTTTTCATCCCTACAACTCAACAAGCATCTTGCTTCCAATCTTGAAAAACAAAAGCTAAATACGCTTACTGCTGTCCAAGAACTAGCAATTCCTGCTGTATTAGATGGCAAAGATTGCTTAGCTATTGCACCTACGGGAACCGGAAAAACGGAAGCTTTTGCTATTCCCCTTGTGCAACGGTTATTGGAAAAAGAGAAAAACGAACACCCTTCCATCCTCGTTCTACTTCCGACACGTGAGCTATGTATCCAAACAAAAAATAGAATTGTTAAATTGATCGAAGGGACCGACATTAGCGTCGCTTGCTTTTATGGTGGTGGAACCTACGAAAGCCAGCTCGCAGCCTACCCTAGCGCTCAGCTAATTCTGGCAACTCCGGGCAGGCTCCTTGACTTTCTGGAACGGCAAGTTATTGATCTGAAAGCGATAGACACCTTAGTTATTGATGAATTTGATCAATTACTCGACTTGGGATTCGAAATGGAAATCAATAAAATTCTGCATATGCTCCCAGCGAAGAAGCAGTCTATTTTTGTCTCAGCGACGCGCACAACAGAAATGGATAGAATAATCCACAAACGGCTTAACAATCCAATAGAGATCGTAGTAAAAGATCATTTAATAAAAGGAAAAATAAGTGAATATGTATTGTATGTTGATAAAAATGACAAAAAAAATCTTATTCGATACCTCCTTGAAAACAGGATTAAATCACAGGCTATTATCTTCACACGAACAGTACATGCTGTAGAACGAATCGAAACAGACCTGAATCGAAATGGCATTCCGGCTCTCGCGCTATATGGCGACAAGTCACAACAACAACGGGAAGATATTGTCAACAAATTTAGAAACAAAGAAAATAGGGTATTGATTGCAACAGATTTACTGGCAAGAGGTATAGATTTCCCAAATCTGGAAGCGATTATTAATTATGAAGTGCCCGATTCCCCGGAATTATATACGCATCGGATCGGAAGAACGGGGCGTTCCGATACGGACGGTACCGCCTTTACACTGTGTGATGCCGAGGATAATGAAAAATGGATCAAGCTACAGCTATCCTTAAATAAACAGATTCAGATTGACGATCAACACCCTTTTTTATTGAGCTGGGAAAAAATGCTGTCTAGCAGTCAGCACAACAACCGAAAAGGGCAATCAAAATCAAGAAAACGTCGTTAAATTATAATTATTCTTTTACTTTTACCTGCAATTAACAAAATCACAGTCCAAAATGAGTACAATACATTTATTTGACGATAGTAATAACGCGAATGACAACCGGTTAGGAGATCTTGAAAAAACCATCATCATTAATAACCTAATGGAAGTTCCTTTTGCGGAGCGGGACGAAGTATGGCGCGATACCTTCTTAAGCAACATAGCGGAGTGTACCTTAAAGCTTGCGGAAACCGAAGTTGTGATCGGTCCCGACGGATTTCCTTATTTTCAGTTGGAAAGTGTGCCCAAAGACCAAAATTTTCAAGCGTTTGTTATCAAAAATCGTTTAAAAGACTTTGTATTACCTAAAGGTTTTGGTATTGCCATCAATACGCAAAATGAAAATCCTGATTGGATCTTTACATATGGCGATTTAGTCAATTATTTTTTGAATGAAGAGTTTTACACGGACGAGAGCATCTTTTCACAAAAAAATGAACAAACTACAATTGGTAAAGACGAAGAAATATTAGTGGGTCAACCATCGGAAATCATCCTACCACAGCATGTCCGCACGCAACTCCGTGAATTTTTGGATTATTATGGCGTAAAGAATGCAAAAATTATGCTGATCGCACGTAATTATAAAGACGAGGAAAAAGTGTCTCAAGATTTGGTATTTAATATTGTCGCTAACCAATTTAGGACAGAAAAAGAATTCACAAATATCATGGAAGCAATCGGCTGGTTCTTGCCAAGACATTATTCCTATATCGGATTGGATGAGTTTGCTATTGAGAATGGCTTCATGCCGCTATAAAGAAAAATTTCATTTATATAACTACAGAATAATAATGTTTCCATTTAACGTAAGAGTGTACGGAATATTGATTAACGAAAAGCAGGAAGTGTTGATCAGTGACGAAAGAACGGAAAATGTTTCATTTACCAAATTTCCGGGCGGAGGACTAGAGTACGGAGAAGGTCTATTGGAGGCTCTAATTAGAGAATATCAAGAAGAATGCGCATTTGATATCACCGTTGTTAAGCATATTTACACAACTGATTTTTACGAAAAATCGAGCTTCAACGATAGTCAGATTATATCAATTTACTATCAGGTCAAAAACACGTCAGCCATTCAGATCCGAACGACCTCCAAGGCTTTCGACTTTGATCTGGATCAGAAAGCTGAAGATAATAAGCGTCAATCTTTCCGATGGGTCTCGTTGCATACACTATCGATAGAAGATCTAACTTTTAAAACAGATCAAGTTGCTTGGACAGAATTTTTGAAAACAATCAAATGATAATAATTTTTTAATTTTCGTCAATTTTATTTGTATTTAAAAAATAAACACATATCTTTACGTAAACCAATGGAAATACTTTGTTTTTTTGAAGTATTGACCTTAATAATTACATTTTATTATTTTTTTGATATCTCGCCAAGACGAGATAAGTGAAAGGGAAAGTGATATCAAACAGACATTGGTTTATTGAATTTGTAAATTCCTAGTCCTATAGGTTTTTTAATAGTTAGTGTGATTTTATGGCGATACTCCCCGTATCGCCTTATTTTTTGTCTTTTTATTCATCATTTTGCACGGCTTACTTTATTAATCTACTTATTCTCTTTTATATGAGTATTGGTATCGACACTTGCAGCTTGACTTTTTTTCACCCAAAAAAAGCTTCTCCAGCTCAGCTTTGACTGCCATCATCAAGGAGAATAGCTATGATTCCTATTTGAAAGCAACAAAAGAGGCAAAACATAAATTTTTATGCAATACATCGATATCTCTAAATCCGACTTTTGCCAATAAGTCAAGCTGATAAACCAACGGCCTTGGCGTGTCTTCATGTTCGATATAGGCAAAAACATGATCGCGATACGTTTCGTTTTGCAAGTTGGTTAAATATGCTCCATATTTTTCCCGATAGATCAATTGTTGGAGCGGAGCACTATTTTGTTCGATTAAATCGAAAATCCATACACTTCCTCCGTTTTTGAGTAGTCTAAAAAGCTTGCGGAATGCATTCTCCCAATCCTGATCGTCTCGCAAATGGTGTAAAACCGCTGTAGCAATGATGACGTCAAATTTCCCCTCGGAAAGATTAGCTTCCCGAAAATCTCCTTTGATCTGATGCACTACCCCATTTGTAAGTGCCCCAACACGTGCTTTAGCTCGATCTAACATAGGCCAACTCAGATCAACCAGGGTTATTGCTGGATTGGTACTGACTTTCTGCAGCAACTTCACGTCGTAATTACCTGCACCGCAACCGATATCCAACACTTGTTCGAGATTCGGATAAAGAGATGAAATTGCATCTGTTATGAGTTCCATATTCCATACAGCATCCAAGGTTGTCGCCTGACCTGTGTCTAAGTTAGAGAAACGTTCGACATCCTTGTCAAATCGCGTTTCAATTTCCTGTAATGTTGCCTTATTCATAGCTAAATAGTTATTTTTTGAGCGCAAATGCTCGGTTTGTTTTTGATGAATACATAGCATATCCGGGTTGTTTTGAAAAACACCTCAGGCTTTCCTGATAGGATATTATATATAAATTTTTAATTATTTAAAGGTAGGATTAACTCGAATTCATTAAAAATATTTATTTTGTCATCGATTCATACCAAAAAAGTATTAATGGAAATCCGACATCTTATATATTTCAAAACAGTAGCCGAAGAGCTTCACTTCGGAAGGGCCGCCGAGCGTTTATTTATGTCCCAACCCCCCTTAAGTAGACAAATTAAAGACCTTGAAGATGAGCTAGGTGTCATTCTTTTCTTTCGAACGAACAAAAGAGTGGAACTTACTGAAGCCGGCAAATATTTTCTGGAAGAGGTCGTCGAAATACTCCAAAATTTGGAACACAGCAAAACGATCACCAAACAGATTCATAATAATATTTCAGGAGAATTTAAATTAGGCTACATCAGTTCTACCCCCAAACAAATGTTGGCGACGGTATTAAAACAGATTCAGCAAAAGTTCCCCTATCTTAGGGTTAGTTTGTTTGAAACATCCACACAAAAACAAAAAGCCGCTTTAGAAAACGGGAAATTAGATCTCGGAATTATGCGCGCACCGATATACGCGAGCGAACTCCTTATCACTCCCCTGTTTGAAGACCCCATGGTCATTGCTGGATCCACAGCAGTAGACTTTAAGGATATCAATTTTTTTAACGAAAATTTCATTTCCTTCAATCAAAAATATGCTTCTGAATACCATCGCTTGACCATCAATACCTGTAACCGCATGGGATTTGAGCCCAAGATTGTGCACCAGAGTAACTCAATGTCTTCCATACTCGAACTGGTATCACAGGGATTAGGACTGGCTGTTGTCCCGGCATCTACGATAAAACAATACCCTCATCTGAAATTAAAGATTATGAAACTGGACGATATAGATAGCAAAACTGAAGTCGTTCTGGTTTCCAATATAAAAAGCAAGAACAGTGCTCTCGGAGAATTTATACAATGTATTCAAAAAGAATACCTTAAATTTAATAAAGCATAATAACTTAACCGAACTACCTTATCTAGATTCAGTCAATGAAAAAGATCATCATTTCCCTTCTGCAATTAACGCTATTGCTTCCCGTACTATTGTTCGGACAGCAGTCTTCAGCAATTGATCAACGATTACAAGCAATTATGCAACGCTATCAAGCGGTAGGATTGAGTGTTGTACTTGTCAAAAATAACCAGATTGACTTTCATAAGAACTATGGGTACAAAAACATAAAAGACAAAACCCCGTTGCAGGACAACGATGTTTTCCGGATCGCTTCTATATCGAAGTCGTTTACCGCCACCTCATTTATGCAGCTCTTAAAGCAAGGCAGCTGTTCTTTAGACGATGATTTTGGCGACCTGATTGGTTTTCCGGTTAGAAACCCAAACTATCCTGAAATAAAAATTACCCTGCGGATGATACTTTCCCATACTTCAAGCATTAATGATAAAAACGGTTATTTTAATCTTGATGTGATCAATCCGTCCAAAAATCCGAACTGGAAAAACTCATACAATAGTTATACACCGGGCAGTCAATATCAATATTGTAATCTAAATTTTAATATGGCAGGAGCAGTCCTAGAAAAATTGACGCACATGCGTTTTGACAACTATATTTTCAAAAACATCCTACAACCATTACATCTTTATGGAGGCTATTGTGTGGACTCGCTAGATCATTCGAAATTAGTTCCCCTGTATTCTTTCGACGAAAACGGTAATTTTATGGAAGAAGCAAACGCTTATACTCCAAGGCGCGATGAACTTGCTACTTATCATTTGGGGTCTAGCACCCCTATACTCTCGCCCACTGGGGGGATGAAAATATCAGCGCTTGACCTAGCCAAATATATGCTCATGCATATGAACTATGGCAAGCGTGGCACAAAAAAAATAATAGATAAAAAGTATGCAAAGATCATGCAAACAGCTGTTAACCAAGAATCAGGCTATGGTCTTGCGATCATGAACAACAGCAAGATTATTCCCGGTGTCACATTAACAGGGCATACAGGGTCAGCATATGG
Source organism: Sphingobacterium sp. UBA7249 (assembly GCF_002472835.1). Classification (NCBI taxonomy): domain Bacteria; kingdom Pseudomonadati; phylum Bacteroidota; class Sphingobacteriia; order Sphingobacteriales; family Sphingobacteriaceae; genus Sphingobacterium; species Sphingobacterium sp. UBA7249. The sequence continues at coordinate 15,290 of NZ_DKST01000031.1, read as the reverse complement.
TTTATACAGTGCCATGTTTTTCAATCCAGCAAAAAAATATGGATTCGTAGTGATCACCAATGGCTGTAATATCCCAGATAATGAGGATTTTAACCCGCTGCTCAAAGACTGTATCCGGGCCTTATATGATTATTCTCGAACGCCTGGCACATGAGATATAAAAATACCCCCAAAAAGTCTCTAATTTTTTGGGGGTATAAAATTGCTTAGCTCTTGATTTATTTTTTCTTCTCAACCCAGTTTACAATTGCTGGATCCAATGGATTGGTTGCTGAGCGAAAACGATGGGCCAATTTGCCATCTTCATCTATCAAAAACTTTTCAAAGTTCCATTTGATATCACCGGTAAAATCCGGATTATCTTGTGTAGTCAGATATTTAAATAAAGGCGAAATCTCGTCCCCCTTGACGTCAATTTTTTCTGCCATTAAAAAATCCACACCATAATTCTGCTCACAGAACTCCTGAATCTCGGTATTCGACCCCGGCTCCTGTTGTCCAAAATTATTTGCCGGAAAACCAATGATGACCAATTTATCACCGAAAGTCTTATGTAACTCTTCCAAGTCCTTATACTGTTTCGTAAAACCGCATTTAGAAGCTGTATTCACAATCAGTATCTTTTTACCTTTGAAATCAGACATTTTCACTTCCTGTCCATCCAATGTCTTAAAGGTGAAATTATAAATTTCGGGATTGCCAAATAGCATTGACATATACACCATAATAGTCGCTATAATCATATTTATCTATATTTAAAGACTCAACAATGAGTTACTCTCTCTTTCCAATACTGCATTGAACAATTCGTTAATCGGTGATTTTAAGATTGTTCCCACCTTAATCTGATGCGTTTCGCACACTTCACGTAATAATAGATCGAAACTGTAGGCAATTGAACCAACAAAGTGGCACTCGTACTGATTGTAATCAGCGTAAGTCAAAATAGACGCCTGAACAAACTCTTCAAAACCACCTTTTACCAGGTCAATGATAAATGGATGGGTAATATTATCAGACATAAATGGCGCAAAAGATGCTAAAAAAGCGTTTGGCCGTTCTTTCTGATAAACGTTTTTTATAACTATCTCCTTATTTATACGGTATTTGACAGCAAACTTCTCATTCAAATCTTTAGGCATCCGCCCGTATAGAAATAAACGCAGCAGTTTTTTACCAAAGTAAGCACCGGAACCTTCGTCACCCAAAACATACCCATTACCATTATGCGAAGTCATTAGCTCCTCCCCATCGAAAAAGCTCAGATCTGATCCTGTCCCCAATGTAGCTACATAGCCTTTTTTATTACCACAGGTTGCTAAAGCACAGCCGAAAAGATCATTCTCAACAGCGATATAGGCATTTTCAAATAAAGGAGTCAATGCGTTTGAAACCATTTCACGGCGATCAGGGGTAATACAACCCGCTCCAAAAAAATAAAGCTCTGTAACCTCGTCTGCATAGGGTATTATTTCTGGTATTTCTTTAATAACCCGCGTGATTTCTTTTTCATTAACGAAAAAAGGATTAAGTCCATTTGTACTGAAGGAAATAGGTGCACTATCTGGCAATTCCAATTTCCAATCTGACTTTGACGAGCCACTATCAACAACTAAGATCATACAAATTCCTGATTATTTTCCCTTATAAACTAGTGTATCAAATATACAAAAATTACGTCCAAACTGAAACGGCGATTCTTAAAGAAAATACGTATCTTGGATTCCTTATGTAATATCTTACAATCCAATGATTTTTTTTTATTCAATCAAGATAGGAGGATTTAATGAACTATTAAAGAACCAACAATACATTTTTTGTTTGATTTAAGCATAAGATACTTTTAATTTTGTAAGCGCATACTAAAATCATCTTTCATGGATAGTGACCATTTAAATATACCCACAATAAACTTTGAGGTATCATTTCCAGAAGTACAAGCTCATTACATCAACGTAAAAATGAGCATTAAAAAACTAAATCAACCCTATGTTGATCTAAAGATGCCAGTTTGGTCGCCAGGCTCCTATCTAATTCGCGAATATGCAAAACATGTAGAGCGATTTAAACCTGTCGACACCAATGGAATCCCGATTACTTTCCGCAAAATTTCAAAAAACACCTGGCGCGTTACAACAGACGCATTGGACCAAATAGATATTTGCTATGCTGTATATGGTTTTGAGGTCTCGGTTCGTACAAACTTTTTTGACAGTGACCATGCATTCATTGTTCCAACAGCGACCTTCCTCTATATGGATGATTATATCAACATTCCTTCCAGTATCACTATCGTACCAAAAGAGGCATGGAAAAATATATCAACTGGACTGGAACAACTGACACAACATACGTTTCATGCACCAAATTTCGATGTTTTATACGATAGCCCGATTGAGGTAGGAAACCATGATAGCTGGAAGTTTCAAGCTGCCGGAGTAGAACACGAGTGTGCCATGGTAGGCGGGGGATCGTACGATAAAGAGCGTCTTACAAAGGACATTACACGTATTGTGGAAGAAGAAACCCGTATTTGGGGATCAAATCCCAACAAACGTTATGTCATCATCACCCACAATTATCAATCCGGTGGTGGCGGTCTTGAACATCTCAATTCCACTGTCCTAGGAGCAGCAAGAAACGCTTATCGAAATGAAAACAGCTACAAAACATATCTTAGCCTCGTCGCCCATGAATATTTCCATTTATGGAATGTAAAGCGATTGCGTCCCAAAGCATTGGGGCCATTTGACTATGATACCGAAAACTATACCACTGGTTTATGGATCATGGAGGGTTTCACCTCTTATTATGACAATTTAATCATTAAACGATGTGGATTCTACGACGAGAAGGAATACCTTGCATTGTTGGCAAATGATTTCAATATTGTGCTAAATCGCCCAGGACATGAGATACAGTCTGCGGCGGCCGCTAGCTTTGATACCTGGATTAAATATTATAGACCCGATGAAAATGCCATTAATTCATCCATTTCCTATTATAACAAAGGGGCAATGCTTACAGCCTTATTGGATATCAAGATAATAGCGGCCACAGATGGCAAGATAAAATTGGATGATATCATCCGTGCGGCTTACGAAGAGTTTTTCCTAAAACTCGATCGTGGATTTGAAGAAAACGAGTTCCAGAGTCTTGCGGAACGTATCGCAGACACTTCGCTGCAGGATATATTCCAAGCTGCTCACGAGGATGGCGAACTCGATTACAACGCTTATTTTAATTTGGTGGGATACGAAATTGTGGACACCAACAAAGATAATGATACATTAACCTTGGGCTTCACGACCAACAAAACAGATGGCTTAATCAGCGTTGCAACTGTTGAAAAAGGAACTGGCGCATATGATGCTGGCCTAAATGTCAGAGATGAGCTAATTGCGATCAACAACATCAGACTCGACTTAAAGGACAAAGAGATCGATTTCGTCACGCAACATGCTGCTGAAGGAGACATGTTGAATTTCCTCGTCGCAAGAGATGGGCTCATCCGGGAAATACCAGTCCAAATTAGAAGAAATAATAAAAAAATCTATGAGATCCGCCAACTGAAGGATCAAACATTCTTACAGGAACTGTTGGGAAAAATTTGGATGGCATAAATTGAATAAATACAGACTATTGCACAGTAAATATGATCATATTTATCGCTTAAACAGAAAGAGCAGAACTATAGTTCTGCTCTTTCTGCAATTTAGAATTTATATCTTACCGAAAATCCTATCGGATCGAATATTTTGATGCTCGACTCATTCAAAAAGTCAAAATAGGGTTTTACATCCAATGAAATCTGAAATGGGGCCTGCGGGATATTATATTCAATTCCCAAAATACCATCTATACTTAAATTAAGATGCGAATCAAATGAATGACGTTGACCATCTATAATTTTATCTTTTTCTTTATAAGACCCGATACTTCCACCAAAGCCATAGTACCAATTTAAACCCGCTGTTAAAGGTTTGTAAATCTCATACAATCCAACGACACGAAATCGACGGAAATCGGAATTGCTTTGAATACTCATTATACCTTCCAAGGCATGATTCGAATTAAGGGTATGACGATAAGTAATTCCTTGAGCAGAACCAAACCGCCCACCAATAGCACCTCTATTATCCAACTGAGCTACAGCTTTATTGGATAGCGCACCAAACATCAGCATTCCACCGACAGCCAAAAATATTTTCTTCATAAAAATTGTATGCGTTATATTCTCCTTTTATATTATCAAAAGTAATAATTACAGCTATAACGACACAATGTTTAATTTGTTATGACATTAATCCCAATATCTCCAACTTTATTCTGATATTTTTTTTATATTTAAGTCAATAGTGGTAACCAATAAACTCAAGTGATATGGGCAGAATTTTTGACTTTATAACCTTATATAAAGAAAAATACGCAAAGGACATTATGGTGGCCGGGAGAGATTCTAGTGGCAACTGGAAAACTTACTCCACCAAAGAGTATACAGAGGCAATCGACACCTTGAGTAGGGCACTCCTCAAACTGGATCTTAAGAAGGGCGATCGTGTGGGGATAATGTCCGGTAACAGACCAGAATGGAATTTGGTTGATTTTGCCTGCAACCAAATAGGACTTGCAACTGTCCCGCTCTATCCGACCTTATCCGCTCAAGATCTGTCATTCATTGTCAACGATTCGGACGTCAAAGTATTATTTGTAAGCAGCAAGGAATTGACGGACCGGATCGAGCAAGCGATTAGGGAACATGGCATACAACCGCGTGTGTATACCTTCGACCGGATTGAACACCACATTACATTGGCCGACTTAATTGCTAGCGCAACAGAAGACACGACCGATCTATCATCCCATCGCGATAATGTCAATGAAGAAGATCTTTTGACCTTGATTTATACCTCCGGTACCACTGGTCGTCCTAAAGGCGTTTACTTATCGCATAAAAATGTCTATAGCAATGTCACGGCCTGTAATTATTTGATACGGGAGGATTTCAAGACTGCACTTAGTTTTCTTCCACTATGCCATATTTTTGAACGTATGGTCGTGTACATGTACTATTCAAAAGGTATCAAAATTTACTTTTCAGAAAACTTAGACAATGTGGTTGCAGATATCAATGATGTAAAACCAGATGTCTTTACCACGGTACCACGTGTACTTGAAAAGGTTTATGACAAGATTATTGAAAAAGGTAAAGCGCTAACTGGGATTAAAAAGAGGCTATTCTTCTGGGCAGTAGATTTAGGGTTAAAATTCCAGGAGCCCGAAAAAAACGGTGTATTCTATAACTTTAAGCTGGGTATCGCTCGCAAACTGATCTTTTCCAAATGGCAAGAGGCATTAGGGGGGAATATTAAAATTATCGTTTCTGGTGGAGCAGCTCTTCAAGAGCGCCTGGCGCGTATTTTTTGGGCTGCTGACCTGAAAGTGCTTGAAGGTTACGGTTTGACCGAAACATCCCCAGTGATCGCCGTAAACTCTTATTTACCAAATGGACTGAAGTTTGGCACAGTCGGAAAACCCCTTAAAAACCTTGACGTAAAAATTGCGTCAGATGGTGAGATCCTTGTAAAGGGACCAAGTATCACAACGGGATATTACAAAAACGAGGAAGCGACTAGAGATGCTTTTGATGGGGATGGTTTTTTTAAAACTGGTGACATTGGAGAAATTACTTCGGATGGTTTCTTAAAGATCACAGATCGAAAAAAAGAGATGTTTAAAACTGCTGGCGGAAAATACATAGCGCCACAGTCCATTGAAAATAAATTGATGGAATCTACTTTGATTGGTCAGGTGATGGTAATCGGTGAAAATCGCAAGTTTCCGAGCGCATTAATTGTACCTGCCTTTGATGTCCTTTCGAAATGGGCTATTCAGAAAGGAATATCAGTGAATTCAAACGAAGAAATCATTCAAAACTCCGAAGTCATTCAAAAATATCAGGAGGAAATAAATCGCTTATCAGCTAACTTTGGCCATTGGGAAGTTATCAAGAAATTTATTCTTCTTCCAAAAGAATGGACGATTAGTGAAGGTCAATTGACGCCCAAATTAAGTTTAAAACGAAAAATCATTTTAAAAGAGAATGAAGTTGCCATCGACAGATTGTATATCGATCAGCATCAGGAGTAACAATTTGCACGATTATTGGAGCGGATAATCTTATTATGAAGCACGTAACACTAAAGGATCTATTTACATTCGCATACTGGAAAAATATTTGGCAAGTCATGATTGACGCCTTCAATGGTTTCAATGACGACAAATGCATGAAGAAAAGTGCATCCCTGGCCTATTACACGATCTTCTCGATAGGCCCGTTGCTTATGATTGTCATTTGGTGTATCGGTTTCTTTTATGGTGAACACCTTCAAAGCGGTTCCTCTGCCCAGGATGAGGTGCTCGGAGAAGTCATGGTCCTTTTTGGGCAAGATGTGACCACCCAAATTCAATCTTATCTTCAGAAAATTACTTTTGAAAATAAATCCAACATGGGTATTACAATCGGTATCGTCACACTGGTTCTTTCCTCGACGACTTTGTTTGTCGATATCCAAGATTCCATCAACAACATCTGGAGAGTCAAGCCCAAACCTAAGAAAGGATGGTTAAAATTGATCATCAATAGACTAATTTCCTTTTCCATCATTCTTGCTTTAGGCTTTTTGTTAATTGCTTCGTTAATGATAAATGGAGTTATCGTCGCAGTAACCAATTTAGTCATGACCTATTTCCCCATCATACCAATTGCCCTGATATCTTGGGTAAATACAGGTATCACATTTTCCATTATCGTTATTCTTTTCGGATTTATCTTTTCGTTTTTACCTGATGCCAAGGTAAAATTGCGTGATATACTAGGTGGTGCTATTTTCACCGGCCTCCTTTTTATGTTGGGGCGCTACGGCATATCGCTTTACCTTAGTCTTTCTGCTACAGCTAGTTTTTACGGAGCTGCGGGATCTATTATCGTGATGTTGCTATGGATCTATTATTCAGCTGCAATACTTTACTTTGGCGCAGAGTTCACTAAATTTTATGCCATTAAATTTGGGTCAGGTATCGTTCCATCTGCGTTTGCTGTCGCGATTGAACAAACTGAAAAAGTAAAGAAAATGGGCCCGGACGCAGAAGCACATATAGGAGACACGATCCAAGTATTAAAATAAGACTATGGTCTTTTATCCTTTTTCCCGCTAATAGATCCATCTATACCAATTACATCAATCACTTTATCACCAATCTGTGTGATATCTGATTTTAGTCCAATCATCACCGTAAAAATATTGACTGGTGTATCCTGTATCTTTCTAAAATTGTGCAGGTAACCTAACTCCAAGCCAAGGAAAAAGCCATTGAATTTATAGTCCGCTCCTGCACCGAGTTTACTTGAGAGGTTAAAATGATTTTTATTTTCCATTTTAACTACTTTCTCATCGATCATAACAGTGGCACGCGGTTCACTGGTTAATCCTACTCCCGGACCAATGAAACCGTAGACATTTAATCGCCGCATCTGTTTTCGCAAACCACCCGAAAATGCCAATGTATAGAAATTCGTATTCGCATCTTCAATGCGATAGGCAAAATTCGGATCAGGCAGACGCTGTTTGTATTTGAATGACAATGTATACAGGGTCGGGGATACAAAAAACATGGAATTTTTAAGGGAAATATCCAAGCCAATACTACCCGAAAATTTGGGAGATAATATATCTTTGGTTTTACCTATCGGGAACCCCATTCCAGTTGTCCCCCAATAGTAAACTTTCCGATAATGTATCGTGTCTACCCCACCTTGAGCATACGTGTTAATGCTAAACAGAGAAAGAAGAATGACAGCAAGAAAAAATCTTTTCATTTATAAGCGTTTAATACTGAATAAGAACAATATTAAACGCATAATGTTCAAGGAATTTAAAATATTCTAAAGATAGCTTTTGGATTGCGGACCTTGATTAAATAATAAGTCGATGATGCTCAAATCCGGATAAAAACCGTTTTTATCCAAAAAAACCTGATAATATTCTTTCGGAGCCAGCAATACACTTTCCTTTTTCGGATGTATCGCCTCCCTATAATCAATTAAAGAAGAACCACTTACAGCATATCCCTCTGTAAAAGAAAGTGTTCTTTTTAGCTTAATGGATTTTAATATAAGTTCCAACTGCGCGACATTAAAGTCAAGCAGATAATCAAACTTTTCATGATAAAAGCGACTAAAATCATCTTCGTAATATTCAAAATACGCAGAGCTTCTGTAGGCTGTCTGAATACTTAACCAATGCAAGCGTTGCCAGTCAAATTCGTAACTTATCCGGATATCCTTCATTGGAACCCGATCCTTGTTGCCGTGTTGGATCGGAACGATTAAATCCTGTACTCCGTTTGCAGAAGCAATTCGTGCTCGTGTACGATAGCTCTGCTTTTGAAAATGTTCATATTTTTCGATGACAACAGGGAGATTATTTTCCTGTATGGTATGAAAATACGATATCGGCGGAAGATAACATGCTGGAAGTAATAACTGCGATTCCATAAAAACTGATGATTTTTGTTATAAGTGACGCAAAAATAACTTAAATTAAGGATATTTGTAAAATACTACTGGGAATTTTAGCTATAGCATGAAACAAAAAGCGTTAAACGCATTAATCTATATTATCTCTCTTCTCCCCTATTGGTTTCTATATTTGATTTCCGATGGGCTGTATTATATTCTTTATTACATCATTGGATATAGAAAGAATATTGTATTTCAAAATTTAGCGAATGCTTTTCCTGAAAAGAACGAGGCAGAACGACTAGCAATCGCAAAGAAATTCTATCGTTTTTTTCCAGACCTACTTGTGGAATCCATCAAATTAAAGACGATTACAGCGAACGAAGTCAAAAAGAAGATGACTTTGGATAATGAGGAAGAATTAACGCGTCATCTTGATGCTGGAAAAAATGTCATTGGTGTCACTTCTCATTATGCCAACTGGGAACTGGGAATTCACCGTTTGAGTTTGATTACTAATTTCCCGACATTGATTGTTTATAAGCCGTTAAATAACAAAGATATTGACACTGTATACAATACGATGCGAAGTCGCTTTGGGGCTGAAATGGTTCCGATGAAACAAATTCTCAGGCATATTGTAAAATTGAAAGGACAGCCTAATGTTAGCATACTGGTAGCCGATCAAACGCCGCTGTATTCTGATTCTGATTATTTTATCAATTGGTTGAATCAAGAAACACTGGTTTACACCGGAGCCGAACGCTTATCAAGAATAAGCAAAGCTCCTATCGTATATTGTCATATTGGACGGAAGAAAAAAAGGGGGCAATATTCTTGTCAGTTTTTTACGTTGGTAGAAGACCCTTCGGAATTTGCCGAACATGAAATAACCGATTTGCACAATAGATTTGCAGAACAAATGATTCGTAAAAACCCCGAATATTGGCTTTGGTCACATAATCGCTGGAAAAGGAAACGCAGAAAATGAGTAAATTACCAAAAGTAGCTGTTGTTATATTAAACTGGAATGGCCGTTTCTTCCTGGAGAAATTCCTGCCTTCCGTGTACAACAGTTCTTATCCAAATATTGAGTTTGTCATCGGTGACAATGCGTCGGATGATGATTCTGTACTATTTGTCAAACAATACTACCCTACCATTACTATCCTTGAAAACGACAGGAATTATGGTTTCGCTGGTGGCTATAACAAAGTCTTGGAACGCGTGGATGCAGATTATTACGTTTTGTTGAATTCCGATGTAGAAGTATCGCAAAACTGGATAGAGCCCGTCGTTAGTTACATGGAAAGCAATCCGATTATCGCTGCTGCACAACCCAAGATCCTTTCCTATCATAACAAAGACAACTTTGAACATGCCGGCGCAGCTGGTGGCTATATCGACTATTTTGGTTTCCCATTCTGTAGAGGAAGAATTTTGCATGAAGTAGAAGAAGATCATGGTCAATACAATCAGGAATCCGAGATTTTCTGGGCTTCCGGAGCAGCACTTTTTATCCGGGAAAAAGCATGGAAACAAGCAAATGGTCTAGACGAAGATTTCTTTGCCCATATGGAAGAGATCGACCTATGTTGGCGCTTGAAAAAGATGGGCTATGCGATAGGTTATTGTCCAACATCGGTTGTTTATCACGTCGGTGGAGGCACGCTAAATGCTAGCAATCCTAAGAAGACTTATCTGAATTTCAGGAATAATCTGGTAATGCTACAAAAGAATCTGCCTTTGGGACGGGCCATTTGGATAATTTTTCTACGCTTTTGGTTCGATTTTGCTGCGCTGATGAAATTTCTAATTGATCGCAAGCCGAAAGATGCATGGGCGATCAGTCGCGCGCATCAGTATTTCTTCCTAAATATTTTTAAAAATGCTAGAAAACGAAAGAAATACACGGCTACAGAAAATCAGAAAGGACAATACGACAACTCCATCATTATTGATTTCTACACAAATAATAAACATAAATTTTCGCAATTGAACCCTAAGGATTTCAAATAAGGCCGTTAAGTCCCGAAGTATAAAGTGCACAAAAACGCATATTGAAAATAAGGTACTCTACATAAGAAGATTCTTTATTAATTTTATTTAAACGTACTTTTTATTTGTAATTTTGCAACATGTTGACGATGGATATTGAAAAAAAAATAAAAGACTTAACAGCAGAACTCAATCATTACAACTATCAATACTATGTATTGGCAGATAGTCTTATTTCAGATTATGACTTCGATCTCAAGCTAAAGGAACTCGAAGCACTGGAACGTCAATATCCAGAGTTTGCCGATCCTAACTCACCTACACAACGTGTAGGAGGAGACATTACCTCCAAATTCAAAACTGAGAAACACCGTTGGCCCATGCTTTCCTTGGGCAATACCTATAGTCAAAATGAACTATTTGACTTTGATCAACGAATCCGCAAGATCATTGGCGATCAGTTTGAGTATGTGTGTGAATTAAAATTCGACGGTCTTTCCATTAGCCTAACTTATGAAAATGGACTGCTCAAAAAAGCAGTTACCCGTGGGGATGGAACTCAAGGTGATGTGGTCACAAATAATATCAAAACGATTCGCTCCATTCCGATTAGACTCAAAGAGGGCGACTATCCTAGCCAGTTTGAAATCCGGGGCGAGATATTTATGCACAAATCTGCGTTCCTTCGCCTGAATAAAGAGCGTGAAGAGAATGCGGAACAAACTTATGCCAACCCGCGCAATTTTGCTTCGGGCACAATAAAACTTCAGGATTCCGCAGAGGTGGCCAAAAGACCCTTGGACTGCTTTCTATACTTCCTATATTGTGACAATAGAACAAATTTATTTCACGATCATTGGAACAGTTTAGCACATGTGAAACGCTGGGGTTTCCATGTCTGTGAACATACAAAAAAGTGTGGTTCACTGGCAGATGTTTTTGAATTCATTGACTATTGGGATACCGAAAGACACAATCTTGGATACGAAATCGACGGCATCGTAATCAAAGTAAATGATTATGCTCAACAGGAAGATTTAGGTTTTACGGCAAAGAACCCAAGATGGGCTATATCCTACAAGTTTAAAGCAGAACGCGTTGAGACTACACTCAATACCATTAGCTATCAAGTCGGTCGTACTGGAGCAGTTACCCCCGTGGCAAATCTCCAACCGGTATTATTGGCCGGCACCACAGTCAAACGCGCCTCATTGCATAATGCCAATGAAATTGCACGTCTGGATCTACACCAGGGAGATACCGTCTATGTAGAAAAAGGAGGCGAAATTATTCCTAAAATTATTGGCGTAAACCTCGAAAAAAGGTTACCCGATACTGTAGCCTTTATCTATCCGCATAGCTGTCCGGAATGTGGAACAACACTCATTAGGGAAGAAGGCGAAGCCGTTCATTACTGCCCCAATGAAACAGGCTGTTCACCACAGATCGTCGGTAAAATGCAGCATTTTATTGGCCGTAAAATGATGGATATTGAGGGTATGGGTGATGAAACAGTAGAAACTTTCTTCAAAAAAGGACTGTTGCACAATATTGTGGACATCTATGGTCTAAAAGATCATCAAGAAGACTTGCAGCAACTAGAGCGCTTTGGGCAAAAGTCCATAGACAATATGCTTGCTGGCATTGAAAAATCAAAAGAAAAGCCTTTCGAGAAAGTGTTATTTTCTTTGGGCATACGTCATGTTGGCGAAACTACCGCAAAGAAGTTAGCACAGCACTTTAAAAATATAGATGCCCTTGCTCAAGCTTCTACCGAAGAAATCGAGGGAGTTCAAGATATCGGACGTCGTATTGCTGAAAGCGTTAGAGAATATTTGGACAACCCCATCCACCAGCAACAGCTCATTAGTTTAAGAAATTATGGCTTAAAGTTGGAAATTGAGGAAAGGGAAATTATTCTGGCCAGTGAAAATCTCAGTGGCAAAACTTTCTTGATTTCAGGTGTATTTGCAGATTATTCCAGGGAGCAACTCGCAGAGCTAATCGAGAGCAATGGTGGAAAGATGCTTTCCTCCATTTCCGCAAAATTGAATTATCTCGTTGCGGGAGACAAAATGGGACCTTCTAAACTTGCTAAGGCGGAGAAACTGGGTATCCCAATGATCAATGAAAGAGATCTGTTAGACCTTATTCATTCCAAATAGGATTTTTAATTAAATATATATAAATACAAAAACAAGATGAACGAGCTTCACGGCGCAGGAGTAGCATTGGTCACTCCTTTCAACTCAGATGAATCTGTTGATTTCGAGGCATTAGGTCAACTAATTGACTTGCAAATTAACGAGGGTATGGATTATTTGGTTTCTTTAGGTACAACTGGAGAAGTTGCCACATTGACTAAAGAAGAACGAAAGCGTATCTGGGATTTCACTGTCAAGCGCGTGAACGGTAGGCTCCCTCTGGTTGCTGGCATCGGTGGCAACAATACCGCAGAGATTGTAGAACAGATCAAAGCTTTCGATCCGACTGGTTTCTGTGCGATTTTATCCGTATCGCCTTATTACAACAAACCCACTCAGGAAGGAATTTACCAGCATTATAAGGCTATTGCGCAAGTTTCTCCTTTACCTATCATATTATATAATGTGCCGGGCCGTACGGGCAGCAACATGACCGCACAGACGACATTACGTCTGGCCAATGATTTTTCAAATATCGTAGCGATAAAAGAGGCTTCCGGAAATTTTGCCCAATTCAGTGAAATCTTACGGGATAAACCTGTAGATTTTCTATTGATCTCTGGTGATGACCCCGTTACCTTGCCTATGATGGCGCTCGGTGCTGCAGGTATTATTTCTGTAGTCGGAAATGCATTTCCAAAACGAGTGGCGACACTGGCAAAATTATGTAAGGAGGGAAAATATAACGAAGCGAGAGCCATACATAATGATTTACTCCAGATAACTGATCTTTGTTTTGTCGAAGGAAATCCTGCTGGTGTTAAATACATCCTTAAAAGATTAGGCATCGGCGGTGATATTTTACGCCTACCATTGGTGAGTGTAAGCGAAAAAACACAAATAGCAATCAAAGAAGAAATGAGCAAATTAAACTAAGTAGGTTAATTTGTGGCCACAAAAAAAGTTTAGATCTCCTTAAAGATCTAAACTTTTTTATTTTAAGGCGTTGCAATATAACAATATAATACCTACCTTTGCACTTCCACAAATGTGGAATTTTAAATAACAAAATTAATTAACAAAATGCAACAGTACGAATCTGTAATCGTTCTTACCCCGTTGCTTTCTGAAGATGCTGCGAAAGAAGTAATCGCAAAATTCAAAAACATCTTAGCAGAAGGCGGAGCCGAGATTGTCGCTGAAGACAATTGGGGTTTGAAAAAATTAGCGTATCCAATCCAGAAAAAAACTACTGGATTTTATCACTTAACTGAATTCAAGGCTCCAGGTGAATTAATCTACAAATTAGAGGTTGAATACAAACGTGATGAGCGCATTATGCGTTTCTTGACTGTAAGTTTAGACAAACATGCTAGAGCTTACAATGAGAAAAAACGTAGCGGTGCATTCAACAAAAAAGCTGAAACTAAAACTGAGGAGGGCGCAAACTAATGGCTAACGAAAATATCCAATACGTAACTGCTCCTAAAGTAGAGGACAACCGTAAAAAATACTGTCGTTTCAAAAAGAATGGTATCAAGTATATCGATTATAAAGATGCTAACTTCTTGATGAAATTTGTAAATGACCAAGGTAAAATCTTACCTCGTCGTTTAACTGGTACATCTTTGAAATTTCAACGTAAAGTAGCTCAAGCTGTTAAACGTGCTCGTCACATCGGTTTGTTACCTTACTTAGCTGATGCAATTAAATAAGGAGGACGATAGAAAATGGAAGTAATTTTAAAACAAGATATCAAAGGCTTAGGTGAGCAAAACGATATCGTTAATGTAAAACCAGGTTTCGGTCGTAACTACTTAATCCCTCAAGGATTTGCTATTCAAGCGACTGAATCTGCAAAGAAAGTTTTAGCTGAGAACATCAAACAAGCTCAGTTCAAACAAGATAAAATCAAAAAAGACGCGACTGAATTAGCAGGTAAATTGGAAGCTGTAAAACTTTCAATCGGTGCTAAAGCAGGTGAATCTGGTAAAATCTTTGGTAAAGTAAATAGCATCCAAATTGCTGATGCATTGAAAGCAAAAGGTTTTGATGTAGATCGTCGTCGTATTACATTCGAAGTTGAGCCTAAAGAAGTAGGTGAATACATTGCTAACTTAAACTTACACAAAGAAGTTAAAGTTCAAGTTCCTTTCGAAGTAGTTGCTGAATAATTTCTTATTATTTGGTACCAGATAAAAAAGCGGTTATCCTTTGGATAGCCGCTTTTATTTTTGCCCCTTACCTTACCTTACCTTACTCTAAAAACAAAAACTCGCGCTGCTGAGAACAACGCGAGGCATAATCTAGGGTATTTGAAAGGGAAAATCTTTATCTATATCAAAATATCAACAGAAAACTACATATAAAGCAATTAACACAAATAAACAATCGCTTTTATTCCGTTTTGATATTCAAAAGAAGTAAAAATTATTTGTTTTTCAAAATAAAATGATATTTTTTATCAAAAAAAGTATAAAAACAACAAAATAATTGAATAAAATAACACAAAACACAATAATATATAAATAAATCACATAAAATATAATTTTATCAGCAACAAACACAGTAAAAACAAATTAAAAACACGTAAACTAATATAAAAATCAAAAAAAAGACCTGAAATA
>NZ_DKST01000009.1:0-22045 GCF_002472835.1 Sphingobacterium sp. UBA7249 | reverse complement strand
TTATCCAAATAGGTGTAAAAGAATAAATGATTTATGCTGAATGTCCAATCATCGCCAATATTAGTACGGTAATTTATATCTGCATTTGCTCCGTAGCTTTTTTCCAATTTATTGGTATTATCGTCAATAGGCATTACGTTTTGATATTGTATGCGTTCGCTTTCTTCTGTAAAAATGGTTGGTGTTTTGTAGCCAAATCCGCCCCCGATACGTGAAGTCAATCCGTTTGCAATCTGAAACAATGCCGATACTCTCGGTAAAAAAACAGCTCCGTAATCTATCACGTAATCCGTTCTTAAACCTGTTTCCAATTGAAGCCAATCCGTAGCCTTAAAAGAATTTTGAACGAAAGCCCCGAATGTGGTTTGGTTGTAATCTCTCAACGGAAATGCGGTCATCTGCTTTTCTTTAAAATTGTCCGTCCAAATATTAAAGCCTGTTACCCACTCTGATTTTTCTTTGCAGTGGCTATAGCTTGCTTCCGTAAAAGTAGCGGTTTGCGTTCCCTCAAATTCGTAATTCGGAATAGCCGTATTCCGGTTAAAATAACTTACGCTGTTTTTTAATTTTACAGAACTGTTTTCGTTTACAGTATGGTCAAAAACAAATTGAGTAGAATAACGCTGTGTTTTGTTTTCTTCAAAATATTGATGGATGTTATCTCCGTTTCCTTTGATGTAAAGCATATCGCCACCCAAGCGGTTTTCAATGGTGGTATTAATACCAAAGTTCATTTTTGTTTTATCATTGAAGTAAACAAATAACTTAGGGTTCAGTACATACCTTTCAAACTTAGGGATTGCCGAAAGTCCTATTTTTGCGGGATCATAAGCCCCGTTGCGATTATGCGAAGCGAAAATGGTTGTTCCAATCTTCTTAAACTTCTGTCCATAAAAACCGTTAATGTCCAATCCTCTGCCCGACGTACCGTTTAAGTGAAAACGCATATCCCGTTCTTCCGTTGGTGTTTTGGATATGAGATTTACCAAACCTGCTATTGCGCCGCCACCATATAAGGTAGAGGTTGAACCTTTGATAACTTCGACCTGCTTTAAGTCAAGCGGTGGAATTTGCAACAAGCCCAATCCGCTTGAAGCACCCGAATAAAGAGGGAAGCCGTCTTTTAAAATTTGTGTATATCGTCCGTCGAGCCCTTGAATACGAATACTTGCGTTGGCACTGATGGGTGAAGTTGTTTGTACGTGAATACCTGTGCTTTCACTCAAAAGCATGCGGATATCCCCCGCTTTCATATTGCCCTTTTCGTCCAGTTCCTCACTTCCGATAACCTCAATACGGGTCGGCGTATTTTGTATGGTCCTCGTACTTCTTGTAGATGAAATTACGACTTCCTCCAACTTTTCGCTGGCTTCCTCCAGTAAGATCTCAATAAAGCTTGTGTCCTCTAACGGAAATTGAAATGTATCAATACGCTCATTAAAACCAACATAGCTGAACTTTATAGTTTGCGATCCATCGGGAATATCGATCAACGTAATTTTCCCACTTTGATCTGAAGTTGCCGCAATTTCGGTTCCTACTACCTCCGAAGTAACGCCAATTAAAACTTCCTTGTGTTCACCGTCTTTAACTACGGCCTTAAAAATACTTTGGGCGTAACCACAAAGATTGAATGTCATGAATAATGACACGATGAATATATTTTTCATGAAATATGCTTAATATTATTGTAAAGGAGAAATATAGTTGGAAAGTGCTGTTCCTACCTTTTTGTGCAGAGCACGGTATATTAAGCTAACTGTGGCGGATGCCAAGTAGAGTAGGGAAAATCTAAAATCGTCGGAGCAGATAATGAACCCAATTTTATTATCTGTAATTTTCCGGGCGAAACTAATGAAAAACAAAAAGAAGTTACAACAAAGCCTGTACAGGTATTGCACTTGGAAAAAGGAGAACAACAGGACATTCCACAATCATCGTCATTTTGGTGTTGATCTTCTGTTGACATGCATGTTTGTTCAAGACATTTATCCTCAATAAAGCAAGGTGAGGCCGATAAGACCAAGACCATTATTGCCATGATGAACGATAAATACCTCATTGCGCAAATTTATTAAATTATGTTGAATTAATTGATTAAAAATAAGGGGGAATAAGCCTTTTTTTAATCATAGGTAATAGAACAACAGGGACACAAAATTATTTCAGGTGATCGAACTAAAACTATGCCCCCGAATGTTCTAGGTATAGTATTTTTTCTTTAACCAAAGGCTGGCCCGAACCAAAAGTATTAAAACAGGAACCTCGACTAAGGGACCAATAACACCAACAAATGCCTGAGGAGAATTGATGCCAAATACTGCGATGGCGACAGCAATTGCCAGCTCAAAATTGTTTCCAGTAGCCGTAAATGCAATGGATGCATTTTTATCGTAGGGAACCTTCATTGATCTGTTTACAAAGAAACTCACAAAAAACATCAGTACGAAATATATTATCAGTGGTATCGCTACTTTTACTACATCCATCGGCAGTTCCACTATTTTTTCACCCTTGAGGCTAAACATTAAGACAATCGTGAACAATAGGGCATACAATGTTATGGGTGATATTGTGGGAATAAACTTTCTATTGTACCATTCTATCCCGTTTGACTTCACTAAGATATATCGGCTCAAAAAGCCCGCAAGAAAAGGAATACCCAAATAAATCAATACACTTTCTGTGACATCCTTCATTGAAACACTGACATCGAAGTTGGCTAGTCCTAATTTACCTGGCAGTACATTGATAAATAACCATACAAAGAAGCTATAAGTAAATACCTGAAAGATACTGTTTAAGGCGACTAATAAGGCTGCGTATTCACGGTTTCCTTTAGCGAGATCATTCCATACAATCACCATTGCAATACATCTGGCCAAACCAATAAGAATTAATCCGATCATATAATCCGGCTCATCTCTTAAAAACAAAATGGCAAGGATAAACATTAAAATAGGGCCTATGACCCAATTCAATAATAGAGATAGACTGATTACCTTTTTATCCCTAAAAGCAGTAGGTAAAAGGGAATAATCAACTTTAGCGAGTGGCGGGTACATCATTAAGATTAGTCCAATGGCTAATGGAATGTTAGTTGTACCTATAGATAGTGAATCCATTACTTTTGAAGTGCCGGGAAATAAAAAGCCCAGGCCTACGCCAACTGCCATAGCGAGAAATATCCAAAGTGTTAAGTATCTGTCGAGAAATTTTAATTTTGGCTGCATATTATTTTAATTTATTCCTATTGTTTTACTTCTTCTTTCCATAATGATCGTGTCGCGCCAGGTGTCTCCCAGTTTTCCTATTTTTTCACGGAAACCGACTATTCTAAAACCATAGCGCTGATGAAGCGCTACTGTTCCTTCATTTTCAGGAAACATTCCACTTTGAAGCATCCAAATTCCATAAGCTTCGCTTTCTTCAATTAGCTTGGCCATCAAAGTCTTTCCGACTCCTTTTCCTTTATGAGAATTAGTAACGTAAATACTTACTTCTGCAACACCTCCGTAAACGCAACGGTCGCTCACTGCCGAAAGGGCTGCCCAGCCAACGATGATACCATCAACTACTGCTGCAAACCTGCTGTGTTTTAGTTTACTTTTATCCCAATCTTCCCACGCTGGGGCTGTTGTTTCAAAAGTGGCATGGCCTGTTTCAATGCCTTCTTTGTATATTCTGGAGATATTCGAATAATGCTCCTTACCGATTGCTGTTATTTCCATGCTATTTGTTTACCAGTGAAAAAACATAAAACATTTCTGCTGCAATCTGTAAGCTTCTTTCCGCGTACACCTCTGTTTGCTGTGGAGTGTTATCTGAGACTTTAGGATCATCGTATTTTATCGGGAATCTTGCCTCTGCTCCGAAAACCAAAGGACAGCCTTCATCTGCATTGTTACAGGTCATAATGGCACCGAATTCATTTTTTGGATTAAATTCGCTGTTATACTCTTTGGAAAAGCAGATAACCGCGGCCTCATTTTCGGCATATTTAATTGCATAGACAGGGTTTTCTGTTCCGCTGAGCTTCTGAATCTGAAACCCCTGATCGCTCAATGTTTCTGCCACTTTGGGAAACATTGCTGTTGCCTCAGTACCACCTGAATAGCAAAACACATTAGTAATTCCAAAATGATAGGCCATTGTCTGGGCCCAGATCTGTGATAAATGGCTCCGGCGGCTGTTATGCGTACAGATGAAATTTAACCGGATTGTCTGGTTCTCTCTTACCTTCCTCTGTATGTAGTCTGCCAGGGGCTGTAAAACTGTTTTTCTTTCTTCTGAAATACTATTTGTTAAAATAGACTCAATGGTCGTTATAATTTTGTGGTTCATTTTTATGGTTTAAGATTAATAGCCTCTTCTTAGATTTTCTGCATATTCATTGGGCAGGGGGCTTTCTTCTACTGCCTTAGCTGCTTTTCCAACGTCATAATCAAATCATATAAACTCGACACCGATACTTTCTTTGTTCAGTATAGAGCTGTTTTCATTGATGGTCAGCATGACATAAGCACCGCGGACATCAGTATCCTTGGGCTTACCAACCGAACCGATATTGACCGCATGACGATAATGAGCCTGGTCTTCGGATCCAGAATTTAAAATGCGGTGGTAAGGTTTGTGCGTATGGCCGAAACACATAATATCTGCATCAGCCTGCTCCATAATCCTGAGCATACTCTTTTCCTCACGGTCTTCAAAAAGATATTCATTAATCTTTCTTGGGCTGCCATGCACCAGAAGCAAATTGAGTTTATCTTCATTCAACTGAAACTCAACTTTGATGTGGGCAGGGAGCGTGCGCAAATAGGCACGTTCGTCGTCCTTCATGATAGAATTTGTAAAAGAATTGGAGATATTGCCATTGTCTTTTTCACTATTGGTTTTATAGGCACAGCCACATTCATTGCTCATACGTCCGATACCGAAGTCGTAATTTCCTGCAATGGTTGGAATTTTCCGCTTACGGATTTCGTTAATCACTTCGTTTGGCCATTATTGTAACCTACCAGGTCACCCAAACAATAGATACTATCTGGATTTCTTTTATCGACATCTTCAAAGAAAGCTTACAAAGCGGGTAAATTGGCGTGTATATCGCTGAATAATGCAATTTTCATACTATATTAGTTACTATTTTTTAAAAATTCTTCAATCTCAAGTATTGTTTGTTTTGCTGTTTTATTTACACCTATGATTGTGGCGGATGCATAACCGGTCCAATTGCCGTATCCGACGAGCCACAATCCGGGCATTTCTAATGATTTACTTTCACTGGTCTTTGCAACGCCCTTTTCGTCTATGTGTATCAATGATTTCAGATAAGAAGTATCATAACCGAATCCTGTACACCAAATAATAGCATCAAATTCCTCCTTGTCCCCACTATGCCAAATCACCCCCTTATCATATAACTTATCGAATGTGCCGCTTGACACTAATACGCCTCTGCTTTGGGCCTCTTTAACAGATGGAACCATGACGATATTTCCTAGATTATACTGCGATGCATCGAAGGGTTTGCCTTCTTTTTCGGCCTTGTATCGCGCCGAGGCTACGTTAAACAGATAATATCCGTCTACTTCATCAGGCAAAAATTCAGGTTCCTTTTTGGTTGACCATTTTACAGCGGTAACTTTTGAGACCTCTGCGACAATCTGGGCACCGGAGTTACCTTCGCCTACCACCAGCGTTTTCCGTCCAGTAAAGTCTTTTGGATTTTTATACTTTCCTGAATGAATTTGAAGCCCCTTAAAATCTTCTATTCCTGCTAGCTTTGGAATAGCCGGATTGCCCCATGTCCCAGTTGCCGAAATAACTGTTTTAGCTTTTAAAGCCCCCTGATGGGTAAGGACCTTAAAAACAATCCCATCCTTTTTAATTTCAACAACTTCAACACCCCTCCTCACATTCAGTTGATAATGCTCTTCGTACTTACGCAAATAGTCAATTGCTTCTTGTCTGAGCGGAAACCGATGCTCAGATTTTGGCATCAGCCATCCCGGTAAAGAGCTGTAATCTGCTGGAGAGAATAGGGTCAGGCTATCCCAGCTATGGAGCCAGGCACCACCAGGAATATCCTGTTTATCCAGTATAAGATATTTCAGTTTTGCCCGCCTTAGATAATATCCACATGCTAGCGCACTTTGGCCTCCGCCAATAACAATAACATCAAAGATCTCATCCATTGATTTAGCTTTAATACATGTTATTTAAAAGACATCTGACATTCTACAGCGAATTAGCAACATCCTCCACCCGGTGTACACGAATTATTTTCAGTACCTGTAACTACAGAAAGATTTATCTTTTGCTTTTCGGAAGGTATCCCGCATGCATCCTGTGCAAGACAGGCAGTAGTCTTACTTTTCAATATAAAAGTTTTGCCATTGAATTCCAGATCATATTTCCCAATTGTGTCACTTTGATATTCCACTTCGATCTCGGCATCTTCCATGCCTAATTTTTCCTCCGAAAGGCTGATAATATGCAATAATTTTCCGGGTTTTAATCGGTGTTCATAATCATCGGCGTTCCATAGCTGAAAGTTCACGGCCTTTTCATCACGTATTACACCACCGCAGTCAATGAATCTTTTATTGATCTGGCCGACTTCGGTCACATGGAAATGCTCTGGTACAAATGTTCCGTTTTCTAATTGAAATTCAACATTCTTCAATGTTGGAAGGATTTCTTTGATTTCTGATAATTTCATTGTTTTATATTTTATAGTTATAATGCAATATTGCGATAAATTCAAGCAAATTTTTTAACAGCACTTTAGCTGTAATTTATTAAAATACTTACTGAATCTGGGAATGTAAAGCAGCACATGTAAGAGGCTTATGATAATCGCTCCCGGCAGTAGATTTTTAGCTATAATTTGGAAAGTATCATAGCCTGCGCTATGGCTAAACTTATTTACTAACGATATACCGCTAGATTGAAAATCGAGTTTGATCACTAAAAATATGGCAATAGCGGCAAAATGTAAGCCGTTCACCAGCAGATGGATAATATATTCCCAACGGGGAAGTCCACCCATAAATTGTCTGCTGTCTTTTTCCACATAAGCATCCAACACCAATGTAATGATATCCGCAACAATCAAAAGGCATCCGAATACAAACAGGTTGTTGTTTTCGATATTTATAAATAAAGAGACAAGTATACCTGTAAATAAAAAGGCCCGCATCGTATGAATAAGATGTTCAAAACGGCTTTCCTTATGTTCATAGAGGCGATATTTGTAAAGATGCAAAAATACACCATCAAATACTGCCAATAATGAATAGCTGATCAGGAATACCGAAGATACAATGAAAGCAGTTTCCATCATTAACAACATTTTTGATTGGTTACTGTAGAAATTATTTTTGAAAAATACTCTTTCAATATATTGAAAGTATTTTCGTCAATACAGTAGCATACAGATGTTCCCTCAATGCTCCCTTGTATTAATCCCGCATTTTTTAATTCTCTCAAATGCTGTGATACGGTTGGCTGTGCTAGTGGCAGCTCATTGACAATATCTCCGGTGATACAGGTATTGACTTTTAGCAGATATTCTATAATAGCAACCCTTGCAGGATGGCCCAATGCTTTAGCAATAACCGCAATCTGGTTTTGGCGGTCCGTAAAATGATCTGTCTTTGTTGCTCCCATTTTTAAATTATTATATTGCAATATTACGATATAATAATGAAACAAAAAAATAATAAATGCAATTTTATTTTGCCATGATCATAAAACTAGGCCGTATAGGGAAAAATGTTAAAAAATGGAAGACACTTTGGGTCAAAAAATTGTATGAGTTGATGCGTGAGTTTTCGAGATATATACTGTTTATTTTCTACTTTTTTTCCGTGAATGTTTTTGTGCCGTTTTCACCATCTTTTAATACAGCATTCAACAGGAATCGAAAGCAAGTGCAATTTTGGCAATTTTGTTTATCATGGACCCACAGATTTTGAGTACACAGGTCAGCGTTCGTCAACAAAGTTAAAAATCTTTGTTTCCTGTTTACTATAACAATTTATGAACTTCTTTTTATTATTTAAAATTTACAGCTGTGACGTATTTGTGACTATTTTCTTACTAGAATTTCTAAGATTCATAAATATTTGTAAATAGCAACAATCAACGGAAGAAATAAGTCTTAATGAGTTATGTCTATGGCCATAAACCCTTTCCCTCTCTCAAATATCATATTTCATATCCATTCAAGGCCTTTGTACTTGCATCATCACTCATCCCTCAAGCTATCCACCGGATTTACTCTTGCGGCTTTGATTGCCTGATAGCTCACTGTGATTATAGCAGCGGCAATTGCAATTAATCCGCCAAACAAAAAAAGAAACCAAGAAATCTCTATTCAGTAAATAAAATCTTCTAACCACTTATTGCATGCCCACCAAACAACTGGTGAAGCGATCAGGATCGCAATCAAAACCATTTTCACAAAATCTTTTGAAAGAGGGCCGACAATACCTGAAATTGATGCACCCAAAACTTTCCGAATGCCAATCTCCTTAGTCCTTTGAAATGCAGTTATTGTTGCTAGGCCAAAAAGTCCTAAACAGCTTAATAGGATAGCAATTGCTGTACTGATATTTGTGATTTTCTGAAGCTGCTCTTCTTTTTTATAAAGGTCTAAAATGGTTTCATCGTAGAATTTGTAATCAAACTTTTCTACCGGAAAGAATTCTGACCATTTAGATTTAATGCTTTCAATCGTTTGGCGAACATTTTTACTGTCAGAGTTTGTTAAACGAATATTAAAAGTGCTCTTATTCCATTTTTCACTCATTAATGCTAATGGTTCTATTTTCTGATAAAAATCACGGGCATGAAAGTCTTGAATCACACCAACGATTGGAAAATCCTGGCCTTTTTGCCCAATGATCTGACCTATTGCATCCTCAGGTTTTTTGAAGCCAAAAGCATGCATAGCAGATTCATTGATAATGTAGGAGTTCGTTGTGTCCGATGCACTTAAGTTTTTTCCTGCCAATAGTTTTAAATCATAAAACTTTACATATTCAGAATCCACAGATTTCCTAAAAACCTGAGGTATGATAGTCTCAGAATTTTCACTAGACTTCAATGGCATTGCAGATGAACTAACCCTATTTGATAATGGTGGATTACCTAGGGTCATTTCTTTTACACCTGATAACTTTCTGAGTTCTGTGGCCAATGTTTGTTTCTTACTGTCAAAATTCTCCATACTAAATAACCGGTATGGAATGGCCACAATGACTACCGCATCTTTATTAAAACCTAAATCTTTTTTAATGGTGTATTGTAATTGCTGCCCTATAATAATCGCCGCCACGATAAATACTTGTGCAATGATAAATTGAAAGACAATCAATGCCTTTCTAAGATTAAAACCGCCTTTTTCAGAATTCAAACTGCCCTTGCTTCTGAATATATCGATAGCATTGACTTTAGTGATCAGCCAGGAAGGGTAAAGTCCTGCTGTAATCAAAGTAAAGAGTAATACCATAAGAATAAAACCTCCAAAGATAATTGGACTGTTAAATTCTTTTGCTCCTTGACTAATTAAATATCCCAATAGTCCTAATCCTAATTTTGAAACAAAATAGCTGGCAAGCAAAGCAATAGTTATGATGGTGCTAGTTTCCATCATCATTTGAAGAATGATGCTGTTTTTTGAACTCCCTAGTGTTTTTCGAATCCCGATCTCTTTCGAACGTTGCGGTATTTGGGCAGTAGTCAGATTGATATAGTTTATGCAAGCTAAAACCAATAGGAATATTGAAACAGCAGTTAACCCATACAATACGTTTTTACTAGTTTTCTGGATATTTGCTTCATCGATGTAAGTTGAAAAATGGGATTCTTTTAATGGCAATAATTCTAATTTTCTTGACCATGTATAATAGGCTTTACCTCTTGTAGAAACTCTTGATATTTTTTTCTACAATATTATTGATCTGATTAAAAGCATCATCAGCTTGTTTCTGACCAATTGCTTGAAAATAAATCCGATCTGATGAATTGGTATTGGTCCACTCACCTATATTATTGTCCTGTTCTCTTTTTTGTAATAAAATAAATACCTCACCATTAAATTCTGACGGGTAATCCAATGCTGCTACAACACCTGAGACTGTTTTTTGGATAGTATCCGAATATATTAGAGTCTTCCCGATTATGTCATTATAATCCATGTTTGGAAAATAAAATTTTGCCCTATCCTCCGTTAGTACGACCTGACTAGGTGAAGATAATGCCCCGTTTTTATTTCCAGCCAACCACTTGTAACCAATCATATCAAAATAGGAGTTCTCCGTTTGTATGATCTGATTTTCGTATTCCAACTCCTCCACTCGTTTAGCTTGACCTTTACTATCAGGTATGGTCACCAACTCTGTATAGAATTTATATACTGGAACTGCACGTTCTAATGATCGCACATCATCTCGAAGAGCAAAGAATATGGGCCGTGAAGCACCTCCATTCCATGTGTCTTCCTCCTGCTTACCGAAATTTATTCGACTAACTATTCTATAGATATTTTCCTTATTAGGAAGTCCGCTTTCATACCTCAGTTCATAATTCACAAACTTAAATATCACCCAACAGGAACTAATTCCTATAGTCAAACCAAGAATGTTTAAGAAAGTAAAGAGCTTATTTCTCTTTAAATGCCTGATGCTATTTTTGAATAATAATTGGAATATATCGAATGTTTTAATTAACAGGAAGTTGACCAAAAAGTCATCTCCTCAAAATATTCTTTAAACTAAAAGCAAAAAAAACAATTTATCTGCCAATAGTTTAATGATTTGTATTTCAAACGTTTATGGTTTGTTTCGGTTAAGTTGCTGTCCATTATCGGACATTTTGTTGTTCGTAAATGAACGTAATACAGTTGAGCCAAGATGGAAAGGATTGGAGAATACCAAGATTTGGATATGATTTAGGATTTCTAATTCTTATTGCATTACCCTCTGAGGTTCTCCTCTATCGATTCAATCTTCTACAAATATTTCACCTCTGTTAGGGGTATTCTAAACAAACTCTAGCTCTAAAATCATTTCATAAAAAATTGAGATCTTGCCATTTGGCAATTCCCTTTCTTTCATTATCAGTAGCTTTGATTTTACTCTAACTTGATCACCGAATTGAAAGGCACAAATACAGAAAACCCTGATCCTTAACGGAAACCGTGTCGTAGATAGCAAAAAATGGAACTATATAGAGATTTTTATTCGTATAGAATGTAGCATCAAGACCTAATAAAATCTTTTAAACCTATCTATTTTGTTAGCTATTGGAAACGTAATTAACTCAAATAAGTTTTGCAACTAAAACTATTATAGTATGATATTTTAAATCTTAAAAAAACAGAAATTATGGCATTAATTATACTGCCACATCCACAACATTTGCTAACCCTTTTGCAAACAGAATGATTATCGAAGAATTACAAAAAAGCATTTTGGATTTAGAAATCAGGGATATTCATACCCAATATCCCGATTACAAGATTAACAAAAAAGTAGAGCACGAAGTACTATTAAGACATCAGGCGATTGTTTTTCAGTATCCAATTTATTGGTACAGTAAGTATGCTATTTTGAAGCATTGGTTCGATGAAGTATTTGAGCACCAGTTTGCGTGCGGTTCGAAAGGCAACAAACTGAAAGGCAAAAATTTCGTACCGAGCATTACGGTTCGTACATCGGAAAGAAGTTATAACGATTACAAACATCAAACGAGTGCTATTGCGACATACTGCGGATGACCCGGACATGGGACTTGAATGCCTCCCGGAATGTTCCGTACTCAACGCTCTTGATTCCGAGCTCTCTACAGGCCTCTTTTACGATCTCGTTGATAGCAGGATAATGCACATGGCAGATCTTGGGGAAAAGATGGTGCTCCAACTGGAAATTCAGTCCTCCGAGCAACCATGTCAACACCTTATCCTTAGTCGCAAAATTAGCTGTCGAATGAACCTGATGTACCATCCATTCTTCCTCCAGCTTGTCAGTAGCTATCGACTTAAATTCTGTTTCTTCGACCACATGGGCAAGCTGGAATACGGTAGCCAGACAGATCCCGCAGACTACCCCGGCCACTAACAGCCCCATCAGGGTCGACAACCATCCTACAACAATCATAGGTATGACTACAAATATACCTAGATGGAAACCTTTGCTTATCCAAAAGATAACTTTCTGTTTAAGGGGGAAAGCAAATCTTTCGGAGTTTTTACCAAGCTTTTGCCGGAAGTACTTTTCATAGTCCTGAAAGAAAACCCACGCGAGGTAAGATATACCATACAGGAAGATAAAGTAATATCTTTGATACTTGTGATAGCGCTTGAGTGGTTGATCGCGGTGAACCCGCATAAACTTGATCTCAATATCATGATCCTCTCCATCAATATTGGTGTACGTGTGGTGTGCGATATTATGCTTCAGTTTCCAGAGGTATATATTGCCCCCAACAAGGTTTAGCGAGTACGATAGCAGGGAATTTATCTTCGTATTGCGCGATAAAGAATTGTGTCCTGCATCGTGCATGATATTAAAGCCGATTGCTGCAAGATTGACTCCCAAGAGCAAACACAAAAGGATACTGATCGGCCAATATGGCTGCACAAATACCAGAATCGTATAAATGCAGATAAGTGAGAGAAAAAGGATGGTCGCCTTTAAACCGATCCGCCAATCACCTGTTTTAGATTTGCCACTCACTTTAAAATATTCGTTTATCTTTGCTCTGAGCGATTTTGAAAAGAATGAATCTTCATTGCTGAATTTGATTACTGGTGCCATGTGGAATTGTTAATGGTAATATAAAAGATACTAGCAGGCTCATATAAAGGCCTATTTCTTTTTCTTGCTAAACACATTTGTTGTTGTTTCCTTTGAAGTCGAATCTTTTTCCTGTTGGTAAGAAGATTGTGTCTTCTCTTTCGTACTTTTTGCTTTTTTCTGATCTTTACTCATGATGGGTAAATTTTATACTGTTAATTTTCGCCTGCCAATCGTTTTCTACGATTGACCATTAGCTTGTTTGACCTATCCCGGAGGGAGTCAAGAAATTTGTTCTTGCGATTTAAAAATTGTGAATTGCTTTAAAAAGAAGGGGTTGTTACAGGACAATTTGAAATAATTCCGGATAATAAATCATGCTATATTTCATGTCCGATCTGCTTATTGGTGTTAAATAAGTTGCAGACCCGTAAGTTAAAGGTAATGATTTTAATTGACATTCAGTACATTATGTTTGCTGAATAATAAGTGACAGCTCAGTTATGCATAAGGCTCCATGATAAGCCTTGCCATCAGGTAACTCAGGGTTGATTCTGCACCTTGGTTGATATTGACCGTCTCCTCTTCGAGTCCATCAAAGCAGCCTCCTGTAACAGGGTTGTAAACGATCTGTCCAAGATGGTTCCGGCCCAAGAACCATTCGAATGCATAGTGCATCATTTCTCTATAGCGATATTCCCGACTGACTCTGTAGAACCGTTCCAATGCCATGATTGTATAAGCCACATCGATAGGTTGTTCGCCTCCCTTGCTATCTGTTCCGGGAATTCCACGCTGTGCCCAACCTTTATTGGATATGACATGGATTTCGCCACCTATCATAATCTTGCCAAGCAGAAAATCAAACGATCTGTACGCAACTTCTTTATAAATGTTATGCCCCGTAACTTGGTATGTCGCGAGCAATGATTCTGGAATAGCACTGTTGCCGTAAGTCAGGTAGGACTCATACCACTGCCAGTCTGTTGAGCTCTCATGATCGTACATGGCTACCAAGCGGTCTGCCAATGTCTTCAGCACATTAATATAGCGATTGTGCTTCAGAAAGCTCAATCCTTTGATCGTAAAGGCCATTGATCTAGTCGAGTGATAGGATAGGAAATGATCCGATGTCCGTTCCAACAATTCATTTGCGAGCGCAGACAATTCTTCAGGCAGTATATCGGACATCCCGATGACCTCGCCCAATGCCCATACTGCCCGCCCATTTGCATCCTCCAGGTTTTCTTGATTATTCTGAACCGTAAAAAGGCCTTTCTTGTCCACATAATTCAGAAACGTACCGTCATCTTGTATACAGTAGGCGATAAATTGCAGGTATTTCTGTATCAGGGCAAGATCGCTGTATGATTCGAATATCCTATAGTGGTGCAACATAGCGATTAAGGCACGGGCATTATCGTCCAGAGCATACCCACTTTGCATATCGGGCGTACTGATATTGGCAAACTGAACAAACCCCATATCCGTTGTCATGCGCTGAATGTGATCCAAATTGATCGGTGGAAGAGCATATATTATCCTTCGCTGCTCGCCGACAAGATCTTCGAATAGATTGACATGTGCCAATGCGGCGTTCTGCCAGGATGTGGCCACCGTTTTTTGCAGATTGATATGGCGTATCCTCTCAAGTTTTGACGAATCCTCCAATATCTGGTTGACGGCATCCGACAGCTGACCAGGAGCTTCATAGTCGATCATGATCCCCATGTCTTCTTTCAATACTTCACGTACATGGGGTATTGGCGTTGACACGATAGGACAGCCAGAGCTCAATGCATAGGAGAAAGTACCGCTGACGGCCTGAAGCGGATCTTTTGAAGTAAAAAGGTATACATCCGTAATCTGCAGGTACGACAGTAGATCTTCAGTTGATAAAAACTCATTGACAAATCGGACGTGATCGGCGATCTGGTATCGATCCACCAATTCTTTAAGCATATCCCTATAGTGTTCTCCTTCTTGTTGGATCAGGGCAGGATGTGTCATGCCAAGAATGAGGAACATGACATTTGGTGTCCGTGCAATGATCGCTGGGAGCGCCTCCAATGTAGTTTCAATGCTCTTTCCGGGGCCCAACAAACCGAATGTGCTCAACACTTTCCGATCTGCCAGATCATAGCGTCGACGGATCTCGATCCTATCAACTGCGGGTGCTATGTGGGTACCATGGGGTATCATGATAATCTTGTCCTCCGATACTTGATAATCCTTGGTCAGAATACTTGCAGAATTCCTGGTCATGACCGAGACACGGGAGCAGGCTTCCGTTAGTGCCTTCACCTTTTCAGCCAACAATAAATCTGGTGAGGGCAATACGGTATGGAAAGTAAGAACCAAGGGCTTTTCCAGATTGTTGATGAACGAGAGAAAATCCATTTCTTGATCTTTGAACAGGCCGAATTCGTGCTGGACACATACCATATCGATATCCGAAGATGTATTTATATATTCCTTAAGACGGTCAAATGAGCCGAGGTCTGAAACGTTTAGTTTAAGAGGTGTGTAAAATGGATAGATATGTTCAATTCCCTTCTCTATCGGTATGGGTATAAGGTTAAATGAAGGGAATTTATCCACAATTGCCGTCATAAGATCTGTCGTATAGGTAGCGATACCGCATGCGCGAGGGGGGAAAGTCGAAAGGAAAGCGATTCCTTTTACTGATATAAATGTCATAATCTTGAAGATTGAGCCTTGCATACTTTCGTCTCGCATTATTACAAGGTCTGCATGTAGGAAGGGGTACCAATATACGGAATAAAACAGACATTTTTAAAAAGATATTTAGTCTTCGTTTAAAACAAGTATTACTGTTCATTTTGAAAGTTTTGCTTCAATACTGTAGAGAGTTGGATATAAAAGGTCGAAAACTGAGGTCTTACACTGGAACAGATTACTTTCTAGAAATGATTCACCGAATTAATCACTAATTGTTGAAGGATCCTTTTAATTTTTGGTCCTCACCAGAAACAAAAAAGGCTGCATACTTTAAATTTGCAAACATTTTATGATTTAATCTTCGATCTTGAAGCTTTAGGGAATCAATGAACTCCATCGCTATATTAGCTAAGCACACTCATTACTATATAAAAGAGTCAAAGAGGTTTTTAAAAGTGGGACTCCCGACATTAAAGATAAAATGTTTGTGATCATTTTCCTTCAAAATATACCTTCACTGATATTACTTATGGCATTAACCCGTGTTTTGGATTGATTCTTTTTAATGGACAAGGAATCATCAATACCATTTATTCTAGGCATGTTGATATTCGCCAAAACAACATCGACCTTGTTGGTTTCCAGAAGTGTCGGGGCATCTGCCCTGGTAAAAGTATTTACTAGTTTTATATCCACATGATTATTGAGGATAAACTCAAATCCANNAATCCTATTGTTCATAGCTGTATGGTCTGAACGAATTCATTAGTTCATTTCCTTTCGTCTTTAAGACCTGGAAATGCAGATTTCGCAATTTCTATATCTGTATGTAAAGTAATATCCCAGCACATTTATCTTTCGTTTATAATATACTAATATACGTAAACGCCTATATAGTTTTTTCGGAGTAAACAGCTGAAATATTTCTTATCTCAACAAGTCTAAAGCGAAAGCCGTCTTGCTGGTCTTGCCATCTGTTATTGTAGCGATATCTCTTCCATAGATCAAGGAAAAGGTGATATCAATAGGATTTTTGTAATAAAACTTTGTTTTTGTTCTCAGGTATTGTGTAATCTCTTTTTCATACATATTGAGCATTCTGTTGTTCCAATGCTCAACTTTAATTTTATTTAGAAAAATCCGGCAACCCAATCCTACTTTCAATAGGGTCGCCATTTTCTCCGCATCGTCTGGCATTTGTAACATCTTTCCCTCGTTGACATTCAGATAATGGAAATGTAATTCCGCTGATGCCTTATCCTCATGACGCGTAAGCAGAAATCCTGTCTTCTCCTTAACACCGTGCCATTCAAAACGTTGTAGCACGAAATGACTATACCCTGACTCAACGAGCTCTCTCGGAAGTAAGCCTTGGTAACCTGTTCAAATGGGTTGTAGAGCATAAATAAAATTAGCTATATATATTTATATATACAAAAGCCTTATTTTCGTGTGGTGTTCTTACCTTTTTGATTCAAAAGAAGAGTAAATGAGCTTAATTTAACCTTGAGTCTGATTATGTTTATTATTACTAGTTCGCATTTTTTGCAGATTCTTACCTCCCTAGCAATATTGGTGTTTTTGAAAATCCAAATTTAGTCATATACAATGGAACAGTTTTCGCATTTGCACCTTTCTTGGTGTAGAATTCCTTTATACTTTTTATCAAATTTAAATTTATACTTCTTTTGAACCATTAACTTATTATAACCTTTTCCTTATTCAATTTTTTATTTGCTTTAGCTCCTTTATTAAAAGAGAATAAAGATTGAAAAAACTTATGACGGTCTTTATAACTAACGTCTGCATGTTCAGCGTTTAAATGCAGTTTAAGATCATCCTTATTCGTAAAGTTGCAACTACAATATTTACATTTATCCATAATTAAAGTGTATTAGTCATTTGGAGAATCATCTATACATGAAAAATCATGAGATTCTTTTATGAACCTTACTTCCATAATATGATGTATTCTTATGCTTGCTGTGTCTATGGATAAAGTAGATTGACGTTTTTCTTTATCAGCTGTTATAAATATATCCCTGTCCATCAAATCATCATAATATTGCCTTACTACAGCAGTCGAATTTCGTTTTTTCTCTAGCACGTGATAGTCCCATTCCCATCCTTCGTCGGTATATGCACCAAGACTTACATCTAGTTCCCATGGATAGGGCTTTACTCTGGATGATTTATGGAATAAAACAATATTTATCCCTTTCTTATCTGATTGCACTGACGGATACATAATACCATCAAACTTCACCATTGATTCTACCGCCAGATAATCTGCAATTGCCCGTGTTATCAAATAGTCCATTGTTTCATCATCCGGCATAACAGGATTAGATATTCGGTCACTTAGCTCACGAAGAAAGATAACCCATTCTACTTGAGAATATAAGCTGGATCAAAAATACTTCCTACACTGTTTGCTTTTGTTAATGCATTTAGCTTCAGTAATTTTAGTTCTTTTAATATATTGAATTTTGCTACAACGACTTTACTTCCTACAGGGGGGCGGACTTCTCCAATAGCTATATCTTCTTCTATTGCACCGTAAAACATCGATATTCCCCTTGAATTCATCCTCCCCGGCAAAGCGTATTTATTTGGTGGTGGCCCTAATTGTTTATCGGGATACCTAAGTGCTTCTTTTAACTTTTCTTCTGATTGCAAAACTCTAGCTCTATATAAAACTTTAATGGAAGTGCCTGGTCCTATTGTTGTCACTAGGCTGTTTCCCTCTTCAGTTCTCATAGTGTCAATTCCTTCTAATACTTTGTTGAGTAAGTTAACCCCAAATTGATTAAAATGTCTGGCTTCATTTTTAAGCTTGGTTTGAAATTCCTCCCATTCTTTCTGCCAGGGTCGATCTTCAAGTATTTTAAGCTTGTAATGTGATTCAGCTGCAAATTCTGTTTTTAAACCCATTTCTGCACTCTCACAATCTGAAAAACGCTTCCCTAAAATCTCTTGAACATCATTGGCTACCTCTTCTTCTATATCTGCTGCTTCCATAATTACATCTACTACTTCTTCACCCTGACGTCTCCAGTCATAGCTGCTTTCTTTGTCAGATATCATATGATATTCCATTGCCGTAGGTTCCATCTAATTTTTTGTGGTGTTCATAAACCTTTTCGCTTACGGTTGCCATAATCTTTTCATTACCACGAAAACCTTTGTGACGTATTTGTGACGGTTTTACGTGAAGTTCAACAAAAAACTATGCAAAACACACCGTTTTGAGGAATTTCAAAACGAGTAGGGAGGTTGTTCAAAAACAGCCCTAAGGAAAGCAAAAAAGCTGTTTTACGCAAGTAAATACAGCTTTTTTTTAAAGTGAACTCACTGGTACAGAACTCGAACTCTTTTTGGAAAATTTAAGGTGATAAAAATCGTACGTTATATATATTGTGGAAAGCGAAATGGAGCGGATTAAGAATAACCCCGATTTACAACATTTGATACAACAATAAGAATAGTAAGTAGGTGTATATGGCAAAAGGGTTTCAAAAAAAGCCCTTTTGTATTTACTAAATTGTAAATTTGTAACAGTGTTGTAAACGTAAAGCTGTAATGAAAGAAGTAATTGTACAATCATCGGTTGAACCCTTAATAAGTTATTTCAATAACCTTATTCCGTTAAACGATGAGGAAACAGAACTCGTTTCTTCATATTTCAAGCCGAGATTGTACCGTAAAAGACAATATGTGCTTCAAGAGGGCGATATTTGTAATCAATTCAATTTTGTAGTTCGTGGTTGTTTACGGATGTACAAAGTGGACGAAAAAGGCAATACCCATATTATCCAATTTGCATCGGAAAATTGGTGGATGATTGATATAGGTAGTTTTCACGGTAGAAATCCGTCAGAATTGAACATAGATGCCTTAGAAGACACAATGGTTTTGCAGATAAGTTACGATAATCTCATCGCTCTTTACACACAGGTTGCCAAGTTTGACAGGATTTTTAGAGTGTTAATAGAAAACAGTTATGTTACCCTGCAAAACCGCTTATTGCAAAACATAAGCTCTACCGCCGAAGACAGGTACAATTCTTTCATTGAGGTTTATCCGCATTTGTCCAATCGTTTACCCCAAACACAAATCGCCTCATTCTTGGGTATCACGCCGGAGTTTCTTAGCAGGTTGAGAAACCGTCGTGTAAAATAAAAGTCTTAAACTACATTAATACTATTTCTTGACATAGTTCATTGGAGCGAAGACATGCTTTGATGCAACTTTGCATTATCAATTTTATTGTGTAATTCTAAAAAGAAATAGTATGTCCATAACATCAAAAGTAGCCGTAATCGGCTTGGGAAACATCGGTAAAACAGTTGCTAAAAACCTTGTAAAAGGAAACAGACCCGTTATCATTGCAAGTAGGGAAATTGAAGACGCCAAAGCATTGGCTAATCAATTAGGTGACCTTGCGACGTCCGCAGAAACAGCAGAAGCCATTAAGGAAGCCGACATTATCGTATTGTCAGTTTGGTTCAACACGATCAAAGAACTTTTTGAACAATACGCAGACGAATTTCAAGGCAAAATCATTATTGACCCATCCAACCCCATTGCACCGGACGAAAACGGAGGCTTCAAAAAAATCATAGGTGAAAGAGAAAGTGCCGGAAAGCTGAATGCAGAGATACTTCCAAAGGGTGCAAAACTTGCCAAAGCCCTTGGTACACTGGGGGCTGTTTCATTGGCGGATACAGCTTTTCAAACACCGGAAAAATCGGTACTGTTTTATGCAACGGATGACAACACAATCGACAAATCCGTTAAGCAACTTATCGCAGACAGTGGTTTTGATGCCGTGAAAGTTGGGGGCTTAGACCAGTCCATCCGTATAGAGGTTTTCGGTGACTTGCATGAATTTGGTGCTATCGGCAAGCCTGTAACTGTGGTGGAAGCAAAAGCCAAATTGTAATTAATATAGAGAGAAAGTATTTTTGATATGATGAAGAAATATAAGATAACCGCATTATTCAGTCTTTTTGCTATCGTGGCATTCGGGCAAAACCTAACCTATAAAAAGCAGGAGTTTGAGCTGAATAACGTAAAGGCATCGGTTGTAAAACTGAAAGGACAAAAAGTACTGAAAATGGAAAGGGATTTAGAGGTACTTCCTTTTGAGAAAGACAACATGGTTTCTACCGTAGACGAACCTACTTACGCCAAGTTGAAAGGTGTAAACTTTGAAAACGGAATAATTGAAGTCAAGGTATTGAGCCGTTTGCTTGAAAGCGCACCCGATTTTGCCCGTGGATTTATAGGAGTTGCATTTGGAATTGACGAAAGCAATTCCAAATTTCAATCCATATACATTCGCCCAACAAATGGTAGGGCGGAAAATCAATTCCGTAGAAACCATTCCGTACAATATTTTTCCTATCCCGACTATAAGTTTGACAGGTTACGGAAAGAGTTTCCCGAAACATACGAGACTTATGCCGATATAGGTTTGGATGAATGGATTACGTTACGTTTGGAAATCAACGACCGTAAGGTACACCTGTATATCAATGGTCAAAAGCACCCTTCGTTTATTGTCGAGGAAATGAAAGGAGACACTAAAAGTGGCTCGGTCGCTTTGTGGGTGGATATAGGTACAGAGGGGTATTTTAAGGACTTAAAAATTATAAAGAAATAGAATTGCAGAACAGGATTTATTAAATCATCCCACTCTTGTTTCACAATTCTAATCAAGCCTCAAAACAGTACCGTTTCGAGGCTTGATTTTTATAAAACAATGCAAACAACAGCATCGGATATATTCAACAAATTAACAACAGGTAGAGGTGGTAATGCTTTATCAGCTCTATTTTATTATCTGGTTGTAACACATCGTAAAAATTACTTAGCAGAACTAAAGGTTTGAGAAATGGATAAATTTTACAATGAAACACAGTCTGAATTGGAAACGGCAATCGGTGAATTGGAAGTTGAAGCCGATTGCTCCATACAGCGAATAGAAGCTGTTATTCACCTTATCCTCGAATGCCTCTACGAAGTAAAGGAGCATGTCTTAAAAAAAGGGTTTAAAAATACTGACGAAGAAATCCGTTTTTTCAAATATCAGAACACTCCTTTTCCACTTCACATGATTACAAGGTGGCCAAGATAATAGCCAATGATTTGATACAGGTTTACATCGAAGATCAGTTGTATAACAAATTCCAAAAAGACAAATCGAAAGCCACGAAAAATCTGAAATGGACATGTAGCAAGGTGGCATTGATAGAACTGATTTATGCCCGGCACTATCAAGGCGTGTTTGACAACGGGAACTACGATATAAGAGAAGTAGCCAAATATTTGAAAGTGCTTTTGGTATCGACTTGGGCAATTTCTATCAGACCTATTTGGAGTTGAGAAACCGGAAGATGAACCGTACTAAATTCCTCGATGCGCTTCGGGAGGAGCTTATCAAGAGAATGGATGAGCAGGATGGAAAGTAAAGTTTGGTTTAATAGATTCTACAAAAGTTATACGACCGACCTCGGAGGGTGTTATTATCACCTGTAAAGGCAAGTAGT